>ONHQ01000001.1 GCA_900317685.1 uncultured Prevotella sp.
TTATGGTGTGGAAAAACACGAAATAGCCCCAGTCTCACTCAAAACTAGCGAGGCTGGGGCTTTTTTGTATAGTGTCTCAAATGGAGGTTTCTTTACTTGGGACACATCGCCCTGGCGGTTGACATACGAGATATAAGCCGGCACATCCGTGCGAGCCTCGTTGAAGCCGACCAGCGTCAGCGAGTCGGCAAGATAGGAACCTTCCACGATGTCCTCCTTGCCCTGTGCGTCGGTGTATCGCACGCGGATGGACTGGATGTCGAGATTGGAAGGGAGAGCGTAGTGCATTACGGCTCCGCCCGACCGTGGCGTAAAGGACACGCTGGCAGCGTCGGGTGTTACGCCGAACGTCTTTTCGTCGTCACTGCTGCACGCTGTCATTGCGAGAGCAAGCAAGCAGGCGGCTGATATATTGATAAGCGTTGTTTTCATACTTATAGCTTATAATTTATACACTATACATTATCCATTATTACCATCCCGGGTTCTGCTTGCAGCCGGAGATCTGAATTTCCTCGGTGCGGATGGGGTGGAAGTAATCTCGTGGAGCAACGAACTTACGCTTGTTCCAGACGACTACGGGGCCGTGCCAGTTGTTATAGAAGCTAGCGGCGTTGTCACCGATGATGTTCCAACCATAGGCGGGCTCGCCGAGCTCCTCACCTTTTTTCCAGCGCAAGAGGTTGAAGTAGCGCTGCCCCTCGAAGCTCAGCTCAATGTTTGTCTCCTGCTGTATGATGGAGCGCATGCCTTCCTTGGTTTGAATCATGCTGGGATGTTTGGACTGTCGCCACGAGGCTTGCACGTCTGGGATTCCGGCGCGTTCACGCACCTTGTTGAGCGGCGCGTAGACTTTTTCGCTTGGTCCCTCGTACTCGTTCCAAGCTTCAGCGTCCATGAGGTAGAGCTCGGCAAGACGGATCAGAGAGAAGGGGTCGTCGCTGCCCTTGGAAGGATAGCTGGTGGAATAGTTCTTACCGGCGATGTCGGAGTAGAGCGTTTTTTTCACCCAGTAGCCCGTGAGGTTCTGTGGGATGTCCTCTTGGACAGAGTTGGCATCGGTACCGAAACTTTCTCCTTTGTAGGCTTTGACGAGCAGGTTATAATCTGTCGACCATTTGTTCTCCTTCTCAGGTCCGCGCTGGAAATAGGTGCGGTCGGCGGCGATGTCGGCATAGAAGCGAGGTTCGCGGCGCAGATGCAAGTTCAGAACAGGCGTACCAGCCGGGATGACCTTGTCGTAGGTAGCTTGGTCGGTCTCCTGGCTCATGCCTGTAAAACGCGAAGCATAGTCCCACGACGGATCTTCATCGATAGGCAGTCCCTTGTCGGTATAGTACATCTCAACCATCTTCATGGTAGGAGCCAGACTGCCGAAGTTTTTGGAATCGTAGTTATAGTAGTCCGACGACTTCATGTAAGGAAGAATCCATGAATAGAGCTTATAGGCATAGTACATATAAGTATTTGGCGACTTCACAGAGAAGATGGACTCGGTGTTGTCGTAGTTGGGAGCCTGTGTGCGCTGCTCGAGATCCAACATCGTATTGAGCAGTTTTGTCGTTTTTGATGTGTTGCCACTGACGAGCTTGTATCCTGCCGACTCGCAGGCCTTGATAGCCTCGTCGCAGGCCACGGCGGCCTTGTGCCACTTCTCCGGGTCTTTTTGCTGTGGGAAAAGCTGCACGCCGTTGCGGTTCTTGAAGTCGGCGTAGTCGGTATTGCCGTTAAAGAGTGGTGAGGCCGCATAGGTAAGCACCACAGCTTTCAGTGCCAGTGCGCTCTCATGGTTGAAGTAAGCCTGATGAGAGGTGATTTGTTGTGCCTTAGACTGCAATCCGTCGTTGATGGCCTCGTCGATGAGCGATACGATGGCGTTGAAGCATGTGTCAATGGGCTGGCGTGGCTGCTTCATCTCGTCGAGCGAGGCGTTAGCCTCAATGTTCTCTGGTACGAGGATGATAGGGCCGTAGCGCTTGACGAGCTGGAAATAGATGAAGGCCTTGAGCACCTTGACCTCAGCCATCCATTCACGCTTCTCGTCACTTGTCATGTCGTATGTGTTGGGCACATACTTTAGGAAGAGATTGATGTAGCGAAGGGCATTGTAGTAGCTGGCCTGCGTCCATTTATTATCGATAGGGCTCTGCACATTCTGCTGTCCGTCGGCGACATTGGCCCACGAGAGCGTCGTGCTACCCTGTCCTTGCGGTGTGGTACGTGCGTACTGGTTGGCCACCCATTCGTCAGAGGCCATCATGCCAATATTATATGGTGGTTCGGCCAAGGAACTGATATAGGAATAACAGTCGGCCTCCTGTTCCTCTACGTTCTTGCGGACCTCGTAGATGGAGGGGATGGTGGTGATATCGTTCTCCGGCACGAGGTCGAGGAACTTGTTGCAAGATGTCAGCGAGAGAAAACCGCCAAACAAAAGCAATATGTTCTTGATTTTCATTGTTTCTTTATTTTATGTATGGGGACGCTGCGCAGCAGCGTCATACGGAACAGAGCACTTGTAACGCAGGGCTTAGAAGCTGAAGTTGAAACCTGCGGAGTAGGTGCGCTGGATAGGATAGTTGAAGCCATTGCTGCCGAGCTCGACATCCCACAGCTTGAAGTTGGAGATGAGGAAGGGATTGTTGGCACGTACATAGATGCGCAGCGTCTTAGCTCCCATCTTGCGCAGTATCTTGGCCGGGACATTGTAGGCGAATTCCAGTGATGTGCAGCGCAGGAAATGGCATGACCGCATGAAGTAGGTACTATAGGTCGTGACCGAGTTGTTGGCACTTCTGTTTTCCTCAGCATTGTGGTAGGTGATGCTTCTCAGTGAAAGACGTGGCCAGAAAGCTTGGCTGTTCATGTTGTCGGTTGTCCAATGGTCGTCGGCGATAGCCTGCAACATGGCCGTACCACCCCAGAATGGTGTGATGGCCTCCGGGTCGATGAAGAACGAGCGCTGTCCAGAGCCCTGGAAAGCAAAGAGGAACTCGAACTGCTTGTAGTTGATGTTGCCATTGAAGCCATAGATGATACGCGGCGTGGTCGGGTAGCCGATGTGCACGGCATCGTTGATGTCGATCTTGCCGTCACCGTTGATGTCGCGGTAGCGGATGTCGCCTGGGCGTACGTCACCGCTCTGCGTGGGTGCATTGTCAATCTCGGCCTGGTCGTGGAAAAGTCCTTCTGCGATGTAGCCAATCTGCTGGCTGATGTCGTGTCCCACCTGCCGCTGCCATTCAGGCTTGTCGGCGGCCTCTTCCAATGACTTGAATTTCGCGCGGCTATAGGTGAAGGTGGTGTTTAAGATGACCCAGAAGTCAGGTGTGAAAGCCTTCTGAATCTTGCCGGAAAAGTCAAAACCGTGTGCCTTTACTTCGCCGATGTTGGCTAGCTGGTAGTATTCCAGTCCCATGTTGGCCGGCACCACACGACGATAGTCGAGGATGTTGTGGCGCACTTGCTTGTAGAAATCCATCTGAATATCGAAGAGTCCGTTAAACAGCTTGGTCTCGATACCCAGGTTGTTTTGCTCGTTGACCTCCCACTTGATGTTCGGATTGGCGTAGAACTTAATCTTGTAGCCCTTGGTGTTGGCCAGTCCCACACCCGGACGCGGGTCGATGCTGCCCCGCTGGTTGACCTGCTCAAGGTAGACAAAACGTGGCTCGTCGATGATACCGTCGTTGCCGACCTTACCCCACGAATAGCGGAGCTTGAGGAAAGGAATGATTTTCTCCAACGGTTTCATGAACTTCTCCTTTGACAGCACATAGGCTGCACCGACAGCGGGGAAGAAGCCCATCTTGTTTTTCTTTGCAAATCGTTCTGAGCCGTTGTAGCCAAAGCTAGCCTCGGCAAAGTATCTGTCCTTGAAACCATAGGTGCCACGCATGGACAAACCCATGTTGCGATGCTCCATGGCGTTGAGCACCTCGTCGGCTTGGTTGTCGGATTTCTGCTCAGCGTTAGCCACGGCTGTGAGAGATGTCTGGTGATCGCCCCATGCTGCCGTGTGATACAGTCGTGCCTCATAGGTGAGCTGTGTGCTACCATAGCTGTCCTTGTCACCTATGGTAAGCGTTCGGCTTGCCTCAGTCTGGTTGGTTGGTGTCAACGAGAACTTGCCAGTCTGGTTGTCGTACTCCTTGAGAGAATAGAGATAAGGTGTGAGTTTGTAGGGGGTGGAATAGTATCCTGTCTTGACCAAGGAGACGTTGGCACGGAACTCCAAGCCCTTGATGAGACGCGAAAGATTGTAGATATACTCAATGCGGTTGGACGTGGAGTAACGGTTGCGCTCCTGATAACCAGAATGGATATAGGCGTAGGGGTTGTCCTTGACAGTGCTGCTGCCCGTGGGCACGCCGAAGCGTATGTGCGGCCAATTGTAAGTGTCATCGGCCGGATAGGATGGGGCGAAGTCCACCGGTGAGGCCTGGAAGACATAGCTATAAGCCTCCTGCACATTGGCCAGTGGGCCGTGGTACTTGTCCCAGTTGGTGGCTGAACTCAAGAGCAGGCGCATGCCCGGCTTCAAGTCGATGGTGAGGTTGGTACGGAACGAAAGTTGGTTGGTGTTGATGTTCACGTCGAACTGGTTGAGCTTGTCGGTCTTGAGCATACCCGAGTCGTGGTTGTAGTTCAGCGAGACATAGTATTGCATGATCTTCGAACCGCCGCGGATGTTTACACCGACGTGGTGGTTGATGTTGCGCTTCTTGAAGAGCGTGCTGTACCAGTCATTGGCAGGATAAGCCCAAGAAGGATATTTGCCGCTGGCAGTCATGGCGATGCGCTCCTGCGAGTATTTTGGCGTGGCGGAAGGATTGTCGTCGAGTTGTGCCTGATTGTAGTACTTCATATAGTCAATCGGGTTGACGACGTCGATCTCCTTGGTTGGCTCCGACATGATAGCCTCGTAGCGCACTGAGGTATAGACGGTGCCCTCCTCACCTTTCTTTGTGGTGACGAGAATGACACCGTTGGCACCGCGAGCGCCGTACATGGCCGTTGCCGAGGCATCCTTCATGACGTTGAAAGTCTCGATGTCCTCTACGGTCAGACGGGCCAGATCGACTTTCGAAGACTCTACGCCATCAATGAGAATCAGTGGGTCGGTGTTGGCTCCGGACTGGAAGGAGGTGATACCGCGCACGTAGAACTTCGTGTTCATCTCGTTCTCGGTCATGGCACCGGGCATACCGCCTGTCTGCCAGGCCACCATGCCTGGGATACGTCCGGCGAAACTTGTGGTAAGGTCAGAGCTGGAGGTCTTCAGGTCGCCCGGCCGGATGGAGGTGATGGAGCTCACCACGCTCTCCTTCTTCTGTGTACCGAAGGCAACGACCTGCACGTCTTTCAGGGTATGAGCGTCGGGGCGCATGTCGACGTCGAGCGTCTTCTTGCCTTTTACGGCGACGATCTCCTCGCGGTAGCCGATGAAGGTGAAGCGCAGAACGTCGCCCGCGTGTACCTCGATGCTAAAGTTGCCATCGAGTCCGGTCACAGCATAGGTCTTCGATCCCTGCACCCGGATGTTCACGCCCGGCAGTTCGGCACCGTTCTCGTCGACGACCTTACCCTTTAGAACATAGGTAGAGGCGGCGGGCTGTGCACCCTGTTTGGTGATGGTGATGTACTGCTGGTTGATGGTATAGCCGAGCGGCTTGCCCTCAAGCAGTTGTGTCATCGTGGAGTTGATGTCTTTTAGCGTCAACTTGCCTGAGAAGGTGTAACCCTTCAGGTCGTCGTTGATGTAGAGGAACCGATAATCGGTCTTCAGCTCCAGTTGCCTCAGTACCTGTGGCAGTGGTGCGTTCTTCACTTTCAGTGCTGCATCGTCTCCCTGAGCCAAGACCGGTGCGGCCCAAAGCGTTAAGAGACAAGTGAGCAAGAAAGTCAGTCTTAACATTTTACTCATAACCTTTTAGTTTAGTCTATTTTAAATTCTCTTACGTTATCAAATCGTAATGCGATTGAGAAAGGGTACCCCAAAATCAAAAAAGATTTAGATTCTTCTGTAAATAGGGCGTTTCTGTTTTCGGTTTTTAATTATTTGAAACGTTTGGAGACGGTTGTTGAATAGGCTTATGGCTCATTACGTGTTCGTTTCTATCATCAATGCGCATAAGATGATCGTGTGCCCCCTTGGGTCACTCACCTTAGCTGTTGCCAAGGTCATTCCCATCCCCAGTCTGCACTCCTATCGTTGCTTGACTGGAGTTGCCCATGCTTCAGCCCCTTTGAGGCTATAATTAGTGTATAGTGTAAATCTATGTCTGTTGGATAGACTGACAAAAGAACAGCTCTGAGAATGTTTTTTTGAGCGAGATGTCCTTTGTCCGGATCTTTGCGATTTTCAGGTGGCTTTTCGTGAATATTTAATAGTTAGTATGGTATATGGATTTAAGGGCTGGAGGGGAAATGAAAAAGGTACTTTGAGGGAAAATCTATAAAGAATTTCTCCTCAAAGTACCTTTTTGATGCTGTCATCACGCCTCTTTGATGTGGTCATCTCACCTTTCTGACCATGTCATCTAAGCGTGATGACATGGGCAAAGTACCTTTTTGATGATGAGAAGACGGCTTTTTGTTTGTTTGAAGACGATTTTTTCGTTTCCAAGGCTCAGCCGCTTCTATAGAATGAAAGTGCACGGTGATGTGCTTTTGTCAAGAACTTTAAACCTATTCTACCAGAACATTAGTTGAAGAAGTTCCAGCTGATGCCAAAGCGGAAGACACTGCCGTTGAGCGGATAGTGCGGAGCGAAGAAATAGTTTTTCTTGCCCATGCTGGCGTTGACATGGCTCATCATCACGAAGAACCGCGTGTGCTGGAGGTGGAAGTTGGCATAGACATTGATGATCGGGCAGTTGCCGACTTTCACCTTGCTGTCGTTATCCTGCACGGCATACTGTCCGATGCCCGGCACATATTCCGGCGCGTTGTACTCGGTGAAGTAGCGCAGGTCACCACCTAAGTCGCATTTCAGCACGTGGGCGATTTTGAACTTCAGATAGAGATTGGTGTAGACATTCAGCAACGGCAGGGGCAGCGCATCCTCATCCGTCGATTTTTGCACGGTGGCCACAGTTTCCCAGTTGAGGAGGCCAAACGTGAAATTCTGTCGGGCCTCGGCCGTGAACACGCTGATGGGCGAGCCGGCTTGTTTGACCGACACCTTATTATATAGGCGCTGATCGTTGTCGGTGGTGTAGCCCGTGGAGAAATAAGTGTAGTTGCGTAGCTCGTCGAAGGCGAATCGCAGTTGCGTGCGTGTCTTCTGATAGTTGAGCAGTCCTTGCAGATGGAGGTGGTCGATCATGCTCATGTCCTCATCGTCCCACCAGTAGTGGCGGCTCTGATAGTGACGATAGTAGAACGAGGGCTTCTCGTGGGCATAGAACCCCGATGCGGCGAGCGTCATCGTGTCCTTGAAGAGCGGGAAATTAAGGTCCACGCCACCGTTGATGTGTATCTCTCCGGCGTTGATACCAGCCACACCGAGCATTCCGGTCACATTGTAGTGAAGTGTCTTGCCCTGTGTCTTGCTGAGTTGTGCGCCAATGCTCAGCGCGTTCTCATTCCAGGAACGCACCCCTGCGGAGTCGGGAAGCGTGAAATGACGTAGCTCGTGCTCGGCAAAGATCTTGGCTCCCGTCTTAACCCATTTGTTGAAACCTTCGAGCAGCGAGATGGCAAACGTGTTGCGCAAGGTCCAACTCTTGGTCTGGTCGTAGATAGAGTCGCCGGAGAGTTTCTCAGCGACGGTGTATTTGTCGAGATAGTAGTTGGCCGGAGTCTGATAAGCCTCGTAGATGCGGCGGTAGTTGTCGAAGGCAAGGGTATGGATGAAACTGGTGACCGGGACGTACTCGTTCTTGAGCCACGAGGTGTCGGTCTTGGCTTTTTTCTCGGCAGCGATGAGGCTGTCGGCCACGGCCTTGCTGCTGACGCTGATGCGTCCGCCTTTGTCGATGGAGTCAGTCTTGGCAGGTCCTTCAGCGATTTTGGCGTCGTCGGGTCTTCCGGTGAACTTCTTCTTGTTTTTCAGTTCCTTCTCGGAGAGCTTTGCGCCACGCTTTGCGGCCTCTTTTTCAAGTTTTTCCTTGTCCTCCTGCTCCTGTTCCTCTTTCTTGGACTCCAAGGCGAATTTCTTCGCCTTGATCTCTTCTGCTGTCATCGGCACCTTGCGGTTGAATCCGATGCTGTAGCGCTGTGAGAAGAAGATGTGCTGGTTGTCGTTGCGGTTCCAGTTTTGAGTGAGCATCGTCGGTATCTCGTTCTCGGCATAGTTGTCGGTGAAGGCCTCGGGATGCGTGATGTAGTCGTCGTTGGTGATACCGCCGTTCTCGGTCACCTTCTCGTGGTTGGTGGAGGCGAGAAGATGGGCCTGATAGCGCTCACCCAGATAGGAGCCATACATCGTATAGTTGAAATGCGAGGCAGCCTGGCTGTCGTAGTAGCCACGGGCGTAGAGATAGTCGAAGTTGAAACCGACGCCGAGCTTCTTGCCCGCGTTGACGCCGAACTTCGCGGTGAAGTGATCCTCACCGTTGGTACGGTTGCCGCAGTTGTTATACGTGAGGTTTGTGAATGGCGAGAGCGTGTTGGTGAAGTGAAACTCGCTGACGGGCTTCACGAAATAGTCGTAGGGCTGGGTGAAGATAAACTGCCCCTGGTTGTGTCGGTCAATGAAGATGCGGGTCTGCCGTGCCGATCCGAGGTTGCCCGTAGTGTTGTATTCTCCACGAAGTCCCGTGGCGAAGACAGTGTTGGGAAACATGTGCGACATGGTGTCGAGCGGCGCGGGCGTGCGGTCGCCAAAGCGCTCGTCGACGGTCCAGACATAGATGCCCTTGGGTATCTCTTTGTCCGATCCGAGCGAGTCGGTGTTGTTTCTTCCGTTTCTGCGGCTGATGTCTCCGTTCTCGTTGATTTGGTTGAAGTTGTCATTGCCTAAGGTGCTTTGCGCCATGGACAGCGAGCAATGGATAGCGAGAAGGAAGAGCAGCGAGAGTATCTTCTTCATTTCAGAAATCTTAGTCCGCATTCGATGATCTTGAAAACCATGGAAGCGAGAATGATGATCGTGCCGACGGTGTTGTCGGACCAATAGAACACGGCGACGCCGATGAGCGCGCCGATCATGAAGATGGCGTTGAGCCAGTTGCGCAAAACGGGATACTGTCCCCGGCGCTTGATAGGCTCGAGCCTGCTGCGGTGTTCAATCTGTGAGTTGTCGTCCATCTGTCAATCTTTTGTTTGCTTTGTTGTTAGCTAAAGGAAGGAGGGGGAGGGGAGAGCGTTGGAGCATGCGGGGCAAGGGGGCGCGGGTGGCTGTGGGCAAGGGGGCGCGCCTGATTGTAGACAAGGGGGCGCGCCTGGTTGTAACCAGGCGAACGGAACACCAAAACCACAGGGCTGCGCGGGGGCTCTTTCCCGGCTCTTGGGGGAGATTGCCTGCTCTTGAGGGGGATGGTAAGGGATCAGTATTTGATCTCTAAGGCTTTGCAGATCTTGCCGAAGATGTTGTCCTTGCGGTCGATGGTCTTGCGGCGGAACTTGCCACTGCCTTTATAGAGCTTGGTCTTTTTCTTGTTCAGTGCGTGCTTGTCCGTGATCCAGTCGTCAGCCTTGACCGACATACCCTCGGAGTCGCCGCGGTCCATCTCATACTGATAGGAGATGCGCTCCATGGTGCAGTGGATGTGACCGTCGGTAGCCTGGGCGATGATCGTGTAGTTAAATACGGTGCGGTCGAGCGAGAGGAAGGAGCTTTGGAATACCAGCCATTCCTTGTAGCGGGCGGCGATGGTGTGCTCGCCTTTGTTGACCACGGATATCTTGCTGTTGGGGAACTCGCATTGCTCCTGGGTGAGCGCCTGCAGGGCACCGTAGACGGCGGAATAGATCTGGTCAGCGGTCTTTCCTGGGACGTCGCGGTCGAGGGTGAAGACCACCTTGCCGTCGATCTCAGGTACGGCACCGGCGAGATATTTGGCATTCTCCAGTTTCTTCTGTGCTTCGGCCTTGGCTTTTTGGGCCTGCTCCGCCTTGATCTGCGTGGAGTCTACAGAGGGTGCTTCCCATGTGTTCTGGGCCATACATGCCAAGGGCATCAAGGCCAGCAATGCGATGATGATTTTCTTCATAATCCTAAGTTTGCCTATAATATTGCAAAGTTACGAAATAATGTGGTATTACAAAGGCGGGGTGTTGGTTTTAACGTTTGTTTGGTATAGAAGGAATAGAGATGATAGAAGCTGTAGAGACTATAGAAGCTATAGAAGAGATAGGGAGGACCATAGAAGAGATAGGGAGGATAGAGAGACGGCAAGGCGTGCTGAACCCTGCCATTCTCTGCTTATTCTTTTAGCTCTCGATGTTATTCTTTTAGCTCTCATCGTTATTTTTTCATCTCCAACTGCTTTTCGAGCCTTACGATCTCGTCGCGGTACTGAGCAGCCTGGATGAAGTCGAGGTTCTTGGCAGCCTGCTCCATGAGTGCCTTGGTGTTGGCGATGCTCTTTTCCAGTTCCGGTCGTGTCATGTGCAGGATGATCGGGTCGGCAGCCACCACTGAGGTTTCCTCCGGTCCGCTGTAGGCTATCGGCTTGTCGGTGGCGCGGCGCATACTCGTCTCCTCGCTCTTGGTCTGCGGCATGGAGCTCTTGATGGCCTTGACAATCTGCTTGGGCGTGATGTGGTGGTCCTCATTGTATTTAAGCTGAATGCTTCTGCGGCGGGCTGTCTCGTCGATGGTTTTCTGCATGCTGTCGGTGATGGTGTCGGCATACATGATCACCTTGCCATTGACATTACGGGCGGCACGACCGGCAGTCTGTGTCAGCGAACGGTGAGAGCGCAGGAAACCCTCCTTGTCGGCATCGAGGATGGCAACCAAAGAAACCTCCGGAAGGTCGAGACCCTCACGCAGAAGGTTCACGCCGACAAGCACGTCGTAGACACCGGCGCGCAGGTCGTTCATGATCTGTACACGGTCGAGCGTGGCCACGTCACTGTGGATGTAGTTGGCCTTCACGCCGTGGTTGAGGAGGTATTCGGTGAGTTCCTCGGCCATGCGCTTGGTCAGCGTGGTGACAAGGACACGCTCGTCGCGATGGCTGCGGGTAAGTATCTCGTCGAGCAGGTCGTCGATTTGGTTTTCCGACGGGCGCACCTCTATCTCCGGATCGAGCAGTCCGGTGGGTCGGATAAGCTGTTCCACGACCACGCCGTCAGCTTCCTGCAACTCATAATCAGCAGGTGTGGCACTGACATAAATGACTTGATGGATCATCTCATGGAACTCCTCGAAGCGGAGCGGGCGGTTGTCGAAGGCTGCCGGAAGGCGGAAACCATACTGCACGAGGTTTTGCTTGCGGGCACGGTCACCGCCATACATCGCGCTGATCTGCGGTACGCTGACGTGACTCTCGTCGATGACCATCAGATAGTCTTTGGGGAAGAAGTCGAGCAGGCAGTAAGGACGCTGTCCCGGTTCACGGCCGTCGAAATAGCGCGAATAGTTCTCGATGCCCGAGCAATGGCCGAGTTCCTTGATCATCTCCAGGTCGTACTCCACACGTTCCTTGATGCGTTGTGCCTTCAGGTCATCGCCCATCTCCTTGAAATGGTCGATTTGCTTGGCGAGATCGTCCTGGATATGACTCACGGCGCTGTTGGTCTGTTCCTGTGTGGTGACAAAGAGGTTGGCGGGATAGATATGGTAGTCTTCGAAGCGCTGAAGCGTGTGCATGGTGACAGCGTCGCATTCTTCGATGCTGTCGATCTCGTCGTCCCACCACGTCACGCGCAGGATGTTGTCGCTGTAGGCCATGGCGATGTTCACCGTGTCGCCTTTCACTGAGAAGCAACCACGTTGCAGGTCGATGTCGTTGCGGACATAGAGTGCGGTGACGAGCTTGCGCAGGAACACGTTGCGGTCGATTTTCTCGCCCTGCTTGATGTCGATGATGCTTTCCTGCATGGCCACGGGACCGCCCATGCCGTAGATACACGACACCGACGACACCACGATGACATCCTGACGCCCCGAGAGCAGATCGCTGACGGCGGCCAGCCGCAACTTGTCGATTTCCTCGTTGATGGCCAGATCCTTCTCGATATACAGGTCTGTGGCCGGCAGATATGCCTCGGGTTGGTAGTAGTCGTAGTACGAGACATAGTAGTCTACGGCATTGTTGGGGAAGAACCCCTTCATCTCCTCGTAGAGCTGGGCGGCCAAAGTCTTGTTGTGGCTCAGCACCAGCGTAGGCTTGTTGACGTTGGCGATGACGTTGGCGACGGTAAACGTCTTGCCCGATCCGGTGACACCGAGCAATACCTGCGCAGGGTCTCCGGCCTCGATGCCCTCTGTGAGTTGGCGTATTGCCTGTGGCTGATCGCCGGTTGGCTTGTATTTTGAAGTAAGTTGGAAGTTCATAAGTGCAAATATACGACTTTTATAGCATTGCACGTACATTTTATGCTAAAAAATGTTCTATGCCTTTGTGAATAAAATATTTATATGTAAATTTGCAGTTCAAAAGTGTAGATATGAAGAAAACGTGTCTCCTTACATTAGGTTTCGTCTTGTTGTTCACCAGTTGTGCGCAAGAGTTCAACCGAGTGTATAAGTCATCCGACTATCGCTATAAGTACGAATACGCCAAGGAGTGCTTTGCCGAGGGCAAGTATACCCGTGCCACGACGCTTCTCCAGGATCTTATCGTTCCGGAAAAGGGCAGCCGCGACGCTCAGGAATGCCTTTATATGTTGGGCATGGCTGAATATTGCAGCCGTGACTATGTGACCGCCTCCGAGACTTTCAGCAAGTACACCAAGAGCTATCCTCGCGGCTACTTCGCTGAGATGGCCTATTACTATGTAGGTCAAAGTCTCTATATGTCTACGCCCGAGCCCCGTCTCGACCAGAGTCAGACCGTGCAGGCAATATCGGCTTTTCAGACCTATCTCGACCTTTTCCCCGATGCCAAGATGAAGGAGACGGCACAGAAGCGCCTCTTCGACTTGCAGGACAAGCTTGTGGAGAAAGAGCTCTATTCGGCCCGGCTCTATTACAACCTCGGAACCTATTTCGGCAACTGCTCCGACGGCGGCAACAACTACGAGGCTTGCATCGTCACGGCAGAGAATGCCTTGAAGGACTATCCCTATACCAAGCGCCGCGAGGACTTCGCCCTGCTGATCATGAAAAGCAAATACGAGCTGGCGCAGCAGAGCGTGGAGTCGAAGAAGATGGAGCGTTTCCAGGATGCCGAGGACGAGGCTTACGGCTTTGTCAATGAATATCCCGACTCGAAGGAACGCAAACTTGCTGAGGAATATATTGCCAAATGCAAGAAGATAACAAGCACGGCGAAGGACTGATGTCCTCCCGCCTTTTGTAAGTCAATAATAGGAAATTCGTAAGTCAATAAAAGATAATCAACAATAGATAATACTATAGATAGAATGGATTATAGAAAATCAAATGCTCCGGTAAACACCATCACCCGCAATGTGATGGACTTGTGCAAAGAGACTGGTAACATCTATGAGAGTGTCGTGATCATTTCGAAGCGCGCCAACCAGATTTCTGTTCAGATCAAGGAAGACCTGAGCAAGAAGCTCTCGGAGTTCGCTTCTTACAACGACTCTTTGGAGGAAGTGTTTGAAAACCGTGAGCAGATTGAAATCAGCCGCTATTACGAGAAGTTGCCAAAGCCGTCGTTGCTGGCAACACAGGAGTTTATCGAAGGAAAGATCTACTGGAGAAATCCCGCTGACGAGGTGCCCGCTGACAACGAGCGTAAAGACGATCTGATCTGATGATACAACGCAAGCAAACTGTTTTCCTGTTGTTGGCATTGGCAGCCGTCATTGTCTGCCTCTGCCTGCCGTTGGGAGCCATCGAGCCTAAGGGCATGGGTGTACCTGCGCTGTTCTATAACATCGGGCTTTACGCCAACGGTGGCTATCAGATTCATCCGCTGCTCTTCGTCGACTTGGTCATCACCGGTGTACTGACACTGGCTTGCATCCCTCTGTTCAAGAAGCGCAAGATGCAGATGAAGATTTGTGTGGCAAATATCGTACTGACGTTGGTATGGTATGGCTATTATGCTTTCTGTGTTCTGCACCTTTTCAAGGATATGGGCACGTTCCATCCTCGTTTTGCCGGTTGCCTGCCATTGGTGGCACTGATTCTTTTCGTTTTGGCCTATCGTGGTATCAAGGCCGATGAGGAACTGGTACGGTCGATGGACAGAATCCGATAAGCGACTACACCTTATTATATATATAACAAACAAGCCCCCTTGCTGCATGAAGTAGCAAGGGGGCTTGTTGTTGTTATATGGTCAGGACGGATGATGTTTACAGTCCCAGTCCTTTCAGTGCCTTCCCGGCAGCCTTATTGACGGCGTCGTTGGCCTTGTTGGCAGCCTTGTTGACTTTCTCAGCGGCTTTGTTCTGTGCTTTGGTCACAGCCTCGTTGGCTTTGGACGCAGCTTTGTTGGCCTCTTCATTGACCTTGTTCTCAGCAGCGGTCTTGGCGTTGTTGACGGCTTGGTTGGCAGCCTGCTCGGCAGCAGCCTTGGCTGTGGCGGGAGCAGCGTCGATGGCGGCTTTGGCAGCGGCGGGGGCGTTCTTCAAAACAGCGGCGGCAGCTTCTGCAGTGGCAGCAGCGGCGGCACCCTTCTGCAAGTAAGGAGAGGCGAGGTTCACGACATCTTGGGCAACAGCCTTCTTGGCTTCGTCGGCGGTAGTGGCTGCGGTAGTAGGCAGGTTCTCGATGTTTGTGATCAGGTCGGCGATGGTCGTATTGTTGGTAGCGACGCTCTTCAGCGTCTGCTCATTGTCCTTGACGAATTTCTTGATGGCGGCACCGTAAGCCTTGGCATCGTCGAGTTTGCCGGCATTGACCAGAGTCTTGTAAGTGGTGGCCAGATCTGCCAGTGCTGTTGTCACCTGCTTGGGATCTTTCTTCTCAATGGCGCTTGTGGCCTGTGCGGTCAGCGCGTTGAGTGTGGACTTGGTCTCAGGAGCAAGAGCTGTGGTGTCTACCTGCTCCGTACTGTCGGCTGTTGCCGTTGAGTCTGTAGCCTCGGCAGCAGACTTTGTCTTGCTTCCTCCGCAGCTGGCAAACAGCATAGCAGCTACGGCCATGACTAAAAGAACATTCTTTTTCATGTTTTTGATGGTTAAAAAGTGATTGCTATTTGATGTTTACTCCTTGTCATTCTTCATAGTCATCAAGTACCTTTTTCATTCTTGCGCGTCCAATGGCGATGAGTCGCTCAGATTTGTCATAGTCAGAACCGCTGAACCTGCGCATGGGGATGTCCAGGAGAATATCAGGAGGACAGAGTCTGAGCATGAGCTGCGCGTTTTGGTGGATCATGATGCTGGCGGTACGGTTCAACAATGTGAAGTAGTTGAAGTCGAGTTTCAATCCTCCTGGTACGATACGGTTGAGCAGTTGCAGGGTGCGCGATGACGCCATACGCTGACGTTCGGCGGTGCGTTTCAGTTCCAATTCTCCTTCATAGTCATGTCCGCAGACGTTGACGGCCACGAGCAGATCGCCTTTGTGCCGCTCCACACGGTTGAGAGGCAGAGGATTGGTGGTGCCTCCGTCGATGAGCAGCTTGTCGCCGAGGTGCATAGGCTCGAAGTAGGCAGGCAGAGAGATGCTCGCGCGTATGGCTTCATAGAGGGAGCCGTGGCGGAAGACCACCTCGTGACCGCTTTCCCAATCTGTGGAGATGGCGGCATAAGGAATGGGCAGCTTGTCGATGTCGGTATCTGGGACAATGGTCTTGAGTGTGTCTATGATGCGCTTGCCTTTGACCAGATGGTCCAAGCTGGGCGAATAGTCAGTGAGTTCCCGAATCTTTCGTTTGTCGATCGTCTGCATCCATGAGCGGTAGGTCTCGAGGTTCCCGGTTGCATACATGCCGGCGACGAGGGCTCCCATCGACGTTCCTGCTATGGAGCGGATGTGGTAGCCACGGTCAAGAAGTTCCTCGATGGCACCTATGTGTGCCAAACCGCGTGCCCCGCCACTGGAGAGCACAAGCGCCACGTCCTTTTTCCGGCCACGTATGCGGCGGATGACGGTGTCCTTCACTTCTGTGAATAAATTGAGCAGGTTGCTGCTTTCTGTACTCTCTGTCATGTTTGCTGTTGTTTTTTCTTGGGCCTTTAGCGCTACTCCCATCATTTGTTTGCTTCTATTCTTTTATTTTCCACTCGTCGATGCAACGGTGTTCGCGCGAGAAGTTTACACCGATCTTCACGATCTTGCGGCCGTCAGTGACAAACGGTTGGGCGTAACCCTTGTTTTCAATCTGCTGCAAGGCAATGTCCGCATTTTGATCGTATTTGAACTCAAAGATATAGATGTAATCCTTTGTCTTCACGATCATGTCGATGCGACCGTCGGAAATGGTTCGTTCCACCTCGGTGTAGAAGCCGAGCAACTTCGTGACGATGTAAAACGCATTTTGGAAATACAGTTCGGCGTTGCCTACGATCTTGTAGTCCGTGTCGGCGAAGAGCACCTGCATGCGCTTCATAAATTGCTCAGGCCTACCGTTGCGCAGAGCGAGCACAAAGTTGCGGACATACATCGGCGCTCCCTCGCTGCCGGTATGAGCATAGTAGGGTAGGAGGTAGTTGGCGAAGCCCTCTTCCACCTCTTCGTTGGGGAAGCCGAGAGTATATACCTTAAACTCCTCGTCGTAGTCCTTGATCGTCAGGTAGCCGCTTTGATAGATGACGGGAATAGGATTGCGGTCCATGGTGTCGATACAGTTGAGCATATCTGCCGATACTTGTTGCTGGGTGAGGTCGGGAAGATAGAAGTTCTCTCGCTGCAGCAGTTGTACGAGGAACGTCGGCGTGCCTGTCTCAAACCAATAGCTGCCGAATTTGCTGGCGCGGAACGTGCTCAGAAGGCTGAAAGGATTGTAGACACCCGTGCCGTATTCCACGAAGTGATAGCCGTCGTAGCGCTTTTTCAGTCGTGCGCAGGTCTCCTCATAGCTGATCTTGTAGCGTTCGGCGAGCTTCTGGATGCTCTCTTCAAAATAGCGGTGCATCTCTTCCTCGGTGATTCCGCACAGCGTGTCGTAGCCCTCGTCCATGGAGATGTCGATCAGATTGTTCAAGTCTGAGAACACGCTGACCTTTCCAAACTTTGTCACTCCGGTGAGAAGCGCGAAACGAATGTATCGGTCCTGAGTCTTCAGCACCGAGTAGAAAGCCTTTAGTGTAGCGCGGAAGTCCTCCTGCAACTCTTTGTTGTTGATGGACTGCAACAAGGGCTTATCGTATTCATCGACGAGAATCACTACCGGTTTGCCAGTCTTGTGATAGATTCTCTCTATGATTCCCATGAAGCGCAGTTCCAACGTCTTCTCAGAATGGAAGGTTCCGTAATTGGCCTCCAACCTGCTGAGAAAGTCATCGAGGGCATGAGTGAGACTGTCTTTTGAGTTATATTTTCCTGTGTTCAAATCCAAGTGCAGCACAGGATAGGCCGTCCAGTCCTCCTCAAGCTTCTCAATGGCAAGATTCTTGAACAGCTCCCGCTTGCCGCTAAAGTAGGCATCAAGCGTAGACATCAGCAATGACTTTCCGAACCGGCGAGGGCGGCTCAGAAAATAGTAACTTCCCTCATGTACGAGCTTGTAAATGAGTTCCGTTTTATCAACGTAAGTATATCCTTCATTGATAATCTTGTCAAAGTCCTGGATTCCTATGGGATATTTCATGGTTTAAATCTTTTTGTAGATGACTCAACACGTTCTCGTCCTTGCAAAACTACAAAAAATATTTTTATGTGGCAAACGTTTCGTAGTGCTTTTAGAATAATAAAAGGTAATTATGGAAACATGTGATAGAATAGAAGAAAAGAAGAAAAATAAAAAAGCATGAGACTTGCTGATGATAACAAGTCCCATGCTTCTAATAGGATGAATTCCGATTCCTTGTGGAGGGGAATTGAAGCTTATTTCTTGATATTGGCATCCTGCAGTCCGTAGTGCTTCTTCTTATCCACGGCAATCAGCAGGAGTGAGATGATGACAGCGGCCACACCGAAACCACAGAAGATGCTCATGCTCGTAGTGTAGCTCGGATCTGCACCGTTGACCTTACCGATGAACATAGGTACGAGAGCGAGCCCAATGTTCTGAATATAGAAGATGATGGCATAGGCAGAGCCCAAAAGCTTCATCGGGATGATCTTGGGAACGCTCGGCCACATGGCTGATGGTACCAAGGAGAAGGCGACACCTAAGATGATCATGATGATCACGGCAAACCAACCATAGGGCAGGATGTGGATAGCAAAGATGAAGTGCACGGCAGCCAACATGGTCGAGCCGATGAGCATCAGCGTTGCGCCCTTGCCGATACGGTCGTAGAGTGAGCCGAAGAGCGGAGTCAGCAGGATGGTGCCGAAGGGAATCAGACCCGGAATGATGCCGGCCATATCCTCAGGAACACCGTAGTTGGCGATCATCAGTTTGGTTGCGAACTTCAAGAAGGGGAAGACACCGCTATAGAACAGCAGGCAGAGGAGACAGATGCACCAGAAGCCTGGGTTGGAGAAGATGTACTTCAGGTCGCGGAAGTGGAAGTCGTCGTCAGACTCCTCGTCGAGCGTCTCTTTCTCTTTCTCGAACTCTTTCTCGCCCTTAGCTTCCTCTACACTCTTGTCAAGCTTCTTGTCCATGACCGTGTAAACGATGAAGGACAGGAAACCAATCACCAACAGCACCAGACCGAGGAGCACGGGAGCACCCACCTTGCCGCCGAAAGCTTTGGCAAAGGGCAGTGAGCCCATCATGGCACCTGCCGTTCCCAATCGGGCGAGGGCTACCTGAATGCCCATGGCGAGCGCAAGCTCGTGACCGGTGAACCACTTCGTGATGATCTTCGACACGGTGATACCGCAGATCTCGCAGCCCACACCGAAGATGGCAAAGCCCAATGAGGCTACTGCCGCAGACATGGGCAGGGAGAAGTTGACAAAGCTCAGGGTGAAACGACTATCGCCGAAGTCACCCGTCACACCATAGTATTTAATGAATACGCCAATCACCATCAGACCGCAAGACATGATTCCTGTGAAGCGGATACCCATCTTGTCAAGGATGATGCCGCCAAAGAACAGCATGAGCAGGAATACGTTGATGAGACCGTAACTGCCTGCAAAGAAGCCATAGTCGTCTGAGGTCCAACCCAGACCGCCGGCTGCTACGGGCTTGTCAAGAAGTACTTCCAGCGGCGACATCACGTCGGTGATGAAGTAACCGGTCATCATGGTGAACGCGACAATGAAAAGGGCTGTCCAACGGGCACCCTTGCTGTCGCTGAGAATACGTTGAAGTTTTTCTGTCATAATGGAATTCTCTCTTTTTTTCTGAAACCGTGAAAGAGGCAAGGCACCTCTTTCACGGATACCTTTTTATTTGTCTTTTGTATGATTGCGATTTATTTCTTGTCTTTCAGCCAGCGGTCGAGCCAGTTGAAGAACGTGCGTTGCCACAGGATACCATTCTGTGGTTTGAGCACCCAGTGGTTCTCGTCAGGGAAGATGAGCAGTTCGGCGGGGATGCCACGCATACGTGCTGCGTTGAAAGCGCCCATGCCCTGGTTGGCATTGATGCGGTAGTCCTTCTCGCCATGGATGCAGAGAATCGGTGTGTCCCACTTGTCTACAAACTTATGAGGACTGTTGTCGTAGGTGCGCTTAGCGTTGGCTGTCATGTCCTTATTCCAGTAAGCGTCGTCATACTCCCAGTTGGAGAACCAGTCCTCCTCGGTGTCTGTATACATCGACTCAAGGTTGAAAGCACCGTCGTGAGCGATGAAACACTTGAAACGCTTGTCGTGATGACCTGCGAGATAGTACACAGAGAAGCCGCCAAAAGAGGCACCTACACAACCCAAACGGTCTTTGTTGACATATGGCAGGTTGGCTGTTGCGTCATCGATGGCGCTGAGATAGTCGTTCATGCACTGGCCTGTCCAGTCGCCGCTGATCTCCTCGTTCCACTTAGAACCAAAGCCGGGAAGGCCACGGCGGTTAGGTGCTACGACGACATAGCCGTGTGCGGCCATGATGGAGAAGTTCCAGCGATAGCTCCAGAACTGTGAGACGGGACTCTGAGGACCGCCCTCGCAGTAGAGCAGGGTAGGATATTTCTTGTTAGCATCAAAGTGAGGGGGCAGGATGATCCACACGAGTTCCTGCTTACCATCGGTCGTCTTCACCCAACGCTGCTGGATGGTGGGCTTGGCAAGCTGGTTGAGGATGTGGTCGTTCTCGGCGGTGAGGCGGACGGCAACGCTCTTTTTCTCAGTCTTGTTGATGTTGACCTGATAGATGTCGTCAGGGTCTGTCATAGAGTGACGCGTAGCGATGAGCTTACCAGGAGCCAGAAGTTTCAGTGAGCCGAAGTCGTGCCAGCCGTCAGTGAGCTGCTTGACGTTGCCGTTGAGATCGGTCGAGTAGATATTCACGCAGGCATGCCAGCAACCGAGGAAGTACAGCGTGCGGCTGTCACTGTTCCAGATATAGTCATCGACATTGGAGTCGAACTTCTCGGTGACATAGCTTTTCTTGCCTGTGGCAAGGTCCATGACACAGAGCCGGTTGCGGTCGCTCTCATAGCCGTCGTTCTTCATGCTCTGCCAGGCAATGTATTTGCCGTCGGGAGAGAACTTAGGATTGACATCGTAGCCTACCTGCATGTCACCGGCCTGATGGTTGACAGCCTGGTCGCGCATGGTCTTTGTCGGGTCGATCTTCGGCTCTTTGTAGCCTTCCGGCTTGCAGAGGTTGCGAGTCGCGCGCGTACCTATATTATATAGGTATATGTCGGCATCGGTAGAGATGGCGTATTCCACACCCTCTTTCTTGCGGCAAGTGTAGGCCACCTGCTTAGAGTCGGGACTCCATGCCAGCTGTTCGATACCGCCGAAAGGAGCCATCGGACACTCATAGGGCTGTCCCTCAAGGATGTCAACGCCGTCATCAGCCTTGTCGCCATTGACGTTGGCTACGAACGGATGCGGCATGCTCTCTACGTAGTGATCCCAGTGACGATAGTTCAAATCGGTGACAAGACGGCCCGTAGCCTTGGGCAGGTCATCGGGATTCTTCTTGATGCTGCCGTGGTAAGGGAGGCTCTTGATGAGGATCACCTTGCTGTCGTCGGGTGAGAAAAGGAATCCCTCGATGTCGATCTTGCTGTCGGTCATCTTCACGCGACCAGTACCGTCGGCATTCATCTTCCACAGCTGTCCGTCGCGAAGGAAGGCGATCTTCTTGCCGTCCTCGATCCATGCGGCATCTGTCTCGCTTTTGCCGTCTTGGGTCAGGGCTGTTGCCTTTGCAATCGTCTTGCCGGCTTTCAGTGGCTGCACGAAGAGCATCGTGTGGCTTTTGTTTTCCTTGACACTATAGTAGCTCACCTGATAGACCAGCGTCTTGCCGTCGGGAGAGACCGCATACGAGCCGATGCGTCCCATGGCCCAAAGAGCCTCAGGCGTCATCTGGTCGCTGGCGAGCGTGATATTGTTTTTCTCAATCATCGTCTGTGCTTTCATCGTTGGAGTGCCAAGAAGCATGGCACCCAGCACCATTGCTATTGCTTTATTCATGGGAGTAAGTTGATTATTGAAGAAAGTAAACTACGTATTTCAAATCTGCGTGTTGCTTATTGTCAAACAGCAAGCTGTTTCGTGAAAAATGAGTAACGACGCCGGATGCCGGCAGCGTGCCAGTATCCTCATCGTTACTCATTGTTATATTGTTTACTTCTATTTCTTTCCGTTTCTCTTGTTCTTCATTTCCTCCTGACGGCGGCGGTTCTCCTCCATCTGCTTTTGCTGCATCTCCTGGAGAGCCTGCATACGTGCCATCATACCCTTCATCTTCTTCTGTGGGTTGGCCTGGTTCTCTTTATAGCGAGCCTCAAGGATGGCCAGCAACTTCTCGTCGTTGGTGGTTTTGCGCAGCACGAACATGATGCCGGCCGACATGATCAGCGAGACGAAATAGTAGAAGTTCAGACCTGAAGAGTAGTCGTTGAACATGAAGAAGAACATCAGTGGCATGAGATACATCATCCATTGCATGGCTTTCATCTGTTCTGCCTGCTGACCAACCATCTGGTCTTTCTGCAGCTGCATGGTGAACCATGAGTAGATGATCTGTGCACCGCAGAAGAGGATACAGGTTAAACTCAGGTGATCACCGATGAGCCAGATGTTCTTGTGCCATTGTATGATCGGGTCATAAGTCGAGAGGTCGTGCATCCAAAGGAAGCTCTGACCACGCAACTCAATGGCGTTAGGCACAAAGTTGAACATGGCGATCCAGATAGGCATCTGTATCAGCATGGGCAGACAGCCGGAGAGCGGCGATACACCGTACTTGGCGTACTCGGCCATCATGGCCTGCTGCTTCTGCATAGCGTCCTCGGGCTTGTCGTATTGCTTGGTTGCCTCGTCGAGCTTCGGCTTGAGCACGCGCATCTTGGCGGAACTCATATAGCTCTTCTTCACCATCGGGTAGGTGATCACCTTCAGGAGCAGCGTGATGAGGATCAGCACGACGCCCATTGGGAACCACTTGCTCAGCCAGCTGAAAACGTAGATCGTGAACCAGCGGTTGATGATGCGGAACAGAGGCCAGCCCAAGTAGACGAGACGCTGCATCTGCAGGTCGTGACCAAATGTGCTCTCCTTTTCTACCTTTTGCAGCAGGCGGAAGTCGTTAGGACCAAAGTAGAACTCAAACTCCGACGGAGTCTTACCGCTCGGGTCAAAGAAGGTCTTCATCTTAGCCTCGTACTGCTTGAGGTATCCGGAGCCTTTCTGCTGTGGGATGGACGTCATCAGCGAGTGGCTTTGGAAGTTGTTCTTCGCAATCATCACGGCAGAGAAGAACTGATTTTTAAAGGCCACCCAGTCAATACTGTCCTCGATGTCCTCATCAACTTTCTCAGATGTCTCGCTCAGCTTGTCGGTACCACCCTCTACGTTGTGGTAGGTGAGCGTAGCATAGCGGTTCTCGAAGTTGAAGCCCTTCTCCTGTTGACGGCACTTGTCTTTCCAGTTCACGTCCATGGTGCTGGTACCTGGCGCGAAGAGTCCCTCCATACCTTTGACAGCCATCTGCATGTGGAGCATATAGTCCTTGCCGAGACGGTAGGCCAGTGTGACGGTTTTACCCGGAGCGGCCGTAGCCGTGAAAGTAACAGTAGAGTCTGTCACATTGGAAGGCACGAAGTAAAGGTCGGCAGTGGAGATATTTACCTCCTTGGCAGCCATGGTGTAGGTGAGGCTCTGGTCCTTGCCCTGGAAGAGCGTGACATGGTTTGCCTCAGTGATGTTGTCCTTGTAGTTGTTGATGATCGCCTTGGTGACGGTGGCACCTTTCGTCGACAGCGTGATGGCAACTTTGCTGTTCTTCAGCACGATGTCCTTGGCCTGACCGGTCAAAGCACTGTGGAAGAGTGCCGTCGTGTCGGCTGCAATCTTCTGCTTGGCGGCCTGCTGGCGGTTGAAGGCTGCCGTCTTGGCGTCCTGCTCAGCCTGCTGTCGCTTGGCCTGGGCGATGGAGTCTTGCACAAACTGCGCACGCTCCTGCTCTTTCGATGGCTTCGCGTACCAGCTGTAGCCGATGAGCACAAGCGCGATGAGCACGAAGCCGATAATGTTGTTCTTATCCATAAATCTTTTCTCTCGGGCTTTGGCCCGAATCATGTTTAGTTCAAAGAGAAATCAAGAATGCGAGAATTTCTTGCTCTTCTTTCTATTTCAAGAATTAGAGAATTAAAGAATTTCCAGCTCTTCTTCTTATTTCAAGAATTAGGGAATAGAGTTATTCTCTAATTCTCTAATTCTTGAGAAAGATAGAAAGGTGAAGGAAACATTCTTGCCCCTTGGATTCTATGCAGTTTGATACTGCTTTCTTCTCAGTACTTATTTCTTCTTCTGGTTGGCGATAGCCGTCTTGACGAAGTCGACGAAGAGCGGATGCGGCTTGAGCACCGTGCTCTGATACTCGGGATGGAACTGTGTGCCAATATACCATTTCAGCTTCGGAATCTCCACGATCTCGACGAGATCGCTGTCCGGGTTACGGCCCACGCACATCATACCCTTTGCTTCGTATTCTTTCTGATAGTCGTTGTTGAACTCGTAGCGGTGGCGGTGACGCTCACGGATGTTCTCCTGCTTATAGATGGAATAGACCTTAGAGTCTTTGCGGAGCACGCAGTCGTAAGCACCGAGACGCATGGTACCACCCATGTTGGTGATGTTTTTCTGCTCCTCCATGATGTCGATGACGTTGTGCGGTGTCTTTTCGTCCATCTCGCGAGAGTTGGCATCAGCATAGCCGAGCACGTCGCGGGCGAACTCGATGACCATCATCTGCATACCTAAACAGATACCGAAGGTCGGCACGTCGTGGGTGCGGCAGTATTTGGCGGCAATGATCTTACCCTCGATACCGCGCTGTCCGAATCCCGGACAGATGACGATACCGTCTTGTCCTGCGAGTTTCTCAGCGACATTGTCGGAAGTGATATACTCCGAATTGATGAAGGTGATGACAGTTTTATGGTCGTTGTAGGTACCAGCCTGCGAGAGGCTCTCGCGGATACTCTTGTAGGCATCCTGCAAGTCATACTTTCCGACGAGTCCGATGTGTACTTCCTCTGTAGCGTTCTTGCGGCGCTCGAGGAAGGAACGCCAGGGACCGAGTCCCGGTTTCTCGCCGATGGGCTCACCAACCTTGCGCAGGATGGCCGTGTCGAGGCCTTGGTTCTGCATGTTCACCGGCACCTCATAGATGCTGGGCAGGTCTTCGCTCTGGATGACGCAGTCGAGATCGACGTTACAGAAAGCAGCCACCTTTTTGCGAACTTGGTCAGGCAGATGCTTCTCAGTGCGGAGCACGAGGATGTCGGGCTGGATACCGACGCTCTGCAATTCCTTGACGGAGTGCTGTGTCGGCTTTGTCTTCAGCTCGCCGGCAGCCTTGAGGTAGGGCACATAAGTAAGGTGTACGCAGACAGCGCGCTTGCCGAGTTCCCATTTCAACTGACGGATTGCCTCCATGAACGGTGCACTCTCGATGTCACCGATGGTACCACCGATCTCCGTGATGACGAAGTCATAGTGGTTCTTTTGCCCGAGGAGCTTGACATTGCGCTTGATCTCGTCGGTGATATGTGGCACCACCTGGATGGTCTTGCCCAGATAGTCACCGCGACGCTCCTTGTCGATGACGCTCTTATAGATGCGTCCTGTTGTCAGGGAGTTGGCTTTGGTAGTCTGAATGCCTGTGAATCGCTCATAGTGTCCAAGGTCGAGGTCAGTCTCCATGCCGTCAACGGTTACATAGCATTCACCGTGCTCATAGGGATTGAGCGTTCCTGGGTCGATGTTGATGTAAGGGTCAAATTTCTGGATGGTGATGTTGTAGCCTCTTGCTTGTAGAAGCTTACCTATAGAAGACGAGATGATGCCTTTTCCTAACGAGGAAACCACACCGCCTGTGACGAAGATGTACTTTGTTTCTGCCACCATTGTCAATATTTAGTTGGATTTTAATTATTGAATACGAAAGAGTTACTCGATCTATAAAAGATGTTGCAAAGTTAGCATATTTTTATGAGATGTACAACAAAAACAAAAATTATTGTTATCTTTGCAACGTTAAGACAATATAACGAATCATTAAGAGAAATAAGGAGTTCAAGGAACAATGTCGCTTAGAGAAAGTCATATTCTGTCCCATTTCGCAGTTTGCTTGTTTGTGACCGCTCTGTTTCTGTCGGTAGTGGAGCCGATGGCAGCCCGTCCCGTGACTTATCGTCATGCGCCGTTGCTTGGGCGGGGCAAGTTGGTGACAGCCTATATGGATTCCTTACGTCTGCTTTCCGATTCTCTCTATCGCGACAGTGTGAAGGTTTCCGGGCCCTTGCATGAGAGCACGCTGGCACCATTGTTTCTTCCGATGACTTTCTACCGCGGCGTAGCCCACCGTGCTTTCTCGCTCGACGGCACGCTGACGCCTGTCGACGAGTCACTGTTGTGGATCTACCTCCATCGGCCGGGCACGGTCAAGACGACGCAGCGCGACTTGGAGAAGACGGGGCCTGTGCTCAAGCCCACGACGATTGTCGAACACCCGGCGACCGTTGTCAAGCCGACCAAACCGGAAGAGCCGGAGTATGTGCCTATGGACATGGTGGTGTTCAAACCCAATTTCTGGACCTTCGGCGGTGATTACTACTTGCAGTTTCTCCAAAGCTATATCTCGCGCAACTGGTATAAAGGTGGTGAAGGAAACTATTCGGCAGTCGGCGCGCTGACGCTTGAGGCCCACTACGACAACAAGCAGAAGTTGCGCTGGGACAATAAGTTGGAGATGAAGCTCGGCATACAGACGACCAAGGGCGACTCGCTCCACAAGGCCAAGAGCACCGAGGACCTCCTCCGCTATACGGGTAAACTGGGCTTGCAGGCCACGAAGCGCTGGTACTATACTTTCCAGGTGATCGCCACGACACAGTTTTTGCGGAAGTACGACACCAATTCGCCGAAGGTGAAATCCGACTTTATGAGTCCTTTCAACTTCAACGTCTCGCTTGGTATGGACTATAATGTCAACTGGCTGAAAAACCGCCTGACGGGTTCCATCCACCTGGCTCCAATCGCCTATAACCTCAAGTATGTGGGTCGACAAAGCCTTGCTCAAGCCAATGGCTTGGAAGAGGGGCACCACACTCTCCACGACTATGGTTCGCAGTTTACGTGCGACTTGAAGTGGAAGATCCTTGACAACCTCATGTGGCAGACCCGCCTTTACGGCTATACTACGTATAAGCGCTCAGAGCTGGAGTGGGAGAACACGTTCACCTTCTCGTTCAACCGCTATATCTCGGCCAAGGTCTATGCCTATCCCCGTTTCGACGATGGCGTGACGCGTGACAAGAGTTTTGGCTACTGGATGCTCAACGAGTTTGTGTCCTTCGGCTTTTCTTATGATTTCTAATCGCTGGATCGATAAGACGGCTTGCTGAAGAAGCAGTTGGCTTTTAGCATGTAGCAAGAAACAAGCATCGGGTGAGTTGCAATGTTGGCAGCTCACCCGATGCTTGTTTCTTGTCTTGGCAGTTCTGCTAAAATCTGTAGAGCAGTCCCAGTCTGGTTTCGAAAGTATGCGCTCTGACGTTTGGATGATATTTATAATAGGTGTATCTTCCGTAGTAAGCACCTTGCCACTCGATACCTATGTTGTTTTTCAGTTGGAAAACAAACTTCGGGCTGAAGACCAGCAGCTGTGCGTCTCCCTTGTCGCCTTGTGCGTTGAGGTATAGCGGATCGGTGTGCTCCAGGTCCTTACCCTCATATCCTTTCCATGTATAGATGTGGTAGTAGTCCACGAGCAGGGAGAAGTAGCCGAGCCGCGGGAAGATCATCTGAGTCTTGGACTTGAGGCTGAATCCCGATCCCATGTTATAGTCGCGGTCGATGACATTGTAGTAGTCGCTCTTCGTACCGCCGAGGAGGATGAGATCGGCAAAGATGGCCTGCTCCAAACGCTTGAGATTACCCACTTGCGGGAATTGCCACATCATGCCGGGACCGAAGGAGGCGGCTTCCGAGATGCGGTATGGAGTCTTGTCGGAGCCGTCCTTCACAGGCTTGGAGTCGTAGTAGTTGAAGTGCTGGAAGAGTCCGACGATCGTCTTTCCCTGCTTGCCGTCGTAGACAGTGTGGCTCCAGAGCTTGCCGAGCAGGTGGAGATTGTTGATGAGCGGCTGGTTGCCGGTGAAGCCCGCGGAGAAGTTCAACGTGAAATAGTCGTAAGGCTGCGTGTTGCTGTCGTCGAAGGCGTCGCCATAGAGCAGGTTGAAGGTGAGATAAGGCTGGTTCTCGCCACGGAAGATCCCGCCTTGATCAGCGAGATAGCGGTCGCCCACGCTCATGGCAAACTCCACGGGTATGCGGCTGAAGTCGTGGTACATGTATCTGTCCTGGCGCACGATCCACGCGTCGCCGTCGATGAGTCGGTTGAGTCCCTGCATCGGGTTGGTGACAAAGGCGGCGGCTTCACGCAGGAAGCGGCGGAAGCCGCGTGTGCGGTCGTTCAGTACGAGCACCGATACGCGGTGCATGACTTCACCGATGCAGATGCCGCCGAAAGTGGTGGCCAGCACGTCGTTGATAGCCGGCGGTTCCACTTCACCGCAGAACTCCCACATCAGACTGCCGCCCAAAGCGTAAGGCGTGCTTTGCCAGAAGTTCAGTCCGTTGCTGCGGGCAGAGTTGAAATAGAGGTTGCCGTGGTAAGGATGTGCGAAGAGGTTGGTCGAGAACTGATCGTTGTCCCATACGAAGGCGTGGTGCCAGTTGTGTGCGATGCTTTTGAAGGTGACCTGTGCGAAGTCCTCGTCCATGACGAAGCGGTCGAAGCAATGCACGAAGACGTTGATGCCCGCTGCCTCTGCTGCGGCGCGCCACCATCGCTTCTTGGTATAGCTTGGGTCGCTCCACCTGTAGAGGCTGTCCTCCGGTGTCAGTGCCAGCTTGCCGAGCATGAACTCCCGGTCACGTAGCCGCTCCTCTTCCCATTGTGCCTGGTGGTCGGGATCGTGGTGATAGCGCAGTGCCAGACCGGCCTCGATGATGGCACGCGAACGGAAATTGGTGTTCGAGCCATAGCGTCGTGTAGTGCCATAACCGGCTGCGACGAAAGCTCCGAGATTGTCGTTGATGGCATAGTCGGCCGTCACGCGGGCCTGCAGTGAGTACATACGGCGCGGCGTGTCGCCTTTGTCCTGGAACGTCTCCACGTGTCCGAAGCCCACGTCGCCGCCGAGAGTCCATCGTGGCGCGAGGGTCCAGTAGCGTCCCATGCGGTAGAAGAGCTCACCCGAGAAGTCTTCGTCGAGTCCCAGAAAGTGTGAGCCGACGCCGATCATCGTGTAGGTGTGGGCATTGCGGAAGCGCAGGGCGAGGTTCAGACGCGTGGACGTACCGATAAAGGGCATCACGTCGATGCGGGTCTGCGGGTTGATGTTGACAAGTCCTATCTTGCGTGCCTCGGGATCGCGGGTGTAGTTAAACAGTCCTATCTGCACACCACGTGGGTGGCTCTGTGCCACGTTGATGATGCCGATCTGCGTGCCCCGCAGCGTGTCGGCATAGTTATAGGTGCTGAGTTGCAGTCCCCTCATGCGTCCGGAACTGATGTTGGCGATGGTGGAGAACTGCATTCCTTGCCTCACGCCCATGGCGATGTTGGTGATGGGACTGAGCTGTAAGCCCTTCATCGGGGTGAAGACGATGTTGTTGAAACCGCTGAGCTGTACGCCGTTGAAGGCGTGTGCCACGTTGGCGAGGGTAGCCAGCATGAAGCCGTCGGCCCGTCCGCGTGCGGCACCTAAGAACGTGCCGTATTGAAAGCCGTGCAGCGTGTCTACTTCGCTGAGCAATCCTATATTCAGAGGAGAGCAGAGGGTAGAGTCGGGGTGATGGTGGTGGATGCCGACCGCCACGTTGGGCAGGCGGTGCCCTTTGGGTGTTTGTGCCTGTACAGAAATGCTGATCAGGCAGCAAATTGCGAGCGCAATAGCTCCCCTGCAGCGTCGGGCAAGACGTTTTTTCGTTCCTCTGTCCTTCATATCCGATGTCTTTTTTATCTTACAGTACCAATATCGATGTTATTGACTCTTACCATATCTTATATAGTAACATTGCAAAGATACGTTTTTTTATCGTAATCAAGAGCCTTTGCAAGCGTTTTCTCGATTAAATTTTGCTGTGAGCGTTTTTTTTTGTACTTTTGCCCCAAATAAGAAAATATAATCAATATACAGCTATATGCTTACACTTAAACTCATCAGTGAGGAAACTGAACGCGTGATCAAGGGCTTGGAGAAGAAGCACTTCGCCGGAGCTCGCGAAGCTATTGAAAAAGTATTGGAGTATGACAAGCTGCGCCGCGAGAGCCAGCAGAAGCTTGACAGCAACAAGCAGCACCAGAATCAGCTGTCGAAACAGATTGGCGGCTTGATGAAGGAAGGCAAGAAGGACGAGGCCGAGAAGGTCAAGGCTGAGGTTGCTGAGCTGAAAGCTGCCGACAAGGCACTGCAGGAGATCATGGACAAGGCTCAGACCGACATGACCAACGAACTGCTCCAGATCCCAAATATCCCCAACGATCTCGTACCCGAAGGCAAGGATGCCAACGACAATGTTGTCGTCAAGGAGGGTGGTCCGATGCCAAATCTTGGTGACGACGCACTGTGCCACTGGGATCTGCTCAAGAAGTACCATCTCGTAGACTTCGATATGGGTGTGAAGATCACGGGCGCCGGCTTCCCACTCTACGTGGGTAAGATGGCTCGTTTCCAGCGTGCTTTGGAGGCTTTCTTCCTCGATGAGGCCCGCAAGGCCGGTTATCTGGAGGTGCAGCCACCGTATGTTGTCAATGAGGCATCCGGTTACGGCACGGGTCAGCTGCCTGACAAAGAGGGTCAGATGTACCATTGCAACCTCGACAACCTCTATCTCATTCCTACAGCAGAGGTTCCTGTGACCAATATCTTCCGCGACGAGATCCTCGATGAAAAGGATCTGCCTATCAAGCGTTGCGCTTATTCTGCTTGCTTCCGCCGCGAGGCTGGCTCTTACGGCAAGGATGTCCGTGGCTTGAATCGCCTGCATCAATTCGATAAAGTTGAGATCGTTCGCATCGACACGCCGGAGCACTCTTATAAGAGTCTCGACGAGATGCTCGCTCATGTCGAGGGCCTCGTTCAGAAACTCGAGCTTCCTTATCATATCCTCCGCCTGTGCGGTGGTGACATGAGCTTCACATCCTCTATCTGCTACGACTTTGAGGTATGGAGTGGTGCACAGAAGCGTTGGCTCGAGGTCAGCTCTGTGTCTAACTTCGAGAGCTATCAGGCCAACCGCCTGCACTGCCGTTTCCGTCGTACCGACACGAAGAAGACGGAGCTCTGCCACACGCTCAACGGCTCTGCTCTGGCTCTTCCGCGTATCGTTGCCGCCATCATTGAGAACAACCAGACGCCTGAGGGCATCCGCGTGCCGAAAGCACTCGTGCCTTACTGCGGCTTTGAGATGCTGGACGATAAGAACTTCGAGTAAAGAGAAGCCTCACAGCCTCACCCCCCTTACAGCCTCACCCCCCTCGCCCCCTCTCCAAGGGGAGAGGGGGAGTGAAATGTTAGATAAACAATTCTAAGAAGGGGGTTAGCTGCGGTTATCAATCCACTCGAAAGGGTGACAATGTTGGTTGATTACATTTCCAATATTGTCACCCTTTTTGTTGCTCTATGGTGCTAACCAAAGGCGCGTATTCCGGTTTTTGAAAATATTTTCCTTTCCTTCTCGGTGATAGATAACCACATATTGGAGAAGCCTGTACAATATACAAGGTTACACTTTTGCCTTATACAGCATACAGTGAATTTCTGTTACCTCTCACCATGACCCCACGGAGATTATTGGCTGCGCCATATTCTCCTACGTCGAATCTTGGCGCAGACACAAAGGAAAACCTTGAAAACAGCCTATCGAGATCCCTTTGTCGTTGATGACAGGCGATGTTCTTATGGCATCAATGCTGTGTTCTTATGGTATTAAATCAGTGTTTTCATGGGGTCTAAGCTGTGTTCTTATGGCATCAATGCTATGTTCTTATGGAATCAAAGCTGTGTTCTTATAGTATCAAATCAGTGCTTTCATGGGGTCAAAGCTGTGTTCTTATGAGGTTGAAGTAAGGTTTTTAATGTTGTAATCTTATAGAAAAAGATCGTTCGCTAGGTAGGGAAAGATCTTTTCCTACCTAACGAACGATTGCTTGTCAGTCAGCAAAATCAATTCTCACGCATTGACCAGCTCGCCGTCATCAACTGCTTTCACAACTTGACGACCTGTCTTTTTATGAATCTGTTCTTTCTGTCTTTCTGTCTAAAAACAGGGAATCTGTTCCTCTGTCTTTAAGACTCAGTTCTTTCTGTCTTTCTGTCTAAAATTAGGGAATCTGTTCCTCTGCCTTTCAGAATCTGTTCTTTCTGTCTTTCTGTCTAAGAATAGTAAGAAGTCCCTCTGTTACTTTGTCTTTAAAAACATGTTCTTTCTGTCTTTCTGTCTAAAAATAGTAAGAAGTCCCTCTGTTACTTTATCTTTAAAAACATGTTCTTTCTGTCTTTCTGTCTAAAAATAGTAAGAAGTCCCTCTGTTACTTTGTCTTTAAAAACATGTTCTTTCTGTCTTTCTGTCTGTTTTTTCTGTCTTTCTGTCTAAATCTATTGTCTTTCTGTCTCCTCGCTTTGCGTCTCATCTGTCAACTCCTCCATTTCGCGGTCCAACCGTCCACGCCACAGATACTTACGTGTCTCGTGCACGAGGACGCCGCTGAGGAAGAGCAGAGAGAGAAGGTTAGGGATTGCCATGAGCGCATTCATGCAGTCAGCTACGTTCCAAACCAGTTCGAGCGAGATCACACTGCCGATAAATACACAGACAATATATAGCAGTCGGTAGCCCAGCATCCATCGTCTGCCCCCCAAGTACTCCACGCAGCGCTCGCCATAATAGCTCCATCCGAGTATCGTACTAAACGCGAAGGTCAGCAGTCCAAAGGTCAGCAATGGCTTGCCGACGTAGGGAATCTTGCTGAAGGCCACCTTTGTCAGTTGTGCGCCGTCGTGAAAGGTGATGTCGGGATAGGCGATGATGCTGCTGACGATGACCAGTCCGGTCAGCGCACAGATGATGACCGTGTCCCAGAACGTCGCCGTGCTCGACACTAAAGCCTGCCTCACTGGGTTGCGCGTCTGAGCGGCAGCAGCCACGATAGGTGCCGATCCCAGTCCCGACTCATTGGAGAACAGTCCGCGGGCGATGCCGTAGCGTGCTGCCATGATCACCGTGCCGCCGACAAAACCGCCGCCTGCTGCCTGCGGCGTGAAAGCCGAGCGGACGATCAGTTCCAGTGCGGGCCACAGACTGGCGTGGTTGACAAAGAGGATATAGATACAGCCTAAGACATAGAAGATCGCCATGAACGGCACTAACATGCTGCATACCTTGGAGATGCTCTTCACGCCACCGATGATCACCGCTGCCGTGAGCAGCGTGATGACGGCTCCGACGATTGCCGGACTGATGCCGTAGCTCTCGTGGGCTATCGTGGCGATGGCGTTGGCCTGCACAGTGTTGCCGATACCAAACGAGGCACAGGCCGCAAAGACAGCGAAGAGCACGGCCAGCCATTTCCATCCCAGTCCTTTCTCCAGCGCATACATCGGGCCACCCAACATGCGGCCGTCGGGAGTCTTCACGCGGTATTTGATGGCGAGCAGGCCCTCGGAATATTTTGTAGCGATGCCGAATACACCTGTCAGCCAGCACCAGAGCACTGCACCAGGACCGCCGAGGGAGATCGCCGTCGCCACACCGACGATGTTGCCCGTGCCGATGGTTGCTGCCAATGCCGTGGCCAGCGCGCCAAACTGCGACACGTCGCCCGTGGCGCCGGGGTCACGCTTCACCGACAACTTGATGGCCGTCCACAGAAAGCGTTGTGGAATGTGCAACCGGATGGTCAGAAAGATATGCGTGCCCAACAATAAGATGATCATTGGCCAGCCCCACAGCAGTCCGCTGAGAGTCGTGAAGAATTCGTTGACTTGACTCATGCTATCCTCAATGTTACTGATTTTCTATTCTGATGTGTTTAAATCCCAATGCACTGAACATCGTCCAGAGCTGTGCCCGTGCGTTCTTCTGTGCTGATGCCAGATTGGCTTTGCTCAGACAGCGTTGCCGCATCTTGGCCTTGGCCTGCTCTGCCATGGCGGCTCGGTCTTCCTCGCTCCATTTCCCACTCTCGTAGAACGAGCGGGTGCGGGCTTCGTCGAGAAAGTTGTCGCTCACCAGTCCGATGGGTGGCAGCTTGGCGATGAGCGTGTCGCCCCTGACGCTGAGCCACTCCTCTTGATATTGTTGCATGTCGAAGCCTAAGCGCAGCGTGCCGTAGTAGACGCGTGCCAGTTCGTCGTCGCCGAAGAAGCCGTGGCGCACAGTGTCGACGAGTTCCTCGTCGGTAATCTCTAAGAACACCCACTGCCCTGTGTTGCGGATGCTCTCCATGACAACGGGTGTGACGCTGATCTCCTGGTTATGCGAGACCTCGATATGCTGATCCGACAGTGCCCGCCTGATGAGGAATACGGCAACGACAACCAGCACGATGGTGACCGTAGCCGAGATGAGCACCAGACGCAGGTCGGTGCTTGCGCGGCCCAGCAGGCGAGAGAGAAAGGAGTGCTTTGTTGTCATGGCTTAGTTGGTTTTACGGATAAGGGTTTCAAAGGGGCTGTTGCCGAGATCATCGCGGAAGGTGATCACTACGTCCTCGTCGCTCCAGCCCATCTGCCGCAGCATCGGCATGAGCTGCTGCACGGCACTCTGACGCGCACTCTCGGTGAGGTTCATCTGTTCCAGCGACTTGACGATGGCCGTGCGTCCCTGCTGCTCGATGCGTGAGCGCTCCTCGTCGGAGAAGCGGGTTCGCAACAGCGACACCTTTTCCTTGACCTGCTCGTGGTCGATGGTCGTGGCGGTGAGCGTCACCTGCGGATCCGGGAGGATGATCTCCAGCCTTTTGCCGTTGCGCCTCACCTGTGAGGGCGAGAAATGTGAGAAGTCGATGGAGGCCTGCGCCGTGGCTGTCATGGGTATGGCAATGCGGCGCTTGCCGAGTGGCAGGTTCATCTTGAAATCTTGCCCCAGCACGTGTCCGGTAAGAGCCGCGGTGTCGTCATAGACGACGATCTTGCGGAGCTTATATTCTTGCGTATATAGTTTGGCGCAATGCTGAATCTGATAGACCATCATGGCCGTCGTGTCCGTGGCGGCCTCTTGTGGTTTGCTGACATTCTGATGTCGACAACCCACCAATAGAAGGACAAAAAGAAACAGTGCAATGACTTTTCGTATCATCAGTTCTCTGTTTGTTGATGGTTTGTTACATGTTTGTAAATGCAAAGTTAGTGTAAACGAGTGGAATATCAAAGAAAAAGCGTCTTTTTCTTTGTATTCTTATGTGCAATCTGTCGCTCTTTCGTAGTTTTTTCCTACCTTTGCACCGGAAAATACACGAAAAACGATGAAAATATACACTTCATTGGCTTTGATGCTCCTGACGGTGATGCTGTGTCTTAGCTGTAAGGAGGAGAAGAAGGTGCGGACCGTGCGCAAGGTGCAAAAGGTCGTAGCACCGAAAGGTCCTCGTGTGATGGGCGACAACACCGTGTCGCGCAAGATCGGTTGGGTCGGCGGAATCTATACTGTCGAGGTCAAGCGCCGTGCCGATAAGAGTCTTGAGAAGGCTTCGGATGGCACCCACGACTATTACGACAATAAGATCAGTGTGCGCATTCTGCGGCAGAACGGCTCCGAGTTTTTCAGCCGTGAGTTTACCAAAGCCGACTTCAAGGCTAAGGTCGATGACCAATATTATAAGAGTGGTGCGCTCCTGGGTATTGTCTTTGTGCGTCCCGAGGGCACGGATCTTGTCTTCGCAGCCAGCGTGGGCAATCCCGACAAGTCGAGCGACGAGTACGTCCCGCTCGTGCTGAAGATTAGCAAGCTGGGAACGGTGACGATCACGCAGGACGAAGATCTTGAGTGAAGTAAGTAGATTTTAGGACTTGCTGTGATGCAAGGAACCCCCTTTTCCCCTTCTCTGCTAACTTCTGTAACCGATTCTGGGAAGGTAACGAATATCCGCCCCATGGAAAATATCCACGGTGCCGATTATATCGGAGTCAGTTACTTCTTTCCCCCGCAACTTCTCCGCAAATCCTTGCCGTTTTCAGATAAATTGCTTAATTTTGTAGACCGGTGGCAAGTCCGTGACAGAGATGAGATACTATGCTTTGGTAGATGTCGACAACTGCTATGTGAGTTGCGAGCGGTCGTTCCGCCCCGACCTTAATGGCAAGCCCGTGGTTGTGCTGAGCAACAACGACGGGTGCGTGGTGGCGCGCAGCAACGAAGCCAAGGCCTTAGGCGTGAAGGCCGGTACACCTGCCTTTCAATTGCCGCAGCTCTTTCCCGGTGCCGGACTTTATGCCTTTTCGAGCAACTACGAGCTCTATGCCGACATGACGCGCCGGCTGATGAACATTGTGCGCAACGAAGCACCGGAGTTTCATCGCTACTCCATCGACGAGGGATTCTGCATCCTCGACGGCATGGACCACTTCGACTTAAAGGCCTGGGGTGAGGCCCTGCATCGCAAGATTCTCCACGGGCTGGGCATGCCCGTGAGCATTGGTATCGCACCGACCAAGACGCTGGCTAAGATGGCAAGCAAGTTTGCCAAGAAGTATAATGGCTATCACCACTGCTGTCTCATCGACGACGACGAGAAGCGCATCAAGGCCGAGCAGCTCTTCCCGATAGAAGACGTGTGGGGCATTGGCCGACGGTGGACAGAGAAACTGCGCCGCGCGCAGATCACCACGGCTTACGACTTTGCCCGTCAGCCTGCCTCGTGGGTCTACACCTTATTTAATAAGGTAGGCCAGCGCACGTGGCGGGAGCTCAACGGCGAGGACTGCATCCCCATCGACGACATGGAGATGGCTACGAAGAAAAGCATCTGCACCTCACGTTCTTTTCCTAACATGCTCACCGATAAGCAGGACATCCGCACCCACGTGGCCAACTATGCCGCCCTGTGCGCCGAGAAGCTGCGCCGCTATCACGAGGTGGCCGGTGTCGTCGGTGTTTTTGTCGACACCAACCACTTTCGCGACGACCTGCCACAGTACGGCATGTTCCGTACCGTGGAGCTGCCCACGCCCACCTGTTCCACCATGCGCATCGTCGCGGCAGCCACCGAGCTCCTCGACCGCGTGTTTTATCTGGGTTTTCATTACAAGCGTGCCGGCGTGATGATGCTCGACCTACAGTCCGAGCGTGCCGTGCAGGCCGACTTCACCGACTACGATGCCGAACGCTATCAGAAGCTGCGTCGTCTCGACAAGGTTGCCGACCGCATCAACCGTGCCGAAGGCAAGGAAACCCTTGTCCTCGGTTCCCAGCAGTATACCCGTCCCAACGAGAAGGGCAAAGCCGCCCACTTTGCCGATGCCATCCGGCGTGACCGGAAGAGTCCCAATTACACCACACGGTGGGAAGACATCATTCAGGTGAGGTAAGGAATAAGTAACAGGAAGTTTTTCTTTTGTTATTTCTCGGTTTTATGGTATAAATCATAAAGAGTTTGTTACATGTTACAAACTCTATGAGTTTTTTATATGTTAACTTTGCAACGTGTTCAACCAAAAATTTATTAAGGTTAACACAAGAGGTAAACAAAAACCGATTGCGATCCTAATAATAAAAAGCTTAAATAATGAAGAGAACATGAACAAACTATTGTTAAGAACACAACGATTAGCCACCACGCTGACGTTGGCTTCACTCTTTGCTGTGGGTGTACAGGCCCAGCAGAAGTACACGGTCAAGGGTAGTGTGGTAGACGAGAAAGGTGAGCCGGTCATCGGCGCCACCATCATGGAGGGCGGTTCTTCCAATGGTACCGTCACCGATTTGGACGGCAACTTTGTCATCAATGTCAAAGGTGCCGGTTCGACGTTGAAGGTATCCTATGTAGGTATGCTGCCACAAGACGTGAAGGTGGGAAGTAAGCACACCATGCGTGTCACCCTGCGCGACGATGACCAGAACCTCGGTGAGGTCGTCGTTGTCGGTTATGGTCAGCAGAAGAAAGCCTCGGTGGTCGGTTCCATCACTCAGACCACGGGTAAGGTGCTTGAGCGCGCCGGTGGCGTGAGCAGCATCGGTGCCGCACTGACCGGTAACCTGCCGGGTGTGGTGACGATGAGCTCCACGGGTATGCCGGGCGAGGAAGACCCGAAGATCGTCATCCGTGGCGTGAGCTCGTGGAACAACAGCGACCCGCTGATCCTTGTCGACGGTATTGAGCGTCCGATGAACAGCATCGACATCTCCTCCGTGCAGAGCATCTCCGTACTCAAGGATGCTTCCGCCACCGCAGTCTACGGTGTGCGTGGTGCCAATGGCGTCATCCTGATCACCACCAAGCGTGGTCAGGAAGGTCAGGCCAAGATAGAGGTGGGCATGAATGCCACACTGAAGTTCGTCAGCCAGCTGCCCGGCTCGCTCCACAGTGCCGACGCCCTGATGATCCGCAACCAGGCCGCCGAGCAGGAACTCGGTTTGAAGCCTGACTCCTGGAACAAGGTGCTGCCCATCGACATCATCGAGAAATACCGCCATCCCGCCAATCTCGAGGAAGCCGAGCGCTATCCCGATGTAGACTGGCAGAAAGAGGTGTTTAAGAACCACGCCATGGCCTACAACCCACACGTCAATGTCAGTGGTGGTACGAAGTTCGTGAAGTACTTCGCTGCCATCGACTACCTGCACGAGGGTGACCTTTTCCGCCAGTGGGACAACAACCGCGGCTATAAGGCGGGCTATGGTTACGATCGTATTAACGCACGTACCAACCTCGACTTCGCGCTTACACGCACCACTACTTTAAAGGTGAATCTCTTTGGCAGCCACGGCGAGCGCAAGGGTCCTTGGGGCACCGCTACCGGTTCGTTTGGTGAGAGTCAGCTTTGGCAGGCCGCTTACAGCGCACCGCGCGACGCCTTTATTCCACGCTACAGCGACGGCACATGGGGCTACTATCCCGCCGACACGCAGGGGGCACCCAACTCTATCCTCAACCTTGCCCTTTCCGGTACAGAGAAGCACACCACCACACGTATCAACACCGACTTCACGCTGACACAGAATCTCGACTTCATCACCAAGGGACTCTCGGCCAGCGCACTCGTCAGTTGGGACAACGTCTTCCAGGAGGACGGACGCGGCATCAACGATCTCTATCACAATGCACAGGAGAAATGGATTGATCCCGCAACGGGAAAGACCGTGTACTTGCAGCCACAGCAGGGAAACACCAACTTCGATTTCCAGGAAGGTATCCTTTGGACTACGGCCGGCGGTTCGGTCAACAACGGTGCCACCGTGCGCAACCTCTTCTATCAGGCACAGCTCAACTATGCCCGCAAGTTCGGCAAGCACGACGTGACCGCCATGGGCGTATTCAACCGTACGGAGAATGCCTACGGCAGCGACTTCTCGCACTATCGTGAGGACTGGGCCTTCCGTGCCACTTATAACTACGACGGCCGCTACTTCGCTGAGTACAATGGTGCTTACAACGGTTCCGAACAGTTCGGTCCCGACTATCGTTTCGACTGGTTCCACTCCGGTGCCGTGGGCTACACGATCAGCGAGGAGAAGTTCTTCAAACCGCTCAAGAAGTATGTCGACCTGCTCAAGTTCCGTTACAGCATCGGTCAGGTCGGTGACGACGGTGCCAACATCGGCCGCTGGCTCTATGCCACACAGTGGGCTTATGGCGGCAGCGCGGTCTTGGGACTGAGTGGCGACAACAGTCCTTATACATGGTACAAGGAGTCGAAGATTGGTAACTCGAACATCCACTGGGAGAAGTCAACCAAGCAGAACTTCGGTATCGACTATGGCTTCTTCGGCGGACTCATCACGGGTAACATCGATTTCTTCGTCGACAACCGCCACGACGTGCTGATTGCCGGTGGCAACCGCGCCATTCCTTCCTACTTCGGTGCCACTGCGCCGACGGCCAACCTCGGTAAGGTGCGTACAAAAGGTTATGAGTTGGAGTTGCGTCTGAACAAGACCTTCAACGGTCACCACTTCTGGGGTAACTTCTCCATGACGCACGCTACCAACAAGATTCTGAAGTACGATGACCCGTCACTGCTCCCAGGCTATCAGAAGCAGGAGGGCTATGCCATCGGTCAGGATCACGCCTTTCTGACCACAGGCTTCGCCAACTCATGGGACGACGTCATCGGCGTCACCCGCTACGACACCAACGACGACCAGAAAATGCCGGGTATGTATGATGTCATTGACTACAATGGCGATGGTGTCATCGACAGCAACGATAGCGCACCCTATGGCTACACCGGTACACCGGAGAACACCTACAATGCCACCATCGGTTGGGACTGGAAAGGATTCTCGGTCTATGTGCAGTTCTATGGTGTGACGAATGTCGACCGCTATGTCGGCTTCAACTCACTGGGCAAGAACCTCGACACCGTCTTTGACGAGGGTACCTTCTGGACCAAGTACACTCAGGATGCCAGCGCGCCGATTCCACGTCTGAACTCGCAGCCCTCGTACTACGAAGGCACACGCTTCCACTACGACGGCAGCTTCATCCGTCTGAAGAACGCCGAGGTGAGCTACACCTTCACCCAGCCGTGGGTGAAGCATCTCGGACTCAGCAGCCTGATGGTCTATGTCAACGGCAACAACCTTTGGGTGTGGAGCCGCATGCCGGATGACCGTGAGAGCAACTACGCCGGTACGGGTCTGGCCTCGCAAGGCGCTTATCCTACTGTCAAGCGTGTCAACATGGGTATTAAAATCAATCTGTAATACTGTCTCCAACAATGAAAAAGATAAGACTATATATAGGGCTGTTGTGTGCTTCGCTGTCGTTGACACTCGCACAGACCAGCTGCACCGACTACCTCGACAAGGCACCCGAAAGCGACATCTCGGATAAGGATGCCTTTAAAGATTTCCAAAATTTCCAGGGATTCACCGAGGAACTCTACAACTGCATCCCTGAGTTTGACAAGGGATATTGGACCAACTCATGGAACTGGGGCGAGGATGAACTGCAAAACGTCGGCATCAACTACCACATGGTCTACAAGATCGACCAAGGCGACTTTTGGGGCTGGCAGAGCAGCCACGACGGTTGGCAGAGTGGATTTATGGACCGCAACGGCTTCAACACGGGCGGCGACCGCTTCTCCCACTCTCTCGTGCCGGGATGCTGGTACGGTATCCGCAAGGCTAACCTCGGTCTTGCCAACATCGACAACTTCGTGGGTACCAAGGAAGAGAAGGACCTCATCATGGGACAACTTTATTTCTTCCGTGGCTGGTTCCACTTCCAGCTCATGCAGTACTTCGGTGGTCTGCCTTATATCGATAAGGTGTTACCCGCCGACCAAGAGCTGCGCGAGCCGAGACTGAGCTATCAGGAGTGCGCCGAGAAGGCTGCTGAGGATCTGCGCAAGGCTGCCGACCTGTTGCCCGTCAACTGGGACAACACCACAGTGGGCAAGAACACGCTCGGCAAAAACCAGCTGCGCGTGACCAAGATTGCCGCTCTGGCCTATCTCGGCAAGGATCTGCTTTGGGCAGGCTCACCGCTGATGAATAAGGTGAGCACGGGCAATGCCTCTTACAACCAGGATTTCTGCAAGCGTGCCGCTGAGGCCTTCGGCGAGGCGCTCGCCATGGTGGAGAGCGGACAGACACAGTTTGGCCTGCTGCCGATGAAGGACTATGGCCGCAACTTCTATTCTATCGACGACAACGGCAAGGTGCCCGGACAGAGTGCCGACGGTTCCGTCACGGAGGCTATCTTCCGCGGACCGCTCTTCAACGGCGACTGGAACGTGACCAACTGGGGACTCTCGAAACAGTTCTGTGCCGTGAACAGTGACCTCGACAACGGTGGCGTGCTGACGCTGCCCACTGCCAACTATGTCAATTACTATGGCATGGCCAACGGATTGCCCCTCGATGACCCGCAGAGCGGCTTCGATCCGACACATCCTTGGAAAGGCCGTGACCCGCGCTTCTACAATGATATCCGCTTCGACGGCGAGAAGATCTTCAAGAGCAACGACATTGCCAAGCACGAAGTGCACACAGAAGCAGAGATCAGTGCCGATCCCGCAAAGTCCATCCGCTACGCCGACCTCGAGACAGGCGGCATGTACCGCAGTGTGGATAAAGGCAGCCGCACGGGCTATCTGCTCTATAAGTTCATTGACAACAGCTGCAACAAACTCGACGACGGCTATGGATGGAGTCACCACTTCCTCATCCATCTGCCCTGGATGCGCCTGAGCGATGTCTATCTGATGTATGCCGAGGCTGCCGCAGAGGCCATGGGCTCGGCCAACGCTAAGGTGGGACAGTGCCCGCTGACAGCTTTGGAAGCCGTCAACAAGGTGCGCGCACGTGCCGGCGTTGACCCTGTCGCTGCCAAGTACGCCTCTACGCTCGACGGCTTCATGAGCGAGTTGCGACGTGAACGTGCCGTGGAGTTGGCCTATGAGGGCCACCGCTTCAACGACCTGCGCCGTTGGCTGCTCCTCGACAAGTATCCTTACACCATCAAGACCTCACAGGAGTTCAAGCGCGTGAAATGTGATCTCGAGCATCCGGAAAACAACGAGGTGTCGGGCTTCACACAGAAAGTCATCCTCACCCGCAACTTCTCGGAAAAGCACTACTGGCTGCCGCTGAAGAAGAGTGACGTGAGCATCTATCCCGAGTTTAAGCAGAACCCAGGCTGGTGATCCTCTATGAGAACTGTAAAAGTAAAAGGGTAAAAAAGTAAAAAGGTAAAACTTCAAACCTTAGCGTTCAATGAATAATCCAAAAACATATAAGACAAATGTTCTGACGCTCGCCATGCTTGCCATGTCTGCTACGGCTCTCGGACAGACCGTCGCCGACTCTACACAAGTCAATGTGGCTTTCGGCTCCAAGGCGAAATCGGAACTCATGGGCGGTGTCTCGGCCATTGACATGGTGGACTTGACTCGCAAAAACTATAATACCTATAGTCTCGACGCCCTCCAGGCCTATGCCGGTGGCTATACGGGACAGCTGTGGAACATGGGCGACGCCCTCGTTCTCGTCGATGGTGTGCCCCGCGATGCCAACAACGTGCTGCCCACTGAGATTGAGCAGATCACCTTTCTCAAGTCGGCCAGTGCCGTGGCCCTCTATGGAAGCCGTGCGGCTAAGGGTGCCGTGCTGATTACTACCAAGCGTGGACATACCGACGGACTCCGCGTCAGCGTGCGTGGCAATGCCGGACTCTTCACGCCGAAAGAGTATCCTACCTATCTCGGTGCCGCACAGTACATGAGCCTCTACAACGAGGCCCTGGCCAACGACGGAAAGAGCCCCGTATACACCGACGAAGACATCTACAACTATGCTTCGGGACGCAATCCCTATCGCTATCCCAGCATCGACTTCTTCTCAAAGGACTACCTCAAGAAAGCATACACTCGCTACGACGGAAATGCTGAATTTGAGGGCGGCGGCAAGTTCGCGCACTTCTATGCCAACATTGGACTGTATCATGTCGGTGACCTCATCAAGTTCGGAGAGGGTAAGCACAACCACACCAACCGACTCAACGTGCGTGGTAACATCGACCTGAGACTCAACGACTGGATCACGGGTTGGGTAGACGCCAACGCTACCTTCTATGATCAGCGCGGAGATCGCAGCAACTACTGGAACCAGAGTGCTTCGATGCGCCCCACAAGCCAGTATCCCCTCACGCCACTTATCCCTATCGACCAGATGAACCCCGACGTGATGGACATGCAGAAAATGATTGCCAACAGCAACTATGTCATCGATGGAAAGTATATGCTCGGCGGTACACAGAGCCAACAGACCAATCCCTTCTCTGCTATGTATGCTGCCGGATACAGCACTTATACCAGCCGTCAGCTGCAATTCGATGCCGGCATCAACTTCAATCTCGATAAAGTGCTCCATGGACTGAGCTTCAAGACGCACGCTGCCATCGACTACGCTACCTCGTATAGCAGCAGCATCCAGAACGACTTCTCGACTTATGAGCCCGTCTGGACAAACATGAACGGCAAAGACGAGATCATTGGACTCAACAAGTATGGCACCGACAAACGTTCCGGTACAAAGATCGTGAGCGGATCCAAGACCATTCAGACGGTATTCTTCTCTGGACAGTTCGACTATAACCGTCAGTTTGGACTCCATGCGCTCGACGCTACCTTGCTGGCTCACGGCTATCAGGTGACAACAACAGGTGAATATCACCGCACCAGCAACGCCAACCTCGGCTTGAACGTCGACTACAACTACGACCGACGCTACTACGCCAATCTGGCTATGGCTGCTATCCACTCGGCAAAACTCGCTGAGGGACATCGGGAAGCACTCTCGCCTGTGGCTACCATCGCATGGCGAGTGAGCCGTGAGAAATGGATGAAACCAACAGCGTCATGGCTCGATGACTTGAAGATCAACGCCTCCTATGGCGTGATCAACGAGGATCTCGATATTGAGAAGTACTATATGTACGACGATATCTTCACCGCCACAGGTACTTGGTGGGGATGGAGCGAGAGCGCCAACGCCATGCAGACATCCGACTCTCAGCGTGGTGGCAACAAGGATCTGGGCTTTGTCAAGCGTAAGGAACTGCGATTTGGTCTCGATGCCTCTTTCGGCAAAGGACTCGTCCGACTCAACGCCAACTACTACAACGTGAAGTTCGACGGACTGCTCATCACGCCGGAAACGCTCTATCCAAGCTATTTCCACACCTACTGGCCCGCGTCGACGTTCCTGCCGTATATCAACTACAACGCGCAGAAACGCAGTGGCTTCGACTTCACCATCGACGTGCATAAGCAGGTCGGCGACGTGGATCTCAGCGGTGGCATCACCGGAATGACCTACACTTCGAAGAACACTAAGATCAGTGAGAACGTGGAGTATGACTGGCAGAAGAGCGAGGGCGCGCGTATCGACGCGCTCCGTGGTTACCGTTGCTTAGGCTTCGTCACCGAGGATGACGTGGTGCGCGGTGCTGACGGTAAGATTTCCGGATACAAGGATGGAGTGGCTGTCATCAACAGCAACACCAAGCCTGGTGACTTGAAATACAAGGATATGAACGGTGACGGACTCATCGACAGCCGTGACCAGGTGGTGCTCGGACACTGGACTCCAAACTTCTATCTCGGATTCCACTTCACCACAAAGTACAAAGGCTTCACCTTCTTCATGAACTGGACCGGCAACTTCGGAGGCATGGGAGTGAAGAACAACAGCTATGAGTGGTGCTACGGCAGCAGCAAGTACTCTGATGTGGTACTCGGACGCTGGACACCTGAGACTGCCACAACAGCCACCTATCCTCGATTGACCACTGAGGGCGGTGAGCTCAACTTCGTGACCTCTGATTTCTGGACCTACAAGACCGATGCCGTCCGCCTCAACAAGGTGCAGCTCACCTACGATCTGCCCGAGAACCTCTTCCAAGGTAAGTGGGTCAAGGGAATGAGCGTGTATCTCAGCGGCAGCAATCTGCTCACCATCTCCGGCGAGCGGAAATATATGGAGACCAACGTGGGGTCGTTCCCACAAACACGTTTCTATAATCTCGGTGCTAAGGTAAACTTCTAATTCTTCTGTTATCATGAAAACAAGAAAATATAAATATCTCTTTCTCGTGGCGGCCCTTGGTCTGACGCTCACTTCCTGCGACGACCTCTTCGAGCCCGCCAAGGAAAACAACCTCGGCATTGACTACATGGACAAAAACGCGTCCTACGCCGAGGGTGTGCTTGGAAATGCCTATACGCGCATTCCCTGCGGCAGCTTTCCTTTCAGCGAGGTGGGTACCGATGATGCTGTGAGCAACGATGCTACCAACAGCTGGCGTAAGCTCGCCGGCGGTACCTGGACCTCGAACAACAACCCCACGGAGCGCTGGCGTGACTGCCGCGCCGGTATCATGTACGTCAACCTCTTCCTCAGCCGTGTTGACGGTGTGCACTGGGCCGACGACGAAGTGGCCAGACGCCTCTATGCCAGCCGTGAGAAAGGCGAGGCGTATGGTATGCGTGCCATGTTTATGTACTATCTGCTTCAGGCTCATGCCGGATACGACGAGGGTGGTCAACTTCTTGGCGTGCCTATTGTCACCACACCGGAGGGTGCCTCCAGCAACTTCAATCTGCCGCGCAACACTTTTGAGGAGTGTATGAAGGCGTTCTATGCTGACTGCGACTCTGCGCTGGCCCTGCTGCCCGACAAGTATGTCGACATAACTTCCGACGCGAGTATACCGGCTTACTACAAGAAGATGGGTGCTGACGTGGACCGCATGAACCGTGTCTTCGGTGTGAAGTTCAACGGACGTATGGATGCTTCCATCGTCAAGGCCTTCCGCTCCAAGGCTGCCCTGCTCGCTGCCAGTCCGGCTTTCTCGGCCGCTTCCGGCACCAACTACCAGCAGGCTGCTGACTACGCTGCCCAGGTGCTCGACGCCATCGGTGGCATCAGTGGCATGGATCCTAATGGATGGACATGGTATGCCAACGGCAGTGAGATCGATGCGCTCTCCAACGGTGCCAACCCGAAAGAGGTGATGTGGCGCGGTGAGAAATCGCAGAACAACGACTGGGAGACCGACAACTATCCTCCTTCGCTCTATGGCAAGGGACGCATCAACCCGACACAGAACTTTGTCGATGCCTTCCCCGCTGCCAATGGCTATCCGATCACTGACCCGCGCAGTGGCTACGATGCTAAGAATCCCTATGAAAACCGCGACCCGCGACTGACAGCCTATGTGGTTGTCGACGGCGGACAGGTCGGCGTGAACAACACTAAGATCAGTACCGAAGTGGGATCTGGTAAGGATGGTATCAACACCGAGGTGGGAAGCTCCACACGCACCGGTTACTATCTGCGCAAGCTGCTCCGACAGGATATCAACCTCGACCCGAAAGTAAATAGCAAACAGTATCACTATACGCCACGTATCCGCTATACCGAGATCTTCCTCAACTATGCTGAGGCTGCCAACGAGGCTTTCGGACCGAAAGGTACCGGTACGCACAGCTACTCGGCCTACGACGTCATCAAGGCACTGCGCCACCGTGCCGGCATCACCGACGACAGCTATCTCGACGAGTGCGCACAGTCTAAGGAGAAGATGCGTGAGCTTATTCGCAACGAGCGCCGTATTGAGCTCTCCTTCGAAGGCTTCCGCTTCTGGGATCTTCGTCGTTGGAAAGCACCGATTAGCACTGTGGCTAAGGGCATGAGCATCTCTGCTGACAAGGAAGGAAATAAGATTTATACGCCTGTCAACGTGGAGGAACGCGACTATAAAGACTATATGTATTATGGTCCGATACCTTATTCCGAAATGCTGAAATTCAGTGAACTGAAACAAAACAAGGGCTGGTAAGCCTGTCTCATGCTGCTCTCTCCTTATTATATATATAGGAGAGGGCAGGGAAGAGGCGGAGACTTGATCAGCTTTCAACATCATTCAAATCATTCTGTAATTATTGAATATGATTATGAACAAGACTTTAAAAATGCTGGCGACACTCGCTTTGCCATTGACACTCGCGCTGGGATTCGCTTCCTGCGAGAATGGCGACAAGGAATTTGACGACTATGACTACCAGACAGTCTATTTCGCACAGCAGAATCCTATACGTACCATCACCCTCGGCGAGGATGATGTCTTCCCCAATGATCTCGACAATCAGCATGAGTGCCAGTTGCAGGTCGTTGTCGGTGGCGTCTGGAAAAACAATAAAAACCGTCATGTGAAGATCGCTGTGGACAACAGCCTCGTCGACAACCTCTCTTTTGACGGTATCAACGGTGCTGCGTTTGCCAACACGGGTAAGCCTGTCATGGCAATGCCGCAGAACTATTATGAGTTGGAATCGACCGACGTGACCATTCCGGCAGGCGATGTGCGCGGTAAGGTCAACGTGCATCTCACCGATGCTTTCTTCGCTGACCCCAAGTCGGCTGAGGTTACCTATGTGCTGCCGGTGCGTATCGTGTCGGCTGAGGACTCTATCCTGAAGGGCCAAGACTACACGCTCTATGCCATCACCTATAAGAATCCGTATGCCGGAAGCTGGATTGTCACCAATGATGGCAGCGTCGTGACGCTCTCTACGCTGTCGATGAGCCAGGTGGCTTATCCTCATTCTGAGGTAGTAAAGGTCGACGGCAAGGAGAAAACGCTCGACGGCACGGTGGTCATGACGGTTGGCAATGACGGTGCGGTGACGTTCTCCACCACATCGCAGGACTGCACGGTGACGGGTAACGGCAAGTGGACATCACTCGGCGCGAAGAAAGATACTTCGAAGAAATGGGGCGACAAGGACCGTGACCTCTTTGAAGTGAAGTATACCATTACTTATAAGTACACCGACGGCGGTCAAACCAAGACGCTCGCAAAGGACTATGACGAGAAACTGGTGATGCAGACGCGCGGCAATAAGATGCAGACTTTCTCTACAAAGTAATTTTTTTTAGACCTGACTATGAACAAATCTATATTATTCATCGCGGCGACAGCACTGATGCTCTCAGCCTGTGCCGACGACAATGTTCCCGGATTCAGTGTCGACGAGCCTGCCACCACCTTGGCGCAGGACAGTCTCAATGCACTGGCTCCACTGAAAGAATATGTGGACACCGTGAAATATCCCAACTTCATCCTCGGTGGCGGCACCTCTGCCGGACCTTTCAATGAGTTGGGGAAAGTCTATGCTTTTGACAAGGCTAACTTCAAGGAGGTGGTCACGGGCAATGCTTTCAAATATGCCTCTGTGGTAAAGTCCGACGGCTCCATGGATTTTGGTACTGTACAGGCGTTTGTGAAGAATGCGACCAAGGCAGGACTGAGTGTCTACGGACATACGCTCTGCTGGCACGCTCAGCAGCAGGTGGCATATCTCAACGGACTGATCACAGATCCCAATGCCGCCAAGCATGTGCTGCATGTCAATATTCCCGAGGCTAAGGCTAACCTTTGGGACTGGGAACTCTACGTCAATCCTACCAAAGAATTGGAGAGCGGCAAGACCTATACATTGAAGATGCGAGTGAAGGCTACTTCTGATTATCATGTCACCGTGTGGCCGCAGGGTGCCACCACACAGTATTGGCCGACACCGGCTTTCGATGCCACCACGCAGTGGACCAATGTCAATGCTTCGTTTGAGGCCAAGCAGGCCCTCAAGCAGATTCGCTTTGAGTTAGGCACGTTTGGCGGCGAGATTTGGATGGACGACGTGCAGTTGCTCGATCCCGACGGCAATAACCTGATCGGGGAGGGCTCGTTTGAGAACGGAAACACGGATGGATGGTCCAAACCGTCGTGGCACGACTACACGTTCAACATTGTCAATGATCCTGATCAGGAAGCTGATGCCGGTGGTATGACGGAGCAGCAGAAGAAAGATACGCTGACGTGGGCTCTCAACAATTTCATCTCGGGTATGATGAAAACGTGCGATGGAAAGGTGAAGGCGTGGGATGCTGTCAACGAGCCTATGAGTGACGCTGCTCCCTATGAGCTGAAGACGGCAGGGCGCGACGGAAGTGCTAAGGAGAACTTCTACTGGCAGGATCACCTCGGAAAGGACTATGCCCGCACTGTCATCCGTCTGGCGCGTAAGGCTGCCGGCGACACGGTAAAGCTGAAACTCTTTATCAACGACTATAACCTTGAGGCTGCCTATAACCAGAACGCAAAGTGCAAGGGTCTCATAGAGATGATCAAGTACTGGGAGAGCGACGGTGTGACAAAGATCGACGGCATTGGCTCGCAGATGCACGTCACGTGCAGTATGGATCCAAAGGTGCAGCAGGCTAATGAGGATGCTTATGTCAATATGCTCAAACTCTTGGCTGCTACGGGCAAACTCGTGCGCATCTCGGAGCTTGACATGGGTATTCAGGATGCTAACCATCAGACGGTGAACACGGCAGACGTGACTCCCGAGATGCACAAACGCATGGCTGAGTACTATAAGTTCATCGTGGAGAAGTATCTGGAGATCATTCCTGTGGCTCAGCAGTACGGTATCTGCGTATGGGCTCCTACTGACAGTCCGAAGGGAAGTGGCTGGCGTGCCGACGAGCCTATCGGCTTGTGGAACGGCAACTATGTTCGCAAACCTGCCTATGCCGGCTTTGCTGAGGGATTGCAAGGCAAGTAAAAAGAATGCATAAAGGTTGTCACTCCAGACATCCTTCTCTTGTCCTCCATAAAAGGGGAAGGGAGTATACCGACAGATTTTGGTAGCTGCCCTTCCCCGGCGGAGGAAAATTGTGAAATTGATAGACTCATTTAATACCTAAATACTACCAATATGAAAAAGATCTACTATTTTTGTCTGATGGCTTTTGCAATGCTCTTTGCCGCTGAAACCAATGCCACGGAAGTGGAAGACTACTCCATCGACTGGAGTAAGCAGACTGCCTTTAACTTTTGGGCTCCTGATGATGTGAAGCCTCACCTGTCGGTGACCGCTGACGGCCTGCAAGCTGAGAACACGACAGCCATGGAGAACTACCTCTTTCAGTATCAGGGAGCCAGTAATCTTGGATTGACAAAAGGAAAAGACTACACGTTGAAGATTGTCATGAAGGGCTCGGCTGAGGGTAAGATGCACTTAGCTATTGGCGAATGGGGCAACCAAGCACAGTCCGACATCACTTTCTCTACAGAGGAGAAAGCGTATGAAGTGCCCTTCACGGCGTCGGCCGATGGCGGTTTTGTGTTGTGTCAGAGTGGTGCCTTTGTGGGTACGACAACGATTAAGTCGATCACTATCACACACGAAGAGGGCACTTTCGACGGCAATATGTACATTGAGTATACAGGGAAAGGTGGCGAGAACACATGGGATCAGCAGGCTTTCTATGATCTGCCTGTCGCTTTGGAGAAGGATGCTACTTATACCATGTCGATGAAAGTGAAAGCCTCTGAGAACTACGACGAACTCAATCTCTGGCCCATATGGACTGCTAGCGAAAACAAAAACGAGTGGGGTGGCAGCAATGATGTGCAATACTTAGCCAGTCAAAAAGTTACCACTGACTGGACAACGATAAGTTGGACTTTCCCTGCTACGTTCCCACACGACCGCTTGCAGTTCTGTTTTGGAAAGCTTGCTGGCACTATCGACTTCGATGACCTTGTGCTGACTAAGGAAGGGTCTACGGAAAACCTGATTGGCAATGGTGATTTTGCTACTTCTTCTTTGAAGGGATGGAGCAGCAATTACAATGGTCCTACTTTTGCTATTGTAAAAGTACCGGCATCAACGACTGCTATCAAGTCTATCAATACGCAAGCCAAGAAGGCTCAGCAACCGGCATACAACCTCAGTGGGCAACGCGTCAACAAGAGTTATAAGGGGCTTGTCATCGTGAATGGTAAGAAGATGATGAGAAAGTAATAATGTAAAGACATACTAAAAAAGCCGCTGCACAAGATGTGCAGCGGCTTTTTCAATATTGTTTAGCGTTTTTCTGTGTTATTCGCCGTATTTTTTCAATATAGTCATTTCACGATCTTCTTACCACCTATTATATATATACCATGTGGCAGGGCGTTGAAGTCCTGGCCGACGTAACGGCCGTCGAGTGTATAGATGCGCTTTGTTGTTGCTTCGTTGCGCTCAACGCCTTTGATGCCGGTAGTGGTGTCGTGGATATAGTTAAAGGAGACGGTGCCGGTGGCTCTGTCGTAAGTGATGTTGCGGAGGGCTTTGTTGGTATTTTCGTAACCGCTGTTTCCAGTCTTATACCAGTGCCAGTTGGGACGGTAATGATCGTCGCTAAGCTCTGTCACATTTAGCGTCTGTAAGCTGCTAAACGTGCCGGGGAAGAGATCACCACGCAGTTGCTCTATATAGTATGATTTCTTTTCTCCGTTTATCACTATGTTCTTTCTATTATTGTCTATGTCATATGACGCACATAAATCGTCAGCTGGTACGATTGCCATGCCTGGATAGCCTTCGATGTCATTGAGTTTGGTACCCATGTAGATGGTTCCGTCTGATGGCTCGTTGACGTGGTAGACCATCAGTCCTGCAGTATATTGATGTGTACTCCAACCTTTTTTCTGGATACACTCCAGCATGAAGTACTCGTGACTGTTGTTTGGGTTGACAATCTTATAGGCAGTGCCACCCTGCTCTGTGGATGTAGACATCGTCACAGATTGACTCTGGTCGAGAGTCTGAATGTCTACCTGCCATCCCAACTGCTCTTTCTCCCATGCTGTGTAAGGGGTCGGGCAGCAGCCGCCTTTGTAGGTATATTCGCCACCATCCATCAAATCCCAATACTCCATATTCTGGTTGTTCTTAGCATAACCGGAAGATGTGCCAACAGAAGGGTAGATATCAGGGAGACCCAAAGCGTGGCTGAACTCATGACAAGAGACTCCTACGCCGGCAATCATTGCAGAGTCTTCTGATGCTTTCAATCCACTGAGTTCACTGGCCATGCTGTACCAACGTATACGTTTGCTTACCAGTTTGTTTCCGCTTGCACTTCCTGTCTTAGCCCAAACCGTAGTGTTGGCACCACCGATGTTCTGTCCCAGTCCGGCATAGATGATATAAATACAATCTACGGTCGTGTCATCTTTACAGAACACCGTCGCATCTTTGATAGCCTCGTCGGATGCCTGGAGCTTATTGATAGCATCGTTGATGAGTTCATTGGGTTTTTCATCGCTTCCATTATTGCTGGTTCCTCCATAATAGGTTTCGTTCTTATCTAAGGTGACGGGGCCGTAGACTTTAAAAACGGGATTGAACGCTTTGCTGCTCATGGCTTGGAAGTAATGAGATACGGAACCATAGTTATACTGGTTGCCGTTTCCAAGATTCGCCTGCGTGGTTCCGTTGAAGAACTGCTCAAAGGCTTCTTTGGGTTTGTTGACGGAGAACTTCTGATCTTTGAACTCGACAAGGATGACAGGAATATTGATGGTACCTGTGTGAGGGACATAATTTGGCGACGTGCCCACAGCGCGCGTCTGTCCATTCTTGCTGTTGCTGAGGCTTTCCATGTAAGTGCCGCACCGCTTCCGGGCGATATTCTCAGCTTCGGGTGAGCCGAATACTGGCATGTCCATCAGGTTGCCATTCTTGTCAACAACCTTGGGAAGCTGTTGCTGTGCCATTCCCTGCGTCGTCCACAGGCTGGCACCTATCAATGAAAGTATAAGTTTCTTCATTATCCTTGTCTTTTTACGATTTCAGCTGCAAAGTTAACTCTTTTTTCTTGTTGCGTCAAACTTTTGCTAAGTTTTTATGTATGAAACAGTTTCGACAACTATATGATACATATCATAAAGTCTGTTTGGACATTTCACCTTACTTTTGCAATAATAAAAACTAAATCTATAATACACATGAACATCATTCCTTATTTCCGCCATCTTGGCTTGTTGCTGTTGGCACTGTGGCTCTTACCCGGGAGCTTGGAAGCGGCTCCTGATCCTAACTTCTATATCTTCCTCTGCTTCGGGCAAAGCAATATGGAGGGCAACGCCAAGATAGAACCGCAAGATCTCACGGGTGTGGATCCGCGATTCCAGATGATGGCTGCCGTCGACGACCACAAGTTGGGACGTAAGATGGGGGAGTGGTATACTGCCACGCCGCCACTTTGCCGCGAGAATACAGGCCTTACTCCGGTGGATTATTTTGGACGTGAGATGGTGGCACGGCTGCCGAAGGACGTGCGCGTGGGCGTGATCACTGTGGCAGTAGGCGGATGTCATATCGAGACGTTTATGCGTGACTCGGTCGACAACTACGTCAAGACACGAGCTCCTCAGTGGATGAAGGGTATGCTCGCCTGCTACGGCAACAATCCTTATAACCGTTTGGTGACCTTGGCACGCAAGGCTCAGCAGGCCGGCGTGATCAAAGGCATCCTGCTCCATCAGGGCGAGAGCAATACGGGTGACGTGCGCTGGCCAGAGAAGGTGGCGTGGGTATATAACCAGCTCATCGCTGACTTGCATCTGAAATCAGAAGATGTCCCCTTGCTTGCCGGTGAGGTGGTCAGGGCAGACGGCCATGGACGTTGTGTAGCCATGAACGCCATTATCGACAAACTGCCGGAGACAATCCATACGGCACACGTGATTTCTTCCGAAGGTTGCACCAACGGCCCCGACAATCTCCACTTCGACGCTGCTGGCTACCGCGAACTCGGACGTCGCTATGCTTATAAGATGTTGTCGCTTCTGGGCTATCCTGTGTTCAAGACAGTGGCTGTCCCGGCTGATGCGGTGACGAGCGAGACGGCTGAACCAGGCAATGACTTCCCGAAGATCGACGGTAGCCGACGCGCTTATTTCCGTTTGCACGCTCCTGCCGCACAGCATGTCGTGGCTGACATCTGCGGTAAGAAATACGATATGCAGCGTGATGAGAAAGGCACATGGACCGGTGTGAGTGACCCCTTGCCTGTTGGCTTCCATTATTATTTCTTCTGGGTTGACGGCGTGCAAGTGACAGATCCGGCTACTGACACCTATTTTGGCTGTTGTCGCCAGGCCAGTGCCTTGGAAGTACCGGAAGGTGATGAAGGAAACTACTACCGTCCGCAGCAGGGCGTGGCAAAAGGACAGGTGCGCTCATTCCAGTATTATGCCAGCTCCACTCAGCAGTGGCGTAGGGCTATGGTCTATACGCCGGCTGAATATGAGCAGGGAAAGAAACGCTATCCGGTGCTTTACCTCCAGCATGGTATGGGTGAGGACGAGACAGGATGGAGCCATCAGGGCAAGATGCAAAACATCATGGACAACCTAATTGCGGAAGGAAAGGCCGTGCCAATGATCGTCGTGATGGAGAGTGGAGACGTGAAAGCGCCTTACCGTCCCGATAAGGATGGAGGCAACCAAGCCGGGCTGAGTAAGTACGGCGCTACCTTCTATCAGGTGCTTATCAATGATCTGATCCCTACCATCGACAAGAGTTTCCGTACAAAGGCCGACCGTGATCACCGTGCAATGGCCGGTCTGTCATGGGGCGGACACCAAACCTTCGACATGGTATTCACGCATCTCGACAAGTTCTCCTATTGCGGAGGTTTCAGTGGCGCTATCTTCGGATTGGATGTCAACAAGACTTACGGCGGCATCTTCTCACGTCCTGCCGAGGTGAACAGCAAGTTGCATACGCTCTTCCTCGGTTGTGGCAGCGAGGAAAACATGGGTACTTCGAAACTGATCAAGGATCTCAGAGGCGCAGGCGTGAAGGTTGAAGATTATGTCTCACCCGGAACAGCCCATGAGTGGCTCACTTGGCGTCGCTGCCTGAAGGAGTTTGTAGTGAAGCTCTTTAAGAAATAAGGCCATCATTCTTGAGAGATAAGGCCATCATTCTTGAGAGATAAGGCCATCATTCTTAGGAGATAATGCCAATTATTCGTGATGGTAAGGCTCACCTTTAATGATCGTACAAGCGCGATAAAGCTGTTCGACAAAGATGAGTCTTACCATCTGATGACTGAAAGTCAACCGCGAGAGCGAGATCTTGTCGTTGGCGCGGGCGTATATCTCCGGTGAGAAGCCATACGGACCACCGATGACAAATACCAACCGGCGGGCTGTGTTCTGCTTGTGTTGCAACCAGTCTGCAAGTTCTATGGAGCGGAATTCCTTGCCATGCTCGTCAAGGAGTACCACCGTGTCGCTGCTTTGCAACTCTTGCAGGATCAGTTGCCCTTCCTTTTCTTTCTGTTGTGCTTCAGAGAGGCTCTTGGTGTTTTTGAGTTCCGGAATTGTGCGGATCTCAAAGGGCATGTAGTGTCCGATGCGCTCGGTATAGTCTTTGATGCCGGCGATGAAATGTTTGTTCTGTGTCTTGCCGACGAGGATGAGTATAGTCTTCATGGCTGTTCATTAGTGTGTGAGGCATCTTTGTCGCAGGAATCTTGCTCTTTGAGGCTTGAACAGTGTGCCTTGTCGTCAGCATCTTGCTCTTTGTGGTTTGAATATTGTGCCTTGCGTTTGGGATTTATGGGAAACCAGCCTCGCTCCACTCTTTTCTTTTGCTCGAAGAGTTCGCCGATTGACCATAGCAGACTGGCGCCGGTGACACCGACGATGGCGGAGAGGATGGTGTCGGCAATGCACAATGATGCGCCGACACAAGCCAAGCCGGCCACAAGGAACAGCCACCAAGGGCGTGTTCCAAAATAATATTCCGTCTTGATGACGACGGGATGAAAGACACCTATTATAATAAAGGTGCTAATAGCGAGAAGTAGTCCTGTGAAATGCATTCCTTTTACTTTTGGTACAAATTTACAAATTTTTATCTGTAACGTAGCGTGTTTATCGTAAATATTTGCTATCTTTGCCCATAGAACCAAATATTTCTAACAAAGATATCAAATCATGGAAAACAACGCAGCTCTCATAGCCCAGTGTGAGGCTAAGGCAAAGGCATGGCTCTCGCCTTCGTTTGACGAGCAGACACGCAACGATGTTCAAGCTATGCTTGACAATCCTGACAAGACACAACTCATCGAGAGTTTCTATAAAGACCTGGAGTTTGGTACCGGCGGACTGCGCGGCATCATGGGTCCGGGTACAAACCGCATGAACATCTATGTCGTCGGCATGGCCACACAGGGCTTTGCCAACTATTTGAAGAAGAACTTCAAAGACCGTGAGCAGATCTCTGTTGTTGTTTGCCACGACTGCCGCAACAACAGCCGCCTGTACGCTGAGACCGTGGCAAACATCTTCTCTGCCAACGGCATCAAGGCTTATATCTTCGATGATCTTCGCCCGACACCGGAGTGCTCCTTCGCTATCCGTTACCTCAAAGCCCAGGCAGGCGTGAACATCACTGCCAGCCATAACCCACGCGAGTACAATGGCTACAAGGCTTATTGGGAGGATGGTGCCCAGGTGCTGGCTCCTCACGACAAAGGTATCATCGACGAGGTGAACAAGGTAACCATCGATGACGTGAAGTTCCAGCCGAATAAGGATCTCATCCAAATTATTGGTGAGGATATCGATGAGCCGTATCTGCGTCAGATCCGCACGATCTCTATCGACCGTGAGGTGATCCGTCGCCAGCACGATCTGAAGATTGTCTATACTCCGCTCCACGGTGCCGGTCGCGTGATGATTCCGCGTTCGCTGGCTTATTGGGGTTTTGACAATGTACACTGCGTTCCTGAGCAAATGATCAAGGACGGCAACTTCCCCACTGTTGACCGTCCTAACCCGGAGTTTGCCGAGGCTCTGACGCTCGGACTGCGCGACGCTAAGAAGCTCGACGCTGACATCCTCATGGCTTCTGACCCCGATGCTGACCGTGTCGGCATGGCGTGCAAGAACGATAAGGGCGAATGGGTGCTCATCAATGGCAACCAGACCTGTCTGATCTTCTTGTGGTATATCATCACCAACCGCAAGGCTAAGGGCTTGCTCAAGCCTACAGATTTCATCGTGAAGACGATTGTCACCACGGAAGTGATTCGCAAGATCGCTGAAAAGCAAAATATCGAGATGCGTGACTGCTACACGGGCTTCAAGTGGATTGCCCGCGAGATCGCTCTCTCAGAGGGCAAGCAGCAGTATATCGGCGGCGGTGAGGAGAGCTACGGCTTCCTTGCTGAGGACTTCGTCCGCGATAAGGATGCTGTATCTGCCTGCTCGCTGTTGGCAGAGATCTGCGCTTATGCCAAGGATCAGGGCAAGACGCTCTACGACATCCTCATGGGCATCTATCTCGAATATGGCTTCTCCAAGGAGTTCACAGTCAATGTGGAGCGTCCCGGAAAGAGCGGTGCTGAGGAGATCCAGAAGATGATGAGCGACTTCCGCGCCAACCCACCGAAGGAGCTTGGCGGCTCTAAGGTGGTGCTCTGGAAGGACTATAAGACACTGAAGGCTACAGCAGTTGACGGCAAGGTCACCGATCTGAATATGCCGGAGCCCAGCAACGTGCTGCAGTGGTTCTGTGACGATGACACCAAGGTGAGCGTTCGCCCGTCAGGAACAGAGCCGAAGATCAAGTTCTACATCGAGGTGAAGGACATCATGACAGATGCTTCACAATATGAGGAGCTCGACAAGAAAGGCATGAAGAAGATCGAGGCTATCAAGAAGAGCCTTGGTCTTGAGAAAGATTAAACATTCCGCTTAGATAACTTATGATCCCCTTGCTACTGATATGTGGCAAGGGGATTTTTTATTTGTCCTTACGCATGTGTTATTTGTCCTTATGCAAGGCAAGTTGCAATAACTGTTGTTCCATGTCGCTGGTCCAGGGCTCGTCACAGATTTCATAGGCGAAGTTGTTAAGAGCTAGGCATTGCTCGCGGGTGATGGTGTGCCGCTCAGTGTGGTAGGGCCATGGTGCAAGCATGAGAAGCAGACCCTTGGCGCAGGCATCAAAGTACTTCCCGGGTGGCTTGTAAAGAGGCGGAAAGCCGTTCTCCAAGATAACGATGAGCGGATGCTGAGCATCCAGTGCTGCCCGGGCGATCTCTTTCTCACCGGGAGAGATACATGGGCTCACCACCACACCGCCCTTGTCTCCTCGCAGCAGGAAGTATTCCTTTTGTTTGGCAATAAGCTTGAGGTTCGCCTCGGTGGTGTTGTTGTGGCAGCGAACCTGCATTCTCATGGGACGCTCCAGCAGCCAGTGATTGCCGATCGCGGCAAAGGTGTGGCCGCCAAAGCGCAGCTCCCGCACGATGCGAAACAGGTCGGAATGCTCTCGCTTGATCATAGCTCGCAGCGGGTTTTGCTGTACGTAGCGGATCATATTCGCCAGTTGTCCTTTACCCATGAGCACGGAGTCGTTGTAACCGGAGGCAAAGAGCGAAGGACCTTTCGCTCCCTTGCTGCGAGGAAGAGGGCGGGGAGTGCTGCCTGTTGTGCACGCCGAATTATAATTCGGCGAACAGAACGGAGCGGTCGACACGGACGGAGCAGACGACACGGCCGGAGCGGAGGAAGAGGCAACAGCGGTGGCAGACGACACGGAGGGGGCGGAGGAAGAAGCAGCCTTTGCTGCATTTTGCGGGGTATCGAAAAGAAGGGAGGGGTTGAGTTCCCACCATGCTTTTGAGCAGCCGATCTTGAATCCTTTCACCATTTGCCCGAGATGGGCTTCCTGATCTTGTGTTACGAAGAGCACGCCATGCAGATGCTCAGGCATGATCTGCAGGATGATCGTCCGCACATCAGGGTAGTGGGCAGGAATCTGCTCCCAACAATCGCGCACACGCTCCCCCAAGGGCGTGAGGTCAACAACGGCTTCACGGTCTAATGGGGAGGGTAGGCAGCTGTCTCCCTTCGCTGTCGCTTTTGTTTCGCCGATGTTGCTGGTGTCTGCCTCTTTAGCTTTGTTAGCGTTGGTCTCGTCTGCTTTGCCTACGTCCTTCTCTTCTTTTTGTTTCCATCTGAGGGTACCCAGTAGTGGGTGGCTACGGTCTGCCAAGGTGATGGTGAGCATATAGATGCTTCGGGCCTTGTAGTCGTAGCATCTCATGCGGTGCGTCATGGAGTGGTCACAGTCGTAGCGCCATCCAACGCCTTCTATGTAGTGAAGTTGCTTGTCTGTCATGGTTGAAAGGTTAAATAGAAAGATGTTATGCAAAAATAAGGAGTTTCAAGGATACAAGCAAGGTTTTTAGGCTTTTTCTAAGCAGGAGTAGGAGCATTTCGGCAGCAGGGAAAAGAATCAGAAAAATGGGAGAATAACAAAAGCTGGCAGGATTTGCCAGCTTTTGTTGTTATAGAGAAGTGCACTGCACTTTTGGTTTTGAAGGGAGTGCTTCGGTTTTCAAGCACTGGTCAGCTTGTAAGAATGAAATGCTTGATCCTTGGCTCTTACTTGTTCTCGATATAGTTGACGATCCACTCGCCAACCTCTTTTGTGCCATATTGCTTGCCGCCCTCGACCTGAATCTCTGGTGTGCGCACATTCTGCTCCAGGCTTTGGTTGCAGGCCTCGCGGATGAGCGCGCCCTCTTTGTTCAGTCCGAAATGCTCGAGCATCATCGCAGCGGAGAGAATCTGTGCCAATGGATTGGCAAGGTTCTTACCTGCTGCCTGAGGCCATGAGCCGTGTACAGGCTCGAAGAGCGGAGTGTGCTCGCCAAGAGAAGCAGATGGCTGGAGACCCATGGAACCCGTGATGGCACTCGTCTCGTCGGTGAGAATGTCGCCGAAGGTGTTCTCTGTGACGATGACATCGAAGAAGCGCGGCTCGGTGAGCACGCGCATCGAGCAGTTGTCGATGAACATATAGTCGACATTGACATCGGGATATTTCGGCTCCATCTCCTTAGCTACCTGGCGCCACAGACGTGAGCTGGCCAGCACGTTAGCCTTGTCGACGACGGTGAGGTGGTGGTTGCGACGCTCAGCAAACTCAAAGGCCACCTTCAGGATACGCTCGATCTCAGAACGGTGATAGATGTCAGTGTCGTAAGCTTTCTCATCGTCCTGGTATTTCTCGCCGAAGTACATACCACCGGTGAGCTCACGGATGACCACGAAGTCAGCGCCCTTGATGAGCTCTTCCTTCAGCGGGCTCTTATGAAGCAGGCAGTCGAAGGTAGCCACGGGACGTACGTTGGCGAAGAGTCCGAGTTTCTTGCGCATAGCCAGCAGACCGGTCTCAGGACGCACCTTCAGTGTCGGATTGTTGTCGAAGCGCGGATCACCCACAGCGGCGAAGAGCACAGCGTCGGCATCCATACAGGTCTTGAACGTCTCATCGGGAAACGGATCACCGACGGCGTCGATGGCATGTGCACCACAGATAGCCTCGTGATAGGTGAACTCATGGTTAAACTTCTTAGCCACCGCGTCGAGCACGTGGAGTGCCTGCGGCATGATCTCCGGTCCAATACCGTCGCCGGGGAGAACAGCAATGTTCAGTTTCATAATATGCTATGTAATGATTATTGTTTATTTCTTCTTGAAATTCTCTTCCTCAAAGCTGTTGAGCATCTTGAAGGTAGCCTTGATAGCAGCCTCTGTCTGGTCGGCGTCGAGGCCGTGTGTACGGATGACGCGGCCATTGTCGTCCTGCCACGTGATGATGGTCTGCACGAGGGCATCGGTGTGACCGCCGGGCGGGATGGTGACGCTATAGTTGGTCAGGCGTGGGAATGTGCGGTTGAGGTTCTCACGATAAACCTTGCGGAGTGCTTTTACAAAGGCATCGTACTGACCGTCGCCGGTGGCGTCGGCCGTGTAGACTTTGCCGTTGATCTCCACTTTCAGACTGGCGATAGGCTTCAGACCATAGGATGTGGAGACCATGTAGCTCAGGAGTTTCACGCGCTCCTCCATGGCATCGTGACGGTTCAGCACATCCGAGACGATGTAGGGCAGGTCATCTTGCGTGACCACCTCCTTGCGATCACCGAGTTCCGTGATGCGCTGCGTGACCTTCCGAACCTGTTCCGGCGTGAGTGTCATGCCGAGTTCTTCGAGGTTTTTCTCGATGTTGGCCTTACCGGAGTTCTTTCCGAGTGCGAACTCACGCTTACGTCCGAAGCGCTCAGGCTTCAGGGCGTTGCTGTAGAGATTGTCTTTCTTATCACCATCAGCGTGGACACCAGCCACCTGGGTGAAGACATTCTCACCGACGATCGGCTCGTTTGGAGACACGGCGATGCCGCTATATCCTTCCACGACACGGCTGATCATGTTGAGCTGGCTCTCGACGATATTCGTCTCAACGCCGCACATATCTTTCAATACAGCCTCCACGCTCGACAGCGGTGCGTTGCCGCAACGCTCGCCGAGACCGTTGACAGTGACGTGAATACCCGAAGCACCGCAACGGACAGCGGCCAGAGAGTCGGCCACAGCCATGTCGTAGTCGTTATGGGCATGGAAGTCAAAGCGCTTGTCGGGGTACATGTTCACCATCTTCGTGATGAAGTCCTCGCACTGTGTCGGCGTGAGGATGCCCAGAGTATCGGGCAGCAGGAAGCGCTCGATGTTGGTGTCTTTCATTGCCTCCATCATCTGGTAGACATATTCCGGTGAGTTGATCATGCCGGAACTCCAGTCCTCGAGGTAGAGGTTCACGTGGAAGTGCTTGCTCTCAGCGTAGTCGAGCACGTCGAGGATGTCCTCGATATGCTGTTCGGGCGTTTTGTGGAGTTGCTGGGTGCAGTGCTTGTACGAGCCTTTCGCCAGCAGGTTGATGACGTGGCAACCCGTGTCTGCGATCCAGTCCACGCTCTTGTTATGGTCGACGAAGCCCAAGACCTCAATGCGGTCCAGGTATCCGGCCTGCTCGGCAAAGCGGCAGATGCCGGTGACAGCCTCTTTCTCACCTTCCGAGACACGTGCCGAGGCCACCTCAAGGCGGTCGACGTTTACTTTCTCCAACAACAGACGTGCGATCATCAGCTTCTCATGCGGCAGGAAGCTGACGCCGTTGGTCTGTTCGCCGTCGCGCAGCGTAGAGTCCATGATCTCGATGCGCGACTTCATCTTATTTAGCGATTCCATGTTTTACGGTTCTTTTCAAAGGCCTCCACCTTGTCGCGGTTCTGTACGAGGAAGTCGACATCGTCGAGACCATTCATCAAGCAATGCTTCTTATAACCATTGATTTCGAAGTGCTCGCTCTTGCCGGTAGCCATATTCGTGATCGTCTGGTTGGGCAGGTCCACCTTCACCTGAGTCTTATGATCTTTGGCGATGCTGTCAAAGAGCTCCTTGAGGAACGGCTCGGTGACGACGACGGGGAGCACAAAGTTGTTCAGCTCATTGTTCTTATGAATGTCAGCGAAGAACGAGCTGATGACTACGCGGAAGCCGTAACCGGCGATGGCCCATGCGGCATGCTCTCGGCTGGAGCCAGAGCCAAAGTTCTTTCCTGCCACAAGGATACAGCCCGAGTAGCTGGGATCGTTGAGGACGAAGTCCTTCTTCAGGCTGCCGTCTTTGTTATAGCGCCAGTCGCGGAAGAGGTTATCGCCGAAGCCTTCCTTGTCAGTAGCCTTGAGGAAGCGGGCGGGGATGATCTGGTCTGTATCTACATTCTCCAACGGAAGAGGAATGCAGCTGGATGTGATGACATTGAATTTCTGTTTCATTGCGATAAAAATACTGATGTGTTCAACCAAGAAGATTACATGAACTCGCGTGGGTCGGTGACCTTACCGGTGATAGCAGCGGCAGCGGCGACGAGCGGACTGGCCAGGATGGTGCGTGAGCCCGGTCCCTGACGGCCCTCGAAGTTACGGTTGGAGGTGGACACGCTGTAGAGTCCTGCCGGTACCTTATCATCGTTCATGGCCAGACAAGCCGAGCATCCTGGCTGACGAATCTCGAAGCCAGCCTCGTTGAGCACCTTGTCGAGCTTCTCATTCTTGATCTGCTGTGCCACAGCCCAGGAGCCAGGGACGAGCCAGGCCACCACGTTAGGAGCCTTGTGATGTCCCTTGACCAAAGAGGCGAAAGCGCGGAAGTCTTCGATGCGGCCGTTGGTGCAGGCACCGAGGAACACATAGTCGATGGGGTGACCAAGCAGTTTCTCGCCCGGCTCAAAGCCCATATATTTCAGGCTCTTCTTGAACGAAGCCTGGTCACTCTCGGGGATCTCGTCGAGCGTGGGGATCGTGCCGTTGATGGCAATGCCCATACCTGGGTTCGTGCCGTAAGTGATGCGCGGCTCAATGTCAGCAGCGTCGTAGGTCACCTCACGGTCGAAGACAGCGTCATCGCCGGATTTCAGTGTCTTCCAATAGGCGACGGCACGCTCCCAGTCCTCACCCTTGGGCGCATATTTCTTACCCTTGATATAGGCGAACGTCTTCTCGTCCGGTGCTACGAAACCACCGCGGGCACCCATCTCGATGGACAGGTTGCAGAGTGTCAGACGGCCTTCCATGCTCATGTTGCGCACCACGTCGCCGGCATACTCCACGAAGTAGCCTGTAGCACCGGAGGTTGTCAGCTGTGACATCAGGTAAAGGGCGACATCCTTGGCGGTCACACCCGGTTTGAGCTTACCATTGATGTTGATGCGCATGGACTTAGGTTTCTGTTGCAGAATGCACTGTGAGGCAAGTACCATCTCCACCTCAGACGTACCAATACCAAAGGCTACGGCTCCCATGGCACCGTGGGTAGAGGTGTGAGAGTCACCGCAGACGATGGTCATACCCGGCAGGGAGAGTCCGGTCTCGGGGCCTACGACATGGATGATACCATTCTCGGGTGTATTCATCTTGAATTCAGTCACACCAAACTCCTTGCAGTTTTTGTCGAGCGTTTCGATTTGTTTGCGTCCTACGGGGTCAGCGACGGGCTTGTCCTGGTCGTGGGTTTGTATGTTGTGGTCAGGCATGGCGAAGACCTGCTGTGAGCGGAAGACCTTTAGTCCGCGCTGTCGCAGTCCTTGGAAAGCCTGTGGAGAGGTCACCTCGTGGCAGTAGAGACGGTCGATATACAACTGAGTGGGACCGTTTTTCACAATCTGAACGACGTGGCTGTCCCAAATTTTGTCAAACAGGGTATTCATATCTATCTATAAAATATGTGTGTGTTATTTGATTCTGAACTTATTGATGCAGTCGATGTAAGCCTCGACAGAAGCGGTGACGATGTCGGTGTTGGCACCGAAGCCGTAGTATACCTGCCCGTCGTATTCCACCTGCATGTGCACCTTGCCCACGTCGTCGGATCCTTTGGAAATGGCCTGAATGGTAAACTCCTTTAAGGTCATCTGTTTGCGGACGATGCGCTTCAGAGCAGAGATGGCTGCGTCGACAGGACCATTGCCTGTGGAGCACTCCTCGAACTTCTGTCCGGCAATGTCGAGACCGATGCTGGCTACAGAGCGCACACCCTTGCCTGTGGTCACTTGCAGATAGTCGAGCTTCACACTGTGGTTGGCTGTGCGGTCAGCTCCGGCGAGCATGAGCACATCGTCGTCGGTGATCTCTTTCTTCTTGTCAGCGAGCAGAAGGAACTGCTTGTAGATCTTGTCGAGCGTCTCCTCGTCCTTGATGTCCACGCCGTTGACTTCCAGACGATAGCGCAGCGCAGCACGTCCGGAACGTGCGGTGAGCACGATCTCGTTGTTGTCGAGTCCGATGTCCTTCGGGTCGATGATCTCGTAGGTCTGTACGTTCTTCAGCACGCCGTCCTGATGTATGCCACTGGAGTGAGCGAAGGCATTGCGGCCGACGATGGCTTTGTTGGGCTGCACAGGCATGTTCATCAAAGAGGAGACCATGCGGGAGATAGGATAGATCTTGCGTGTGTTGATGTTCGTGTCAATGCCGATGTTCTTATGACATTTAAGAATCATGGCGATCTCCTCCAGTGAAGTGTTGCCGGCACGCTCTCCGATGCCGTTGACCGTCACCTCTACCTGGCGTGCACCGTTGAGCACACCTTCGAGTGTGTTGGCGGTGGCCATGCCTAAGTCATTGTGGCAGTGTGTGGAGATGATAGCCTTGTCGATGTTGTCGACATGCTCTTTGAGGTATTTGATCTTCGCCCCATACTCGTTGGGGAGGCAATAGCCTGTGGTGTCGGGAATGTTGACCACAGTGGCTCCGGCCTTGATGACAGCTTCGACGACTTTAGCGAGGTACTCATTGTCGGTGCGTCCGGCATCCTCAGCATAGAACTCAACGTCATCGACATACTTCTTGGCATAAGCTACGGCCCTTACGGCACGCTCGAGGATCTTCTCACGGGTGGAGTTGAACTTATATTTAATATGGTAGTCGCTCGTGCCGATACCCGTATGGATGCGTTTATGTTTGGCATATTGCAAAGCCTCAGCGGCGCAGTCAATGTCTTTTTCCACGGCGCGTGTCAGTGCGCAGATAGTAGGCCAAGTCACGGCTTTGGAGATCTCCACCACAGAGTTGAAGTCACCCGGCGATGAGATGGGGAATCCCGCCTCGATGACGTCTACGCCCAATAGCTCGAGTTGCTTGGCCACTTGAATCTTCTCTACTGTGTTCAACTGACAACCAGGCACCTGCTCGCCATCGCGGAGCGTCGTGTCGAAAATGTAAAGTCTGTCGCTCATATCTTTTAAGTATTAAATGTTTTTGCTTTCTCTGTTGTTCCCTGAAACCGATCCAAACAAAAAAGCCTTCCCACTTGTGGAAGTGGAAAGGCTCTGTATGGTTGTTGTCCGTCAGACATGCACGCACACCTTCTCACTTCCAACTGTGGGATACAGTCGAATGCTAATAATAATGCTTAGAAGGATGTACAAACTTGTCATAACCTTATGTGTTGATTCGTATCTATTTCTGTTTACGGGTGCAAAGGTAAACAATTCAGTCGATACGAGCAAATAATCTGAAAGTTTTTTGCTTGTTTTTCTAATAATTTATCAGAAAGGCACTGAGCCGCCGGTGTCTGGAGGCATGCCGCCCAGTGGATCGCCGGCGAAAGGATCCGTATCCGGAGCGCCACTGTAGTCCTGATTCATCTTAGAACCAATAAACTCTCCACCGTTCATCTCGCCCGGCAGTGGAGCCAGTTGGGCATCCTCGGGGTTCATGAAGCGGGTATACTGTCCCTGGAACGTGAGCAGCACGTCGCCCGTGGCACCTTTACGGTGCTTTGCGATGATGATTTGTGCCTTGCCGTGGAGGTCGTTTCCTTTCTCGTCCTGATAGATACGATAGTACTCGGGGCGGTGGACGAAGAGCACCATATCGGCATCCTGCTCGATAGCTCCCGACTCACGCAGGTCGCTCAGCTGTGGTCGTTTGCCCTCTATGCCCTCGCGGTTCTCTACGGTACGGTTGAGCTGTGAGAGGGCGATGATAGGGATGTCGAGTTCCTTGGCCAGACCTTTGAGTGAGCGCGAGATGGTTGACACCTCTTCCTGGCGGTTGCCGAAGCGCATGCCGTTGGCGTTCATGAGCTGCAAGTAGTCGATCATGATGATCTTCACGCCTTTCTCCCTGACGAGACGGCGTGCTTTGGTGCGGAGCTCAAAGATGGAGAGGCCCGGCGTGTCATCGACATAGATGGGGGCACCGGTGAGGCGCGAGAGGTTCTTGTCGAGGCGTTCCCACTCGTCGCGGGCAAGCTGACCGTTCATGATCTTCTTACCCTCGATCTCGCAGACGTTGGAGATGAGACGGTCGACGAGCTGCTCGTTGTTCATCTCCAGCGAGAAGAAGGCAATAGGAGTCTGATAGTCGACGGCGATGTTCTTGGCCACAGACAGCGCAAACGAGGTCTTACCCATGGCCGGACGTCCGGCGATGATGACGAGGTCACTCTTCTGCCAGCCCGATGTCATGTCGTCGAGTTTGGTATATCCCGAGGGAATGCCAGTCAGACCACTGGTGTTGGCGGAAGCTTTTTGCAGGGTGTCGATGGCCTGGCGGATGACCGGGTCGATCTGGGTGTAGTCCTGCTTCATGTTTTTCTGCGAGAGCTCGAAGAGGCTGCCCTCTGCTTCCTGCATGAGTTCGTCGACGTCGACGGTGGTGTCAAAGGCTTTTGTCTCGATGTCGCTGGCGAAGGAGATGAGCTGACGGGCAAGGAACTTCTGTTTGAGAATCTTGGCGTGCTGCTCGATGTGGGCCGATGAGGCGACGTGTGAGGAGAGTTCGATGATATAGTTCGGGCCACCGACGTCGTCGATGGTGCCCTCGCGCTCCAGCTCGTTGGTGACGGTGAGGATGTCGACGGGCTTTTCCTCCATGTTCAAGGTCTGGATCGCCTTGAAGATTTTTTGGTGGCGCGGGTCGTAGAAAGTCTCGGGGCGGATGAGCTCCGAGACGACAGAGAAGGCGTCTTTGTCGATCATCAGGGCACCGAGCACCACCTTCTCCACGTCGATGGCCTGCGGTTGCAAGTGTCCGTAAGTGGGATCGATGGGGGCAGAAGCCTTTTTGCGTCGGGGCGCGGTATTTTTTTGTTCTGGCATATGCTTTAGCGCGTTTTGCGGGTTGATGGTTTTTAAAGTCATCGACAAGCCGGGGGAGAGAAGAAGAGACTCTTGAACCAGGGATAGGATGACAAATGCAAAGTTACGGTTTTTTCCTGTCAAAGTGTAGGAAGAAGAAGGAAATGTTGCGGAAAACTGCGCGGAAGGAGGGGGAGAAGGGGAGGAGCGGGGAGCGTCGCGATATATCGCGACGAACAGAACTCCAAAAAGGACAAGGGCGGAACAAGGGGCGAAGGCAGAAGGAACAAGGGAGAGGGTGGAGAAGGCAAGGGAGAGGAAGGGAGGGGGGCGGGCGAGGGCAAGAGACAAGGGGGCAAGCAGCACAAATAAAGCAAAAACCGTCCAAAGCAACAGATGTGCTATGGACGGCTTCGTAGGGACAATGGGACTCGAACCCATGACCTCTGCAATGTGACTGCAGCGCTCTAAACCAGCTGGGCTATGCCCCTATGTTTGTAAAGAAAGGCTCTGTGTGAACCTCTGTGTTACGGTGTGCAAAATTACGAAAACTTTGCGAGTCCACCAAATATTTGGGCAATAATTTGAGACAAGAGCGCATTTTTCTTGAGAAAAGGACGGGGAGAGGGAGATTATTGCTAACTTTGAAAAGGGATCGACACCTTATTTAAAGAAAGAGTGGTGGCTCCTTGCTAAAGAGAGGGCGACGCCTTGATTGACGGCCGTCGCCCCTTGCATAGAAAGAAACAGTTCGTGATATAAAAGAATATGAAACACATTGCAGCACTAATCGCCCTGCTGGGCATGTCTACCATGGGTTGGGCACAGGTAGATCCGGGTACGTTTTCCGTGATACCGCGTGTCGGTGTCAATCTCTCCACGATCAGCGACGAGAGTCTTGTCACTGATGTGGGGGAGATGAAGAGCAAGTATAAGGCGGGAGTCACGGCAGGCGTAGACCTCGAATACCGCATCAGCGCACCTTTTGCCGTCATCGCGGGAGCTTACTACTCGCGCGAGGGCTGCAACTATAAAGACAATGTGCTGGATCATCCAGTGCCAGGAACCTACAATGTCCTCAGCCGCAGCTATTTCACGATCGACTATCTCAAGATTCCAGTGATGGCGCGGTGGTATGTGACAGACAAGTTCTCCGTGGGCACTGGCGTGCAGGCGGGCATAGGACTATGGAACCGCACGCATACCGAATCCCAGGAGGTCAAGGTCAACAACGGTAGCTACACTTACTCCACAGACATTGAGGAAGCCAATGTCAAGGGCAATGGCCTGCGCAACGTACTGTGGAGCGTGCCTGTGAGTGTTGCTGTGGAGTATGAGCGCGTCATCTTGGATCTTCGCTACAGCATTCCGCTGTCGAAGGTCTATCAGTCTGATGGTAAGCATCCCGACGGTGACGAGCGCCTCCAGTGCTGGTCGATCAGCGTGGGATACCGCATTTAGTGCTCTAACAAAACGATAAAGCGGGCGCGGCACTGTTGCCGCGCCTTTCTTTTTGCCTTTTACATACATGCCACGGTCAGTCCGGCCATGACAATGCTCACCATCGACATCAGTTTGATCAGGATGTTGAGCGAGGGGCCAGACGTGTCTTTGAACGGATCACCGACGGTATCGCCGACAATCGTAGCCTTGTGGCAGGGTGATCCTTTACCGCCGAAGCGTCCTTCCTCGACGCTCTTCTTGGCGTTGTCCCAGGCGCCACCGGCGTTAGCCATGAACACGGCGAGGGTGAAACCGGCGGCCAGTCCACCGACGAGCAGGCCGAGAACTCCCGCCACGCCGAGCACCATACCCACTACGATGGGGATGATGATCGCCAACAGCGAGGGCAGAATCATCTCGCGCTGTGCCGACTTCGTGCTGATCTCGACGCAGCGGCCATAGTCCGGAGTGGCTTTCCCCTCAAGAATGCCTTGGATCTCATGGAACTGCCGGCGCACCTCGCTGACCATCTTCTCGGCCGCGCGGCCCACAGCACCCATGGTCAGACCACAGAAGAGAAAGGCTGCCATGGCACCGAGAAACGCTCCGACGAGGACACGCGGGTTCATCAGGTTGACTTGGAAGAAGTTCATGAAGTCGGGCATCGTCGCTTTGGCCGGGTCAAAGGCCTGTCCGGCAGCATCGAGAAACTGCTGTCCGTCGGCGACGGCGCGGCTCATGGCCAGCTTGATCTCCTCGACATACGAGGCGAGCAACGCCAGTGCAGTGAGAGCTGCTGAGCCGATGGCGAAGCCCTTACCGGTTGCTGCCGTGGTGTTGCCGAGTGCGTCGAGGGCATCCGTGCGTTTGCGGATTTCGTCTCCCAATCCGCTCATCTCGGCATTGCCGCCGGCGTTGTCAGCGATAGGACCGTAGGCATCCGTGGCGAGCGTGATGCCGAGCGTGGAGAGCATGCCCACGGCAGCTATGCCTATGCCGTAGAGTCCGAGGCTGATGCTGGTCGCGCTCATGCTCAGATCAAAGCCGTTGGCACAGAGATAGCTCAGCATGATAGCCACCGAGATGGTGAGCACGGGCACGCAGGTGGAGATCATGCCGGTGCCTATGCCCTTGATGATCACCGTGGCGGCACCCGTCTGACTGGCTTCTGCGATGTGTTGTGTCGGCTTATAGCTCTGCGAGGTATAGTATTCCGTGGCCTGTCCGATGATCACTCCCGCGGCGAGACCACTGACAACGGAGAATCCTATGCCCAGCCAGTTGTCGATTTGTAGCCAATAGAGAATGGCGAAGGTAGCCACGGCGATGAGGATGGCACTCGTGTTTGTACCCACTCCGAGGGCGTGGAGCAGGTCTTTCATCGTCGCGCCGTCCTTGGTGCGTACGAGGAAGATGCCGAGCAGACTGAGGAAGACACCGACAGCGGCGATGAGCATCGGTGCGATGACGGCTCTGAGCTGCATGTCGCCGGCACTCATGGCAAAGGCCGTGGCGCCAAGAGCTGCCGTGGAGAGAATGCTGCCGCAATAGCTCTCGTAGAGGTCGGCGCCCATGCCGGCCACGTCGCCGACGTTGTCACCGACATTGTCGGCAATGGTGGCCGGGTTGCGCGGGTCGTCTTCGGGAATGTCAGCCTCGACTTTTCCGACGAGGTCGGCGCCGACATCAGCCGCCTTGGTGTATATGCCGCCGCCAACACGTGCGAAGAGAGCCTGTGTGGAAGCGCCCATGCCAAAGGTGAGCATCGTCGTGGTGATGGTGACGAGAGCGGTATGTGGGTCGATGTCGCTATAGAAACAGTTCAGAATGAGAAACCACACGGCGATGTCGAGCAGGCCGAGTCCTACGACGACGAGTCCCATGACAGCACCGGAGCGAAATGCGATCTTCAAGCCTTTGTGCAGTCCTTCGCGCGCCGCGTTGGCCGTACGTCCACTGGCGTAGGTGGCCGTCTTCATGCCGAAGAATCCTGCAAGTCCACTGAAGAAACCGCCCGTGAGGAATGCAAACGGCACCCACGGGTTCTGGGCATTGAAGCCGTAGGCCATGATGGCGAAGATGATGGCCAGCACGATAAACACGATGAGCACCACACGATATTGCTGTCGCAGATAGGCCATCGCACCCCGACGGATGTAGAGGGCGATTTCTTTCATGCGTGGCGTTCCCTCGTCTTCCTTCATCATATTTCGGAAGAACAGCCATGCCATCATCAGGGCACAGACAGAGGCCAGCGGGATAAGCCAAAAGACAACAGGTAAGTTCATAGGGCACGACGATTGAAGGGTTAGACACGACGATGACGCGGTTCTCAACGCGTCCGTTTTCGGTGGCAAATATAGGTAAAAAAGCAATAGGTTGCAACTTTTAAGCACCTAAAAATCAGTATTTTTACAATGTTTGACCTAACGGTTTCAAGAGCCGGTAAAAGCGAACAATAAAGCTGCCTTTATTGACAACGCGTTATATATATAATAAGGTGTAGGTAAGCATCGACTGTCGTTTAGTTCCAAAGAATCTAATAAAAGTAGTTCAATGTGGGCCTTCAATCTGGAGAAACCCAAACGCACAAAGAGAGGTCGTCAAGTTCTGAAAGCAGTCGATGTCGGCGAGCTGGCAATGCGTGGCAATTGATTTTGCTGTCTGACAAGCAATCGTTCGCTGCGTAGGAAAAGATCATTCCCTACGCAGCAAACGATCTTTTTCTATAGGATTACAATATAGAGAACATTGTTTCAACCTCACGAGAACACAGTTTCAACCCCACGAGAACACAGCTTCAACCCCACGAGAACAGTACTTTAATGCCACGAGAACAGTACTTTGATGCCATAAGAATATAGCTTGTCATCAACGACAATGGAATCGTGATAGCTTGATTATAGGCACAGTGGATATTTCCCGTGGGGCTGATATGAGTCTTCTTCTTTGGTTACAGTTCCTTGGTTGGTTAGAGAGGCCACAGCTCAAGGATCATAGTTGCATAACCCAAAGCCAGAAAAAAATCGTGGTGTCCTGCCATGGACTTCTGCGCCTGCGCCCCGTTCTCCCAACAAAGTTATTTCAGTATAAACTTCTCGACCACGTGTGCCACACCGTCCTCTTCGTTGCTGTAGGTGATGTAGTCGGCCGTGTCCTGGATGTCTTTGGGCGCATTGGCCATGGCCACGCCGAGTCCCGCGAAGCGTATCATGCTCTGGTCGTTGTAGCCGTCTCCGCATGCGATGACCTCTTCGCGGCGGATACCGGTCAGATCAAAGAGACGCTCCAGCGAGTGTGCCTTGTCGATGCCGGGCGGCACGCATTCCAGGAAGAAACCGGCTGAGCGGTAGACATCCATCACGCCTTTGAACGTCCCGGTCAGTTGCAGTTCGAGTTCATGTAGCGGTGTCGGGTCGCCGACGACCAGACATTTGTTGATCGGGTAGCGGATCTGATGGATGAAATCAGTGTATTCCTCCACGGGCATCTTGTTGATGAATGCCTCGTGGAGGACATATTTGTTGGCCTTTTTCGTTGCCGCGATCTTCTCGTCCTGGTAGGTGAGCATCTCCATGCCGTGCTTCTTGACCGCCTTGTAGAGTGGGGGGACGACCTCAGGGTTCAAGGGTTGGTCAAAGACCACCTTGCCCGTGGCGCAGTCGGTGATGCGTCCACCGTTGAAGGCAAGGATAAATCCTTGGTACGTTTTCAGGTCCAGTTCCTCAGCGAGCGCCGTGATACCATAGGTGGGGCGCCCCGATGCGAGAACGATGCGCACGCCCTGCTGTTCTGCTTTCAGCAGCGTGTCGCGTGTGCGTGGTGTCATCTCTTTCTTACTATTAGTCAGCGTGCCGTCGAGATCGAGCACGATCATCTTGTAGTCCATGTGCGTATAAATATGTGTTACGGCGAAACCGAGCGCTTCGCCCGTTCTATTCTCTCATTTCGCAAAGTTACGCTTTTCTGCTGATACCATGAAATGCAAGCGCGAAAATATTGGATGCATCCCCGTATTTATGCTGTTCTTGCATCATATCAGCACTTCCTCTGCGTGCGAAATGCCAAATATGTAACATTTGTGTACCTATTCTGTAACATGGTTGCGGGCAGTTTCGTTGCAAAAAGCTTAATTTTGCATTGTCATTCCTAATAACGATTCACAGCAGGTTGTCATGCCTGCTTCAATTATTATACTTTTAAAACTCAACCAACCAGGCGAAAATATGTCTTCAATCATCATCTAAATACCATTATGCACATTCATCACAAATATCTGATAGCCGCCCTGATGCTGCTCTCCAGCATGGGCTTGTCCGCAGCGTCGTTTACACGCAGCGGCAACTTTGTCTCTGTGGAGGTAGCCCATCCCGGTCCTAATGATCCGCACTGGGTGCGCCTGCAGGTCATCGGCAAGAAGATCATCCGTGTGGAGGCTACCCGCGAGAAGGCTTTCCCCGAGAAGCAGAGTCTCATCATCGTGAAACAGCCAACGCCTGCCTTCAGTTACTCGGTATCGGAGGACAGCCGCGACGTGAAGATCAACACGTCGGCGGTAGTGGCGAAAGTCGACAAGCAGACGGGACTCGTCCGCTTCTACGACGAGAACGGCAAGCAGATCCTCGCTGAGGACACCGGCGGTAAACAGCTTTTCCCCTATACGGTGCCTGAGCGGGAGATTGGCGTGGACAGCCATCTCACTGATGCGCAAAAGCATGGATGGACGTGGCTGCTGCGCTTTGCCGACAACAAAGGCGAAGCACTCTATGGACTCGGACAGCACCAGGCCAACGAGCTGAACATGAAGGGGCTGAACGAGGAACTCTATCAGTACAACACCAAGGTCAGCGTGCCCTTTGTGGTGAGCAACAAAGGCTATGGCATCCTGTGGGACAGCTACAGCTATTGCCGCTTCGGCAACCCCGGTGAAAACCTGCCGCTGAACCGCGCTTTCCGTCTTTACGACAAGAACGGAGTGGCAGGAAACCTTACCGGTACCTATACCGACCGCGACGGCAAGACCATCACACGCGCTGAGGACAGCATCTGCTACGAGGTGAGCCTGCCGGCATTGGCATTGAAGCGCAACAGCGACGGCGACGTGAGCCATCTGCCTGCCGGTTTCAAGCTCAACGGCGCCCATGTGACCTATGAAGGATACCTCGAGGCACCTGTTGACAACAACTATCATTTCAATCTCTACTACGCTGGATATACCAAAGTGTACGTCGACGGCAAGGAGGTAGTGCCCGAACATTGGCGTCAGGCATGGAACCCCAATGCGTGCCGGTTTAACGTTCCGATGAGAGCAGGACAAAAGGTGAAGCTGCTCATCGACTGGTTGCCCGACGGCGATGTGTCGTATTGCGCGCTGAGAGTAGCACCTCCACGTAGTGAGCAACGTCAGCAGCAGTTGACCGTATGGAGCGAGATGGCCAAGGATCTCGACTATTACTTCATTGCCGGAAACACCGTCGACGAGGTCATCCACGGCTATCGCACGCTGACGGGCAAAGCGCAGGTGCTACCCAAGTGGGCTTTGGGCTTCTGGCAGAGCCGTGAACGCTATAGGACAAGTGACGACATTGAGCAGACGCTCGCGGAGTTCCGTCGCCGCCATATCCCTGTTGACAACATCGTGCAGGACTGGAACTACTGGGCCGACGACCAATGGGGCAGTCACCAGTTCGAGGCTTCGCGCTACCCCAATCCGCAGGCAATGCTCGACAGCGTACATCAGATGCACGGACGCTTCATGATCTCGGTATGGCCAAAGTTCTACCCCAACACGAAGAACTACCAGGAACTCGACGACAAAGGATGGATGTATCATCAGAGTATCGCTGATTCCATCCGCGACTGGGTGGGTCCCGGCTATATGAACTCGTTCTACGATGCCTATGCCGAAGGCGCCCGCAAGATGTTCTGGCGGCAGATGGATGAGAATCTCTATACCAAATATCACCACGGTATCGATGCCTGGTGGATGGACGCCTCGGAGCCTAACGTGCGCGACTGCACGCCGATGTGGTACCGCAAGGCACTGAGCGGATCGACTGCTTTGGGCTCTACGACGGAATATTTCAACGCTTACTCGCTCGTCAACGCCGATGCCATCTACAACGGACAGCGCGAGGTAAACCCCAACCAGCGTGTTTTCCTGCTCACCCGTAGTGGCTTCGCCGGTGAACAGCGATTCTCCACAGCAACGTGGAGCGGCGACATCGGCACACGATGGGAAGACATGCGCGCGCAGATGACAGCCGGACTGAACTACAACCTGGCCGGACTGCCCTTCTGGGGCATGGATCAGGGTGGCTTCTCGGTGGAGAACCGATATGTCAAAGCCCAACAGCTCTATGACAAAACCGGTGAGGAAAACGCTGACTTGAAGGAGTGGCGCGAGCTGCAGACCCGCTGGAATGAGTTTGGATGCTTCATTCCGCTCTACCGCACGCATGGCCAGTGGCCGTTGCGTGAGGTGTGGAACATAGCCCCGGAGTCACATCCTGCCTACAAGGCCATTGTCTGGTACGACCGCCTGCGCTATCGTCTGATGCCCTATATCTATTCTTTGGCCGGTGCCGTTCACTTCAGTGACTACACGATGATGCGTGCGCTGGTGATGGACTTCAATGGTGACGATAAGGTCTACAATGTCAAGGACCAGTGGATGTTCGGTCCCTCGCTCATGGCTTGCCCCGTGGCGAAGTACCAGGCACGTAGCCGTGAGGTCTACCTGCCCGCTCAGCGTGGTTGGTATGACCTGCTCTCAGGTAAGCACTACGATGGCGGACAGCCCATTACGGCCGACGCACCGCTGGAGCGTATACCGGTCTTTGTGCCCGAGGGAAGCCTGCTGCCACTGGGGCCGGAAATGGAATGGAGTGACGAGAAGCCTGCGGAGACCATCGATCTCTATGTCTTCGCCGGTCGTGACGGCAGCTTCACGCTCTATGAGGACGAGAATACTAACTACAACTACGAGAAAGGACGCTACGCCACCATCCCGATGACATGGAACGAGCGCCAGCATACGCTGACCATCGGTGCCCGCAAAGGTACGTTCAATGGTATGCTGAAGAACCGTAAGTTCAACGTCATCCTTGTCAGTCCGACACATGCGCAAGGCCTTGACATCGACCATGCGGTCAAAGGAAAACTGGTCAAGTACAATGGCAGCCGCGTTGTGGTGAAGCTATAAAGGGCAGAGGTTAGAATGTAGGGACCTCGATGTTGGACCTGTGTCTGCTTCGGCTGTGTCCCTGAAAGCTTACCTGCTGTATATAAATAAATGAGGAAGACGACATTCGTTTGTCGTCTCCCTCATTATTTATATAGTGGTGATGTACTCTGTTGAGTAGCTCTCCCTTCTTTTCGTTACGCTTTCGGGGTATCTTTCAGCGTCATGGTGCTGTCGCTTTTGATGTGCACGTCGCGCTGTGGATACGGTATCTCGATATGATGCTCGTTGAGTGTGTTGTACAGTGCCTCGTAGATCTCACCTGTAGCGTAGATCTGCTTGCGGGAATCAACCCATGCGAGCACCTTGAAGTCGATGGAGTTGTCTCCGAAGTTGACGAAGACCGTATTGATATATTTGATATAGTTCTTGCGTTCGATGCGCTTCACGGCGGCAGCAGTGAGCTCCTTCACCTCATCGACGTTGCTGCCGTATGCCACGCCGACGGGAATGATGGCAAGCTCGTAGCCGTGGTTCTTTGTCAGGTTCTTGTAGTTCTTGGTGAAAAGCTGCGAGTTTTGGAACGAGATGATGCTGCCATCGAGGGCTTCGATCATCGTCGACGTGTAGGAGATGTTGCGCACGGTGCCGCGTGTGCCGTCGATGCTGACATAGTCGCCGACGCGGATACGGCCTGCCATCAGCGAGATGCCGTAGTAGATATTCTCCAGAATGTCCTTCATAGCGAAACCGATACCTGTGGACAGACCGGCGGAGATAGCCACGATCCACGAGTTGTCGATGTTGAAGATCTTCATCGAGATCAATAGCCAGATGCCCCAGACAAACACCTGGATGACGTTGCGCCACATGGCCGTGCGGCTGATCACGGCCTGCGGATCCTCCCGGCGGCTCTCCTCTATGGCATGATCGTGCTCACTCTGTGCGAAGTGGTGATGGAGCAGGTTGAGCGACGTGTGGCAGAAATAGGAGAAGAGATAGAAGAGAATCACCACCTGCACGGCCTTGAAGATGGAGAAGGTGAAGTTCTTCGTGTCGATCAGACGCATGCTGAAGATTTGCAGCGTGGTGTCGCTGAGGTTGAACACGTCGGCGGCCCAGTAGATCGACAGAATGATGGACAGTGCTCCGGATATTGGAAGCAGGGCGTAGTAGAAGAAACGGAAGAGCCACGTACGCGTGATCGACGTGTCCTTGTCGAAGAAAAGACGGCGCGGATTGTTGCCATAGCCCTTGAGCAGCGACGACACGCAGGTGATCGTCAGGATACAGGTCAGCTGCATCGTCCACCATATCAAGGCTTCGACGGAGAGCAGTGTGTAGCCGACGAGGGAGGCCACCACGCTGAAGACAAACACGATAAGCGACATCGTGGTGTAGAACACGTCGCTCTTGGGCAACAGCTTCTGATAGTGCTTCACCACGAGCCATTGCCAGACGGCACAGATGAACAGCATTGGTGGGAAGATCAGGTTGACGAGCGTGTTCGGTATGAGGATGATGCGGAAGCCGATGACCAGAAAGCACACCGTCAGCACAGGGGCATAGATGCGCAGTCCGTTCTTGATCTGAGCACCGTCGAGGCGGATGAGCAGTGAGAGCAGGATGGCGGCCATCAGCCAGGCGAACTCCATGAGCAGCCCCGTAGCCATGACAAAGAAGTTCTGAGCTACGGCCTGACGCAGCAAGCCCAGCATCAGCGCAAAGGTGATCACCGTAGATGTGGCGATGATCGTGCGGCGCTTGGCATTGAACGAGGCCTTGGTGTGGATCATCTCAAGGTCGTCTGCGGCTTCTCCGGATGGCTCCATGGAATTGGGGAACGGTGACGGGGCTTGTATGCTTGCCTTGCGCTTGTCGAACCAGTGGAACAGGAAGTCGATCTTGCCGTGCTTGACAAGGTAGGTGAAGATGAAGCCGATGACGAGATAGTTCAGGCCAGCAGCAATGAGTACACCGATAAACAGCGCAATGAAGAAACCTAAGATGACTCTTCCGTCCCATTCCGAGAGTGCATGATGCACTGGCCGGTATTTCATCAGTACTGTGGTGAGCGTGAGGTTGTATTCCTTCCTGAGGTTATGAAGAACCATCAGATAGTTCTCGCCGCCATTGTTGAAGATGCTCCGCTGTATCTCGCCGTAGCGCATGTTGGCGTAGTCGTTGAGGTTCTTGAGGCCCTGCTCTGTGTTGTTGTACAGCGTGATGTATTGCTTCATCTGGTCATTGTTGTCGGCCAGGGTGCGCCGGATGTTGATGGCGAGCGTCAGACAGACGTTGCGGTCGATCTTGGCCTTAGGCGTGAGCGCACCGACGTACATGTTGCTCAGGTCGTTGATCAGACTGTCATAGCGGCTGACCTCAGTGTTGGTGTTGGTGATATAGTCGCGGAAGGGCGCCGCGTTGTCGCGGAACTGCTTGTACTGTTCCGTGGCGGCGTGACAGGCGTAGGTAAGGTCAAAGATGTTGCCCTCCTTTTGGGAGTATAGCATCAGCGCGTTTTGCTGACTTTGGTTGCCCACCGTGATCAGCTCCTTGACGACCATCTGCTGCTGGAGCCGCAGGTCGTTTTGCTGTTTGTCGAGATCGTGACGGTAGTTGTTGAGTTCCTGACGCAGAATGGACAGCGAACTGCTGATGTCGCGCTCCTTGAGCACGGCATGACTTGGCAATGCCGTGAGTAACAGAACAGTGAGGATGAGGCAATGGATATATTTCTGCATATTTGATCGTGTGTATTGTCACGCAAAGGTATAAAAAGAATATGTATGGTAGCGGAGTGATGTGGTTAAAGAAGGTTAACAAAGTGACAACTTTGGAGTTTTTTTATTATTTTTGTAGTCGAAGAATTGAAGATATATTGAGTTTACTGGATTACGTTTGTAACTTTTATGTTCAACCCTATTAGGAATTCCTATATGCCGGCGTAATTCTTCAATAGGAAACCAGATAACTCAATAGCCGGCAGGGGGTGGCTTTTTGCAGTCCACCCCCCTTTGATTTCCAAAATGTTTATAGCAGGAAAGAGTAGAGCGTACGCAAGGGTTAATAACTCAAAGCGTAACCGACTTTAGGTGTGCGCACGTCTCGCGTGCGTGCAGTGCACGTATCTTTGGTGCATGTAGCGTGTGTGTCTCTCGTGCTCATGGAGTCTGTGCCTCTTGCGCGCGCGTATATAATATAAGGTGTAGGACAATGCGCATGTCGTGTTCAGAAACAAGGCTGGATCGGGATGAATGGAAGAAAAGCACTGAGAAGAGGGGAAAAATGGTGGGATGATGGGGGCGTTGAGGGAAGGTATAGCATGGTGGAATCAAGTTAAAAAGAGGCTTCGACGGCTGGATTAATCAAGAAGTTCTCTTGGTTAACTTTTGTTTGCAGTCTGTAAAGTGTTGGTTTTCAGTCGCTTTTAAAAAAGTTACAGCGAAGGCTAAAAAAAGTTGCTAAAAAAAGAACAACGTATTGAAAAAATGCGTACCTTTGCATCGTTGTTAATAAACAAATGATTGTTTTACAGATTTAAAAAGCAAAGAAAATGAAGAAATTAGTTTTTATGTTCGTAGCTATCGCAGCTATGTCTTTCGCATCTTGTGGTAATAAGAACCAGAGCGCAGCTCCTGCAACTGACTCTGACACAACAGCTGTCGACACAACTGACAGCGCTGCTGCTCCTGCAGACTCTGCTGCTGCTCCTGCTGACACAGCTGCTCAGGCTAAGTAATCGTTAGCTCGAACTGAAAAATGAGAGAATGCGCCCGAGGCTTTTGCCCCGGGCGTTTTTTTGTGTGTATACACTTAGCTACCTCAGCTCCCTGGCTTTGTGGCGGGTAGGCTATCACCCTTGATAGGGTCTGACAAAAGTGCGCGGGACGTCGGAAACATGTGGCGCATATCTGTGCTACTTTGACATGTGCGGCGGCCATGGTTGTCAGTCTACACCCAAAGCCTTGACGCGTATCAACTTTTAAGGGTAAAAGCAAAAAATCGGGCGATACTTTGTCATTCTTTCCTTCTTTGGCAATACCTTTGCATCGTAAAAAGTAAACAAGAAACATTCGGAAGGAGTACTAAGACATGGTAACAATTATGATTGTCGTGACAGCTTCCATCGCTATGATCGCGCAGACTGTCACCTTCATCAATGACTTGAGAAAAGACTAAAGCAAAACGCTGGAACCACAGTGTTAGGCGGGCCTGAAAGGCAAAAGATTGTATTTGACCTCGTTTATAGGTCATTGGGAGAAAGCTAAGAAAAAATGTTAGGCCTCTCATCAACCGCTTCCCGTTCTTAGGGATCGGTTGGTGAGAGGCCTAATGTGTTGTTACTGTCGCTTTGTCATTTCCTATGAGTGACATTGCCCTTGAACCTTTGTATATGTAGAATAATGCGTTAAATATACTAAAAAGCGGTTTGCGAATGATTCAACTTATTCGTAAATCGCTTACTTTTGTAGATGAAAAGACGTAAGTCATGAAGTGAGTTATCAACAATATCGTTTTTCCTTAAAGTCTAATGTCCTATGATGAGAATTGGTATTCCAAAGGAGATTAAGCAGGGCGAGAGTCGTGTAGGTATGACTCCCGCGGGCGTCGCTGAGTTGATCAAACACGGTCATCAGGTCTTCGTGCAGCATACGGCTGGAGAGGGCAGTGGTTTTCCCGATGAGGCATATGAGCACGTAGGTGCCGAGATACTGCCGACCATAGAGGATGTCTATGCCCAGTCGGAGATGATCATCAAGGTTAAGGAACCCATCGAACCGGAGTATCCGCTGATCCGCAAAGACCAGTTGGTCTACACCTACTTCCATTTTGCCAGTGACCGGCCGCTGACCGAGGCAATGATCAAGAGCGGAGCCGTGTGTCTGGCCTACGAGACAGTGGAGGAGGCAGACCATAGCCTGCCCTTGCTGCGCCCGATGAGTGAGGTGGCCGGACGTATGGCTGTTCTCAATGGAGCCTACTATCTTCAGAAGACAAAAGGCGGAAAGGGTAAGCTCATCAGTGGCGTGCCCGGCGTGAAACCGACGAAGGTGCTTGTCCTCGGTGGCGGTACTGTCGGTGAGGCTGCCGCACGCATGGCAGCAGGAATGGGTGCTGATGTGGTGATCACGGACATCTCTCTGCCCCGGCTGCGTCAGTTGAGCATTGAGTTGCCGGCCAATGTGACGACACTCTACTCGTCTGACCATAACATCCGGCAGGAGTTAAGAGACGTGGATATCGTCATCGGCTCGGTGCTGATTCCCGGTGACAAGACACCGCATCTGATTACGCGCGACATGCTCAGCCTGATGGAGCCCGGCACAGTGCTCGTTGACGTGGCCATCGACCAGGGTGGTTGCTTCGAGACTTCCCACCCGACGACACACGCCGAACCGGTCTATACTGTCGACGGCATCGTGCACTACTGTGTGGCAAACATCCCGGGTGCTGTGCCCAACACGTCGACAATGGCACTGACCAACGCTACACTGAAGTACGCTTTGCAGCTTGCTGACAAAGGCTGGCGCAAAGCATGTGAAGATAATCCGGCCCTGCGCAAAGGCCTGAACATCGTTGAGGGTAAGGTGGTGTTCAAACCTGTTGCTGATGTGTGGGGCTTGAAATACGAAAAACTCGCCTAATCGGAACTAATTATATATCCTATTTTTCGAAAGGAATCTATACTGATGCTCCTTCGGGAACAGCAGTTGAGCTGAACATAAAGAGTTATGTCGGCAAAGGAATTCCTAATAAGCAATTTTAGTAATTAAGTTGAGGAGTGACGACGTGATGTCGTTGCTCCTTTTTTTTTAGCTGTTTATAAGTCTTCTTTGCGTCGTTCTCAGTGTCTCTGTGTGAGAGATGGTCGCTGAATATAAAGCAAAAAAAACAGTGACCATCGTGTGATGATCACTGTTCTATAGCGATTTACCTATCAAGACTCTTGAGCCTTGCTAAGGTTGTTATTGGCTTAGTAGTTCTCAGCCTTGAGCTCGAAGAAGCTCTGAGGATGCTTGCAGACAGGACATACCTCGGGAGCCTTAGGACCAACGACAACGTGTCCGCAGTTGCGGCAAACCCAGATGGCATCGCCGTCGCGACTGAAGACGAGAGCATCCTCGATGTTTTTCAACAGCTTGCGATAGCGCTCCTCGTGTGTCTTCTCGATGGCAGCGACAGCACGGAACTTGTAGGCGATCTCTGTGAAGCCTTCCTCCTCAGCTTCCTTAGCCATGTGGGCGTACATGTCAGTCCACTCGTAGTTCTCACCTTCTGCAGCAGCCTTAAGGTTCTCGCGTGTGCTCTTGATGTCGCCACCCTCGAGATACTTGAACCACAGCTTAGCGTGCTCCTTCTCGTTCTGAGCAGTCTCCTCGAAGATAGCAGCGATCTGCTCGTAGCCATCCTTACGTGCCTTGGAAGCGAAGTAAGTGTATTTGTTACGTGCCTGGCTCTCACCAGCGAAAGCCTCTTGGAGGTTCTTCTCCGTCTTGGTTCCTTTCAGTTCTTTCATAATGTTTTTGATGTTAATGGTTGTGTGGCATTGCCACGTGTTGTGTTTATATTGTTATAATGCAAAGATAAGCGTCTTTTTCGGAATATCCAAAATAATCATGACTAAGCTTTCATAACTATTGTTAATAACAATAACGGCTTACTGCTCATGAAACATCCGCAGTACATCGCAGTGCGAGACGTAACGGTTTGACTGATAGGCGGGATTGAGCGCGAGGAAGTTGTTGAGTTGTGCCAGTGCCTTGTACTGTCTTGTCTGCTTTTGGAAGTTGACTTTTTCACCTGGATAGATGAAGGGATAGCCTTCGGCGGCGTTGTCGCGACGGATGAAAGCCAGGGCGTAGAGACTGTTGAACTGCAGATCTTGGTCGCCTTTGAGCGAGCTTTCGCCTAAGTAGTTGATGGCGTCGAGGATGATATCACGTTCGCCGGTGCGCACAGTGTCCATGCAGCTCCAGCCGTAATGGGTGAGATACCAGCAGTCGCCCTCGTAGCTGGCCTGGTAGAGCCGTGTGGCGAGGTCATAGGCAAGGCGGGCGCGCAGTGTGTCGCTGCCTGCGTTTTGGTAGCGGTGTTGCAAGTTGGTGATGTCCTGACAGAATGTGAGCTTCTGGTTGCCGGTGATGGCAACGGAGCGAGGACCGGTTTGCAACGTGTCGGCGATGACCTGATGCACGAACCAGCGCGGCTGCTGATAGTTGCGGCGGCCGATGTATCCACAGATGTTCGAGTTGTAGATGAAGTCAGTGCTCACCTTTCTGAGATAAGGTATCGCCTCTTCGAAGCGTCCCATGGCCATGAGACGTGTGCCAATGAGGTCGTTGAAGTAGTCGTCGCTCTGGTAACTGCTCTTGCAGGCCGCGTCAGCGAGCGGGCTGTCGGCGTGCGGGGCGTGGAGATAAGCGACGTACTCTTTGAGCGAGTCGATGGAGAGGTGCTCCAAAGCATCGTAGTAGTCACCCCACCAGTCCGGCAGCGGGTTGTAACATTTAGCCCGTTGATAATAGGTAGGCACGTGCTTTCTTGTGCTTGGTAACGTGCCGTCATTGTCGTGGTTGTCCATATTGGCGAGCATGGCGAGAGCGAGGAAGCCGTTGCCCTGCTTTTGCAGTTCGGGTACGAGATGGTTGTAGACCATGCGTTGCAGCATATTGGCGAAATAGGTATCCGCCATATAGGTGTATCCCTCCTCGTCCTTTGTCATAGTCTGCTGGCTCATGTTGCGCATCCAGGCGATCTCTTTGACGAGCCGGTTCTGCTGATTGTTGTCCATCTTCTCTGTATAGACGCTGTTGATGTCCGCGATGGCGCGGGCGTTGTCGTGCATGCGTTGTGTGCCTTCGGCGGTGATGGCTTGGGCGAGCGAAGCCTTCGCTGCACTATAGTCGCCGAGGAGGAATTGCAGTGCCCCCGTGGCCTCGTGCCAGAGTGCCGGCGACGTGGTCTTGCCTTCTTTCAGCACTTGAGCGGCGAAGGCAATGAAAGCCTGCGCTTCCTCTTTATAGATGACACGGGCACCCACTTCCTCGATAGCCTCGGTATATTCCTTTTTTGTCCACTGGGCCTTGTCGGCATCCGGGATGAAAGCCGACGGACGGGTATATACATCCTGCGTTTCCTGCACGTTATTGACAAAGTCCTGCACGAGATAGGGCAGCACACGGCTGTTGGCATTGCGGGCATAGATGGCTTTGATACCACTGAGATTGCGGTAGTGGCGCACGCACCAGCGCATGCTCTGCTGGTCGTTTTGTCGGGCATAGATCTCCAGCGCGTCACGCTGCTTACTGGTCTTGAGCAGTGCGCGGGCATAGATGTTCTCCATCATGTCGCGGTAGACGCTCTGCGGCATATGGTTAGCCGTGGTTTTCCAGTAACGGATGTTCTGGATATCGTTGCCCAAGAGCATGTTGGCGCGCATGGCGAGCAGACGGTATTGAGCCGACAGCCTGCGTCCATGGTAAGCCTTTGCGGCAGTGAGCATCTGCGTGAGCACCTGCTTGCGTTGCAGCAGTTGCTTCCGTGTAGGATAGTTCCATTTGTCAGTGAGATCACTGCTGATCTTGAGATATTTATTGAGCCAGCCGAGATAGCGCACCATCTCATAGTCCTTCTTCTGCCGTGCCATCTTCATGATAAAGGTGGGCGCGTCGGTATCGGTCTTTCTGTCCCAACCGTCTTTGTAGTCGGAGACGCGGCCGTTGGTATACTGTTTCCAGAAGTCGTTGATGGCTTTGAGCTGTTTGCTCTCGGTCTGTTGCTGTGTCGGCTCCACGCACATGAGGTAATAGTTGTACGTAGGTTTCTCGGACAAGCAAGCCAATGATCTGCCGACAGACATCAGCAGGAGGCTAACGATGATAAATCTTTTCATAATCAGAAGCTTGGAATCTTTTTATGTTATTGGTTTGCAAATCATAGAGTATAATCTCGTCGTGCGCGTCAGGACGCAGTTCGCTGATCGTCTGATGCGCTTCGAGAATGTGCCGCAGGTCGGTGTCGCGCTTGATGATCTTGTCGCCCGGCAATATCGGATAGTCGTCGTCGCTGTGGAGGATGCCGACGAAATGGCCGCCACGGAAGAGCACACGCCAGGAGAAGATGGGGTAGGCGGTGGATAAGGGCAACTGATAAGTGGATAGATAACGCAGATAGGGCTTCACGTCGGCAATGTCGAGGATGGGGTAGCGGTTGTTGATGTCACGCACATCGCCGGTGTTGTAAGCCATCAGCACGCCACGGTCGGCAGGCGGTACGGGCTGTGTGAGCTGATGAAAGCGGATGGTGGTCGACAGCTGTAGCCGTTGATCGTGTGCCAAGTTGCGCAGGGTGGAGAGAAAATCGAAGTAGGAGCGTCGTGTGGTGATGGTCCAGTCGCAGTCGATCTGCAGTTCGTTGACAGGTCCGAGCTGTAGCGTGCTTGTCATCTGTCCGACGCGCCTGAGGATCTTGTTGGCCAAGTCCGTTGCCTCAGTATGGTTTTGTCCGATTGCCTTCATGCAGTCGTTGGTGATGTAGACCACCGGTGTCACCGTCACTCCTTTGGGCACGCGCCCCACCACATTGACGCTGGCGTTGGGCATCGGCGTGCCGTTGGTCAGCACTACGTCGAAGTATCGCAGATAGATATGGGTGACGTGTTTTTGCCGGATGAATGCTGCCACAGCCGAGTCGTTGGGAGAGAACGTCGTCTGCCAGCAATAGACGGAGCGCCGGGGCTGGGCCGTGCTCTCCTTTCTCCGGCATCCTGCCAGCATCACGATCAGAAGAGATGCGAGCAGAAGCGCGCTGATGGCAGATGATCTTTTCTCGTTCATATCCTTAAACTTTGTGGCGCAAAGATATAACAAAGAAATGATTCCGCAAAGAATTGCTGAGTTTATTTTGTCATGTTGCTTACGTTGCGGTAAATCTTAAAGCCGAGGGCCGCTATCGTCATGCTCATCAGCGGGCATAGATAGCAGAAAACGGTGTAGGGCAGATAGGTCAGCGTCGGCACGTTGAGCACCGAAGACTGTGTCATGCCGCAAGTGCTCCATGGAACGAGTACTGATGTCACCGTACTGGAGTCCTCGATGCTACGGCTGAGCAGGCGTGGCTCGAAGCCTTCTCTTTCATAGATGCTCTTGTACATACTGGCACTGAGCATGATAGAAAGATACTGGTCGGCGACGGTGGTGTTGAAGAAGATACCCGAGATGACGGTGGAGGCGACCAGCCCGAAACGCGTGCGCGTCAGCGGCAGGAGCAGATGCATGATGTTGGCAAGCATACCACTGGCCTTCAAGACACCGCCAAAGCAGATGGCACAGAGAATGAGCCATACCGTGCCCATCATGCCCTGCATGCCGCGTGTGGCGAGTAGGGCATCGCAAGCCGTGTTGCCTGTGTGTACGGCAGTAGCGCCGAAACCACTGAGCATAACGCCTTTGAAGAGTGTCAGTGCGGTGGTGTCGTGGGCACCGATGACCTCAGCGAGAATATGAGGTTGGAAGAAGATGGCAAAGAGTCCGGCCAAAACAGAGGAGGCGAAGAGCACGATGATCGCGGGAAGCTTGCGGGCGATCATCAGTGCGGTGGCTACGGGTACGATGAGCAGCCATGGCGAGAGATCGTATTTGCCTTGCAGGGCCAGGGTGAAAGCAGAGGTGTCGATGGCAGAATGACCGGCTACGAAGAGTCCGGCGACGGCATATACGATCAGCGCGATGACGACGGCAGGCACAGTGGTAATGGTCATGTAGCGTATATGTGTGAACAGTGGTGTGCCCACCACACTGGATGCCAGCACAGTAGTGTCGGAGAGTGGCGACATCTTATCACCGAAATAGGCGCCGGAGAGTATGGCTCCGGCAGTCCAGCCATCGCTGAATCCAAGTGCCTTGCCAATGCCCATGAGAGCAATGCCAATGGTTGCCACGGTGGTCCAGGAGCTGCCCGTCATCACAGAGACAAAGCCGCTGATGACACAACAGCACAGCAGGAAGACATAGGGATTGATGATCTTCATGCCCCAGTAGATCAGCGTGGGTACCACACCGCTGACGGTCCATGTGCCGGAGAGCAGGCCGATGAGCAGCAGGATGACGATAGCTGTTCCCACGCTGCCGATGGACTTGTTGATCTCTGTCTCCAATGTCTTCCAGGGAATATGGAAGCCTAATACTGCGATCAGGCCGCAGACTCCCGTAGAGAGTATCAGTGCCAGCTGGCTGCCGCCGGAGAGCGCGTCTGTTCCGTAGACGTGAATGACAATGCCAAGAAACGCCATCAGGAAGACGACGGGGGCAAGAGAGAGTACATACCTCATAAGGTGTAGCGTGTTTTGTAGTGAACGATGAATAGCATGAGTGCTGTGTGCAGGATCAAGAGTAGGCTTGCCATCAACATTTCTCCATGTGGTAGCCCAAAGACTTCAGTTCCATGGCTGCCCCCATCAAGTACATCTCATGGAGCGCGGCAATGAAGACACGGAAAGCGTCCGGCGTGCCGGGCTCCACATGCAGGTGGCTGATCGTGTTGAAAGTGCGGGCGGCGCACTCGCCGACGGTTTGCTGGAGCTTCTCGCCTTGTTCGGGCGTGAGATGAAGAACCTGCTGGCGGATGTAGTCGTCGAGATGATCAAAGTCAGTGTTGAGGATCATCATCTTGTAAAGGTCGGGGACATGGCTGTAGCGTTCCCAATCCTCGTCCCAATAGTAGGCGATCGCCATGCCGATATACATCATCCATCCGAGTGCCACGGTGGGGTAGTGGTTCCATTCGCGCAGTGCGTCGGGCAGATAACTCTCGCCCAGGGTAGCCCACAGTGCCTCGATGTCCGGAGCTTCGGGAAAGTGCTTGTCGATGAGATCGTGGGCCTCCAGATACGAGGCGAGGTCTTTATGAAAGGTATCCTCAAATTCTTTTGTTCTGTTCTCTTCCATTGTCTTGCAACCTTTCTTTGTTGTATAGAAACAAATATCGGGAGGGTAAGTTCCCTCCCGTTGCTTTGTTTAGGCTTCAGAGCCTAAGATCTGTTGTGCATGTTCCTTCACCTTGATTTGCTTCGGCCGGAAGATCTCGGTGATCACACCGTTCTCGTCGGTCACGAAAGTTGTGCGGAACGTACCCATGGTGGTCTTTCCGTACATCTTCTTCTCACCGTAGGCACCGAGCGTCTCCACGAGTTTCTTGTCCGTGTCAGCGATGAGGGGGAAGGGCAGGCTATATTTAGCGATGAACTTCTTGTGGCTCTCCGCACTCTGAATGCTCACGCCGACGACGGCATAGCCTTTTGCGAGCATCGACTGATAGTTGTCGCGCAGGTTGCAAGCCTCGTTGGTGCATCCCGGAGTAGCGTCGCGCGGATAGATATAGAGTACGAGCTTTTTGCCTTGGAAGTCGCTCAGCTTCACTTCGTTGCCGTCCTGGTCAAGTCCCAAGAACTCCGGCAGTTTGTCTCCTATTTCCATAATAATAATGTGTTATTGTGTTATTGTAAACTTCATAACCGAAGTCTGTTATTTCATAAACACGAAGTACACCGCCGCTATCAGGCAGGCGAAGGCCGCGAGATGGTTCCAGTGAAGGCCCTGTCCCTGAAAGAGTATGTTCGCAATAACGGCAAAGACGATCAGCGAGACACACTCCTGAATCACTTTCAACTGTATGAGCGAGAAAGGACCGCCGTCGCCTTGAAAGCCAATGCGGTTGGCGGGTACCTGACAACAATACTCAAAGAAGGCAATGCACCACGAAAAGACGATGACGCCGATCAGTGGCCAGTGGTTGCTGATGTGTGCCTGTTGCAGTTTCAGATGGCCATACCAGGCAAGCGTCATAAAGACATTGCTGCACAACAGCAATGCGATGGTCGATAATCCCCGATACACTTTCTTTATCTTTTACTTGTTGCTTGTGGCACTCTTTGCGTCGCTGATGACAGAAAGAACCACGTACCATGCGATGATAATCGCGAAAGCATATTCCTGGAAGATGATCAGCAGTGGTACACAAGTGATGAGGAATGAGTAGCGGAGCTCGTTGCCCTTCCATCCCCAGTGCTTGAATTTCAGTGCGAACATCGGTATCTCGGCAATGAGCAGCCAGGAGCTGACGAGCATCAGTGCGATGAGTGCTACGGACATATAGGGCGAGAGCGTCTCCCAATGCTTGGCACTGAGGATCAGCGAGCCCCAGAAGAGCGCATTGGCAGGTGTCGGCAGTCCTATGAAGCCCATGGCCTGACGCTCATCGAGATTGAACTTGGCGAGGCGAAGTGCCGAGAAGGCTGCCATGATATAAGCCACGAAAGCTACATAGTCGCTTACCGGCTGCAGCCAGGAAGGATAGTCCATCACGAGCAACTGCGAGAACAGCATGGTCGACGGAGCCACACCGAACGTCACATCGTCGGCCAGCGAGTCCAACTCCTTACCGATGGGTGAGGGCACATGCAGCAGGCGGGCACTCATGCCGTCGAAGAAATCAAAAACGGCCCCGATGATGATCCACAGCAATGCCAGTTCCGGGTCGTGGAAAAAGGCAAAGCACGTAGCGATACAACCTGAGATGAGGTTGCAGCAGGTCAGCGTGTTGGGGATATGTTTCTTGATATTCATAGTGAATACAATATCTGTTTATTAGTGCGAGATACTCCTTATTATATATACTGTACATTTAGTGCACAATATAATTATTATTTATGCGCTGTACATTATACATTATAATTTATACACTATACATTATACATTATTTAGGGCAACTTTGCGAGGATCGTCTGATCGCCCGTAGTTGCTTGTCCCATCTTTACCATCACCTTACTGCCGAGGGGCAGGAAGACATCCACACGTGAGCCGAGTTTGATGAATCCTAAGTGCTCGTCGATATAGCAGTCCTCACCTTCCTTCGCGTAGGTGACGATACGGCGTGCCACAGCGCCTGCGATCTGTCGGCACAGCACGTCAACACCATGCTCCGTGGTGATCATCGTGTCAGCGCGCTCGTTCTCTTCGCTGGCCTTTGGCAGCCAAGCCTTGTGGTAGTTGCCGTTCTGATGCTTGACAAACTTCACCTTTCCGTCGACTGGGAACCAGTTGGCGTGGACGTTGAAGAGGCTCATGAAGATACTGATCATCAAGCGCTTGTCGTGGAAATACTCGTTTTCTTCCACTTCTTCTATCACCACGATCTTACCGTCAGCGGGTGCCACGACGATTTTGTCGGTGTCTTCCACGTTGAGGTATCTGATCGGACACTGGTAGAAATTGAAGACAATGCCGTAGACAACGCCAAAGACGACGATGAACAGCCAAAACGGCCACTTCGTGTCAAAGCCGTACCACAATGCGGCACCGGCGGCAATGATGAAGATGAGTCCGTAGAGCAGTGTGTCATTGCCCTCACGGTGTATACGTATTTTCTTTAGTTTCTGTATCTTCTTTCCCATGGTTGCTCTAAGAGAGTTTCAATTTTCCTTTTCACTTGCTTGCAAAGTTAATTATTTTTTATCACTCCTACAAATTTTTTATTCGCTACTTTTGGTTGTCTCGCTTTTTAGACGTAACTTTACACTCGGTTTTATGCTCATGATACGCTTTTAAAGTTTAAAAGAAGAATTGATGGAAGATTTCGTTCATTTGCACGTACATACTCATTATTCCATTCTTGACGGTCAGTCCAAGGTGCCCCACCTGGTCGACAAAGCCATCAAGGACGGCATGAAGGGCATGGCCATTACCGACCACGGCGTGATGTATGGCATCAAGGAGTTCTCGGACTATTGTGCCGGTGTCAACAAGCAGCGCAAGGCCGACGGACTGGAGCCGTTCAAGCCTATCTTTGGCTGTGAGATGTATGTAGCGCACCATCACAAGGAGGACAAGAACAAGGAAGCCGGTGACAAATCGGGCTATCACCTCATTGTCTTGGCTAAGAACTACCACGGATATAAGAATCTCATCAAGCTCGTCAGCCGTGCCTGGACCGACGGATACTATTACCGGCCGCGTACCGACCGCTACGACTTGGAGAAATACCACGAGGATCTGATCGTCTGCTCGGCGTGTATTGCCGGCGAGGTGCCTGCCAAGATACTCAAGGGCGACATCGAGGGCGCCAAGGAAGCTGCCCGCTGGTACCACCGGGTCTTTGGTGACGACTACTATCTCGAGTTGCAGCGCCATGAGGTCAAAGACCCTAACATCCGTGCCAACCGCGATACCTTCCCCTTGCAGCAGCGTGCCAATGCCGTGCTGATGAAGATCGCCAAGGAAGAAGGCATCAAGCTCGTATGCACCAACGACTGTCACTTCGAGGACAAAGACACCGCTGAGGCCCACGACCACCTGCTCTGTCTGGCCACCGGAAAGGATCTTGATGATCCCACCCGTATGCTCTATACCAAGCAGGAGTGGTTCAAGACACAGCAGGAGATGAACGACATCTTCAGCGATGTGCCCGAGGCGTTGCGCAACACGCAGGAGATTCTCAATAAGGTAGAGATCTACAGTATCGATCATGGACCCATCATGCCGTTCTTCCCCATCCCTGAGAGCTTTGGTACGGAAGAGGAATGGCGCAAGAAATTCACCGAGGAGCAACTTTTCAAAGAGTTCACTACCGATGAGCACGGCGAGAATCCTCTGCCTCCCGACAAGGCGCAGGCCGTCATCGACCGACTCGGCGGCTACGACAAGATCTACCGCATCAAGTTCGAGGCCGACTATCTGGCCAAGCTCGCCTACGACGGAGCGAAGAAACGCTACGGCGATCCGTTGCCCGACAACGTCAAGGAGCATATCAACTTCGAGTTGCATGTGATGAAGACGATGGGTTTCCCAGGCTACTTCCTCATCGTGCAGGACTTCATCAATGCCGCCCGCAACGACCTCGGCGTGTGGGTGGGACCGGGACGTGGCTCTGCCGCCGGTTCTGTTGTCGCCTATTGTCTGGGTATCACCAAGATAGACCCGCTGAAATACGACTTGCTGTTTGAGCGTTTCCTCAACCCCGATCGTGTCAACCTACCGGATATTGATACCGACTTCGACGACGACGGGCGTGGCAAGGTGCTCCGTTGGGTCATGGACAAATACGGGCACGAGAACTGTGCCCACATCATCACCTATGGCAGTATGGCCACGAAGAACTCACTCGCCGACGTGGCGCGTGTGGAGAAACTGCCGTTGGAGAAGGCCAACGCATTGAAGAAAGCCATCCCCGACAGACTGCCTGACGGCATGAAGATGAACCTGGAGAATGCCATCAAATGCACGCCGGAGCTGCGCGAGGCAATGGCGTCGCCTGATCCCCGTGAGCGCAACACCATCAAATATGCCCGGCAGCTCGAGGGCACCATCCGGGGTACCGGCCTTCACGCCTGCGGTTTCATCATCTGCCGGGATCCGATCAGCGACTGGGTTCCCGTGTCCACAGCCGACGACCCTGATTTCCCGGGACTGAAATGTGCCGTCACACAATACGACGGACACGTCATCGAGTCCACCGGACTCATCAAGATGGACTTCCTCGGACTCAAGACGCTCTCTGAGCTCAAGGAAGCCTGCAAGGTCATCAAGCAGACAACTGGCGACGTCATCGACCTCGACAACATCCCCATCGACGATGATCTTACCTATAAACTCTATCAGCAGGGCCGCACGATCGGTACCTTCCAGTTTGAGTCGCCCGGTATGCAGAAATACCTGCGCGAGCTGAAGCCGACCGTCTTTGAGGACTTGATCGCTATGAACGCCCTCTATCGTCCGGGACCTATGGACTATATCCCCTCGTTCATTGCCCGTAAGAACGGTCAGGAACCGATCACCTACGACATTCCTTGCATGGAGAAATACCTCAAGGACACCTATGGCATCACCGTCTATCAGGAGCAGGTGATGTTGCTCTCGCGTCAGCTGGCCAACTTCACACGTGGCCAGAGCGATGCCCTGCGTAAGGCCATGGGTAAGAAAAAGAAGAAGATCGTAGACCAGATGAAGCCGCTCTTCCTCGAAGGAGGCAAGAAAAACGGCCACGACCCGAAGGTGCTGGAGAAGATATGGTCCGACTGGGAGAAGTTTGCCTCCTATGCCTTCAACAAATCTCACGCTACCTGCTACTCGTGGGTGGCCTACCAGACGGCTTATCTCAAAGCTCACTACCCGGCTGAGTACATGGCTGCCCTGATGACACGCCGCCACAGCGACATCGGCGAGATCACCAAGCTCATGGAGGAGTGCAAGTCGATGAACATCCCGACGCTGGGGCCTGACGTCAACGAGAGCTACGTGCAGTTTGGTGTGAACAAGAATGGTGAGATCCGCTTTGGTCTTTCTGCCATCAAGGGCATGGGTGCCGCTGCCGCGGCTGCCATTGTCAAGGAGCGTGAAGCCAACGGACCTTATAAGGATATCTACGACTTTGCCGAGCGTGTCAGCCTGAAGGATGTCAACCGCAAGGCTTTTGAGAGTCTGGCACTGAGTGGCGGTTTCGACTGTTTTGGCAATATGCGCGAACAGTATCTCGCGCCCAACGCCAAAGGCGAGGTATTCCTCGACCTTATCGTGCGCTTCGGTCAGCAATACCAGGAGGACAAGAGTCAGGCTGCCAACTCGCTTTTCGGGGCCATGGCCGGCGATATTGCCGTGGCCACGCCGCCGTTGCCCAAGGCAGAGCCGTGGAGCTCTATCGAGCGCTTGGGTAAGGAGAAGGAGCTCGTCGGCATCTATCTTAGTGCTCATCCGCTCGACGAGTATGCCATCGTGCTGCGCCATCTGTGCAACACCAGTTGTGCGGAAGTCGGCGACCGCGAAAACCGTGAGGAACTCTCGCAGCGTGGGGAGCTGACCTTCGGCGGTATGGTCACCAAGGTCACCACGCGCTACAACAAGCGGGGCGAGCCTTTTGGCATTGTCACCATTGAGGATTTCGAGGGGCCGGGCGAGCTGGCACTCTTCGGCGACGACTGGGCACGCTGGCAAGGATGGTTCAAGGAGGGCTCACCGGTGTATGTCATTGCCAAGTGCTTCAAACGCTTCCCGACGAGCCAATACTATAGCTTCAATGTGGTGAGCGTGGAGTTCCTTGCGAAAGTCAAGGACACGCGCATCAACCAACTGACGATCTCGGTCAAGAGCAAGACGCTCGACGAGTCTACAGTCAGCGATCTGCTCTCGCTGATCGACGAGAAGCCGGGCAAGACAGAGCTCTACTTCAATGTCGATGATGAGGAGACGGGAACCAAACTGCTCCTCCGTGCCACCACCAAACGCGTGGAAGTGGGCAAGCAACTCGTGGAGTACGTCGACGGACGGCAGGACATGACGTTGGTACTCAACTGAGTAATGTATAATGTATAGTGTATAAATAATAATGTATAAATGTTACCGTATGCCTCTAAGAAACATGCGGCATACCTTATACATATATATGATATAAAGAAGAAAAAGACATAGATTTATCAATATGGAGATAAAGATTCAATCATTGGACACGATCCGCGAGGCGGCTCGTGAGTTTATCAAAGCTATGGGCGAGCACACCGTGTTTGCCTTCTACGGCAAGATGGGAGCAGGAAAGACCACTTTCATCAAAGCCATCTGTGAAGAATTGGGCGTAGAGGATGTCATCACTTCCCCGACCTTCGCCATTGTCAACGAGTATCGTTCTTCCACGACCGACGAGCTCATCTATCATTTCGACTTCTACCGCATCAAGAAATTGGAGGAAGTCTACGACATGGGCTACGAGGATTACTTCTATAGTGGCGCACTCTGCTTCCTGGAGTGGCCGGAGCTCATCGAGGACATCCTGCCCGGTGATGCCGTGAAGGTCACGATCGCCGAGCAGCCCGATGGCTCACGTCTCGTCACGTTCTGATAAGGAGCTTCCTGATCCGGAACTGCTGAAATGGTCTTCCACAAGTATCAGTTTTTTAATAACTAAATTCTCATACTGTTTAATGTCCCTGAAAGGGACACACCGTGATTGACCCCAGGTCGTCGAGCTTTTGTGACGGCGAAGCCTCACAAAGCGAGCGACCTGGGGTAGGTTGTGTGCAGGGAGATGTCCTCGGAGAGGACTCACGTGGAAGTAAAATAGCTACTTATCGTCGGATGCTCCGTCAGAGAATGCGTTTGAGGCTTTTAGCGTCGTTTTATCTTTTGTTTGAAAAGTTTGGGAATCTCAACTTTATTGTTTAATTTTGCAAGCAGAAATTAATCACGTTACAAAATAGAAAGGTAAAGCAATGGAAGTAGAAATTACAACCAAGAATTTCGAGACTTATAAGAATGGCGATCTGCCATTGGTAGTAGATCTCTGGGCAACATGGTGCGGTCCCTGCCGCATGGTGGCGCCAATCATCTCTGAACTGGCACAGGAGTACGACGGCAAGCTTGTTGTCGGCAAGTGCGACGTAGAGGAGAACGACGACATCGCCATGGAGTTTGGTGTGCGCAACATTCCTACCGTGCTGTTCTTCAAGGGCGGTCAGCTCGTCGACAAGTTTGTCGGTGCTGCCTCTAAGGATAAGTTCGAGGAGAAATTCAAGGCACTGCTGGAGAAGTAAGCGTTTGGCGACAAGCCAAAGAAAGATATAGAGGAGAGTAGCCCACGGGTTGCCCTCCTCTTTTTTTGTTCATCGTGTATAGAGTTTACCCGCATCGTTGGAGCTGTTAACGCTCCATCTTCGATGGAATATAGAATATCATCGAATATAAAGAATATTATTGAGATCATGTCGATCGTATAGAGCGTTGCATATTTATATCCTTTATATTCGGTGATCTTCTTTATTCCGCGTATCGGAGTGTTAAACTCCAAACAATGTATGTTCGTGAATTTGCTCACTCTGCATTCTTTTTGTACTTCGAAGGCAGGTAGCCATAGAGATCCTTGAAGCAGCGGGAGAAGTAGCGGGTGGAAGAGAAGCCTACCATGTAGCAGATCTCGGCGATGCTCAACTGGCTTTGTACCACCAGGCGCTCGGCGTGGCGCAGACGTATGAGACGGATCAACTCGCTCGGTGTCTTGCCCGTGATGCTGACGATACGGCGATAGAGCTGCACACGGCTCATGGCCAGGTTGTCGCTCATCTGCTCCACGGTCAGCTCCGAGTCGCTGAGATGCTCCTCGATATAGTGCGTAGCCTTGTCGATAAATGCCTCGTCCTGTGTGGTGATGGCCGTCTTGCTGATCTTTGGGTCCACCTTGCCGTTGTCGACGATGCGGCCTTGCTTGAGCAGCTGGTCGATGTGCAGCTTGAAGAGATCCATGCTGAACGGCTTCTTGATATAATCATCGGCTCCACATTCGCGGCTCTCGATCTCATTCTCGTCGGCCAGTCTTGCTGTGAGCACCATCACGGGCAGATGATGCATCTTGTCGTTGCTCTTGATCTTTCGGCATAGCTCGTTGCCGTCCATTTCGGGCATCATCACGTCGGTAATCACCAGATCAGGCATGTCGTGGTGGATGACTTCCAAAGCCTGCTTGCCATTTTCAGCTCTCAGAATGCGGTAGTTGACTTGCAGCTCTTCGCTGAGGAAGCCGAGGAAGTCTGTGTTGTCATCGACCAACAGCAGTGTGGAGCGTTGTTGCCGGCGGTTGTCGTTGATGGTGCTTGTGCTCTTGGCCGGGATGGCGGCAGGCACTGCTTTGCCGTTGTCCAAGGCTTGCACATATCCTTCGCCATCCGCTCTCAACTCTTTTGCGGGCAGCGTGATTGTGAACAGCGCGCCACCGCCTTTGTTGTCTTCCACAGTAATCGTTCCGCCGAGCATCTGTGCATATTCCCACGTCAGGTTGAGTCCTATGCCGCTTCCCTGATGTGTTTTACCGTCTTCGCCCTGATAGAAGCGCTCAAAGAGATGAGGCTTGTCCTTGTCGCTGACGCCGGGTCCATTGTCTGCCACGCTGATGCTCACCTGCTTTTGCTGTGTGAGTCTGACCGTGATGTCGACGCGTCCGCCCGCCGGCGTATATTTATAGGCGTTTGACAGCAGGTTGGTAACCATTCTGTCTATTTTGTCCTTGTCAAACGACATGATCAGGTGGGCTACTTCGGCATGGAAAGTCAGCGTGATGCCTTTGTCCGACAGGGCGGCGAAGGGCTCGCTGAGTTCGTGGATGTAAGAGATCAGGTCGCCGGTAGTGAGCTTTACCTTTTCTTTACCCCGCATCATGCGTCTGAGATCCAGCATTTTGTTGACCATCATCAGCAGTTGTCGAGCGTTGCGCTGGATAAGACGGAGCTGTCGGAGCGTTGTAGCATCGTAGTCCTGTCTCATCATGCGTTCCAGCGGCGAGAGGATGAGCGTCAGAGGAGTGCGCAGCTCATGGCTGATATTTGTGAAGAAGTCTATTTTGGCTTCCTCCACCTCTTTCTGCTTTCTGAGTTCCATCTTCTGCCACTCGGTGATTCGTCTGAGCCTCAATCGTCTGCGGATATCCCATGCAAGCAGGCACGCCAGCAGCAGGTAGAAAGTAATCGCCCATGATTGCAGATAGAAAGGAGGGCGGATTTCGATTTTCAGTTTGTCGATGTGCGATGATGGTGTTCCGTCGTCGTTGGTCATTCTCACCTCCAGCGTGTAGTAGCTGGGCGTCAGATTCGTGTAGTGGACGCAAGGATCGTTGCTCGGTGCTGCCGACCACTTGCTCTCATAGCCGTGCAGACGGTAAAGGATGTGGGGCTGAGCCTGCTGTCCGGCCAGTGTGGTGGCCAACTGAATGGTGAACGTGTTCTCATCGTGTTGAAGCACGATCTTCCTGCAGTCATTGAGTGATTCCGTCAGTACGACATGGTCGTTGACCGAGTCCCCCACGCCGACGACATGGTCGAAGAGCGACAGCCCGCTGAAGAGCAGGCGTGCCTGGTTTTGTTGCTGTCGCACGCTCCACGGCAGCACAATGTTCACGCCGTCGATGCCGCCGACGAGAACGCGCCCGTCTCTCAGGCAGAGGATGGAGCGTTTGTTAAACAGTCTGTTCTGTAGTCCTCCAGCCCGACCGTATGACGTGACGAGATACTGGCTTTGTCTTTGCTGCGTCTTCGTGGAGATGCGTTTCAGGCCATCGCTCGTCGTAGCCCAAATGTTGTGATAGTGGTCCTCGGTGATGGCGCAGACCTCGGTGTGATCGTTGAGGCTTTGCAGGTTCACGGTGCTGAGGAGCTGCGCTTTAGGTTCCAGGACGTTGAGTCCGGACGTGTTGGCGATCCACAGTCGGCCGCTTGTGTCGTAGAGTACCTGGTTGACCGAGAGACTTGTCAGCTGGTTGCCCTTGCGGTCGCCGCGTTGGTTGATGTTAATGAATTTGTGCGATCCTGGTCTCAGCAGCGACACTCCCTGGGAGTGACCGATGGCCAGCGTGCCGTCGGCCGCTACCGACAGGCTGGAGAGATAGTCCGATGCGAGGTTGCTGTTGTGCGTGTTGTAGGTGGTGAACTTTCCCGTTTTCGGTTCCATCAGTTGCAGTCCGCCGCCGAGTGTGGCAATGGCGAGGATGCTGTCGTGGAGCTGTGCCAAGGCCCACACGTTGTCATGGGCGATGGGCGAGTTCTTTTGTTGGTAGACGGTCCACTTGCCGTTGCTCAGATGAGCGAGTCCTCCCTGATAGGTACCGAACCACATGCTGCCGTCCCTGTCTACAAGACTTGCCACGACCACGTTGCTGCCCAGTCCGCTTTGTGCCATGGTGATGTGTCGGACATCTCTCTTGAGATCATACCATTCGATGCCGTTGTCGTTGGTACCGAGCCAGATCGTGCCGTCGCGCCCCTGCGCCATCGTACAGACATCGCCCAGGGGTAAGAGGGCAAAGAGACTGTGTTGGGTGGCGCGCACCGCCATGCCCATGCGGTAAAAGCCAATCCACAGCGCACCCAGATCGTCGACATAGAGGCATTGCAGCGTGTTGTCGGACAGCGAGCGGGAGTCGGTGGGGATGTTGAGCACATGGTCAACGATGTCGCCGGCCGTGTCGTACACGAGCAGTCCGTTGTGGTCTGTGGCCAAGAGCCCGTGCCCCTCCTGGTCCAGTGCTACGTCGTTGAGTGGCTTGTCGTAGATGAGTCGCCACGTATGCGTGCTGTGCTGATAATAATAGACTTTGCTTTCTGCCCATGCCCATCGGTTGCCCTGCTTGTCGCTGATGGTGCGGTAGTGCTGGTTGGGCTCGGCGTTGTGGTCAGGGATATAGTGGTCAGTCCACGCAATCTTGCCGCTGTAGCGGTTGACCCACGCCATGGCCCCGTTGTTGTAGACCAGGCACAGTCCGCCCTTCTCGGCATGGATGGAGTTGATATTGCTGAGTAGTCTTGGGCTCACCTTCATGGCTGTTGCGCGGTGACGTTGGAAGTCGTAGTAGAAGAGTTTGTTGGGGCTGACCGACAGAATCCAGAGATTGCTTTTCTCGTCGGTGTCTATCATCAGCGAGTGTCCGCTGATCTGGTGTTGGTGCATCCACTCGTCCGTGTTTCTGTTGACCTGTTCTGTCTTGGGATTGAAGCGGCAAAGGCCTGCGGGCGTGTTGGCCCACAGTTGTCCTTCAGCATCTTCGTAGAGATTGAGGATGTTGTTGTCGGGAAGTGTGTGAATGTTGTTGGGACTGGCATAGAAGGTGCGGATGCGGAAGCCGTCGTAGCGGTTGAGCCCTTGTGGTGTGCCTGCCCAGATATATCCCTCGTGGCTTTTAATGATGCAGTTGACCTTGTTGTCCGAGAGTCCGTCGTTGTAGGTCAGTCGGAAGAAGTGCGGCACTTCGTTTTGTGCTTGGGCAGTGAGGGTGCAAGTCAACAACAGCACTAAAATCCATATGGTTGTCAGATAGCGATAGCAATGTCGTTCCATGTGAAGTTTTTTTATCGGGCGTAAAGATACAAAAATAAATTGAATTGACAAAGTCTATCACGGAGAACACGAAAGAAAATCAGGTATTTGGCAGTGGTAACGGAAAGAAAGCATCACTATTCGGCCCCAAAAAGCGGCGTATCGGACAAATCCTGTGTTTGGAGGAGAGAACTCATGAACACGATCCTTTTACAAAAACAAGTAAAACATCTTGCTGTGATACCATAAAAACACTGTCCTTTATTGCCGATTTGTTGCAGGGCGCGGCCCTTGTGGCCGTCCGCACCCTATGTATGTAATGATTGTTTTATCGGCCCACGGAAAATATCCACTGTGCCGACTTAACCACAAATTACTACTCATTAATTATTATATTTAGAGTAATTCATGGTTAATTCATGGATATTCATATAAAAGGCAAAGCCCATTAACAAAGTAGGCTTGCCTTACCCATACGTTTTTATTGCGGATAGACCATATTGGTGTCCGTCATCTTCATGAGCACCTCGTCGAGGAACTTACGGGCTTCCCAGCGCGCCATCGGCAGGTCGTGGAGCAGGTAGTTGCCGCAGTCGCGTGGTGCAGCGCCGGGGATTTCTCCCTCGAAATCGGCGATGAAGCGGAATGTGCGCTGCATGAGCGGCACGATGTCCTTGGGCTCCAGATCACCACGGAGCAAGAGATAGTTGCCCGTCAGGCAGCCCATCGGCCCCCAGTAGATCACGCGGTCTTTCCACTCCTCGTCGTTTCTGAGGAACGTGGCGGCGAGATGCTCGATGGTGTGCAGGGCACCAGCGTGAACCACCGGCTCGCGGTTGGGTTCTTTCATGCGTATGTCGAAGGTGGTGACCACCTCGTTGCCCACCTCGTCCTTGCGCGAGACATAGATGCCGCGCAGGAGCTTCTCGTGGTTGATGGTAAAGGATGGAATCTTATTCATGTGTTCTGTATGTGTTTATGCTTTTGTGTGATCTCCGTTGTTGGCGAGTTTCTTGAGGAAGTCGCGCGTCATCTCGAAGCTGCCCTCAGCCATGCGGTTCCAGAAATCGAAGTACTGCGAGGCGTTGGTGTCCTTGAGTGGTACGTCGCTGATGATGCGGAACGAGATGAACGGCGTCTTATAGATAAAGCACGTCTGGGCGATAGCACAGCTCTCCATGTCCACGGCGGTGGCATTGGGGAAGTGCTCCATGATGGCCTGCATCTTCTCGCGCTTGTCGACAAACCAGTCACCACTGACGGTGACTCCCTTGACGACTTTCGATCCCTCCGCCATCTTGATGCTCAAGGCCGTCTCTACGAGATCTTTAGGAGCCTTGAAGCTGGTGGGCATACCCATGACCTGGCCATAGGCGACGTCGTTGCCGCAGTAGACATCGTGGTAGACACACTCAGAGGCGACGACCACGTCGAGCGGGTTGAGAGCAACATCGGCACCGCCGGCGCAGCCCGTGGAGATGACCAGGTTGGGCGCGTAGTTGTCGATCATCTCCACGGCACCAATGGCAGCATTGACTTTGCCAATGCCACACTGCTGCATGATGATCTCGGTCTGACCAATATATCCCCGGATGAAATCCTTGTGATGATGACGCTCGGTCTGCGTCTCGTCGAGCAATGTCTTGAGTTGTGTGAACTCCTTGTCCATTGCGACAATGATGCCAATCTTTTTCACTTATCGTTGATTTTTGTTAGTCTTCTGCACTCGTAAACTCTTTGGCGAGGACAGAAATACGATGCAAAGTTACAAAAAAAAGGTATTATGGCGACTTTTAACGTCTGCTTTTTAACTTTGAGCGAAAAAATATGTAACTTTGCCCATAGAATATAAACGTTTATAGAATATTATGTTATGGAAACATTGAAGAAATGGTTGCCGGATATCCTGGCCATCATCCTCTTTGCCGTCATCGGCTTTGTCTACTTCATGCCTGCTGACATCGACGGCAGAGTCCTCTACCGCGAAGATTCCTCGGCAGGTCGCGGACTCGGTCAGGAGAGCAAACTCTATCTCGAAAAGACCGGCGAGCGCACCCGCTGGACCAATTCCGCCTTCAGTGGTATGCCCACCTATCAGGTCTCGCCGTCCTATACCTCGACCAACTTCTTGGGCAAGATGGAGAATGCCTACCACCTCTGGCTGCCTGAAAACGTGTGGTTTGTCTTTGCCTATCTCTTGGGCTTCTACATCCTGCTGCGCGCCTTCGACTTCAAGCAGTATCTCGCTGTGCTGGGCTCCATCCTGTGGGCTTTCTCCAGCTATTTCTTCATCATCATTGCCGCAGGCCATATCTGGAAGGTCATGGCGCTGGCCTATCTGCCGCCGATGATCGCCGGCATTGTGCTCTGCTACCGCGGCAAATATCTGTGGGGCCTGATCGTCACGGCCATCTTCACTGCCTTTGAGATCAACGCCAACCACGTGCAGATGACCTACTACTATCTCTTCATCATCCTTTTCATGATCATCGCCTGGCTCGTCATGGCCATCCGCGACAAGAAGTTGCCGCAGTTTGTCAAGGGCTCGGTGGTTTGTGCCGTCGGCGCTCTGCTCGGCGTGCTGATCAACATCTCCAATCTCTATCACACCTGGGAATATACCAAGGAGAGTATGCGTGGCAAGAGTGAACTGGTGAAGAAGAATTCCAGTAACCAGACCAGCAGCGGTCTCGACCGCGACTACATCACGCAGTGGAGCTACGGCATCGGTGAGACGTGGACGCTGCTCGTGCCCAACACCAAGGGCGGTGCCTCCGTGCCGTTGGCTCAGAACGCCAAGGCCATGGAGAAGGCTGATCCTAACTTCATGCAGATCTATCAGCAGATGGGACAGTACTGGGGCGACCAACCCGGAACGAGTGGGCCGGTGTATGTCGGCGCCTTCGTGCTGATGCTCTTCATCTTGGGATTGTTCATCGTGAAGGGTCCGATGAAGTGGGCTTTGCTGGCCGCCACCATCCTGAGCATCCTGCTCTCATGGGGCCGCAACTTCATGGGCTTCACCAATTTCTTCCTCGACTACATCCCGATGTACGCCAAGTTCCGCACGGTGGCTTCCATCCTCGTCATCGCTGAGTTCACGATACCGCTGCTCGCCATGATGGCTTTGAAAAAGATTATCGACGAGCCTCAGATCCTCAAGACCAAGATTCGCTGGGTGTGGGTGAGCTTCGCGCTGACCGGCGGCATTGCCCTGCTCTTCTGGCTGATGCCTTCGGTGTTCTTCCCCGACTATATCTCGGCACAGGAAAACCAGGCCCTGGCACAGATCCCGGCAGAATATCTCGGGCCGCTGAAATCCAATCTGACGACGATCCGCGAGTATATCTTCTCTTCCGATGCCCTGCGCTCGTTCATCATCGTGGCTCTCGGCATGGCACTGCTCATGCTTTATAAGTATAAGAAGCTCAACGCCAAGATGCTCGTAGGCTGTGTGACGGTGCTCTGCCTCGTGGATATGTGGCAGGTCAACAAGCGCTATCTCAACGACGGCATGTTTGTAGAGGCCAGCGTGCGCAACAGCGACCAGCCGATGACAGCCACGGACCGGCAGATCCTCAAGGACAAAGGACTGGACTATCGGGTGCTGAACCTCGCGTCGAACACGTTCAACGAGAACGAGACCTCGTACTATCACAAGAGTATCGGAGGCTATCATCCTGCCAAGCTGCGCCGCTATCAGGAGATGATCGACGCCTATATCGCTCCCGAGATGCAGAAGATGATGCCCGCCATCTCGAAGGCCGGCGGCGACATGACCAAGGTCGACGGATCGAAAGAGTGGCCTGTGCTGAACATGCTCAACGCCAAATACTTCATCCTGCCCTTGCAGAGCGGACAGACCGTGCCCTTGCAGAACCCCTACGTTCAGGGCAACGCATGGTTTGTGGATAAGGTTGACTATGTCGACAATGCCAACCAGGAGATCGACCGCGTGGGTAAGATCGATCTGCACCACGAGGCAGTCGCCGACAAGCAGTTCAGTGAGCAACTCGGCAAGGCCGTCAAGCAGGACGGCACCTCCATGGCGGTCATCAAGAGCTATGAGCCCAACCATCTGACCTACGAGGTCAACTCCGACAAGGGCGGCGTGCTCGTGTTCTCCGAGATCTATTATCCCGAATGGACAGCAACCGTCGACGGACAGAAGGCTGAGCTGGGACGCGTGAACTATATCCTGCGCGCTCTGAACGTGAAGCCCGGCAAGCATGAGGTCGTTCTGGACTTCCATCCTGCTTCCATCCGTACGACCGAGACACTGGCCTACTGCTCTTATGGCATTCTCGCCCTGCTGATTGCCGCCGGAGCCTTTATGGAGCGCCGCAAGAACAAGGAAAAGGAATAATACGTTTTACCACCTTATTATATATAGCATATTGATCAGATCACTATTTTTCGACATCGACGGCACGCTGGTGAGCTTTCGCACGCATCGCATCCCACAGGCTACCGTCGACGCTCTCACTGAGGCGAAGGCCCGTGGCGTGAAGATTTTCATCTCCACGGGCCGGCCTATACAGTTCATCACCAACCTCTCGCAGATCGAGCATCTCATTGATGGCTACATCACGACCAATGGCGCCTACTGCTTTGTAGGCGACGACATGGTCAGCCGCCACGCCATCGATCCTGCTGACGTGCAGAAAATCCTTGATGCCTGCGACCGCTTCGACCGTGCTGCCGTCGTCGTTGGCCGGAAGACCATTGCTGTCTACAACCGCCAGCCCATCGTGGACAAGTCGTTCGGTGAGGGACTGGGATTGACCGACATCGACTTTGACGAGCTCAGCAACGTGCTCCGGCAGGACATCCTGCAGGTGACACCGTTTATCACTGACGACGAAGAGGCTCAGCTCATGCCCTTGATACCCCATTGCGTCGGTGGCCGCTGGACCAAGGAGTTTGTCGACATCACCCAGGAAGCCGCCGACAAGGGCAAAGGACTCGTGGCCATGGCTGCTCATGAGCACTTAGGCATCGACGAGACGATGGCCTTTGGCGACGGTGGCAACGACATCCCCATCATCCGGCAGGCCGGTATCGGCGTGGCAATGGGCAATGCCACCGACAACGTCAAGGCTGTGGCTGACTACATCACCACGGCTGTCGACGACGAGGGCGTGAAGAATGCGCTCATACATTTTGGCGTCATCAAAGGCTGAACAAGGTGTCTTCCTCTTTGAACGAAGATTTTCTTGTTTCTTACCACTCCTTTGGAATATTCTCAGTATCTTTGCAAAAAAAGATAGAAGATGAATATACAGATTACAGTAAGTCCGGATGTTTATCGTGGGGCCTCTGCATACGCAGCAGCGCACAACACGAGTATTAAGGAGATGCTGGTCTCCTATTTGGAAAAACTGCGTCCGTCACACAAACAAGCTGATGAGGCAGAAATGAAACTCGAAGAGTTAATTAGCATGACAAAGGGTTTTCATATTGATGCTGATGACTTGAATGGCGAGAAGGCAAAAAGCAGATATTTGGAAGGTAAATTTATCAAAGGATGAAGAAAGTCTTTCTTGACACCAATATTATCTTGGATGTGATGACACAGCGGAAACCTTTTAATGTTCCTGCCAATGTCATTATGAAAATGGGTATTGAAGGAAAGATTTTTCTATGCGCTACACCTTTGACCTTTGCCAACTGTACTTATATACTTAGAAGCAGTTATAAATTAGCAAATTCCATTAACATTATCAAAGCATACAAGCAATACATTTATGCGCTGACAATGGATGACGAACAGTGCAGTAAAGCTCTCAACAGTGACATGCCGGATTTTGAGGATATGTTGCAATATCAGGCTGCTATAGCTGCTGAATGTGATTATATTATTACCCGCAACGAAAAGCACTTCCCACAAGAGGGGACTCCCGTCGTAAGTTCAGAGCATTTTCTGTCCATCTTTGATCAAGATGGAAAAGCATAGTGGTAATGTAAAATCATCAAACTTCAAGTGGCTTTCAGGTACATATAAATTGAAAAATAACGTGAAAACGATGCTTCTTTAAGAAAAAAACAGTAATTTTGCGAGTAAAATCATTAGATTAGGACATACATGGAAAAACTTGTTATCAACTCCTTTGAGGAGTTTGCTTCTCACGAGGGACAACAATTAGGAATATCAGACTGGTTGCAGGTGGATCAAGACCGCATCAACCAGTTTGCTGACGCTACACTCGACCATCAGTGGATCCACGTCGACGTGGAGCGTGCCAAGCGTGAGAGCCCCTATAAGAGCACGATTGCGCATGGCTATCTGACTCTCTCGCTGCTGCCCCATCTGTGGGGACAGATCATCGAGGTGAACCATCTGAAGATGATGGTCAACTATGGTATGGACAAGATGCGCTTTGGCGTGCCCGTCATCACCGGCAGTCGCATCCGACTCAATGCCAAGCTCGACAAGATCGAAAACCTGCGCGGCATCTGCAAGGCTTATATCGGTTTCAAGATCGAGATCGAGGGTCAGCGCAAGCCTGCACTGCAGGGCGAGGCTCAGTTCCTCTATTATTTTGAATAGATCATGGATCATTTACCTAAAGACCCGGCAATGCTGGTCTCGGCAGTGAATATGCTGTTGCGCGACGAAGAGTTTGACTCGCTGTCTGAGCTCTGCTATTGCTTTAATTGTGAACCAGACCATCTCAAGAGCTATCTTGCTGAGCATGGCTTCTCGTGGAACGAACATCAGAAGCAGTTCAAGGAATGCTGAGCGAATGCTCAACAGGGAATGGACTGAAGATTTCAACAATTTCTAAAATCGAAATTACTTATGTGTGGAATAGTAGGATACATTGGCCAGCGTCAGGCCTATGACATATTGATTGGCGGACTTCACCGCCTGGAATACCGTGGTTACGATTCTGCCGGTGTGGCACTGATCAATGCCGAGGACCAGCTCAACGTCTACAAGGCCAAGGGCAAGGTCGCTGACCTGGAGACAGCCGCTGCCGGCAAGGACTGCTCGGGTACGGTGGGTATTGCACATACCCGCTGGGCTACTCACGGAGAGCCCTCGGTGCGCAACGCTCACCCTCATGTGTCGGACTCCGGCAACATCGTCATCGTGCACAATGGTATTATTGAAAACTATACCATCCTGCGCAAACAGCTTGCCGAGAAGGGCTTCACCTTCAAAAGCGAAACAGATACCGAGGTGCTCGTGCAACTCATACAGTATGCACAGGACAAGCACAAGTGCTCACTGGCCGAAGCTGTGCGCCATGCACTGAACAAATGCATCGGTGCTTACGCCATCGCCGTACTCGACCGGTGCGATCCCGGCACGCTCGTGGCTGCCCGCAAAGGTTCTCCGCTCGTCGTGGGCATCGGCAAGGACAACAGTGAGTTCTTTGTCGCCTCAGATGCTACGCCAATCGCAGGCTACACGCAGAACGTCGTGTACCTCGATGATGAGCAGATCGCAGTATGCCAGCCTGGCAAGGAACTGAAGATCATCGACCTGAAAAACAAAAAGGTCGATGTCAGCGTCAAGCAGATCGACATGGATCTCGACATGCTCGACCGTGGTGGCTTCCCCCATTTCATGCTCAAGGAGATCTTTGACCAGCCGCGTTGTCTGCGTGACTGTATGAGCGGCCGTCTCTTCGACGACAAGGTCATCCTTTCGGCCGTGCGCAACAACCGCGCCCGTCTGCTCTCTGCCACACGCTTCATCATCGTGGCCTGTGGTACGAGCTGGCACGCCGGACTCATCGGCAAGCAGCTCATCGAGCATTATTGCAAGATTCCCGTAGAGGTGGACTATGCCTCGGAGTTCCGTTATCGCGATCCCGTGATCCTGCCTACCGACGTGGTCATCGCCATCTCGCAGAGTGGTGAGACCGCCGATACGTTGGCTGCCATCAAACTGGCCAAGGAGCGTGGCGCGTTTATCTTTGGTATCGTCAACGCCGTCGGTTCCAGTATCGCACGCGAGACCGACACGGGAATCTATATCCACGTAGGACCCGAGATCGGTGTGGCTTCGACAAAAGCCTTCACCGGACAGCTTACCTGCCTGACGCTGCTTGCCCTGGCTCTCGCCAACGCAAAGGGCACAGTCGGCCACGATGAGTTCGTCAGTCTGACGAAAGAATTGGGTCGGATTCCAGACAAGATTGACAAGTTGCTTAAGGAGAACGACTGCATCAAGCAGTTGGCACGTACCTATACCTACGCCACCAACTTCCTATACCTTGGTCGCGGATGGAACTATCCGGTCGCCTTGGAGGGTGCATTGAAGCTGAAGGAAATCAGTTACATCCATGCTGAGGGTTATCCCGCCGCAGAGATGAAGCATGGTCCTATTGCGTTGGTGGACAACATGATGCCGGTGCTCTTTGTCGCCACGCACCACGAAGGCTATGAAAAGGTCGTCTCCAACATGCAGGAGGTCAAGGCTCGTGGCGGCCGCATTATTGCAGTCATCACTGAGGGCGACACCGAGGTGCAGAAGATCGCCGACGAGGTGATCAATGTGCCGCCGACATTGGCTCCTCTGGCGCCGCTGCTCACCGTGATCCCCTTGCAGTTGCTCGCTTATCACATTGCCGTGGAGAAGGGACTGAACGTCGACCAGCCGCGCAACCTCGCCAAGAGTGTGACGGTGGAGTAGGGCAGAGAACTCGCTCTCATGCGCTACTTTGTTTTTTAATAAAAGCAATTTAGATTATGCAATATTTCATTGTTATCAACGACGTACAGCAAGGTCCGTTCAGCATCGACGAACTGCGTCAGCGCAATATCACTTCCGACACGCTCGTGTGGGCCGAGGGTATGCCGCAATGGACTCCGGCCTGGCAGGTTGAGGAACTGCGTCCGCTCTTCTATGCCGATGCTCAGACCGCTCAGACTGCTGCTCAGCAGCAGACTCCCCCACCACCGCCATACGGAACTCAAAATGGTGCGCAGCCTGGCAGTATGCCGGGCGGCAACTATCAGGGACCCGGTGCGGGCGGTACTACACCGCCACCTTACCAGCCCGAAAAGAGCAACCGCAAGAAGGTGCTCACCTATGTGGGGATCGCTGTAGCCATCCTGCTGCTGCTCATGGCGATTACCAATCCATCAAAGGATGAGCATCGCCAGGTCATCAAAGACCATATCACCGCAGGATTGCACGGGGGGTTGGATGCCAGCGACAGCAGCGGACTTTCTTCCCTTGCGCTTTCGATGATCTCGGCATTGGCAGGGCCGGTCATCAACAATGCCATCGACAACCTGCTGCAATACCATAACTATGTCTTCTGGTCCACGACCACAATCGACATTCCGGGCGCCGGTGAGCAGCGTACTTCCTTGGGCATCTTTGGTAAAGTATTCACCTCTGACGAGGCTACCATCGCTAAAGCCGTGGGTGAGAAAAACGGTGATGAGAGTTCCTCGTCATCAGCCTTCTCTACTGATGACCCTGACGACGGCAGTGACAACGGTGGTGACGTCACTACGCAGGTCACCGATACCGTCGTATCGATGGGCAACAAGGTCGGGCGTACGGTCGTGCACCGTGTCAGTAGTGTGGTCAGCAAGGAGATCAAAAAGGAAATCCATCAAAACGCTGACAGCGCGACGGCATCGGGAATCGACAGAATCGTCGATGCCGTGGAGGATTTCCTCAAAGGGCTCTGATGCCTTTGCGGCTTGATCCTCTTAACAAACAGAGATACAGAATATTGGATACACGTTTCTCGTGACCAGTATTCTGTGTTTTTGTTTTTTGCTTTTGGAGACTTTAGATTGCTGTTGATGTTCTCACGGCTAAAAAACAGCACCATTGATAATCAGGCGATTGCAAGGATATTTGGGTGATATAGGGGACGCATTGACGAAGTCAGAAAAAGGACAGACATATATCGTTCCAACCTGAAAATGCCCGCCGGCAGCTGTATGACAGCGCCGGCGGGCATTCATGTTAATCAGGTGTTACCCAGACAGAACCTGTATGGCATCAGCCTGACACGACACTCCTGTCTGGGATTATCGTACAATTCAAAAGTCTCATCAATCATCCCACAGCTTATTTGTGGAACCACCGACACGAGTGAAACCATTCCGGCTATCGTCTTCCTCATCGGCAGAGTCCCAGTAATTCTTTTTGGCTCCAGGCGGTCCTGGAATTGGCGTATCGCTTACTGTTACTGATCCTGCCAACAAGCACGGGTACTCAAACGAAATTATTTTCTCCGTTTGGGGCTTTATATATTGTTTCTTCTTCATGACTATTTTATTAAGATTTTCTTTCCGCCACGAATATACACGCCACGTCTTGGATTGACCACGCGCTGTCCCTGAAGGTTATAGACTCTGTTATCGGAGCTGCCACAAGCGTCGGGGACTGTTGCAATGCCTGTCGCCTGCGACAGTGCTCCACCGTCGTCGCCCCAGATAAGGTCAACAGGAGCCGTTGCAACGACATCAGAGCCGCTGCCAGAGCCTGCTGATAAGTATCTCTTGGCGCCAAACGTCTGGTCGTCGTCGCCAGGGTCATCGCTGAGAACACCCTTTCGCGGAATGCTGACAAACGCCTTGCGCACCTCATAATTGCTTGTGGGATACCGATACGACGAAGGATAGAATCCTACACCGTAAAGATTCTCATCGGTAACGACCTGCCCATTTTCCGTTACCACGTGATGCCAATAGCCCTTGCTGAACTGATAATTCAAGTACTTGCTGTCAGGGCGTTTCACATCCGGGTACTGTTTCCACGCATTCTCCGAGGAGCTTCCGGCATCCTCGTCAGCCGCAATCCACGGCATCAGGAAGTTGGTGCCTGTCTGGTGCCATACATAATCCTGATCGACCTTGGCTGGCTCAAAGTAGACATAGATACGTCCTGCCTGATCCGGCACCTCGCCACCGAGATTGACCTTCGGCATCGCCGTAGTGTCTATACAGAGCATCAGTCCGGTGTTTGCCGGCAGCGTATCACCGGCGAGTTTCGTAAAATATAAAGCCTTGATAGGCTGCTTTGGATCTTCGTTGCCACGGACATAACCGCTGGCGTAATAAGCGGTAACGCCCGCCGGCCGTATCCTGGGCAATCCGTCGGAATAGGTCATCCAGAAACCCGCAGGCACAGTGCCTTTGCCGCTATTACCCCCGTCGGCGGGAGTTCTGAAATTGAACAGCTCCTCCTGAGTATAGCTCATGACATTGAATCCAAGCATGAACTTTGCAGAAGGCGCAGAATCCTTTGTAGCGTCATCGGTGTTCAGCGGTACGATGGTCTTCTGTTCACCAGTGCTCTTGTCATCCTTAGCCTTGAAAGTTATCGGCGTATTGCCATGTCCGAGACTGTAGACGATGCGGTAAGCGCCGGTCTCAGGATACAACGACGGGTACTCCGTTTCCGACGAGCTCGTGCTCTTAGACTCGTTACCCTCCAGGGTGAAAGCCGGCACTACAAACTTCGACGGCTCACCGTCGACGTTATTGCTGATGGAGATGTCAGAGCCTTTGTATCCGGCACGTCCCACATGCGGCAGGTCGATATAGAAGTAAGGGTCTTTTGTCTGACCGGAGGCAGCATCGTTGTCCTGGGTCTTCAGTCCTGTAAAGCTGACGGTCTCGTTGCGCGAAGAGATATTGTTGGGCACATACTGGTAGCTGGTACCCCCATTCTCATAGGTCAGCGACGGCTGCGAGACGGTCATGTAGTAGACGCTGTCTTCGCCATTGAAAATCTGGTAGAACTTCACCTTGTAGTAGCCGCTGGGCCATGTCCACACAAGGTCCTTGTACGTCTCCGTTGTGGTTTCTCCATCTTTAGGGATATCGTCTTGACCGTACCATAATCCGCGATACATAAACCAGTTGTCTTCCACCTGATTTGCAGTCGTGGTCGGCACATATTTTTCCGTACGTACCTTGTACTTATAGGCAGTAGGCACGGCAATGAAATAGCGTTTGAAAGCCGGAGCCGTATCGTTCTTAGCCTCGTCAGGAACAAACGACGTAATGAAATCAGGACGCTCGCCGAAGCGCAGCGACTTGCCGTTGATCATCTGCCCCGTCCACGTGAACACCTCTGCCTTGGCGCCATTGACGGAGAGCTCATTGCTCTCGTTGGGCTCGTAGGACAGGCGTACGGGGTCGGAATCGTTGGTACCCTCCCAGAAGCCGTTCTTCCAGTCCTGGGTAGGATTGTCATCATCATAATCCTTACCGTTCTTATCGAGATAGTAGCCCCAGGTACTGTTGTCGTAGAGGGCATCACCGACCATCTCTATGTCATGACCTATGGACAGGCGTCCCTCGTCGTCCTTGCTGAGACTGTAGAACTGGTCCTGTCCCGTCTCCAGTTCCATAGTTTCCAGCTGCTCGGTATAGCCTTGCGGATGATTGTAAGACAGGCGGAACTTGACATGGTCGAAATGAAGGTTCGGCAATCCTATCGTGTATCGGCAGACATACCTGTTATGGTTGATAGCCATAGCATCATTATGACTTTCAGCCTCAGGGTCATAGTACCCCGCCTTTATACTGTCTACATCGTCGGTGCCGAGCATAACGATGAGCTGATTGTCTTTGATTACATTATCTGTATCTATCCACCATCCGTAGTCAACGGTATATGTCTTATAGTTATAGACATTCAACACCGGCGAGTACCAGTGCTTCCGCTGTTCCTCCTTGCTGCTATAATATTTCTGCAACCGGTCTCCGCCGCTTTTCACAAGTGGGAATTTCGTCCCAGCCTCATCGCTCCACGCATAGATGCTCAGACTGTCGGGCTCCACGCCTTCTGGAAGGTTGAAATAGAGCTGGTTGTTATATAATGTTCCATCAGTTGTGCCTGTATATAAGAAATATGAATAGGGTGTAGATGTAGAAACCCAATCAGCATCGCTTGTCGATGTAGCGGGGCGATAGCGCACCTTGAGATAGAGCGTCATGGAATAAGGGTCGTAGTCTATGTTTTTCCATTGAAGACCATATCTAGTATGTACTCTTTTCCTGTAATAGTATTCAACTTTAAAATCGTCGGTTGAGACCTTAGCAGTAGCGTTAGCATCATTCATAGGCTGCCAGTTCAATGTCTTGTTTTTGAAATAGGAGCCATTGTCAAGACGGCTGGCTCCGCTGCGGGCAAAACCCTTGTTGTTGGAAATCTGATACTGAACCGTGTACTTGCCGGTCGCCCTGTTCGTAATCTTCACCTGTATGTCCTTGTTGGCTTGTCCCGAGACAGGCGACACAGCGTAGAAAGAGCCTTCCACATCATCCTTGTTATAGAGAACTGCTATTCCCGACGGGTCCAGCTCACCGCTAATCTTGTCGCTGGTAACTGTAAATTTGTTGCGCGACACCTGGTCTGTATATTCTCCTTTAGCCAAATTGTGGTTGACGTTGTCCACATTGTGCGAACCCGGATGCCCATAAGGATCGCGGATAACCAGTACCGCACCATGCTGACGGCAGAGAGAAGCCACGTCGATACGCGTTCCGTCAGGATTGTAAGCCGCATCCTTGTATTCTTTCTCGCCCGTAAGAAGGTTATGGTACTTGTTCACTGCAGCAATGGCAGCACCCTTGAAGCGTATCGGCTCGTTGGCGACATCTGGCACGGATACATGCTTCACGTCGCGGTACTGAATGGCGCCATCGCCCTGCTTGTCATCAGTGATGACAAACCACTGGTCGGACACTATAGTGCCTATCGTTGCCGTCTGACCAATCTTGTTAGGGCTGTCATCAAACGATGTAGTGCCCTTGCTGTAGGCAGAGATAATGATATTGTCGTTATACAACACGCGCTCCCATATATTTTTCGGCACGCGGGCATAGTACCACTTGGCGCCACTGGCATCCGTCACCGTCTTGTCAGCCTTATAGCCCGGCCAGTTCTCATTGTCGAAGGCCCCTGCTCCGTCCTTGGTGGCATAGACATAGAAATCGTGTTCAGAGCCACCGATATCGTCACGGATATAAACGGTAAGAGAATCAGCTGTCGTTGCATCGCTCGAGGAGGCATCCGGCAGATTGCTCATCGCTACGACCCTTGCTGCAGCGTCATAGGTGGCGCCCGCCTCATAATCGTATTCCCCGGTGCTGAAGTTTCCCACTGTGAACTTTATCTTCTTAGGAGCATTGATACCCGCTTGCTTGCTGCTCCACAGAAAGACGTTATGACCATTGTGCTTGCCCACGAGGTTGATGACATCCCCAGAGGTCTTGGTTCCATCGAGCACGACGCTGACCTTCTTCGGGTCTCCGGCAGCCCAGTTGTTGCCATCCTCGAAATAAGCGTATGGCGAGGATGTGAGGGCGTCAAGGTCCTCGCCGAGTTTGAAGCTGCCGCTCTGGCTGTAAGGGCGTGCGAAGTAGACGGTTGTTGCGGCATTGTGCGCTGCCATGTCAGCATACGCACGGTCGACGACAGCACCCGCTATCTGGTCTGTAGGCCGGTTCTCATGATAAGCATTGGCCTTCGACATAGGCTCAAACATCACCTCGGGATTGTTCATGAACGTATTCTCGTCCTCGGCAATGTACACCATATCTGTAGGCTCGGCAGCATAGACACCGGTAATCTCAGAGCTCTGGAATCCCTTTTCATATTTGAAGTTCGCTTGCCGGTCCGTCCAATAGCCGTCGGCATAGCTCACGCCGTCCTGCATGACCGCCGACTTGGCATACCACGCGTCGACAATTCGCATGTACTTGGTGTACTCTCGCATCGGCCGGTTCCAATAGCCATCATCCTTGATGCCATTGGCGAAGTAAGAAGGGTCGTGGTCGATGGTGAACCCCGTGTTGGAGTTGTTGCGCATCAGCTCGCCCTTACAGTTTGGGTCGAGGTTCAGGTTGGCATAAGAGAACATCGGGACATCCCGCTTCGTAGTCCCGTCGTCCAAATAATTCATCGCCTTCGTAACCTCAGGCCAGAAGTAGGAACCCTCCAGATGACTGTCGGAAAAATTAAATTTACCGTTAGCGTCCATCTTCACATAGTGGGAGTTAGGCAGCATCGTATATCCGCTGTACTGCTCGCTTCCATCGCCCTTGATACTGTAATATCCCTGTCCATAGAGCAGGGGAATATATTTGGCATGATACCAGCAGATGCCGTCAGCACCGGCGGCATAGAGATCCTTGACGAGGGCTACAGCTTTCGCAATGTTGTCAGTGCCTTTGGTGTCAGATGTCCCATTCACATAGACGATATCCTCCACAGCCTCGTTGAGGGCATGTGCGGTAATGCTCTCTCTGGTAGGATCCTTGAAATCGAAAGTGTAGTTTTTGTTGTATGCCGTCACCGACACACCGGCCGTAGAGGCACTGCCCTTGAAGAGCTGGTTAGCCTCAACGCCGACGACGACAGCGAGTCCCTGATGATGAGCCTCGCTGACCAGTGCGTCGAATTCTTCCCTAGTGCCGAGCGGTGTATTCTTCGGGGCATCCGAGCTGGTGATCATCCTCAGAGCCAAAGGAGCATAGATACGATACCAGTCGGAGATGGGCGTTGCAAGCTGGTCGGTGAAATGGAACTTCCCGTCAAAATCCTCTGATGATGGCAACGGCTGAACCGTCGTTACCTGCACGGCAGAGAAATTGGCAGCCTTTATCTCACTGAGCTTAGCCTTGATCGTATTGTAACGCCAGCCGAAGCAGTTGAGTATTCTTCCGCCGTCATTGCCCTTCACCGACAGGTGTGTCACATCAGCACTGGCAGGTGCAGCAGCCAGCAGGGTAAAAGCGGCAATAACAGTTATTATGATGTTTTTATGCATGGTTAGTTATCTTATTTATTTTAAAATGAACTTATGGCCATTCTGAATGACAACGCCTCTGTAGTCCTTGTTGACTCTCTGTCCGGCAAGGTTGAACATTGGCGCGTCCTCAACGGGAGCCGGACCAGCGGTTATCCCGTTGATGGCGGTTGCCACTGACGTTCCGTCGCCGAAGACGTAGACATCGGCTGTGGAACTGTCATCATCGAGAGCAACGACAAAGTGCTTGGCACCTGTGGTCTGGGCATTGTCGGTATCAGACAGTTTTCCGCCCTCGAAGCGGTAGCCTGCTTTCTTCACCTTTTCCGTAGGCAGGGTGAAATAGCAGACGGAAGCCGGTACGAATGCCTTGCCCTTCTTCATCTGTATAAACGACTGCGTGCTCTCGGCATAGCCGAAATAAGTAGTCTTCCCGTCTCCAGTGGAATCGGTCTTCACCACGTCGGGTACGAGATTACCCTGCAATGTCCAGTCGCCGACGGTCTTCTGCAAGTCGCCGAGGGTCTTCTCCGGACTTGGCCACTGCCATTCCTTGCGGGATATAATCTTACTGTTGAAGATGCGTCCCGATGTGCTGCTGTTATTTATAAATATGTAGGGGTGAAAAGCCTTAACGTTTCTTACCCTATGGAAAGACAGCAGTCCGTCGGTCGCCGTACTGCTCTTGTCGACGACAGCATCGGCAGAAGCGAGGTCGTAGACCCTGAGCTTCATGGCAGAGAGCTCAGCAGAGGTAAGGTCGAACGGCAGACAGAGCGTAGAGATCACGCCCTCACGGACATAGCGTGTATAGAGGCGGTTGAGGAATTGCATCTCCTTGTCCTCCTGTCCACTGCCTTCGGCAAGCTTATGCTTGCTGCCGGTATTGTCGCCATTGGTCTTGTCGGTTACAGAAAGCTTGTACACGCCCCCTTCCTTGTAAACGAGCTCGGCGCTCTGTGGCTGGTCGGCAGCGGCGAAGATGACCATTGTCGGCAGTCCGTTGACAGCCGTATAGCCGTCAGGAAGATGGTCAGGGTCGTAAGTCCACGACCAGACATCCTTCCCTTTGAGCGTGGTCTTCGTCATGGCCGGTTTTTTGCTCCAATCGCCGCCCGTAAAGTTGCCGGAGTTGTTCCATACCCACAGATGCGGCTCATTCCAGCCTACGGAGTTGTTGAAATAGATGGTGAACTCGATGCTCTCCTTGTAGTCGCTGTAGGGCTTGGAATTGGTCTCGTCGAGTTTATAATCGCACCACTGGCTCTGGTCTGTCTTTGCCGTGAGCACGTAGACCTTATTGTCCACAAAGTCCAGGTCAGGGCTCTGCGAGGAAGCGCCTCCGCTGCCGTTGTTGAATATAAGCTTTGTCGGCAATGTGAATGTAGGGTCGTCAGTAGTGTACGTCCACTTATAGAGCGGTATGCCGTCGTGGTTCTTGTCAACGGTTGTAATCTCAGTACCCGGCCAGTCTCCTGCCAGTTTTGGATTCTCCGTATAGATGTTTACCTTGCTCCAGTTCTGCTTGTTGCGGAAATAGACTGTATAAGTCTTCTCCGCTGACGTCTCCTTGTATTCCGACAGCGGCACGAATGTATTCTTGTCGGTGTAGACATACTCGTCATGGAATTCAGCACCGTCAATGACAGTGCCAGTACCATTGCCCTGCTTGTCCTCAATCTTTATTTGTGCCGGAGCAACAGTCATGGTTGCCGGGAACGAGTAGCCGTAAAGGTCATAGCCCTTGACGGTCATCTTCGTCATTGACGGACGGTTGCTGTAATCGACGTTTGTAGAGGCAGAGCCCTTCAGGTCGGAGGCAGCATCAGTACCATTTCCCCACCACCAGATGCCTGGGTCCGTCATTCCATTGTTCTTGAAGTATATGCTGTAAGGCTTGTTATATTCTTTTGCCGCTTCCTTCTGCTTATAAACCATATTGCCGTCGTTGTTGGCAGCACCGCCAGTGGTCGTAAGCTCATAGATAAATCCATCTGTCGGATTAGCAATATTCTCACTCTGAAAGCCGTGCTTCTTGTCGTCGCCATAGCCCGTACCGCCGGAATTGAAGATAATCTTGTCGGGCAGCAGTCCATTGGCATCCTCCGTGAAGGTGCAGGAATAGATATTATAGCCTCCCTGCTTCTCGGGGCGAAGGTACATAGCGACACCCGGCCATGCGCCTCCGAAGTTAGGCCACGAGACCGGTGCCTTCTTATTGTCGTCGTCAATGTATTCATGGTCGTACCATGCATAGGCGTGCACATTATCTATATTGACGCTGTTGAGGAAGTACACCGTGAGCGTCTTCTTCGTCCCTGCCCCTTCAGCTCGTCGCAAGACGGTCCTTGCCTTTGCCGTGGCAGCAAACGCCTTTGCCGATACGGAGTTGTCGGCTGTCCGTCCCCACTTATCTGCAGAGGTGGTGCGTTCCAGGTCATACTGCCCGGACGCATCCTTGCTCGTAAGCGACAGTTCGTAGACGCTGTTATCCTCAAAGGGGATGCTAACGCTCTGTGGTGCCGGCGATCCACTGCTGAACAGGACGGATGTGGGCTGAGACTTCTCATCACCGGTGTAGTTCCACACATAGTATGGTTTATTGCCCATAACGACCGTGGTCAGAGCCTGGCTGTTGTCTGCGCCTCCCGACGTGAAATATGTCTTTGCGCCATTGGCACCCTCATTCCACACTGTGATTTTCGGATTGTACCATCCGATGGTATTTTCGAAATAGACGGAATGTGTACCGATATCATATCCTGCATAGATAGAGTCGTTCTTCACATTGCCCGTAACCTCCTCGGTGATGTTCGCATACGTTGCAATCTTTCCGTTGCTGACGCTCTCATCGCCCTGTGTGAAGGTCAGGTAGACGTCATTGTCAGTAAGTCCGGTAATATCATTAGTCTGGTTGATGCCCTGGCCCTGTGCGTTCAGGTCGCCGGTGGAGAGCACGATGTTCAGATAGTCGGTAGAATAAACTTCAATGATATGATACTGCCGCGACTTGCCGTCCTGGCCCGTTATTGTCTCGGTCGTTACATGGTTCTCGGGGGAGTTCTGCATCATGTTCACACCGGGGAAGGAGCCAGTGAGCTGCGTCCAGCTGTTGCCCTGACAGATGTAGGCATACAGCTTCGGACTTGTAGTATAGATGCACACTCGCCTTCCGTTGAGCTGGATGGTCGATGTAGTGCTGTTGGCGACATTGTCAGCTTCGGTAACCGTCTCGTCCTGGCTATTGTCGGTCCAGCGTGCCGGAGTCTCTGTGCCATCCATATATTTATTATATGTGTCGGCAGCATCGGCACTGATATAGAAATTGAAGTTTTCACCTTCGGCAACCTTCTTCCATTTTGTCTCATCGGAAAGAGTTTTGTTGAGCGCCTGGTCGTCGATTTGTCCGAAGGTCATAAAGACCTTTGCGTTATTTTTTCCTTCTACCTCCGCGAAATATCCGTCGCCGTCATCAGGATCATAGCCATTCTGTGTTATCCGGCTCATATTATCAATTCCTGCTGCCTTGCGCGCCATAATGAGTTTTTCCAGTACCGGGCGCATGGCAGGGTCCAGCCAGTGCTTGAAGTATATGCATGGTGTTCCAGGCATGCCGAGGATATATGCGTTGGCAGCCAGGATATTCGAGGTTACCATGTTGTCGGCATTCTTCATCGACAGGTCATAACGCGGATAATAAGTATCATGATTATCGACAAAGGTTACGGCATATCGTGAGAGCGCGCGGTCGGAGATAAGCGGGGTGTTGGTTCTCTTACCGGAGGCGTCGAGCGTGAAGGCTCCCGTCCGCTGGCTGAAGTCGCTGTTCTTGAAGCCTTGTGTCATCACAGAGAAATGCATTGGGAAGTCGAAGGCGGCATTGTATCGGGTGATTTTCTGCTTCCCGTCGACCGTCATGGTGTCGGTCCAGTGGTTGAGCCACCATTTCACCTCATTGAAATTGCCGTCGAAGACCTCTCCGACCGAGAAGCGCGGCTTTGCCGACTTGTTGTAGTCTACGAGGTGTGTAGGAAGGAATCCTCTTGCCATATCATAACGGAAGCCGGAATAGCCCAGTCCGTCCGTGCCATCAAGGAGGAAGTTCTCATAGGCCTTTATCGTTTTCTGAACGTTGGGGCTGCGATGGTCCAGGTCGCGTGCACCATCAAACGACTCACAGGTCTGCCGGTCTACTGACGAGCATGTCTCCTCTCCGTATGCCGACAACGACAGCTTGGTGTCAGTCAATGAGTTCAGATAGTCGAGATAAGCCTTGGTGGCTCCGCCATCATCGTCATTGAGCACGTCGGATGATGTAAAGTGGTAGTCTGTTCCCTTGTAAGTCTCCGTCGGGAACGAGAGCAAATCGGTCTGATTGATGGATGAACGGTGGTTGATGACCACATCCTCTATTATTCCGGTACCCTTAGCCTTGTAGGCGGCAATCATCGCCGTCAGTTTGTCCTGGGAACCGAAGCAGGAGTTGTGGTCGAAGTAATAGTAAGGCATATAGCCCATGGTACGGCTGCCCTGGTACGGCATGCCGCCACTCTGCGGAACCCAAATCAGGTCGAAGTACTTGGAATACAGGGCTACGGTATCCGCACTGCCAAGCTTCTCCCATGAGGACTCATCGAAGGAGCCCCAATAGAAGCCTTGCAGCATGACACCGCCATAGTGGGCAGGCCATCCGACATTGCTGACAGCTGCAGCTGTCTCTTCAGCTGCATTAGTCTGGTCAGCCGGTTCCACCTGCACTGACGCGACATCATTAATCTCTGCCATTGCCATTTGCACGACACTCAGCAGCAAGAATAAGATGACGATACGTGGTCGTAAACGTTTGTATATCATATGCAAGATACTAATATATTATTTTTAAAGAGTATGTCAGCTAAAATACTATTATGTTTATTGGCTTCGATAGAAAACACATATCGATAGGCTGTGTTTACGCACAAAGATAAACACTTTTATTGAAACTGCAAACAAATTATTTATTATTTTTATAGAAAGACCTTGCAAACGTTTGACTTGTGTTTCCGGCATTGGCCCCCCAGTTTATATATATAAACTTCTGACTTCGTTATCTTTTTATTAATGTTAATTACCATGTCTGAATATCACTGTAACTATTCGTCGAATTCATTTTGGCCTGTATTAGTGCTGTGGGGACGAAAATATGATCTCGTGCGACGAAGCTTTATTATTGTGGGCTCGAAGCTATGTTTCCAATGTTGTAATAATACTCGTTGACTCTATCTATCAGGAGCAATTCTTTAATTCTCAAATTCTTGAGGATAAATCTTCTTGATTCCTTTGCATGAGTCTTGCAAAATCGTTAACTTTGCAATATCGATTATTACTTTGTTACAAAAAAAGAGATTCTACTATGAAGAAAAGACCCTTCCGATTTCTATCTTTGGCTTTTGCTTCCTTCTTCGCGATGGCAGCGCAGGCTGAGGACCATCCGTTGTGGCTGCGCCATTGCGCCATCTCGCCCGACGGTACGCAGATCGCCTTCTGCTATAAAGGCGACATCTTCACGGTGCCTGCCGTTGGTGGTCAGGCACGACAGCTGACCTCTAACGCCGCTTACGACGGCAATCCCGTCTGGAGTCCCAATGGACAGCAGATCGCATTCATGTCCAACCGGGAAGGAAGCATGGACATCTATGTCATGAGTAAAGATGGAGGCACGCCCAAACGGCTGACTACGGACAGTGGCGACGAGACGCCAATTACATGGCACGACAACAACCATGTGCTCTTCTCGGCCGCGCTGTGGACGGAACCGAAGTCGATCATCTTCCCGTCGAGACAATTTCCGCAAGTCTATGAAGTTGACATCAACGGCTCACGGCCGGTGAAGTTCTCCGACATCACCATGGAAGACATGAGTCTCAACGCCAAGGGACAGATCCTCTATCACGACAAAAAAGGTTATGAGGACACGTGGCGGAAACATCATACTTCTCCGATCACACGTGATGTCTGGCTTGACGATAATGGCAAGTTCACAAAGTTGACATCGTTCAAAGGTGAGGACCGCAACCCGGTGTGGAACAGCAAGGGCGACGGTTTCTGGTATCTGTCCGAGCAGGACGGCACGTTCAACGTCTATCAACGCCCCTTGCATGACAGCAACGCGACACAGCTGACACATTTCAGAGGCAATCCGGTGCGCTTTCTCTCAGCATCGAATGACGGCAAGCTCTGCTTCTCGCAGAACGGTGAACTCTATACGCTCGTGCCCGGACAGCAGCCGCAGAAGGTCAACGTCTCGATTGTCGCAGACTCAAACGACAAGGATGTGGTGCGCCGTACGCTGACAAGTGGCGCCACGGAGTTTTGCCTCTCTCCCTCAGGCAAGGAGATCGCGTTTATCGATCACGGCGATGTCTTCGTCACTTCGACCGACTATAAGACGACGAAACAGATTACCGATACGCCCGAGCAGGAGCGAAACCTCAGCTTCTCGCCCGACGGCCGTTCACTCGTCTACGCCTCTGAGCGCAACGGCCTTTGGCAGGTCTATCTAACCAAGATCAAAGATGCCAAGGAGAAACAGTTTGCCTATGCCGGCGACTTGGTGGAGGAACAAATCGTGAAGAGCAACCGTACGTCGTTCATGCCGAAGTTCAGTCCTGACGGTAAGACGGTGGCGTTTGTCGAGGATCGTGGTACGCTGAAGTCCATAGACGTGAAGAGCCATACTGTCAAGACGCTCATGGACGGCAAATATATCTTCTCTTATTCCGATGGCGACATTGACTATCAGTGGAGTCCCGACTCCCGATGGATCATCACCAACTATATCGGCAATGGCGGATGGAACAATGCCGACGTCGCCCTGGTGCCTGCCGACGGTTCGCAAAAGGTCGTGGACCTCACGGAAAGCGGATACAACGACGGTGCGGCACGTTGGGCTTTAGGCGGAAAAGCCATCGCCTTCGCCTCTGATCGTGCCGGCTATCGCAGCCATGGCAGTTGGGGCGCAGAGCAGGATGTCTATCTGATGTTCCTGGATCTCGACGCTTATGAGCGGTCCCAGATGAATAAGGAAGAGAAGGAACGCTTCGACGAGGCACAGAAGGAAAAGAAAAAAGAGGAGGACAAGGCTAAGGATAAGAAGAAAAACAAAAAAGGCAAGAGGCCTCAGCAGAAAGATGAGAAGGACGCCAAAGTGAAACCTTTGCGCTTTGACACGGAGAATTGTCGTGACCGCATCGTCCGTCTGACCGTCAACTCATCGGATCTTGGAGACTTTATCCTCTCGCCCGGTGGTGATACGCTCTATTATGAGGCTCGCTTTGAGGACGGCTATGATCTTTGGCGACACGAGATGCGTGAAGGAAAGACCACGCTCGTGATGAAGAAGGTCAATGGTGGCGACCTGCAGGCCGACAGTGCTTTCAAGAGCCTTTTTGCCATCAGTGAAGGAAAGATCAAGAAGATAGACCTGGCAAAGAGCGAGATAAAGGATGTGGACTTTGAGGCACGCTTCAACGACAAGCCTTATCAGGAGCGCCGCTATCTCTTCGATCATATCTGGCAGCAGGTGAAGGACAAGTTCTATGATCCGAAACTGCATGGCGTCGACTGGAAAGGCTATCGCGACAACTACGTCCGCTTCCTGCCGTATATCAACAACAACTTCGACTTCAGCGAGATGGTCTCGGAGATGCTCGGTGAGCTCAACGCTTCGCATACGGGGTGCCGCTACTATCCCAATGGTGCGTCGTTGCAGACAGCAGAATTGGGGCTGCTCTATGACAGCCACTATCGGGGCGATGGGCTGAAAGTGGCCGAAGTGATCAAGCGCGGGCCTTTTGCCGTGAGGAATACGGGTGTCACGCCCGGCTGCATCATCGAGAAGATTGACGGACAAAAGATTCTCAGAGACTCAGACTATACTTCGTTGATGGACGGCCGGGCCGGAAAGGATCTGCGCGTGAGCGTTTACAATCCTAAGTCTGGCAAACGCTTCGACGTACAGGTACGCCCGATCTCACGTGATGCACAGCGTGAACTGCTCTACAAGCGTTGGGTGGATCACAACCGCGACCTCGTCGACTCGCTGTCGCATGGACAGCTGGCTTACGTGCATGTCAAGGCAATGGACAGTGAGAGCTTCCGTACGGTGTTCAGTGAATTGCTCAATGACAAGAACCGCAACCGTAAGGCGGCGATCATCGACGAGCGCCACAATGGTGGTGGATGGCTTCACGACGATCTCTGTACGCTGCTCAGTGGCAAGGAATATCAGGAGTTCATCGCTCACGGCAAGTATGTCGGGCGCGATCCCTGGAACAAATGGGTGAAACCTTCTTGCGTGATGATCTGCGAGGATGACTACAGCAATGGCCACGGCTTCCCGTTTGTGTATAAGACCTTGGGCATTGGTAAGCTCATCGGTACGCCTGTTGCCGGTACGATGACCGCTGTCTGGTGGGAGACGCTGATGGACCGTAGCCTCGTCTTCGGTATTCCGCAGGTCGGCTGCCGGGATATGAACGGACAATATGGTGAGAATCATCAGCTCGATCCCGACGTGGAAGTCTACAACACTCCTGAGGACTATCTCACTGGTGACGACGAACAGCTCAAGAAGGCTGTTGAGACCATGATGAAATAAGGGCTTTGCAATACCAAAGCTTACTGATAATCATGAATATAGCGGAGCTTTGCTTCTCTATATTATAACCAAAACAAGGAAGACCTTGCTGTGATGTAAGGCTGAGGAACAAAGGGCGCAGCCCTGCATCACAGCAAGATTTTTTTTATTTATTTTTGTAAGCGATTTCGGGTTCATGAGCTTTCTTCTCCAAGCACAGGGTAAATCCGGAGCGCCAGAATATCCGCTGTGCTGAAATATTCCAGTTTCTCTATCACGAATACGGAAAACCTCACAAAGAATAGGGATTTCCCTTTGCGACTTTGAAGCCTATCTCTTAATTTTGCAACTATCAGACAGAAATCTAAATCAACCATTAAAAGCAAAAGACCATGAAAGAACGTATTCTCTCTTCTGCCATTGTGGCCCTGGGCATCGTATTGCTCGGCATCTTTCTGAAAGCTGGTATGGACAACTTCACGGAGAAAGACCGCAAGGTCACCGTGAAAGGATTGGCCGAAAAGGAGGTCAAGGCCGACAAGGTGACGTGGCCGATCATCACCAAGGAGATCGGCAACGACCTGCCCGAACTCTATGACCACATCGCCGCCAAACAGAAGACCATTCGGCAGTTTCTGCTCTCCAATGGCATCCAACCCAGCGAAATCAGCACGGGAGCGCCGAAGGTGATCGACATGAACGCGGAACAGTATTCGGGCAATGACAAGCCCTACCGCTACAATGTCACGGTGGTCGTGACCGTCACCTCGACGCATGTCGACAAGGTACGCCAAATCATCGCCCGCCAGGGCGAGTTGCTCAAGCAGGGTGTCGCTGTGGTGGCTGGTGACTACGACGCGGCCAACAACGTCAGCTATCAGTTGACTTCGTTCAAGAAGATGAAGCCGCAGATGATGACGGAGGCCATTGAGAATGCCGAGCAGACGGCGCAGCAATTTGCCAAGAACAGTCATTCTCAACTCAACAAGATCGTCAGTGCCGACCAGGGGCAGTTCTCCATCGATGACCGGGACGCCAATACGCCGTACATCAAGCGCGTGCGTGTCGTCACCACCGTCACTTACTCGCTAAAGGACTGACAGAGCGTACCGTATCGGTCGGATGTTCACGTTATAGGAATGACGACAGACACAAAAGCTCGATTAAAAGAAAGAAAGGACATGTTTATTTAAAGACGTAGTAACAGAGGAACAAAAGGACAAGAATAAGATAGAAAGACATAAAGGACATGTTTTTTTAAGACGTAGTAACAGAGGGACAAGGGACAAGAATGAGATAGAAAGACAGGCGCGGTGGTCAATGTCCGTGTTTGACCTCATTGTCATTCATGCGCACATCTGCTCAAGCGTGGATGTGCCACCCTATCGGACTAATTGTTGCCCCGGAGGAATCAGTGCCTCACGGGGCACACGCATGAGTAATCCCGTACAAGCGAGGGACGAGCGCAGTGCGGGGATAGAGAAATCTTCGTATATTGATTGCGAAGTGACCCGACGGGTCACACGAGCATTTTATGCGCATCAATATATGACCATTCAGCGATGGACTTCCCTAATTGATACAATTTTCAATAGTTCTTCATCGGACTCAGCCACGGGCTTCTGCACCTGAGCGGAAAGACAGACGCACAACCAAATTTAAAAGTAATGTTTAACTGGGTCAACCAGCATTAAAAATAAGACTCAAAGTAGCCAACTTAAATCGTTCAACTACGCTTTATAGGCGGAAGACTGCGGCGTAACCGACAGAGTACTACGGTGAAGTACTCGAGTAATCTGCCCGTAGTACTTGAGTAATCTCGGTTTTGTACTGGAGTAATCTTGGTTTAGTACTGGAGTAATCTGCCCGTAGTACTGCCATCAAATGGCTTTGCTCTTAAAATAATAGGCCTATGATGGGAGCAACAGTAAAGTTTTCTGACTCTAACAAGAAACCAGGATGATACTGGTGCACCGGTTAAACCCTGTGCTTGGAGAAGAGAACTCATGAACACGATCCCTTCTACAAAAGCAAAAAATCTTTGCCGCAGCAGTTCTGACATCCGACCCACGGAAAATATCCTCTGTGCCTGTTTAAGGGTTTTGCTGGTTTGGGTAATAAAACTGCCCCTTTAACCAACTATAGATAAATGAAGACTCATATCCGGCCCGCGGTAGAAAACCTCTGCTCTGCTACATTCTAAAAAAGAAATTGGTGTTTTTCTTTGCTATTCCATGCGTTTGCAGTAACTTTGTACCTTAAAACGAAAATTATGAGAATGCTGAGTGACGACGAGCTGGCAATGCTGCTCGACAAAAAGATCTTTCACACCATATCGGAAGTGGCCGACGGCCTGGGCGTAGAATGCTACGTCGTAGGAGGCTATGTGCGTGACCTCTTCCTCGAAAGACCGTCCAACGACATCGATGTGGTCGTCGTCGGAAGTGGCATTGATGTGGCAAAAGCCTTGAAAAACCGGCTCGGACACGCCGCCCATCTGAGCGTCTTCCGCAACTTTGGCACGGCACAAGTCAAATACCGCGACACAGAGGTGGAGTTCGTTGGGGCACGCAAGGAAAGCTACAGCCACGACAGCCGTAAGCCGCATGTCGAGGACGGCACCTTAGAGGACGACCAGAACCGGCGCGACTTCACCATCAACGCGCTGGCCGTCTGCCTCAACGCTGACCGTTTTGGTGAGCTTGTCGATCCTTTCGACGGACTCGCTGACCTGGAGGACGGCATTATCCGCACGCCCCTCGACCCTGATATTACCTTCTCCGACGACCCGCTGCGCATGATGCGCTGTGTGAGATTCGCCACACAGTTGAAGTTCTACATCGAAGACGAGACCTTCGACGCACTGACGCGCAACGCTGAACGGCTGAAAATCATCAGCGGAGAGCGTATCGAGGAGGAACTCAACAAGATCATCCTTGCCGACCAGCCCAGCCGTGGATTCGTAGACTTGCACCGTGCGGGTCTGCTCACGCTGATTCTTCCTGAGCTCACCGTGCTCGACAACGTGGAGACACGCAAGGGGCGTGCACATAAAAACAACTTCTACCATACCCTCGAAGTCCTCGACAACGTTTGCCGCCGACAGGACGAGCGCAGAAGCTATCTCGTGGAGAAACTCCAAGATAAGAATGCCGACGAGAAGCAAATTGAGGAATGGAAAGCTGACTTGCAGCATCTCGACGACCACCGTCTCTGGCTGCGCTGGGCTGCGCTGATGCACGATGTCGGTAAGGCAAAGTGCAAACGGTGGGACGACGTGCAGGGCTGGACCTTCCACAACCACAACTATGTAGGTGCCAAGATGGTGCCGGCAATCTTCCGTCGCATGAAGCTGCCGATGGACATGAAGATGAAATATGTGCAGAAACTGGTGGACTTGCACATGCGTCCCATTGTCATTGCAGACGAAGAGGTCACCGACAGTGCGGTCAGACGACTTGTCAACGATGCCGGCGACGACATCGACGACCTGATGATGCTTTGCGAGGCCGACATCACCAGCAAGAACAGCCAGCGCAAGCAACGTTTCCTTGAGAACTTCCGCATGGTGCGTGAGAAGATTACGGACTTGAAAGAGAAGGACTACAAGCGTCTGCTGCAACCTTGCATCGACGGCAATGAGATCATGGAGATGTTCGACCTGAAGCCTTCAAGAGAGGTCGGACAGCTCAAGCAAGCCTTGAAGCAGGCGGTCCTCGACAACACCGTGCCCAACGAGCGCGAGCCTCTCATGGCTCTGTTGCAGGAGAAAGCAAAGGCTTTGGGACTGAAAACGAAACAAGTATCTGAAGGCTGAGCATAGCTGAGTGAAGCTTGCCGGAGACTATCAACCAATAGAAAGAGGCTGCATCCTGACGGACGCAGCCTCTTTTACGTATGTATCCTTGAAAACAATTCTAACTTTTGAAGGAGATATACCTGCTACTATACAACAACGATTACTCAACGTCCTCATGCACATCTCTGACGGCGCGACCGCTGGGCTCATTCATGTTCTTGAATGCTTCGTCCCAGGCGAGGGCCTCGGCAGTGGAGCAGGCGACACTCGGCACACTGGGCACTGACCGTGCGGCAGAGTCGCTGGGGAAGTGCTCGGCAAAGATAGAGCGATAGTAATACTCCTCTTTGTTGCGCGGCGGGTTGATCGGGAAACGCTCAGCAGCGTGCGCCATCTGCTCGTCGCTGACAGCAGAAGCGGTGATCTGCTTCAACGTGTCGATCCAACTGTAGCCTACGCCATCGGAGAACTGCTCTTTCTGGCGCCATGCCACTTCCTCGGGCAGCATGTCGGTGAACGCGTCGCGCACCACTTTCTTCTCGATGGTCTTGCCCGGACACATCTTGTAGCTCGGATCAATCGTCATGGCTATATCCAGGAACTCCTTGTCGAGGAAGGGCACACGACCCTCCACGCCCCAGGCAGCCAAACTCTTGTTGGCACGCAGACAGTCATACTGATAGAGTTTGGAAAGCTTGCGCACCGTTTCCTTATGGAACTCCTCCGGTGACGGAGCCTTGTGGAAATAGAGATAACCACCGAAGATCTCATCGGCGCCCTCGCCCGAGAGCACCATCTTGATGCCCATCGACTTGATGACACGTGCCAGGAGATACATCGGCGTAGAAGCGCGCACGGTGGTGACATCATAGGTCTCGATGAAATAGATCACGTCGCGGATGGCGTCAAGACCTTCCTGAATGGTGTAGTTGATCTCGTGGTGGACAGTACCGATATAGTCGGCGACAAGTTTTGCCTTGGCCAAGTCCGGAGCACCTTTCAGGCCGACAGCAAAGCTGTGGAGACGGGGCCAATAGGCACGAGTCTCGCCACCATCTTCAACACGTGTGGAAGAGAAACGCTCGGAAATGGCGGAGATGACCGAAGAGTCCAGTCCGCCAGAGAGCAGCACACCGTAAGGCACGTCGCTCATCAGCTGACGCTTCACGGCCGACATCAGTCCCTGACGGATCTCCTCAACGGCCTGACCATAGGACAGAGCGCTTTTCGGACGTGTCTTTCCTTCCATCCAATCACGGTGATAATAGCGCTTCATGCCCGGATCCTTGCTCCAATAGTAGTGTCCGGGCAGGAAGGGCTCGTAATGATCGCATTGTCCCTCCAGTGCCTTCAACTCACTGGCGACATACACTTTGCCGTCGGGATCGTAACCAATATAAAGAGGTATCACGCCGATCGGGTCGCGGGCCACGAGGAATGAGCCATCCTCAGCATCATAGAGCGCAAAGGCAAAAATGCCACTGAGCTGCTCTATCATGCTGACGATGGAAGCATGCAAAGCCTCGGCAGAGGTCAGCGAGCGTGCTTTCTCCTTCCACTGACGATACAGGGCCAGGATCACCTCGCAGTCGCTGCCCGTCTGGAAAGCATAGTCGGGAAACGATGCACGGATGTCGAGATGGTTGTAGATCTCACCGTTGACGGCGAGCACCTCTTTCTTGTCGGGCGAGAACAACGGCTGTTTACCGCTTTCCGGGTCAACAATGCTCAGACGCTCATGACAAAGAATGGCTGAGTTGCCCGTGTAGATACCACTCCAGTCGGGTCCGCGATGGCGGATCTTCTGACTCATACGCAATGCCTTCTGGCGCAAATCAGGAGTCTGCTCCTGAATGTTGAAAATTCCTACTATTCCACACATGGTTGTAAAAGCTGTTAAGTTTGTGAATGTATACGTTGAAACTCCCAAGGACAAGAGTCACCGGAGTGCTGCTGCCCGAGGGAGTTGTGTTTTTCAGTTAGAGATTATATGCTGATTCTCCGTGCTCGTAGATGTCAAGTCCTTCTTCCTCCACGCGGGTGTCAACACGCATGCCGACCGTCTTGTCGATGACGACAAAGATGATCCATGTCAGCACGCCACTGAAGACGATGCCGAAAACCGTAGCGATGAGCTGTACGCCGAGCTGGTGCCAGTCGCCGTAAAGAGCGCCGCAGGCTCCGCCGGTCACTGCTTTTGTAGCGAAGACACCCGTCAGAATAGAGCCGATGATACCACCGATTCCGTGGACACCAAAGGCGTCGAGTGCATCGTCATAGCCACAGACACGCTTCACCACGGCAACCATGAAATAGCAACTCACCGAGGTGATGAGTCCAATGCAGGTCGCTCCCAGTACGTCCGTGCTGCCTGCTGCCGGTGTGATAGCCACCAAGCCAGCCACAGCACCGGTGCACATACCCACGCAGGTGGGACGGCCACTGTGAATCCAGTCGATTGTCATCCACGTGACAGCGGCTACAGCTGTTGCCAGATGTGTGACAAGGAAAGCGTTGGCGTCAAGACCGTCGGCTGTCAAGCCGCTGCCGGCATTGAAGCCAAACCAGCCCAGCCACAGCATGGCGGCACCAATGAACACAAAGGGGACGTTGGTGGCGGGGATAGGACGGCCCGGACGGTAACCGGTACGACGGCCCAACATCAGGGCAGTCACCAAGGCGGCAACACCGGCGTTGATATGTACCACCGTGCCACCGGCGAAGTCGATAGCGCCCATCTGCTGAAGGAAACCGCCACCCCACACGAAATGGGCCATGGGATAATAGACGATGACAGACCAAAGAATGGTGAACAACAGAAAAGCCGAGAAACGCATGCGCTCGGCAAAAGCGCCAATGATCAGTGCAGGTGTGATCACGGCAAACATGCACTGGAAGAGTACAAACGTCAACTCAGGAATATGAGCCGGAGCCAACACCGAGTGAATGGTTACGCCATGGAGGAACACTTTGTCAAAACCTCCGATCACGCCACCCAGGGCCGTGCCCTGAAGGCTGGTGCCAAACACCCAGCTGTAGCCAATGGCCACCCAGAGAATGCTGCCCACGGCAGTGCAGATGAGACACTGCATGAGAATGCTAAGGATGTTTTTGGACCGTACGAGGCCACCGTAGAACAATGCCAGGGCCGGAACGGTCATAAACATCACTAAGATAGTGGCAGTGGTGATCCACGCTGTATTTCCTGTATCAATCATAATGGTTGAGTTGTTATACTATTCGTTTGCTTCTGTCCTTGTCTTGTTATTACTTACACAGAATCTGTTTGAATCAGTTAATGAATAATGAGTTTTAATGCTAACAAAGTTTGGAAACGGGTTCCGATGATGTTTGGAAACGTGTTCCGATGGAAAGACCTCGGTCTCCCCGAAGGGAGGCTGAAGTCTTCAAGTATTAGAGTTAAGTGAAAACTATCCGTTGTAGCAGCTCTCGCCGTGCTCGTAGATGTCAAGTCCCTCTTCCTCAACGCGCTTGTCAACACGGAGTCCGACAGTATGCTTGATGGTCCAGAAGAGTACGATACCGCAGGCGGCTGCCCAAGCATCTACACAGAGTACACCGAAGGCCTCTGCGCCGAAGAAACCGAAGCCGTGGCCGTAGAATGCACCCTCACTGGTGGAGAACAGGCCGGTCAGCAAAGTACCGAGAACACCGTTGACCCAGTGCACAGAGCTGGCACCGACAGGGTCGTCGATATGAAGCTTCTGGTCGATGAACTCAACTGCGAACGGCAGAGCGATACCGCAGCAGCAACCGATGATGATAGAACCCACTACTGACACGCAGTCGCAACCGGCAGTGATACCTACCAAACCGGCAAGAATACCATTCAACGTCAATGAGAACGAGGGCTTGCCATACTTGATCCAAGTGAGGAACATGGTTGCCAGACCGCCACAAGCGGCTGCCATGTTAGTCGTCAGGAACACGTGGCTGATGGCCTCACGGTTGACTTGACCACTTGCTGCAAGCTGAGAGCCCGGGTTGAAACCGAACCATCCAAACCAAAGGATGAACACACCGAGGGAAGCCAACGTCAGGCTGTGACCCGGAATAGCGTTGCTCTTGCCGTCCTTGCGGTACTTGCCAAGACGAGGACCAAGGAAGATGGCACCAATGAAAGCCAGCACGCCACCAACAGAGTGCACAACAGTGGAACCGGCAAAGTCATGGAAGGCATGACCGAAGGTGTCCATCATGAAACTGCCGTCAGCAGCGTTGCAAAGCCAGCCGCCGCCCCAGGTCCAATGACCCTCGACAGGATAGATGATCAAAGAAATGAAGAACGAATAGACAACATACATGTTGAATTTCGTACGCTCAGCCATGGCACCGGACACGATGGTGGCAGATGTGGCGCAGAAGACGGTCTCAAACATCAGGAAACCTTCTGTAGGCAGACCGTTGGCATTGTGGTAGAAAGAGAGATCGCCGAAGTTTGGCATGCCGATGAAGCCCTGACCATCAGAACCGAACATGAAGCCGAAACCGACAAACCAGAAAAGCACTGAGCCCAGCATGAAGTCGACGAAGTTCTTGAACAGAATGTTCGTGGTGTTTTTACGCCGGGTGAAACCCGCCTCACAATAGGCGAAACCTGGTTGCATAAAGAATACGAGCATGGCTGCAAGCAGCATCCATACGGTATCTATAGAAATGCTTAAATCTTGAACTGTCATAATACGATTGATTTTTTGTTACCCTCATTGTGTTTCTATGTTCTCTCTATTGCATCCACCTTCTTATATATAGGAAAGAAAGCGTGCAGAAGCGTTACTTCTCCTGCTCTGCATTATACAGGGCAATGTCTCCGCGCTCTCCTGTGCGGATGCGGATGGTGTCCTCAACCGGTATGATGAAGATACGTCCATCTCCGATCTCACCCGTGCGTGCGGCGTCTGTGATGGCCTTCACGGTTTTGTCGACGTTCTTGTCACGCACCACAATGTTCATCAACACGCGCTCGATACTGCTTGTATCGTACATCACGCCACGATAGATTCGGGCCTGGCGCATCTTGCCCTCGCCACGGACATCGTAATAGGAGAACCATTCGATGTCGGCGGCAAGCAATGCTTCCTTTACATCCTCAAATTTAGTCTTACGGATGATCGCTTCAATCTTCTTCATAACTTACCTTTCTTTATGGTTAAACTTATGGTTGCTTACGTATTGTAATCCTTCGAGTGCAAAGTTAATACATTTTGTTTATATAGACAACAAACAATACTCTTTTTGTTATCTATATTTTTTGATTGCTTGCAACTTGCTTCACAAAAAGCCGGTTTCGTTGATAAATTGTAATGATTTAAAGCTTTAGACATTACAATCTAACACTTTCATAGAAAAAGTTTCTAAAAAATGTCGTGCAACTCTTTGTGGTTCTATCTTTTTGTATTAACTTTGCAGCGTATTCAAAACATAAAGTCAATCAATAAGAAATAAATTGCTTCATTATGTCAAAGACCATTCACTTCACCAAGATGCACGGGGCTGGTAATGACTATATTTACGTCAACACCTTATTATATAATATCCCCGACCCGAGCGCAGCATCCATCGCATGGAGCAAGCCGCATACGGGCATAGGCAGCGACGGTCTGGTGCTCATTGGCAAACCAAAGGATGAGAAGAACGCTGACTTCTCGATGCGCATCTTCAATGCCGACGGTTCTGAAGCAATGATGTGCGGCAATGCAAGCCGGTGCATCGCCAAGTATCTATATGAGAAAGGTATCACTGATAAGACTACGATCAGATTGGAGACACTCTCCGGCGTGAAGATTCTTAGCCTGCACCTGAAAGCAGGAAAAGTGGAGAGCGTCACGGTAGATATGTTAGCGCCAGCCTTTGATGTCAAAGAGCAATACACAGGAGTAATGCCTGAGGAGCTGAACAGCATCAAGGCCCTGGCAGACCACGTTCTCCGTACGGAAGCAGGAGATCCCAAGAGCCTCTTCGTGAGCATGGGCAACCCACATTATGTGATCTTCGTGGACGATGTGGAGAACATGGACATCACAACGTTAGGAAAGTTATTGGAGAGAGAAAAGGTCTTCCCGCAGCGATGCAACATAGAGTTTGCACAGTTGGTGGGTCCAGGCAAGCTTCGCACCCGTGTCTGGGAGCGGGGCAGCGGCATCACCATGGCTTGCGGCACAGGAGCTTGTGCCACAGCCGTAGCCGCCGCGAAGCTCGGTGTCAGCGGCAGACACTCTGTCATCGTCATGGACGGCGGCGATCTCGACATCACATGGAATCCGAGCGACAACCATGTATATATGACCGGGCCGGCCGCCTTCGCCTTTGAGGGAGAGATAGATTTGCCGGAACAGGAATAGCCGGACAACGAGAGAAACGTAGAAAACTCCTAAAAGAGGCATAGAAAGCGATAGAGACAAACTTAACACACAACATAAAAGGAATTTAAGTATATGGCATTAGTAAACGAACATTTCCTAAAGCTACCCGGCAACTACTTGTTTGCCGACATAGCTAAAAGGGTCAACGCTTTCAAGGTGTCACATCCTAAAGTCAAGGTGATCAGCCTGGGTATCGGCGATGTGACGCGTCCTTTGGCTCCCGTAGTCATCGAGGCCATGCACAAAGCGGTGGAGGAGATGGCCAACAAAGCTACTTTTCATGGCTATGGACCCGAGAGAGGTTATGACTTCCTGCGTGAAGCGATTCAAAAGAACGATTTTCTGCCAAGAGGAATCCACATTGATCTCAATGAGATCTTCGTCAACGATGGTGCCAAAAGCGACACCGGAAACATTCAGGAAATCCTGCGCTGGGACAACAATATCGGCGTGACGGATCCTATCTATCCCGTATATGTCGACTCCAACGCGATGATTGGTCGTGCAGGAGTCTTCGAGAATGGCAAATGGACGGATGTCACCTATTTCCCATGCACGGCAGAAAACAACTTCGTGCCACAGATTCCTGACCGCCATGTAGACATGATCTACTTGTGCTATCCCAACAACCCGACAGGTACAGTGCTTCCGAAAGAGGAGCTCCGCAAATGGGTGAACTTTGCACTGCGCAATGATTCCATCCTCTTCTACGATGCCGCTTACGAAGCCTACATCACAGATCCTGAGATTCCACACTCTATCTATGAGATCAAGGGAGCACGCAAATGCGCGATAGAGTTCCACAGCTACAGTAAGACAGCCGGTTTCACCGGTGTGCGTTGTGGCTACACGATCATCCCGAAAGAGTTGACAGCAGTGACCGTCGACGGCAAGCAGCGCGTCAATCTCAATCAGTTGTGGGATCGCCGACAGAGCACGAAGTTCAACGGAACAAGCTATATCAGCCAGCGCGCCGCCGAGGCCATCTACACGCCAGAGGGCAAGAAGCAGATCCAGGAGACCATAGACTACTATATGGAAAACGCAAAGATCATGCGCGAGACGCTTAGCAAACTCAGCTATAAGGTCTATGGCGGTGTCAACGCTCCTTATCTGTGGGTCAAGACACCCGACGGCATGGACAGCTGGAAGTTCTTCGAGCAACTCCTCTACGGATGCGGCGTTGTCTGTACACCGGGTGTGGGCTTCGGTCCAAGTGGTGAAGGCTATTTCCGACTGACTTCCTTTGGCAACCGCGAAGATGTACGTGAGGCTATGCGGCGCATCGCTGAGTGGTCACTGAAGAAGTAAGATATATCCGGAATGCAGCCGTAGCCGCGAGAAGCAGCAACAAGGTGAAGATGCAGAAAGAGACATACATGTCGAAAGGCATCGGTCTTAAAGAGAAAACTGAGAGAAACGCAAGTGAGAGAAAACGGCAGTCAGCCTTTCGGGATGGTGCTGCCACAATACGAATAATTAAAAATAAGTCGTTATGAAAAAGGTAAGAAGAATGATGTGTCTGGCTGCCATTGCCATGACAGCACTCACAGCAAGTGCTCAGGACAAAGTAGAAGGTACGATAAGTACCGATGTCGTCAACCAGTATATCTGGCGTGGACAAGACTTAGGAGACGTGAGCATCCAGCCAACACTGGGCATAGCTTACAAAGGGTTTTCTCTATCTGCATGGGGCAACGTTGGACTGTCTGACAAAGACGATACCAAGGAGCTTGACCTCACAGCTGCTTACACGGTAGGAGGTTTCCACATTGGCGTGACTGACTACTGGTTCAACTCGCCCAACGACAAGTACTTCGCTTACAAGGCTCACGAGACGAGTCATGTGTTTGAGGGAAATATCGGTTACGACTTTGGGCCGCTGGCAATTAACTGGTACACCAACTTCGCCGGAAACGACGGAGTGAACAAAGACGGTGACAGAGCCTATTCATCCTATGTAGAGTTGGCCGCACCTTTCAAACTGGCTTCTCTCGATTGGACCGCCACAGTAGGTGCCGTACCTTATCGTACGTCGTTCTACGCCAAGGCCAACGGTTTCGCTGTCACCAACCTGGGATTGAAAGCTTGTAAAGACATCGAGATCACCAACTCCTTCTCTGTTCCAGTCTTCGCCGGTGTGTATGCCAACCCCAGCACACAGAATGCTTACTTCGTTTGCGGCTTCACACTGCACCCGTAACTCGCAACTATCAGCAGGTACAACCTGCATAGCAAAAACAATCAATCAATGTGGTGTCCTCCTCGGTGAGGCACCACTTCCATACAAGAACTTTAACATCAACATTAAGAAATATGACTAGTTTACGATTTGATGCCGTCGCTGAGGCATCTCGCAGAAAACCCGTTGAGGTCATCTCACCGGTAGAGCGTCCTTCAGAATTCTTCGGCAAGAAAGTGTTCAACCGTCAGAAGATGTACAAATATCTTCCGTCTAAAGTGTATGACAAGCTCATCGATGTCATCGACAACGGTGCACAGCTCGACCGCAGCATTGCCGACGCAGTAGCAGCAGGCATGAAGCAGTGGGCCGACGAGAATGGTGTCACACACTATACTCACTGGTTCCAGCCTCTGACAGAGGGTACCGCTGAGAAGCACGATGCTTTTATCGAGCATGACGGCAAAGGCGGAATGATTGAAGAATTCTCCGGCAAGCTGCTTGTGCAGCAGGAGCCTGACGCATCCAGCTTCCCCTCTGGTGGTATCCGCTCTACTTTCGAGGCTCGTGGTTACTCAGCATGGGATCCTACATCACCTGTGTTTATCATTGACGACACACTGTGTATCCCGACGATCTTCATTTCGTACACCGGTGAGGCACTTGACTACAAGGCACCTCTGCTGCGCGCTCTCCATGCTGTGAACGTTGCCGCTACCGATGTTTGTCATTATTTCTATCCCGACGTGAAGAAGTGTATCAGCAACCTGGGATGGGAGCAGGAGTACTTCCTCGTCGACGAGGACCTCTATGCCGCACGTCCTGACCTCGTGCTGACCGGCCGCACGCTGATGGGCCACAGCTCTGCCAAGGACCAGCAGATGGACGACCACTACTTCGGAACGATTCCTGAGCGTGTGCAGGCTTTCATGAAGGATCTTGAGATCCAGGCTCTTGAGCTGGGCATTCCTTGCAAGACACGCCACAACGAGGTGGCTCCTAACCAGTTTGAGTGCGCTCCTATCTTCGAAGAGACCAACTTGGCTGTTGACCACAACATGTTGCTGATGAGCTTGATGAAGAAAGTAGCCCGCAAGCACGGCTTCCAGGTACTGCTTCACGAAAAGCCGTTCGACGGTATCAACGGTTCCGGTAAGCACAACAACTGGAGTCTTTCTACTGATACGGGCATTCTGCTCCACGGTCCAGGCAAGACACCTGAGGACAACCTGCGCTTCATGGTGTTCATCGTCGAGACGCTGATGGGTGTATACAAGCACAATGGTCTGCTGAAGGCTTCTATCATGAGTGCTACCAACGCTCACCGTCTGGGTGCCAACGAAGCACCTCCAGCAATCATCTCTTCTTTCCTGGGCAAACAGGTATCCGACATTCTTGACCATATCGTAAAGGCCGACAAGAAGGATCTGTTCAATATCAAGGGCAAGGAGGGTGTGACGATTGACATCCCTGAGATTCCTGATATCTTGCGCGACAATACCGACCGCAACCGTACCTCTCCATTTGCCTTCACCGGCAACCGCTTTGAGTTCCGTGCTGTAGGTTCTGAGGCTAACTGCGCCAGTGCCATGATTGTGCTGAACACAGCCGTTGCAGAGGCACTGACCGACTTCAAGAAGCGTGTCGACGCTATCATTGCCAAGGGCGAGGACAAGTTCTCTGCCATCATCGACGTGCTGCGCGCTGACATCAAGACATGTGCTCCTATCCACTTCGACGGCAACGGATATAGCGACGAGTGGGTTGCTGAGGCTGAGAAGCGCGGACTGGACACTGAGAAGAGCTGCCCGGTGATCTTCGACCGCTACCTCGACGAGTCCAGCATCAAGATGTTTGAGTCGATGGGCGTGATGAAGGAAAACGAGCTCAAAGCACGCAACGAGGTGAAATGGGAGACCTACACCAAGAAACTGCAGATCGAGGGTCGTGTGCTCGGTGACCTGAGCATGAACCACATCATTCCGGTTGCCACGCACTATCAGAGCCAGTTGGCCAAGAATGTGGAGAACATGATGGCTATCTTCGGCGCTGAGGAAGGCAAGAAACTCAGTGAGCGCAACCTGAAGATCATTAAGGAAATTGCTGAGCGTACCTCCATCATTGAGAAGGGAGTTGAAGACCTTGTCAATGCTCGTAAGGTCGCTAATAAGATAGAAGATGCCCGCGAGAAGGCCGTCGCCTACCACGACACAGTGGAGTCGAAGTTCCAGCCGATCCGTTATCAGATAGACAAGCTGGAGCTGGTAGTTGCCGACGAGCTTTGGACACTGCCGAAGTATCGCGAGCTTCTGTTCATCCGATAAGCAAGGACAATCTATTTCTTTTATTGGTTGTTTAAGTTTGCTTGGTGCTTTTGCCGTGAGGCAAGGGCACCTTTTTCAGTATATATATAATGAGTAACAGACGTATGTTGTAGAAGCGACATACGTCTGTTTTATAGGTAACACAGTACTGTTCTACTGCAATCAAGTCAATGCTCAATAGCAATCATGTTCAGATCAAATAGAAGTGTTGTTCGCCTCTACTTGAAGATAAAGCCCACGCAAGTAGGCAATATTTAGGCAAGCATCCCGTTGTATTGAAGTCTTTTTATTAATATTATATGATGCGGCAGATTATCAACCATTTTACCGACGACGACCTGTACAAGTTCACGATGTGCTGTGCCGTGATCGACAACTATCCACGTGCATGGGTGAAGTATGAATTCAATGACCGTGACAATACCGTCTATCCCAAGGGATTCGCCGACCTTGTCATGGAGCAGGTGGGCTATCTCGAAAAGCTCACCATCACTGATGAGGAGATAGCTTTCATGCGCCGCCGATGCTATTATCTGCCCGACTGGTTCTTTATCTATCTGCGTGGCTTCCGCTTCAGCCGAAAGTGGGTTCACGCCTGGCAGGACGAGGACGGACACTTACACATAGAGTTTGAGGGTGTTTGGGCAGAGACGATATTGTTGGAGGTGAAGGTGCTCGCCATCGTTTCTGAACTCTACTATATCGTGTGCGGTCAAGAAGGGCGGTTTGACTATGACGCTTATTATCAGAAAAGCTACCACAAGGCGGAGCGGCTGCTCGAAGCCGGATGTACCTATTCCGACTTTGGTACACGCCGCCGTGCGTCGTTCCAGGCTGAGGACACTGTGGTCAGAGCCATGAAAGACTGTCAGGAGGCACGCGACTGGAAAGGCCGGTTCGTCGGTACGAGCAACGTCTATCTCGCCATGAAGTACGATTTGACACCTGTCGGCACGATGGCGCATGAGTTCATAGCAGCCATAGGAGGCATGTATGGGCCGCAGATGGCCAACCACATTGCCATGAACGCCTGGCGCCACACTTTCAACGGAGCGCTCGGCACCTTTCTCTACGACACCTTCGGCTGGAACATCTTCTCTCTGAACTTCTCCGAAGACTTTGCCAACCTCTTCAAGGGTCTGCGCGTTGACTCCGGCGATAACATGGAGCAACTGCAAAAGATTTGTGCCAAATACGAGAGTTTGGGCATCGACTCCAAGTCGAAGCAGGTCATCTTCTCCAATGCTCTCGACACTGATGGTGCCATTGCGTTGCAGCAAGAAGCAGAGAAGTATGTGCAGCCGTCGTTTGGCATCGGCACACACTTCACCAACGACTTTGACGGTATCCGCCCGATGAACATCGTCATCAAGCTCGTAGCAGCTAAGATTACCGAATCGTGGCCGTTCTACAACGACACCTGCAAGATTAGTGAGGACACAGGCAAGCACACTGGCAATCCGGAGGTGATCCGTCGCTTCATGGAGGCACTACACCTTTGAACGGTAAAAAGGAGAAGTAATTTTAGGAGGCGACGCGTCTCGCGTCGTAATTGCCTTAACGCGAATGATAGGATCTCGTGACGCGGGACGCGTCGCTATTACCTTTATGAGAATTATAGGAGCTCGTGACGCGGGACGCGTCACCTCCTACTAAGAACCCCCATGACTCTCCGTTCTTGTGAGGCCATTGTTTCATAAGAATGAAGAGGCATGGGGTCTTTCATAATGTGTCCCCTTCGGGGACTTGCAACAGAGCTATTACCAGTTGACGTTTTAAACACCAGTTGATGTTCTCGTCAAAGGACTCTTATTTCACGATTATCTTTTTGCCGTTGACGACGACAATGCCTTTGTAGTGCTCGTCGACACGCTGTCCTCCGAGGTTATAGCGGATGTCGCTGGCCTGACGTTGATGAAGCGTTGCTGTTTGGATCGCTGTCGGTGTCTCAGTCTCGACGAAGAGCAATGGCATCGTGCCTTGCTCGCTGGAATAGCAGCCAAACGAGTGGTAATTGCTCGAATACTGTATCCTGTGGTTGGTGGCAGAGACTATCTTCCATGTGCCGTCGCTGTTCGGCGTGAGAGTCCACAGCGTTGTTGCAGAGGGAGAACTTGTGACGTTGAAGTTCTGGTAGCGATTATCGTTATAGTAATATTGGTTGTTGCTGTCCACAATATAGTACTTGTCGTCGCTTTGCTGTGTGATGATGAAAGCGTTGGCTTTGCTGCTTACCGTGATCTGCTTCTGATCGTTGACGGTCACGTCTGTTGTATACAGAAAGCCATACTTACTGTTGATAGGCTTGGCGGCAATATATTTGCTTTCGCTTTGTGCCACGATCAGATAGCTCTTGCCTGATTCAATCTTGTCGGCCAGCTCGAAAGTATACTTGTCCTCGCTTGGTGGCGTCACCGGCTGTGCAGGCTCTTTGAGATAGCGGTTGTCGTCGTCGGCTGTAGTGATGGAAGTCTCTGGGTTGAAAGCTATGTCGGTGCTGTCTCCCCAGACATATTCTGCCAAGTGCGGAAAGTCGATGAGCAGGTTGCGGTTGCCCTCGATGTTGGCCACGGCATTGTTGCGTGCACGCTCTAAGTCGTTGACCTTGTCAGCCTTGCTCCACTGGATGTAGAGCGTGGTTGCCCACGACTTCATACCGGGATAATCGTTGTTGGCCATGGTCTGCTTTCCTGTTTTCACATATTTCAAATTGCTGTATGCTATTGCCATGTACATGTAGCTGCGTGCAAAGTCACCTTTGTAGGTGTCGCCGGGTTCCCAGCACGGCACACCGGCCTGCCCGTCGATCGTGCCAGATCCTACTTTGTCGTAACCTTTGTCTTCAGAAGTGATGTTAGTCACCACGCCCATTGCATAGTTGCTTTTGGATGAGTTGGCTTTGGAATCGGAGGGATAGAGGTTGTATAGGTCTTGATAAGCATTGTTTTCGCTTCCTCCCCACCAACTCTTTGGGAAAGAGTGCTCGATGTTCATGCCGCTGATGGCCATTCCAGTATGACCATTGAAATAGAATTTGTTGGAACTATATCGGTTGTAGCATTCGTTGGTCTCGGGATTCCGGTCGGTGTACCAGAATCCCCACCAAGTGCCTTTGTCTTTGCTACCATAGGGGAGTACCGTTTTGGGAGCAAGAAGAGGGTTCATTGCTTTCTTGAGTTCAGCGCCTTTTTTGCCTTTCAGCGTCTGCGCGTACTTTATGAGCTCAGTGCGGTTGATGGCGTGGGTGGAAGACAAGCCACACAGAAGAAGTGCAGCCATGAGAAAGTAATGTCGTAATGTCATGTTGTTATGAATATATTCTTAGAGATAAGCTTGCCGGTGCGTGATATTACTGATGAAACAGTTATGGGAGCACATTGATGATAAATAGAATTTTTAGCTTTGCAAAGGTAGTGATATTTAATGGAATAACAAAGCAATATCTATGATAATGTTCTCAGAAATATTAATGATCTCAATGTGTCATCTATTATAAATGATGTTTGCTTAGTAGGAATCTCTTAGTATGATACTTGACTATTTAGAGTTTATTGCTTGTCTCTGCCGTGAGTAAATATGATGTTAAATGAACGACACAAATATTTCGAGCTTGTTGATACCTTCTGATATTAAAAAGATGCGATTCTTTTTGTCCTTTCGCTTATTTGCTGTAACTTTGCATTGCTTAAGATAGCACATATTCTAACTAATTTAAAAATACACAGTATGAAACCTACATTATTACTGCTTGCTGCCGGTATGGGCAGCCGCTACGGTGGTTTGAAGCAATTAGACGGTCTGGGCCCAAACGGCGAGACGATCATGGACTACAGCATCTATGATGCCATTCAGGCTGGTTTCGGCAAGATTGTCTGGGTGATCCGTAAGGATTTTGAGCAGGACTTCCGCGAGAAGATCCTTTCCAAATATGAGGGTCATATCCCCTGTGAGCTTGTGTTCCAGAGCCTCGACAAGATTCCTGATGGCTATTCTGTTCCTGAGGGCCGCACGAAACCTTGGGGTACCAATCATGCTGTGATGATGGCAAAAGAGGTGATCCATGAGCCTTTCTGTGTGATCAACTGCGATGATTTCTACAACCGCGACTGCTTCAAGGTGATTGGCAAGTTCCTCTCAGAACTGCCAGAGGGCAGCAAAGGCAAGTATGCCATGGTCGGTTTCCGCGTTGGCAACACACTGAGCGACAATGGCTCTGTGTCACGTGGCGTGTGCTCGAAGAATGGCGAGAACCTGCTCACCGGTTGCGTGGAGCGTACTGAGATCGAGCGTCAGGCCGACGGCAATGTGGCTTATAAGGACGAGAACGGCAAGTGGGTGGAGATTGCTGACACCACACCAGTCAGTATGAACGTGTGGGGCTTCACTCCGGAATACTTCGAGTACAGCGACAAGTACTTTAAAGAATTCCTCGATGCACCTGAGACCAAGGCCAATCCTAAGGCAGAGTACCTGATTCCTTGGGTGGTGAACAAGTTGATCAATGAGGGTAAGGCTACCTGCGAAGTGCTTGACACGACGAGCAAGTGGTTCGGTGTCACCTATTCCGCTGACCGCCCGGGTACTGTAGCCCGCATCCAGCAGCTTGTTGACGAGGGCGTATACCCCAACAAGCTCTTCTAACAGCAGTTTTTTCTTAGCGGATGACCAGCCTGCCGGCATGGTCAACTGTCATACAATGATAAAGCCCCGGATGATGTTTTCATCCGGGGCTTTGCGTTATTGGCCACACCTTATTTATATATAGAGAGATGACAGAAAACAGCAAGAAGCCTGCGCTGTCAGTCTTTAATAAAAACAACAAGGCGATTTTACCTTTCTTTTTTATTTCGATATAATGCCCACCTTTGTGGAGTTCAGGAATTCGATGATGTTGCGAACCTGCTCTCCGTCGGGAACCTGATCACGTATCTGCAAAGCAGCATCAAAGACGCTCACCTTGCCATTGAAGACAAGGCGATAGGCGTTGGCCACATGCTTGCGGATGCGCTCGTCGATTTTCCAAGCCTCCATCATCGTGTTGTTAGGACCGGCATACTCAATAGGGTTACCGCCCGCAATGACGTAGGGAGGCACATCCTTGGAGAAGCGGGTACCGGCTTGAAGCATGGCAAGATTGCCCACACGTGTACCGGCATTCTCAATGACCGATGAGGAGAAGATGACACCATCACCGATCTGGCAGTCGCCGGCAATCTTCGTACCATAGCCAAAGACATTGAAGTCGCCTATCTTCGTGTCGTGGCTGACGTGCACGCCCTCCATGAGCATGTTGTTGTTGCCGATGACCGTCTTGCAGCCTTCGTGCGTGCCGCGGTTGATGATCACGTTCTCACGGATCACATTGTTGTCGCCGACAACCACCTCGCTGCGCTCTCCCTTAAAGGCAAAGTCCTGAGGTAGGGCACCGAGGACGGAGCCCTGATGCACCTTGTTGTTCTTGCCCAGTCTTGTGCCGTTGAGGATACTCACAAAGGGGAAGATGACACAGTTGTCACCGATCTCCACGTAGTCCTCGATATACACAAAGGGGAATATCTTGATATTGTCACCGAGCTTCGCCTTCGGCGATACTACGGCTTTGTCACTGATGTTGTTCATAATTCAATATATTTAGGGAGGCCTCTCCCCCATTCCCCTCCCCCGAGGGGAGGGGAGTAGTTACAGGGATAAACCTTCAAAGAAACATGGAGTTCACGATTCGCATCACTCGTAATACGTCATTCCAAATTCCAAATTCGTAATTCGAGAACTCGTAATTCGTAATTTCAAATTCGTAATTAGCGTAACTCGTAATTGAATAACTCCTAATTCCTAATTTCTAATTCCTAACTTACTTTGCTCCCCCGCCCAAAGCATAGTAGAGGTTGACGACAGCCTGCATCTTGCTGAAGTCGTCTTGTACCTTGTTGAGCTGTGAATTGAGCAGGTTGCTCTCTGCGGTGATGACTTCAAGATAGGTGGATCCGGCGCTGGCCATCAAATTCTTTGTGTCTTCCACGTTGCGCTTGAGCACATCGATGCGTTTCTCTTCCAGTTTGCTCTTTGCGTCAGAGGCATTGTAGAGCACGAGGGCGTTGCTGACCTCACTGCCAGCGGAGAGCACGCTGTTCTGCCAGGTGTTGTAAGCCTGCTTGTACTGATCCTCAGCGACGCGAAGTCCGGCTGTGAGCTGGCCTTTTGCGAAGATGGGCTGCACGAGTGAAGCTACGGCATTCCACAGCATCTTGCCGGGATTGGTGATACCCAAGCCACCGCTGTTGGTGAAGGCACCGGTAGCGCTGATAGTCAGAGAAGGATAGAAGCGGGCGCGGGCAGCCTCTATGTTATAGAAGCAGTTGGCAAGTGCCATCTCGTTGGCGTGAACATCGGCACGGTTGCTGAGCAACTGAATGCCCACACCCGTGGAGAAATTGGTGGGAAGATTCTGATTGTCGAGGTCTCCGCGTGGGATCGCATGAGCCTGCTGACCGAGCAGCAGCGAGAGACTGTTCTCCGTTTCACGGATCTGTCTTTTGAGATCTTCCTTTTGCGTCTGCACGCTCAGATAGTTGGCCTCAGCACTTTGCACGGCGGTAGAGCGCACACCGGCGACCGACTGATGCTGTATCTTCATGATCTCCCACGTGTCCTTGGTGAGTTTCTCCATGTCGGTGACGATTTGCAGTTGCTTGTCGAGCATCAGCAGGGTGTAGTACATGTTGGCCACATTGGCGATGAGCTTGGTCTGCACAGCGACCTGATAGTCCTTGGTCTGAAGCATCGAGACCTGGGCGGCACGCTTGGCGGCAGTGAGGTTGCCAAAGAGATTGGCATCCCAACTGGCGCTGATCGGCAGCTGATAGGTCTTGGTCGCCTTGCTGTAATCCCATGAGGTGATGGTCCCCTGCGGCGTGAAGGAGATGCCCGGCAGGAACGCGAGCTTGGCAGCCTTGAGCTGAGCCTCAGCCATATCCACGTTGAGCGCCGCGTTGAGCAGGTCGGGATTGTTGGTCAGACACGTGCTGATGAGCGACTGCAACTGTGGGTCAGTGAACACCGACCTCCAGGGAATGTTGGCGAAGCTGGTCGTGTCGGTCACGGCAAGCGTGTCGGTGTTGCTCACCGCGTCGCGCACCAGCCCGGAGGTGTTGACCTGTGGCCGCTCATATTTTCCGTAAAGGCTCTTGCAGCCCGTCATGGCGACGGCTGCAAGACCTGTAAGTATGAACTGATATATCTTCATATTTTCGAAACTCTACGTTTTGTTACTTTGTATACGCGTCAGTGTAAGGCACTTGCTTGTCTGCGTGAGCGTACTGCTCAAGCTCTGCCTTTACCTCCTCGTTCTCTTCGTCTTCGAACTTCATCGGCTTGATCTTCTCCTGCAACCACTGGAAGATGCAGAACAGAGCAGGCACGACAAAGATCTGGATGAGCGTACCGATGAGCATACCACCAACGGCGGCGGCACCTAACGTCTGGTTTCCGTTCTTGCCTACACCAGAGGCGAACATCAGAGGCAACAGACCGATGACCATTGCCAATGAGGTCATCAGGATAGGACGCAGACGGGCGGCGGCACCGAGGATGGCTGAATAATTGATGGCCATACCAGTCTCACGACGCTCCAAAGCAAACTGCACGATCAAGATGGCGTTCTTTGACAACAGACCGATCAACATGATGAGCGAGATCTGCATGTAGATGTCATTGTTGTGGCCGAAGAGGTTGGTGAAGGCAAAGGCACCGGCCAAACCGAACGGCACGGACAGCAACACTGACAACGGCAGGATGTAGCTCTCGTACTGTGCACTCAGAATCAGGTAGACGAATACCAGACAGAGAATAAAGATCAGTGCTGTGGAGTTGCTCGACTCAGCCTCGGAGCGGCTCAGACCGGAGTATTCATAGCCATAACCAGTCGGCAGGTTGTCCTTAGCCACTTCCTCGATGGCCTTCATCACCTGTCCGGACGAGTAGCCGTCGTTGGCGTTGACACTGACATTGATGGCGGTGAAGAGGTTGAAACGGTTGATGTTGGACGGGCCGTAGACCTTTTTCAGTCTGACAAACTCACTCACCGGAGCCATGTCGCCTGTAGCTGTGCGCACATAGATGCGGGAAAGACCGTCGGGTGACATACGGCTTGCCACGTCGCCCTCCACCATCACACGGAAGAGTTTGCCGAAGGCATTGAAGTTGGATGCATACAAACCACCATAATAACCCTGAAGCACGGAGAGCACCACCTTAGGCGAGATGCCGGCCTGCTTGGTCTTGGCAACATCCACGTCGACCATATACTGTGGATAGTTAGGGTTGTAGGATGTCATAGCCTGCTGGATCTCCGGACGCTTGTTCAGTTCGGCCAGGAAGCTCTTCGTGACATTGTAGAACTTGTTCAGGTCGCCACCCGTCTTGTCCTGCATGGTCATCGTCACACCGTTCTGCACGGAGAAACCAGGAATCATAGGAGGACCGAAGGCCAGGATCTGTGCGTCCTTGATGCTGGCAGTCTGCTTATAGATCATGCCAAGCACCGAGTTCTGCTCGTAAGGATTGACGACGAGAGCCATCGGGTCCTTGTCGTGGATGGCGCGCTTGATGCGGTCAGTGATGCCGCCGGCACGGTCCTCAAAGGACTTCAGCTTGATGATGAACGTAGCCTGGTCAGATCCCTGACCTGCAATGAAGTTATAACCAATGATAGCGTTGCGGTGGAGGATGGCCGGGTTGTTGGCCAGCATCTTGTCGACTTCTTTCACAATCTCCTTGGTGCGCTCCTGTGAGGTACCAGGATTGGCCGAGATAGTCACGAAGATGGTACCCGTATCCTCGTCAGGCACAAGACCCGTCTTGGTGGTATTCATCAGAATGGCCAGTGCGGCGATACCTACGACGACAATGCCAGCGGTGATGATGCGGTGATTGATCACGCGCTCGACACCTTTCTTATATTTATTGGTGGTCTTCTCAAACACGCGGTTGAAGCCGGCGTGGAAGCGGGCCACAAAACTCTTGTTGCTTTCGTTCTCCTCAGCTTTGTGAGGTTTCAGGAACATGGCGCAAAGGGCAGGAGAGAGTGTCAAGGCGTTGACAGCCGAGATGACGATACTCACAGCCATGGTCACACCGAACTCGCGGTAGAAGGTACCGCTTGTGCCACCCATAAACGACACAGGGATGAACACGGCAGCCATGACGAGCGTGATGGAGATGATGGCGCTGGAGATCTCGTTCATGGCGTCGATAGCAGCCGTGAGCGAGTTGTCGTAGCCTTGGTCAAGCTTGGCGTGGACGGCCTCGACGACCACGATGGCATCATCGACCACGATGGCGATAGCCAACAGCAACGCCGACAGCGTCAGCAAGTTGATGGAGAATCCAAAGATCCACAGGAAGAAGAAGGTACCTATCAAAGCTACCGGTACGGCGATCATTGGGATGAGCGTAGAGCGGAGATCCTGCAGGAAGATATACACCACGATGAACACAAGGAACAGCGTGATGAACAGCGTCATCACCACCTCATGGATGGAGGCGAAGAGGAAGTCGGTCACGTCATACATCGTGACGATCTTCATCCCCGGCGGCATGCTCTTCTGCTGCTCAGCAAGAGCGGCCTTTACGTCAGTAGCAATCTGTGTAGCGTTAGATCCTGCGATCTGCTGCACCATACCCATACAGGCAGGCTGTCCGTCGTTGTCCAGACTCACGTTGTACATCAGTGAGCCGAGTTCGATCTTGGCTACATCCTTGAGCTTCAGCGTCTGACCGGTGGTCTTACTCGTGAGGATAATGTTCTCATACTCCATCGGCTGTGACAGACGTCCCTTGTAGCGCAGAGTGTATTCATAAGCCACGTTGGAGTTTTCACCGAACTTACCCGGTGCAGCCTCGATATTCTGTTCAGCAAGCACACCAAGGATGTCCGATGGCATCAGTCCGTACTCCTTCATCTTGTCCGGCTTGAGCCAGATACGCATGGAGTAGTTGGCGGTAGAAGGGCTCTGCACGTCACCCACACCATTGATACGCTTGATGAGCGGTACGATGTTGATGTTGTTGTAGTTCGTGACAAACTGACCGTCATAGCGTCCGTCGGAGGTGACGGCGTACATGATGACGTTAGAGGTCTGACGCTTGGTGACGGTCACACCGACCTGCGTAACCTCAGAAGGCAAGAGAGCCTGAGCTTGGGAGACACGGTTCTGCACGTTCACGGCAGCCATATCCGGGTCTGCGCCCTGCTTGAAGTACACGGTGATCATACACATACCATCGTTGGTGGTCTGCGAGGTCATGTAGGTCATGTTCTCCACACCATTGATGCTTTCCTCCAAAGGCACGGCAACAGACTTCATCACCGTTTCGGCATCTGCACCCTGATAGGAGGCCTGCACCATGATGGTTGGTGGGGCTATGTCCGGGTATTGCTCGATAGGCAGTGACACCAATCCGATGGTACCTAACAGCACAAGCAGGATAGACACCACGGTGGAGAGCACCGGACGCTTGATAAAATTAGTAAATGTCATATTCTTCTAAATGTTGAATGATGAATGATAAATGATGAGGAATGTTGAATGATGAATGTTCAATGATGACTTAATGGCGCCACGGCCACTCGTCGCTGAACACCGTCAACATTCAACAATCAACATTCATCATTTCTTTATTTTATTTTCCTGTCATTGCCTTGACGAAGCCCTTTGCCGTTCCCTGCTCTTTGGCGAGATTGGCTGCGTCGTCGATCTTCTTTTGATATTGCTCTTCAGTGAGCGGTTTGATCTGCTCGCCATCGGTGAGCTTGCTGATGCCTTTGGAGACATAGCGGTCACCTGCGTTCAATCCGGAAGTGACGATATAGTTCTGTCCGTCGTTTTGTGGGTTGACAGTAATCTCGGTATATTTCACCTTGTTGTCCTTGTCGACCTTATATACGAAGTACTTGTCCTGAACCTGAGAGGTAGCCTCCTGCGGGATGCTGATGATGTTGTTGCTCACGTGCGGCACGATGATCTGACCTGCACCGCCGCTCTTCAGCAGTCCTTGAGGGTTGGGGAAGTGGGCGATCAGTGTGTAAGCACCTGTGGTAGCGTCAATGACACCGCTCATCTTCACGACGCGTCCGGGCTGGTTGTAGACTGTACCGTCGGCCAACTGTAGTTTCACGGTTGGCATCTCACGCATGACGCCGGCTACGCTGCCTGCCGTCTTTGACATGCCGAGGATGTCGGCCTCACTCATTGAGAAGAACACCTCCACGGTGGAGACATCACTGACTGTTGTCAGCGTGCTCTGAGCAGAGACGAGGGCTCCCTTCTTAAACGGCAGGGAGCCGACAACGCCTGACGCCGGAGCGGTCACTGTGCACCATGCAAGCGTCTCGCGGGCAGAGGCGAGGCTGGCGCGGGCCTGGGCCACCTGAGCCTCAGCGGTCTTGTAGCTGTTCAATGCGGTCTCCAGCTCATACTGACCGATGATGTGCTGGGCGAAAAGCTTCTTATTGTTCAGATAGGTCAGTTTAGTAGTGTTGGCCTGTGCGATAGCTGTGTTCAATGCTGCCAGAGACTGACTGACGGCGGCACGGTAGGTCTCGCTGTCGATGGTGAACATCACCTGACCGGCGCGCACATACTGTCCTTCGTGGACATACACATTGGTGATATACCCAGAAAGTTTTGGGTGTACCTCCACATCCTGAATACCCTTGATGGTTGCCGGATAAGTGGTCTGCATGTCGGCGCTTGACTCGCCGACAGTGCGCACGGCAAACTCATTGTCTTGAAGGTCAGCCAGGCCGCCGCCGCTCTTCTTTCCACATGAAACGAGAGAAAGCGCAGCCAAAGCTACGAACATACAATTTTTAATTTTCATACCTATATTATATATAACGTTTAATTTCTTTGTGTTTAAAAAGCTTGGAGCAGGACATAATCTCTCCTTTCATCGTGCAAAGTTAGCCATTCTTGATGAAAACTCAAAACGCCCCGTGAGTTTTTTAACATTAGTTCGTGTTTTTGTATTCACACTAACAATTAGCTCTTTACACGTCTGTTGATAATTTCTTTTGGCCTTGGTAATGGGCGAACAGTAAATGTGTGTTTATGAACAACAGCTTACTTTTCTGCTGTCTGCAAGTGTCGCATTTCGTGCCCTCCCCATGTTGCGTCGTTGACATATTCAAAGCCCAGACTTCGATAGAGACGTTCTGCTCCTGGATTGCCTTTGTCTACGAGCAGTCCGACAGGCTGCCTCTGACCCTTCTGATCGATGAGCTTTTTCAGCAACAGCGTAGCGAGTCCTTGATGACGGTAGCTTTCGTTGACAGCAAGCGAGTCGATATAGTACTCTCCGGCCTGCGTCTCGTCGTCCATGCCACGGAAGTCCTGTTCCAGGAACTCCTTGGCTGCCTGCAGGAAAGTTTCGCGCAATCGGTGCAAATCAGCGCCATCGTAGCCTACGATGACACCGGCTACCACCGGATGACCATCGGTTGTGTTGTCATCGAGTGCCACCATCGCGTTGCGATAGCTGTATTGGCTGTCGTCTCTTCTGACCAGTGCTATCATCATGCGATGGAAGTCCTCTAAAGTGTGGCTTGGCCCTGCGAAGTTCTGACAACACTCGTGGTTCATCGCCAACATGATGAGAGAGGCGATAGACTCAGCTTGTTCGATGGATGCTGGAACGATTTTCATAAATATAATCTATATTTGATAGCCCGACGAAAGTCAAGTGTTGATCATGTGAAAGTATTTCTATGCCTGGAGATGAAACCGTGCTTTACTTGTGAACAGGTCTTTTGCTTTAATACGAAGCCGTGCAGGGAATGCCCAATGCAATGACGCGGTCGCGGATAGCATCCAGTTCCTCATGTGAAGCCTTGCGCAGTTTTTGGTCTGGCGTCTCGCGGTCGATGGTATAGACCATCACTTCTTGCGGCTGAATGTATTTGACAGCGTCGAGCCACGGCGCCACATATTCTTCACCCGTATTGTCCGTGCCGTCGCCTTTCATGAACATGGTCTGGATGATCACGTGTCCCTTGAACCATCGCATGTTCTCAATGATGTCCTGAACATCGTAGGAGGGCTGCGTTGGACGATCCACCTTACGGATATAGTCCATGCTGACCGTATCAAGTTTCAGAATGTTGTTGTCCACTTTCAGCAGAGCCTTGCGGATGTCGTCATGTCCGGAGAAGGTGGCATTGCTTAGCACACTGATCTTTGCTTTCGGGCACCACTTGTCGCGCAGTCGGATGGTATCGTCAATGATGCCGGGGAATTCGGGATGGCTGGTGGGCTCACCATTTCCCGCGAAGGTAAGCACGTCGGGATGCTCCTGGTCGTTGTGCATCTTGATGAGCTGCTTTTCCAAAGCTTCCGCCACCTGCTGCCGCGTAGGATGAGGTGAATGTGTGCGGCGGTCCTTGTTAAAGCCACATTCACAATACAGGCAATCGAAGGTGCATATCTTTCCGTCTGCCGGCATCAGGTTCACGCCTAAGCTCAGTCCTAAACGGCGGCTGTGAACCGGTCCGTAGATGGGACTGGGATAAATAACAGTACTCATAATAGCTATACTCTAATTTTACATTTGTCTTGAGCAAAGTTAATAAAAATATATCATTATCGGTGCTTTTCTTCTTGATTATTTGGTTAATGCAAGTTAATCATCTCTTTCTCTCTAATATTTTGATTAACTTTGTATCCAAATGCAAGATTTTGACCACTGCAATGGGAAAGAAGAGAAATAAGGTAAGCAGGCACACTGGGCGTCTGCAAGCTGTTACTTTGTGTATCAGCACGGCCATGGTGCTCGTGCTGTTGGGGCTTGTCGTGTTTTCTACGCTGACCGGCCGCAATCTTTCGTCGTATGTAAAAGAGAACCTTGTCGTCACCATGATGCTCGAACAGGATATGAGTGACAACGAAGCCATCACGATGTGCTCTCATCTGAAGCAGCAACCTTATATCAAGCAAGTGCACTTCATCAGCAAGCGTGCTGCTTTGGCTGATGCTACCCGTCAGATGGGTGCCGATCCCTCTGAGTTCACCGATGGCATCAATCCCTTCCCCTCATCTGTCGAGCTGACGCTGAAGAGCGACTATGCCAACAACGACTCGCTGAAATGGATCTCGGCACAGCTGAAGCGCTATCCTAAGGTGTCGGAGATCAACTATCAGAAGGATTTGGTCGATGCTGTCAACCGTAACCTGACGAAGATTGGTATCATCCTGCTCGTCATTGCGGCTTTGCTCACCTTTGTGTCCTTCTCCTTGATCAACAACACGGTGAAGCTCGGTATCTATGCCCGCCGTTTCTCCATCCACACAATGAAGCTCGTCGGAGCCTCCTGGGGCTTTATCCGAGGGCCTTTCATCCGTCGTGCCGTGTTGACCGGACTGCTTGCCGCACTGTTGGCGATCATCGTTCTTGGTGGATGTATGTATGCGCTCTATCGCTATGAGCCAGAGATACTGAATATTGTGACTTGGCGTGAGATGACTATCACGGCTGTGTCGGTCGTTGCTTTCGGTATCATCATCACGGCTATCTGCGCTTCCATCTCGGTGAACCGCTTCCTGAAGATGAAGGCCGGAGATCTGTATAAGATTTAAGGAGGCACAGGCAGTTTGGTCTGCAGTCAAGTCGATTCTATCCTTTCGGCTGCCTCAATGGCCTGTTGAGGGTGAACGAATATAGGAATATTGAACTTAGAATAATGAATAAACAAAATATGGATAAAAGAAATTATGCATTCGACCGTACCAACTTCACGTTGTTGGCTATCGGTTTCGCCATCGTGGTCATCGGTTTCATACTGATGAGTGGCAGCAGTTCTACGGAACAGGCTTTTAATCCCGACATCTTCAGCTTCCGCCGTATCAAGGTAGCTCCTGTAGTGTGCTTTGTTGGCTTCATTTCCATGATCTATGCCATCATCCACAAGCCTAAGGACAATGGAGACGAGAACACTCCTGCCGAAGCACCATCTAACAACGAGGAGGCCTGATGACACTGATACAGACTATTATCATCGCCATCGTGGAGGGACTCACGGAGTTCCTGCCCGTGTCGTCAACCGGACACATGATCATCACCCAGAATCTTTTGGGTGTACAGCAGGGTGATCCTTTTGTCCACGCCTTCACGTTCATCATTCAGTTCGGTGCCATTCTCTCTGTTGTGTGTCTATATTGGAAGCATTTCTTTCAGATGCGCAACTATGAGGAGTTTGTCGACAAGATGAAATTCTACGGACTGCTTATCGTGGGTGTGTTGCCTGCCGTAGTCATTGGCTTGGCAGCCAAGAAGAGCGGTCTGCTCGACTGGTTGCTGGACAGTGTGGTCGTCGTGGCTGCTATGCTTGTCATAGGTGGCGTATTCATGCTCTTCTGTGATCGTATCTTCAACAAAGGGTCAGAGAACAATCAAGTCGATTGGAAGCGTGCGTTTCTCATTGGCTGTTGGCAGTGCTTGTCAGTCATTCCAGGAACAAGTCGCAGTATGGCTACTATCGTAGGAGGAATGCAGCAGAAGCTGACACGCAAGCGCGCGGCAGAGTTCTCTTTCTTTCTGGCTGTGCCGACGATGGCTGGTGCTACGCTTCTCGACCTGATCGATATGTTCAAGGAAGGCACTACGTGGGCTACCAGCAACAATATCATGTTGCTCATCGTAGGCTGCGTCATCGCTTTTGTGGTGGCAATGCTTGCTATGAAGTGGTTTGTCGGTTTCTTGACCAAATACGGTTTTCGTGCATTCGGCTGGTATCGCATCATCATTGGTGCCGTCATTCTGCTGATGTTGGCAACCGGTCACTCACTTGTTATGGTTGATTGATGAGAGATTTTATCAAAGGAGAAATCTTAGCTATCGACAAGCCCTATGGCATGACGAGCTTTGGTGCACTGGCCCATATCCGCTTCCTGCTATCGCAAAAGTTAGGTCAGAAGGTGAAGGTTGGACATGCCGGTACGTTAGATCCGTTGGCTACGGGTGTGCTGATCCTCTGCACTGGCCGTTGTACCAAACAGATAGAAACACTGCAAAGCCATACCAAGGAATACACGGCAACGCTGCAGTTGGGTGCTACCACTGCCAGCTATGACCGTGAGCATGAGGTAAACGCTACCTATCCTGTGGAGCATATTACGCGGGAGCTGATTCTCGATGCGTTGAAGCAGTTCGAGGGTGACATCCAGCAGGTGCCTCCTACCTACAGCGCTTGTAAGGTCGATGGGACACGGTCGTATCAGCTGCGCCGCAATGGCGAGGACGTGGAACTGAAGCCCAAGGCTATACATATTGATAAGGTGGAACTCACCGATTATGACGACGAGAAGAAGACGATGGCCATTCGTGTCGTCTGCGGCAAAGGTACCTACATCCGTGCGTTGGCACGGGACATTGGCCGCGCTCTGAATAGCGGTGCTTATCTCACGAGTTTGCGTCGGACACGTGTGGGCGACATCAGCGAGAACGACTGCATCGAGTTCAATCGTTTTGGCGAGTGGCTCGACAGTGAGATTCCCAACGAAGTGAGTGCCGCGGCACTCCAGCGCCCAGCCGAAGCAAAACCACAGATCACTCCCAAGGCGGCCGACAGCTCTAAGAAATAAACAAAGTAAGTCCCAACCGGGATGATTGTCAGACAGAATAGAAAGGAAATATACATTATGAAGTTATCGCAGTTCAAGTTTAAGTTGCCGCCCGAGTCGGTGGCTCTTTATCCTCATAGTATTGTGAGGGAGTATACGAACGACGATGGTACGAAGGGCTCTTTCCGCATTACCCGTCGTGACGAGTCTCGTCTGATGGTGCTGCACCGGACGACGGGCGAGATAGAACTCTATAAGAAGGATGACAAGGGACAACCGATCAAAGGCGAGTATCTTGACTTCCGCAACGTCATAGACTATTTTGATGATGGTGACGTGTTCATCCTCAATGACACAAAGGTGTTTCCGGCCCGTCTGTATGGTACGAAGGAAAAGACCGACGCAAAGATCGAGGTCTTCGTTCTTCGTGAGCTCAATGAGGAGACCCACCTGTGGGACGTACTCGTGGAGCCTGCCCGCAAGATACGTATTGGCAACAAGCTCTTCTTCGACGAGGTGGGCACCATGGTAGCCGAGGTCTATGACAATACGACCAGCCGTGGTCGTTCACTTCGCTTCCTCTATGACTGTCCTCACGATCAGTTCAAGCGCGACCTCTTCGCTCTTGGTGAGGCTCCGCTGCCGGAGTATGTACTCAACGGCCGTCCTGAGGATCCCGATATGAAGGGTATGCACGTGCATTCCCATGCCACTAAGGAGGATCTCGAAGACTTCCAGACGCTCTTTGCCCGCAACGAAGGTGCGGTCACTGTGCCGGCCACAGGACTTCACTTCAGCCGCGAGCTATTGAAGCGTATGGAGATCAAGGGCATCAACACGGCTTTTATCACGCTGCATTGTGGCTTGGGCAACTTCTCTCCGATCGAGGTGGAGGATCTCACGAAGCATAAGATGGACTCTGAGCAGATGTTTGTCAACAAAGAGGCTTGCGACATGGTCAACACGGCTAAGAAGGAGGGACATCATATCTGTGCCGTTGGTACGAGTGTGGCCAAGGCTACCGAGACGGCTGTAGGCACTGATGGCTTCCTCAAGGAGTACGACGGCTGGACATCAAAGTTCATCTTCCCGCCCTACGAGTTCGGTCTTGCTGACACGATGATTGCAAACTTCTATCATCCCGAGTCTACGCTGCTGATGTCTACAGCAGCCTTTGGCGGCTACGAGAACGTGATGGCTTGTTACGCTCTCGCGGTGAAGCACGGCTACAAGTTTGGCTGCTATGGCGACAGCCTGCTGATCGTAGACTGATCGACAGCAGTGTCAATGTAGTAGAAACAAATGATGACAGATACACACAATCCAGCCTTGCATCATGTCTACCTCAGCTTAGGTTCCAATATTGGCAACCGGCGGGGACTGATACGTCAGGCTGTGGAGTTATTGGAGAGCAGGGTAGGGCATGTCTCTGCCTTGTCATCTCTTCATGAAACAGAGCCATGGGGCTTTGAGTCGCCTAATAAGTTCCTCAACGCATGTTGCTGTTGTCTGACGACACTGGCACCACGTCAGGTGCTCTTGGCCACGCAGCGCATCGAGCGTGACCTCGGTCGTACGGGTAAATCGGTTGATGGTGTCTATCACGACCGTGTCATCGACATCGATATCCTGCTTTATGACGACTGGAAAGTGGATGAGCCTGATCTGAAGATTCCTCATCCGCTAATGCATGAGCGCGACTTCGTCATGGTGCCGCTCAAGGAGATATGTAATGTATAATGTATAATGTATAATGTATAGTGTATAATGTATAAAGTATAATGTAAGCTGTTCGGTGAAAAATTCCTGTGGCTATTTTATCTCAAGAATTAGAGAATGAGAGCATGAGAGAATGGAAGAATTCCTCTATTGATAGGAATCAAAAAGGATTTTCCGTCGAAAGTAGTTGAGTTGCTTATATTCTCCAATTCTTATTAATTCGAAATGGCGCACGAGATATTCTATAATTCTCAAATTCTTGATAAAATGACAATAGCGAGTAGTAAGGCTACAACTTCATTTGCTGAGTCGTTATGAATAGCTCCCCACTGTTATCTATTATTTCTACATTATACACTATACATTCTACATTATACACTATACACTATACATTCTACATTATACTTTATACACTATACATTCTACATTATACATTATACTTTATACACTATACATTATACATTAAAAAAGCCCGCGCTACCACTGTAGCACGGGCTTTCTTCTTGCCTAATTTTCTTCTCGTATGAAAGAAGCGCTGCCTGCGATTACTTGCGGAGGCCGAGAGCCTTCACAATAGCACGGTAACGCTCAATGTCACGATCCTTCAGGTAGTCCAGCAAAGCGCGGCGCTTACCTACCAGACGAGTCAGAGAACGAGTGGTCACAAAGTCCTTGTGATGTGTCTTGACATGCTCTGTCAGGTGTGCGATACGATAAGTGAACAGTGCGATCTGGCTCTCAGCAGAACCGGTGTCTGCATTGCTCTTGCCATACTGGCCGAAGATTTCCTCCTTCTTCTCTTTGTTTAAATACATTGTGTTGATGATTAATTGTTGTTGCATCATTACATCCTTCGTCCGCAAGCACCTTCATCAGAGCACAAGCGGCCTTAAATGCATCGGTATCTCCGAAAATGCGCTGCAAAGTTACAAAAAAGTTCTCAGAATCAGCCACTTTTACCAGTTTTTTTTGTAATTTTGCAAGCAAATTATTAGCTCTATTAAGGTAAAGTAATGCAAGACATTCGTAACATCGCAGTTATTGCGCATGTCGACCATGGCAAAACTACGCTGGTTGACAAGATGATGCTCGCTGGTAAACTGTTCCGTGACGGCCAGGACAACAGCGGCGAAGTATTGGACTCCAATGATTTGGAGCGCGAGCGAGGGATAACCATCCTTTCCAAAAACGTTTCTATCAATTGGAAAGGTGTGAAGATCAATATTCTCGATACTCCGGGCCACTCCGATTTCGGTGGTGAGGTGGAGCGTGTGCTCAACATGGCCGACGGCTGTCTGCTGCTCGTCGATGCCTTCGAGGGTCCTATGCCACAGACGCGTTTCGTACTGCAAAAAGCACTGAAACTCGGCCTCAAGCCCATCGTCGTGGTGAACAAGGTCGACAAACCTAACTGCCGTCCTGAGCAGGTCTATGAGATGGTGTTCGACCTGATGTGCGACCTCAACGCAACGGAAGATCAGCTCGACTTCCCCGTCGTCTATGGTTCTGCCAAGAATGGCTGGATGGGTCCGGATTTCAACAAGCCCACTGACAATATTGACTATCTGCTCGATAAGATCCTCGAGGTCATTCCGGCACCTAAACGCCTGGAAGGTACACCTCAGATGCTGATCACTTCTCTCGACTATAGTTCTTATACAGGACGTATCGCTGTCGGCCGTGTGCACAGAGGTACGCTCAAGGATGGTATGAACATCACCGTCTGCCACCGCGACGGAACGTTTGAAAAAGATAAGATCAAGGAGCTGCATACCTTTGAGGGTATCACGCACAAGCGCTGCGACCATGTCGACAGTGGCGACATCTGCGCTGTTGTCGGTCTGCAGCACTTCGAGATTGGTGACACCATCGCTGACTTCGAGAACCCCGAGGCTCTTCCGCCAATCGCTGTCGACGAGCCGACGATGAGCATGCTCTTCACCATCAACGATTCTCCTTTCTTTGGCAAAGAGGGTAAGTACTGCACTTCGCGTCAGATTGGCGAGCGTTTGCAGAAAGAGCTGGAGAAGAACCTGGCCCTGCGTGTGCGCAATGTCGAGGGCTCCACAGACAGCTGGGTTGTCAGCGGCCGTGGTGTGCTCCACCTTTCTGTGCTCATCGAGACCATGCGTCGCGAGGGCTTTGAGTTGCAGGTGGGTCAGCCGCAGGTGATCTATAAGGAGATCAACGGTCAGAAGTGTGAGCCGGTTGAGGAACTCGACATCAATGTACCTCAGGACTATGCCAGCAAGATGGTGGATATGGTCACACGCCGTAAAGGTGATCTGACGGGTATGGACACCGAGGGTGACCGTGTCAACATCACGTTCGACATTCCTTCACGTGGTATCATCGGCCTGCGTACCAATGTGCTGACCGCTTCTCAGGGCGAGGCTATCATGGCTCACCGCTTCAAGGAGTATCAGCCTTATAAGGGTGAGATCGTCCGTCGTACCAACGGTTCTATGATTGCTATGGAGACGGGTACTGCCTATGCTTATTCCATCGACAAGCTGCAGGATCGCGGTAAGTTCTTCATCGATCCGGGTGAGGAAGTCTATGCCGGTGAGGTGATTGGCGAGCATGTCCATGAGAATGACTTGGTTGTGAACGTTACGAAGGCCAAGCAGCTCACCAATGTGCGTGCCTCCGGTTCCGACGAGAAGGCTCATGTGATTCCGAAGACGGTGATGAGTCTTGAGGAGTGCCTGGAGTATATCAAGAGCGATGAGTATGTCGAGGTCACTCCGAAGTCCATGCGTATGCGTAAGATCATCCTTGATCACCTGGAGCGTAAGCGTGCCAACAAGGAATAATCGTTCCCCCTACACATTATTATATATAACAACTCCATACGCTGTGGGTATGCCCTGCAACGTATGGAGTTTTTTTTATGTATTCTTTTCTGCTTTTCTCAGAAATCAGATAGAGGTGTTATGCCTCTTCGCGCTTCTCGATGTCCTGCATCAACTTCACGGCGTCGACATACTGCTCGATGCCCTGGGCCACCTCTTGCGCGGCTTTCATGGCGAGGACGACGGTTTGTGGCCGGTGCACGACATCACCTCCGGCGAAGACACCGCGGCGTGTGGTCATGCCAAAGGGACGTTCCAGGATCTTGACATAGCCTTTCTCGTCGACCTCGATACCTTCCGTCGTGGACACGATACGGTTGGCGGGTCGTGAGCCGATGGCTAAGAAGATGCGGTCGAAAGGCTCCTCGCGGTCGCCGTCCTCGGTATGCACGGTCACGCTGCCCAGTCGTCCGGGCTCACCGGCAATAAACTCCGTGACGCTGGACTTCCACCAGAACTTCACGCCTTCGTTGACGGCTTCGTCATATTCACTCTTGATGGCAGGCATCTCCTCTTGTGTACGTCGGTAGATCACCGTCACGTCGGCACCTAAGCGAATGGCTGTGCGGGCTGCATCCATGGCTACGTTGCCGCCGCCGATGACGCCGACACGCTCTCCGGCGCGCAGTGGCACCATGTTACGGGCGATGGCACCTTCCTGGTAAGCGTTGAACTGATGGAGCAAGTAGGTCGACTGGCTCACGCCGTGGAGCTTGGCTCCCGGCACGTCGTCCATGTTCTGTGGAACAGCGGTTCCCGTGCCCATGAAGATAGCGTCGAAGCCATGCGCGAAGAGATAGTCGACGGTGATGCCGTTCTCGCCCACCATGGTGTTGGTGATGAAGTTGACACCGAGTTCGGCAATCTTTTCGATTTCGGCTCTGACCACCGTCTTGGGCAGGCGGTATTCGGGAATACCAAACATCAGCACGCCGCCGGGCTCCTCAAGGCCCTCGTAGATCGTCACGGCGAAACCTTTGCGGGCCAGGTTACCGGCTACGGTGAGTCCGGCTGGTCCCGATCCGATGACGGCGATGTTGCCGCGTGTCTTCTGTGGCAGCTTTTCGCGTTGCAGGCGCATCTGTGTGTCGAAGTCAGCGATGAAAGCCTCCAGGCTGCCAATCTTCACGGGGTTGCCTTTCTTGTTGAGCACGCAGTGACCCTGGCATTGCTTCTCGTGTGGGCAGACGCGTCCGCAGATTGCCGGCAGGTTCGACGTCTCGTTGATGATGGCCATAGCGTCTCCGAGGTTGCCCTTGGAGAGTTGATGGATAAACGAGGGAATGTCATTGCCGATGGGACAGCCCTTGCGGCAAAGTGGCACCTTGCAGTGCAAACAGCGCTTGGCCTCCTTGATAGCTTCCTGCATCGTCAGGGGCTGCGGTGTGCTATAGTCAATTTGCTCTTTCTTCATGTTGTTACGATGTGTGTAGTGATCGGTTGTTGATGATTAAAAGTTTGTTTTGTCATATAGACATTGCAAATGTACGTATTATATCCGTACGCTTCGTTATATTCTGCAAAAAATTAAATAAGATTAACGTCGCCTTTTAAGCAATGAAAGCAAACCATGTTCTGCTGGTATGTATACGTTAGAAGGGTGTTCTGCTGAAAGATTGAAGGACTCGTTAAAGTTAAAACTTTCAAATATTGAACCGATTGGATGTCTCATTTTTGCACATCTTTTGGAATCTCATTAACTTTGCACCCGAAAAGAGAAGATTTAAGAGAAGACGAAGCGAACGGTATTCAGAGACCGGTCTGACGATGAAATTTGAATAGGATTAAAATGATAAGCAAATAAGTAATTAGTAAATACACATTCACAACACAAATAAAATAAATAATGAATCGACGTTTATTCTATGCAAGTTTAATTGCATGTACAGCTTTCCTGCAAAGTGTAGTCGGGGGGGGTAGTGCTGTTTTGGCACAGACTTCCACCGTTTTGACAGGCGTGAAGGACTTGGAAGGCTCTGATCCGAACAGTTCAGGCAATTGGATCATGAGTGATGACGAGTACACAAACAATACTCAAGAGAAGACATTCTTCTTGTATAATGTCGGTACGGGGCAATTCCTTTACATCGGAGGATCCTATGGCACGCATGCGGCTATGGCTGATACTCCACAGTATTTCTATATCTATAACAATACTACTGATGGCACCATTTCGTCATCTACGTCTGCTACGAAATTGAACTTGCGGACCAAGCAGACAACAAAGAATACAACTTCAACGGAACCAAATCAGTCAAATGATTTCATGCAGTATGTCACTAACGACTATTTGAAGGCTTATGGACTGTATTTCGACCGTAATTACAACAACAGCAATGGAGGCGGATCGTATGGATGGGTTTTCACACCAGTCAGTGATGGTAGTAAGATCTATTATATCCACAAAAAAAATTCATCAAATAAAAAAGAACTCTATCTGACAGCTCAGGATGACTCTATCAAAGGCAACACATGCGAAGCACTTCCATATACAGGCACTGACCGGCAGCAATGGAAGTTTATCTCTCTGACACAGTATTATGAGTTGTTCAAACAAAGCCCCGCATCACTGTCGGCTCCTACTGATGCTTCTTTCTTAATCCTGGACCATGACTTCAGTGTCAATAATAAAAATGCAGTCAAATGGAAGAAAACTAGTGGTACTACGATCAAATTGGGTACATATGATATGTATAAGGAAGATCCTTCTGCCAGTAGCTATTCAGTTCAAAAGAAAAAAGATGCCCGTTACCAACTAAACAATGGGCGATTCTTCTGTGCGGCAATAACAAGCAATACCGGTGAACTTTACCAGGACATCACTGTTGACAAAACAGGCTGGTATATTTTCCGTTGCAAAGGATTCTCCAACCAGAACGCCGAACTCTTTGTTGAGCCACTGCAAGTCAGTGGCAAGGGTACTACTGAACAGACAGAAAAAAATTGTGACTACTCCTCTTAACTTCTTTGAGTCTACAGCTACGGATCCCATGCTGCAAGCAGGAAAAGACTTCAGCAACGGGCTCTATGAGAATCAGGTAATGATATATATTACAGACGATGAAAAAGACAGTAATGGCAAGTTTCATCTTCGTCTCGGTATCCGCATAAAAGCTCCCGGTTCCGCAAAACTCTTAACAAGGGCAACATCTTCTTCTACGGGTCAGACCATCTTCGATACCTTCCGTATGCTCTACGCCAAGAGCAACGGCACGCCGGATCTGATCCTTGACGAGGACAACTTCGATTTGAACTATCTGACAGAGACTACTGATGAATACAAGAATGCTGTTTTGTATCTGAGGCGCACTTTCACGATTGGCAAGTGGAATACATTCATACTTCCCGTCAAACTTACTTACGGTCAAATGAAGCGTACCTTCGGAGACGAGGTTCGTTTGGCACGTCTGAATGATCTGACAGACAGTTCCATTCGCTTCGTGACAGTGGAACCCTCCAATGACGATGATGTGATGCTCCAGGCTTATGTGCCTTATATCATTAAGCCTACGAAGAATCCAGGCGAAAACCAGGAAGACACGGAAGAACTGCATATTGGCTCCTCAAGCACTACCAATGTGTGGACAGGAATGTATCAGGGTAAAAAAGTTACAGATGGTAAGATCACGATACCCGCAAAGCACTATGAAATCTCCATGGTGACGCTCGACCGTTCTATGCTCTATGGCGGAGACAATGCCAAAATGGATCAATACTGGGTATCAACGCAGAATGATACTGGCTCAAAGGAGAACACGACGATGACGGCTTATGGAACTTTGGCAAAGACCTATAATGGTTCCAGTATCATAGACGGTCGCGATAAGCTCTCCGGCGGCTATTTCATGAAAAACGGCAGCTTCTATCAGGTTCCGACAGGCAAGTCTTATGGCTTGAGGGCTTTCCGTTGCTGGTTTAAAGCCGCTACCGGCTCATCGGCAAAGAGCGTTCAACTCTATCTCGACGACGTGATGCTGGATGCTGTCGAGACCACAGGCATCTCTTCCGTCTTAGCTGATAACGGCAACAGTGCCAAAGCTGGTGTCTACAATATCAGCGGACAGTTGATGGGCAACACATTACAAGGACTGCCTGCCGGCCTGTATATCGTGAATGGCAAGAAGGTGGTGGTCCATTAATAATATAAGATGATTTACAATGAGAAAGCAATATATTCATCCTTCAACTGATCTGATTGTGCTTCAGGATGTTTGTACTTTCACGAGCTATTCGGTAATAAAAGGGAATAGCGACGGCACAAAGCCAACAGGTACAAATGAGCAAATTGACATCGGAAAAGTCTATGACGACGGCACCACCCCGAAAGGTGACAAAGAAAGCAGTTATTATGATGACGCAGGCAACTGGGGAGGCGACTAAATAAAGAGCAAGATAAAGAATGGAGTTTACCTTTTGGTGAACTCCATTCTTCGTATATAGATGGTGCTATTACTTGACTTTGAAGTGAAACCAATCGATGTCTACCTTTCCGCCAAGCTGCTGGGTGGCATAATTGTAGATGCCGAAGCGGGTGCCCATGAAGAAGCGGCGGTAGTCAAAGATCAGTTTGAAGTCGCGAAGTACTTCTGTCCAGTGCTTGCCGTCGAGACTGTAGGCCAGCGAGGCCACATCTTTGTGGAGGCGGAAATCGGCAGTCACCTTTAAGTAAACAATGTTCTGAGACAGAGGCTTGCGGTAGACCTCGTGGCGATGATCAGCCAGCACTTTGTGGTCCTTGGCCTCTATCTCCATCGAGTCTGTGGATACCACGATATATTTGCGGTTGCCTTCTTTCACCACCGAGAGCAGGGCGGCATCGTTCTGAAAGGCACAGAAGCCGGCGACGTCGCCATCCTGCATCTTGCTGACGTCCATGCGGATGATGCCCTCGCTCTGTGGACCCATCATGCGCATGGTCAGCGTGTTGCGGGCCAGAAAGATGTTGGGAGCCACAGCAGCCGTATGCAGACGCAGCCAGCCACGGCGCTCGGTGAGCGACCAGGCGTTGTCGACGGGGTTGTGGTTCCACTGCCAGTCGAGACCCAGTGTAGACTTGTTGAACTCATCGCTGTTGACGATGCTCGTCTTCTTATTGCCCGCAAAGGGCGCCTCCATCGTGGCGGGCACATAGTCGACCTTTGGCCAGCCGTCGACCCAGCGGACAGGAGAGAGCGTCGGCACGCGGCCCACACCGCCACGGTCCTGGAAGATCAGCGCAAACCAGCGGCCATCTGGCGTGTCTACTATCGTGCCCTGCCCGACACCGCCGTATCCTCCGAACTCTGTCTCGAGCATCACACGCTTAGTGTATGGGCCTTGGATGTCTTTTGCGCGGTAAACGATTTCTCGGCGCGGATGGCCGTTGGTCCAGGAAATCATCTGGAGATAGTAACAACCGTCGTGTTTGATGACACGAGAACCTTCGAGGAGTCCCTTCTCCTCGCTGTCGCGCTGGAAGAGCTGGCGGTGAGATCCCTCCACGACCTGCTTGAGATCGCTGCTGAGCTCCACCATCTCGCCGGTAGCATAGAAGACATACGCACGGTCGTCATCGTCGAAGAACAGTGTGGCGTCGTGGAAATGGGGCAACCGGCTGACGAGTGTCCACGGTCCTTCAGCCTTCTTGGCCGTCATGATATACGTCTCGCCACCGGGATTGTCATTGGGTGCGAAGAGTGCATAAAACCGTCCTTTGTGATACTTCAGCGAGGTGGCCCACTGCCCGCGGCCGTAGACGGTGCCCTGCTCCATATTATATTTAGGCGAGTCAGTGAGTTTGTCGAAGAGATAGCCCACCGTCTGCCAGTTGACAAGGTCGCGCGAGTGCATGATGGGACCGCCCGGCATGAGGTGCATCGTCGTCGAGACCATATAGTAGTCGCTGCCCACACGGATCAAGTCCATGTCGGGCACATCCGACCAGATGACGGGATTGGAGAACATAGCGGTCTGCGAAGCTTCGTAGTTCACGATTTTGCCCATGGGCTTCTTCACCATCTCCGTTGCCATCATGGGCAGAGACAGCGCGGCGAGAAGCAGAAGGGCAGGGATTGTTTTTGCTTTCATTTGATTTGTCTGTTTCTAATCTGCTTGATTCATGAACATTCAGTTCATCTTTGTAGAACATGGAATTGCCATGAATTAACCACGAATTATTTACAACAATTATGTTGATGAGTAATTCATAGTCAATTCATGAACATCCATGTAAAAGATAGATACATGAAACAAGTAGCTAATTTATTTAGTCTTTATTGTTATTTTCTCTAACACCACACCCGGGTCGAGCGGTTCGAAGACGAGGCGATGGATGCCGTCGCTCAGCTGTTGCAACGGCAGCGTGACCTGCTTTTCCACGATGCGACGGGCCACGGTGGGGTAGTAGATGCTGTAGATATTCTCCGGTTTCTCGTTGAGGTTGGCGTTGAAGTTTACCGTTTGGCTCTTGCCGTCGAGGCTTACGCGATAGCGCAGTCCACCCTGGTTGAGGAAGTCGAGTGTGCTTTTCGTTGTCACGGTGACGGTCATACTGTCGGTGGAATCCAAGCCACGGAACCAATACTCCAGTTGTGCGCCCTTGACCGAAGCCGTTGTCGGGCGCAGCGTCATGGCACCGAGAGAGGGTCCCATGAACGGGATGTCGATCCAGCGGGCACCTTCACCGTCGCGCTTGCTAAAGTAGTGCCCCGCCTCCAACACCACTTTGCCATCTTTCTCGTCGATGACCCAACCGTCGGTACGCGGCTTGACGGTGTAGAGCTTCGGCAGCATGTCGTGTGGGAAGTTGTCGTTCCATGTCGTGTATCCGATATGTTTCTGGATCATCATGCCGTTCCATTTTCCTCCCGCGATGTCGTGGTTATAGGCAGCGCAGAGCAGAGAGTCGCGACGGAAGTCCTTTCGACAGCGCTCTGCCCACGTGTTGGCATCGGGATTGCCCTGCTCATAGAGCTGATGGTTCATGGCCTGTGCATAGTACATGTCGTAGAGATTGGCCATCGCCTGCACGGGGAAGAGGATGAGCTCCTGGTAAGCGTCGCGGCAGTTCTCGGGCAGAGACGTGTATTGGCGCAGGGCGTCACGCTCCAGCGCAGTGTAGTCGCTGACCACCTTCTGCCATTCGCCGTCCTTCAAATTGTAGGTCTTGGCGTCGAGCATCTCGGCCGTGCAGCGTCCGGCGTACTTGCATTGCAGGTTGAGAATACGCGCCGCCTCGGTAGCCTGATCCTCGCCGAAGGCAGCAGCGCAGAAGCGGCGGGTGTGGTCGAGCAGGTTCTCTGTGGTGTAGACCGTCGGATTCCATGCCATGTCGATGAAGAGTTGGATGGGATATTCCATCGGCTTGAGGTCGCCGACATTGAGGATCCACAGTCGGTCGATGCCGTTTTCGGCAGCCAATGTCAACTGTTCCCACATGTTCTGAATAGGCGTTACGTTGATCCACTTCGAGTTTCTCGGAGCACCAACATAGTCGACATGATAGTAGAGTCCCCATCCGCCTTTTCGATTGCGCTCCTTTGGCGTGGGCACACGGCGTACGTCGCCCCAGTTGTCATCGCAGAGCAGTAACGTCACATCGTCGGGCACTTGCAGTCCGGCGTCGTAGTAGTCCATCACCTCTTTGTAGAGAGCCCATACCTGCGGCACCTCGCTGGCCTTCTTGCCACGCTCTTTCTCGATGATGCGTCGCTGGTTGCGGATGATTTTCTCCATGAGCTGTATGTTCGTGTCTTCGCTCATCGCCATGTCGCCGTCTCCGCGCATGCCGATGGTGACGATGTCCTCGGTGCCTTTGTTGCGCCGTACACCTCCGGCCCAGAACTCATCTAATGCTTTCTGGTTGGTGGCGTAGTTCCATTGTCCGCCCGCCGCCTCACGTGAGGCGCGGTCCTGCGGTTCCACGTTCGGGTCGTCGGTGTGGTTGTGCCATTCCTTTTGTGAGCGGCACATCGGCTCATGATGTGAGGTGCCGATGATGATGCCACGGTCATCAGCAGTCTTACTGTTCAGCGGGTCGTCGGCATAGAAAGCCCAGCTCCACATGGCGGGCCACATGAAATTTGCTTTCAATCGTAAGAGCAACTCAAAGACGCGGTCGTAGAACCGATGGCCGCCGTAGTTGGTGCCATAGGTGTTTTTCACCCATGTCGTCAGGCAGGGTGCCTCGTCGTTGAGGAAGATGCCACGGTATTTCACCCGTGGAGACGGCTGATACTGACGGCCGTTGCTATATATGATATGGTCTTGGTGCTTCACCGGCACGTCAGCCCACCAGTACCACGGCGACACGCCCATCTCGCGGCTGAGCTCATAGATGCCGTAGATCGTGCCGCGCTTGTCCGAGCCGATGACGATGAGGTTGCCGTCGACAACGTCGATGAGATAGCTCTCCCATTGTCCGCGCAGTTTTCTGACGTCGATCTTATGGGCTTTGACGATGTTGCTGATGACTTTGCTCTTGCCGAGCGTGCCGGCGATGATGCGTCCTTGGCCCGGCTGATAGGCTGCCGTGGTGACAAGTATGGGCGCTGCCTTGCCGCAGACACGCCCGATGTCAGCGCTGAGGTCGCGGGTCGCGAGCCTTACTCCGGTCCAGTCGGTTGTGTCCACGACGATGGTGGCAGGCTGCTGTCCGGGCTTGGCGATGTAGAAGTCCGCGGCCTTTGCCAGTAAGGGAGACAGTAGTAATAAGAATAGGATGATTTTGTTCATATCGTTTTTAATTGTTTATTTCTGTGTGAAGACCGTGTATGACTTCCCGGGTTGGGTGTCGAGGTCATATTCATATACTTTCGGAATCGTTACTTCTTCGAGCTTCTGTGTGTGGACGAGTGGCTGCCTGATTACAGCAGGAGCCATCAGCGCATTGGGACAAGCTCCTTGGGCAGTCCGCAGTCCCTGGCCTTTCAGAGGCTGGTAGGAGCGCAGACGCAAAACGCCGCCGATGGTCGAGGTAATGGTTGCCTGTTTTAGCTTGCCGTCGCTCCACTGCTCACTGACGACGAAACCGCCACGTGCTCGCAGCCCTCTCACGCTTCCCTCGCGCCAGGCAGCAGGCAGGGCTGGCAGAAGATGCACGGCACCGTCGTGACTCTGGACCAGCATCTCTGCGATGCCGGCCGTGAAACCAAAGTTGCCGTCGATCTGGAAGGGCGGATGCGCATCGAAGAGGTTGGGATAGATGCGGCCGTTGGGATACTGCCGCTGCAGTGAGTCACAAGGCAGCAGATGCAGCATGTTGTTGATGATCTGCAAGGCATGATTGCCGTCGAGCATACGTGCCCAGAAGTTGATCTTCCATCCTAAGCTCCATCCCGTGGCCATGTCACCACGCTGGAGCAGGGTGGTGTGAGCTGCACTAAAGAGCTCGGGATGAGTGAAAGGCGAGATCTGATTGCTTGGATACAGTCCATAGAGATGTGAGATATGGCGGTGGTCATCTTTCGGGTTGTCGCCGTCTTGCAGCCATTCTTGTAGTTGGCCGTAACGACCGACCTGCATTGGTGGCAACAAAGCGAGCTTATGCTGTGCCTCGCGGCGGAATATCGTGTCAACACCGAGGATTTCCGATGCACGGATGGCTGAGGACAGCGCGTCGAAAGTAATCTGGTTGTCCATCGTACAACCTGCTGTCACGGATGTGCGCTTCCCCATCGGACCATGCTCAGGACTGACGGAGGGAGAGAGAAGAAACGCTTCGCCAATGTTGAATGTTGGACGATGAGGGTTGAATGATGTACTGCAAGAGTCGGGAGAAGCATTACCAGTCTTGAATTGATAGAGCGAGTCGGCGTGTACTATCTGTCCATAGTCCATCAAGAAGCGGGCGGCTGAGCGGAGGACAGGATAGCACTGTCGCAGGAACGTCTTGTCGCCCGTGAAGAGATAGTGCTGCCACAGATGCGTGGTCAGCCATGCACCGCCACAGGGGAACATGCCCCAGTAAGCACCGTCGATCGGCCCAGCTACGCGCCAGATGTCGGTGTTGTGATGTGCCACGAAGCCTCGGCAACCATACATCGTCTGTGCGGTGCGGGCACCGGTTTGGCTGAGATCGCTGATAAGAGCGAAAAGAGGGGGAAGGGTAGAAGTGAGATGGGTGACCTCTGCCGGCCAGTAGTTCATCTCAGTGTTGATGTTGATCGTGTACTTGCTGTCCCACGGAGCGAAGCGTTCCTTGTTCCAGATACCTTGCAGGTTGGCTGCCTGTCCGCCCGGGCGCGACGACGAGAGCAGAAGGTATCGGCCATATTGAAACATCAGTGTCACAAGACGGGGATCTTGCTGCTGAGGATATTGCTGGAGCAAAACGTCTGTCGGAAGAACCTGACTTTGTGATTTTGCGGGATTGATGCTTAAGCTTACCGTGTTGAAAAGCGGCTGATAAGCAGCTATATGTGCCCGAAGTTGCTCGGCATAGTTACCGGCAAGAGCCTGCTCCAACGCCAGTTGTGCCTTGCCTTCCGCGTTGCCACTGATGTCGTGATAGTTGACGAAATTCGTGGCAGCGGTCAGATAGATGGTAGCGGAGGTGGCATGAGTGATGCTCAGACGATCGTCTTGACTCATCGTTTTGCCGTCGGTTTTCACAGCCACCTTGCACACGGCATGCAGTCCGGCCTTTACGCCTTCCTGTTCTTCACCCTGACAGACCATCGACAGTTGCTGTCGCTGAGCCTCTACCTTGTGGTTGAGGATTGAGGAAAGCGAGACACTGAAGTGCAAGGCACCTCTTCGCGAAGCCTGGAGATGCACCACCATGAAACGCCCGGCAAAAGAAGTGAAGACCGTGCGCTTGATTTTCATACCGTCTTGAACGAAAGTTGTGGTATTAACCGCTTGCTCCAGAGACAGAGAGCGATGGTAGCTGTTGTCACCAGAGAGCTTGGCCGATGCTTTGAGCTGACGTTTATTTCCCTGCTCTCCCGTAGACATGTCAATGAGCAGCGAGCCCAACGGCAAGAAGCGCATACCGTTCTTACCGGTGAAGAAGTTGCGGTTGATGACCCCCTCGGCCTGTTCCTCCTTACCATGACGAATCAGTTCGCGCACACATTGCAAGGAATCTTTGGCACGTGGCGCATCGTTGTTGTAAGGTGATCCGGACCAGAAAGTAGTCTCATTGAGGTCGATACGCTCGTGCGAAGTACCGCCGTAGACCATCGCCCCGATGAATCCGTTGCCTAAGGGCAGTGCTTCCCACCAGTTTCGGGCAGGTTGCTGATACTCCAAAAGCAACCTTTCGTGGATAGAAGGGTTCGTACTCCAACCCTGAAGACAGATGAGCAGGAGTGAAGAGAGCATCAGAAAATACCCTTTGGCTTTGATTTGCCAAGTATAGATAGAAGGAAATAGCTTTGCCATCATGATTTGTTTTCAGTTATTTCTGCAAAGTTACGCATTTTGTCTCAATGTCTATTTGCCAAACGTTTCATTTTGCTTGTTATTTGTTGCAGATGAAATGTATTTTTGCTCTTTTGTTAGTTTCCTTTGTCAATATCCGAACAGTATTTTGCATATTCGTTATTTTTGTGTTACTTTGCAGCAAGAAAAGAATTAAAGAGTAGAAGCATCGATGAAAGCGGTACTCACGATCACAGGTTCAGACAGTTGTGGCGGTGCCGGCATACAGGCCGACATCAAGACGATCAGTCAGTTGGGAGGCTATGCCCTCACAGCCATTACGTCCATCACGGTTCAAAATACGTTGGGTATTCAGAACTATTACGACTTGCCCCCGGAGACTGTTCGGGGACAGGTGGAGGCCGTCATCAATGATGTGGAACCCAATGTTGTGAAGGTGGGACTGATCCGCACACTTGCCACGCTCAACGTCATTGTCGACTTGTTGCAGAAATATCGTCCCGACAGCATCATCTATGATGCCGTTGTGCGCACAGCTCAGGGCGAGCAGTTGATACCCGATGATGTTCACGACATGATAGTCCGGCGCCTGCTGCCCCTATGTACTGTAGTGATTATCGGCAAGGAACAGTCCATCAGTAAGTTGCCCGATTCGATACATACGATCGCTATCGACGACAATCCCCAGCACGGTTACGCCAACGGCTTTTCCTCAGCTTTGGCTTGTTTTGTCAGCCAGGGGCTCTCGTTGGAGGAAGCCGAGAGTAAGTCACGGGCCTATGTCAACGCCCAGTCAGCCACAGTCTCAGATGCTACGGGGCGCTGTGGCGAGCTTTATCGGTTGTTTCTCGAAGCGATCGCCGAGCGGGGCGACGAGTATCACGACATCAACTATTATGCTGATCACCTCAACGTCAGTGCCCGCTACCTGGCGCAGGTCACCCATCGGGCTGTGGGGCTCACCCCAAAACAGATTGTAGATAAGGAGATGACACATATCCTACAGTCAGCATTGCTCTCGTCGGCACAGCCACTTCAGCAGTTGGCATACGACCACGGCTTCACCTCCCAGCAGCATTTCACCAAGTTCTTCAAGAAGCAAACGGGGCTGACGCCAAGCCAATACCGTGCGGAGGTCAAACGGAAACGGAGAGAGTGATAAAAAGCGAGTTAGTATTGAACAGTTATAAATCAGGATAAGAAACACAACTAAAAGACAGAAACAATGGAAAACGACAGACAAACTTTGAACCGCAACTTGGCACAGATGCTCAAGGGCGGTGTGATCATGGACGTGACAACGCCTGAGCAGGCAAAGATCGCGGAAGAGGCAGGAGCGTGTGCCGTCATGGCGTTGGAACGCATCCCCGCAGATATCCGTGCCGCAGGCGGCGTGGCCCGCATGAGCGATCCGAAGATGATCAAAGGCATTCAGGCTGCTGTGAGCATCCCGGTGATGGCCAAGTGCCGTATCGGACATATTGCCGAGGCTCAGATCCTGCAGGCTATTGACATCGACTACATCGATGAGAGTGAGGTGCTTTCTCCCGCCGATGATGTCTATCACATCGACAAGACCCAGTTCCGCGTGCCCTTTGTCTGTGGTGCACGTAACCTCAGTGAGGCCCTGCGCCGTATTGTCGAGGGTGCGACGATGATCCGTACCAAAGGTGAACCGGGTACCGGTGATGTCGTGCAGGCTGTTCATCATATGAGACTGATGCAGAGCCAGATCCGCGAGCTTGTCGCCAAGCGCCCGGACGAGCTCTTCGAAGCAGCCAAGGAATTACAGGCTCCGTATGATCTGGTGAAATATGTTCATGACCACGGTAAGTTGCCTGTGGTGAACTTCGCTGCCGGTGGCGTGGCGACACCTGCCGATGCCGCACTGATGATGGAGTTGGGCGCAGAAGGTGTGTTTGTTGGCAGTGGCATCTTCAAGAGCGGCAATCCACGCAAGCGCGCTGCTGCTATTGTGAAAGCAGTCACCAACTATCGCGATCCTAAGGTGCTTGCTGAGATCAGTGAGGATCTTGGCGAGGCCATGGTGGGCATCAATGCCGATGAGATACAGTTGCTGATGGCCGAGCGAGGCAAGTAATGTCAGGGAGGACAGCCATCTATGACGAAACGTATCGCTGTGCTGGCCCTGCAAGGGGCCTTTATAGAACATGAGAAGATGTTGCAACGGCTCGGTGCTGATGTCTTTGAGATCAGAGAGAAGGCCGACTGGCAGCAGCCGAAGGACGGTCTTGTAATCCCTGGCGGTGAGAGCACGGTGATGGCCAAACTGCTCGTGGAGTTAGGACTTCACGACGCGGTCCGCAACGACATCGTCGCCGGACTGCCGGTCTTTGGCACTTGCGCCGGTCTGATACTCCTGTCGGAACACGTGCGTCAGCATGAAGGCGAGGAGGCAGCACCCATGACAGGCGCATTGTCAACCATGGACATCACCACTTGCCGCAATGCCTACGGCCGGCAGTTGGGCAGTTTTGCCACAGAAGCCGACGTGGCGGGTGTGGGCAAGGTTCCGATGACGTTTATCCGCGCCCCGTTTATCGAGTCGGTGGGTTCTAAGGCAAAGGTTTTGGCATGTGTCAGCGGACATATCGTTGCTGCACGCCAGGACAACCAGCTCGTCACCGCTTTCCATCCGGAGCTCACCGATGACCCACGTGTGCACGAAGCCTTTTTGAAGATGATATAGAAGCTATAGAAGCTATAGAGACTATAGAGACTATAGAAACTATAGAATAACTACAAATAAAAATACCCCAAAGCCACCACTATGGTAGCTTTGGGGTATCGCTTTTCTCCCCCCCAGGGGGGGGAGTTAGAGAGGGGCCCGGAGTTTTGGGAGAACTCTATTAGATGATCTCGCTCCAGTCTTCCTTTGTCTTGCGAACGTAAGACATGTAGCGGCGCTTAGCGCTCTTCTCGGTCTCGTCGAAGAGCTCATCAGCCTTGTCAGGGAATGCCTTCTTCAGAGAAGAGAAGCGGACCTCACCCATGAGGTAGTCCTTGAACTTATCCCAGTTAGGCTCCTTAGAGTCGAGCTGGAACGGGTTCTTGCCCTGCTCGGCAAGGCGCGGATCGTAGCGCCACAGATGCCAGTAACCACACTCAACGGCCAGAGCCTCCTCATGCTGTGAGCGGCCCATGTTACGCTTGTCAGCCTTAGAGCCCTTGATGCCGTGGTTGATACACGGAGCGTAAGCGATGACGAGTGACGGGCCTGGGTAAGACTCAGCCTCGCGGATTGCCTTCAGTGTCTGAGCGTTGTCGGCACCCATAGCGATCTGAGCCACATAGATGTAGCCATAGGTAGTCTCCATCAGACCCAGATCCTTCTTGCTCACGCGCTTGCCGCTGGCAGCGAACTGAGCGATAGCGCCTAAAGGAGTAGCCTTGGAAGACTGTCCGCCGGTGTTGGAGTACACCTCAGTATCGAGCACGAGGATGTTGACATCCTGGCCCTGAGCCAGCACGTGGTCGAGACCGCCATAGCCGATATCGTAAGAAGCACCGTCACCACCGATGATCCACTGTGAGCGCTTCACGAGGTAGTGCTCCAGCGGCAGCAGCTCCTTGCAGAACGGGCAGCCTGCCTCGGCACTCTTCTCGATGAGCGGCTTGAGCTCAGCGGCAGCAGCCTTTGAACCCTCGGCATTGTCCTTCTCCTCAATCCACTTCTGAGCGGCAGCCTTGAAGTCATCAGGAGTGTGATCGCCGGCCATAGCCTCGTTGAGCAGTCCGGTGATGCGCTCCTTCATCTTCTTGTTGGCCAGGTTCATACCCAAACCGAACTCACAGAAGTCCTCGAACAAAGAGTTGTTGAAGGCAGGACCCTGACCCTTCTCGTTCTTGCAGTAAGGAGTGGAAGGAACAGAAGCGGAGTAGATGGAAGAGCAACCTGTAGCGTTGGCAATCATCTCGCGATCACCATAGAGCTGAGAGATGAGCTTCACGTAAGGAGTCTCACCGCAGCCTGCGCATGCGCCGGAGAACTCGAAGAGAGTCTGAGCAAACTGAGAGTTCTTAGGACTCTGCTGGATGTCTACGAGATCCTGCTTAGACTTCACATTCTTTACGAGGTACTGCCAGTTAGCAGCTTCCTTCTTCATTTCCTCAGCGTCTGGATCGAACGGCATCATCTTCAAAGCCTTCTCGACCTCACCGGTCTCCTTGTTCTTCTTACCCGGGCAGACATCGGCACAGTTGCCGCAGCCAAGGCAGTCGAGTACAGATGTCTCGATGCGGAACTTCATGCCCTTGAGCTGCTTCGGAGCGAGGATGTCGATGGTCTTGCCATCGAAGCCGGCAGCTTCCTTCTCATCCATGACGAACGGACGGATACAGCCGTGAGGACAGCAGTAAGCACACTTGTTGCACTGGATACAGTTGTCGGGATTCCAAGTAGGAACGAAGGCCTCCACGCCGCGCTTGTCGTAAGCGGCTGTGCCAACTTCCCAACGACCGTCAACGGTGTCATGCTTAACGAAGTCAGAAACCTTGAGCAGGTCACCGGCCTGAGCGTTCATCGGACGGACAATCTCCTTAACGAATGCGGGAGCGTCGTCCTCGACCTCTGCGTCATCAGCAAGGTTTGCCCATGCGGGATCAACAGTCAGCTCCTTGTACTCACCGCCGCGATCAACAGCAGCGTAGTTCTTGTCAACGACATCCTGACCCTTCTTGCCGTAAGACTTCACGATGAAGGCCTTCATCTGCTCGACAGCGAGGTCGATAGGAATCACCTTTGTGATGCGGAAGAAAGCAGACTGCAGGATGGTGTTGGTACGGTTGCCCAAGCCAATCTCCTGTCCAATCTTGGTTGCATTGATGTAGTATACCTTGATATGATGCTTAGCGAAGTAGCGCTTCACCTTGTTCGGGATGAAGTTGACGAGCTCCTCACCGTCGAAGATAGTGTTGAGCAGGAAGGTACCGTTGTCGCGCAGACCACGTGTCACATCGTACATGTGGAGGTAAGCCTGGACGTGGCAAGCTACGAAGTTAGGTGTGTTGACCTGATAAGCGCTGTGGATAGGCTCGTCGCCGAAACGCAGGTGAGAGCAGGTGAAGCCACCCGACTTCTTAGAGTCGTAAGAGAAGTAAGCCTGGCAGTACTTGTTGGTGTTGTTACCAATGATCTGCACAGAGTTCTTATTGGCACCGACAGTACCATCAGAGCCCAAACCATAGAACTTAGCCTCGAAGAGAGAGTCACCGCCCATAGGAATCTCCTCGACCTCAGGCAGAGAAGTGAAGGTGACATCATCGACGATACCCACTGTGAAGTGGTTCTTCGGCTCGGGGAGCTCAAGGTTGTTGAAGACAGAAATGATCTTGGCAGGTGTGGTGTCGGAAGAACCGAGACCGTAGCGACCGCCAACGATGAGCGGTTTGCGAGGATCGTCGTAGAGTGCGCTCTTCACGTCGAGATACAGAGGTTCGCCTTCTGCTCCCGGCTCCTTGGTGCGGTCGAGGACAGCGATGCGCTTGACCGTGTCAGGGATAGCCTTGCGGATAGCCTCGACAGAGAACGGACGATAGAGGTGCACAGCCACCATACCGACCTTCTTGCCCTGCTTGGTAAGATAATCGATAGCCTCGCGTGCTGCCTCTGTAGCGGAACCCATCAGGATGATGATGTTTTCTGCATCCTTAGCACCATAGTAGTTGAAGAGGTGATACTCACGGCCGGTGATCTTGGAAATCTCAGCGAGGTGCTTCTCAACGATCTCAGGCACCTTGTCATAATAGGCGTTGCAAGCCTCGCGGTGTGTGAAGAAGGTCTCTGGGTTCTCGGCTGTACCACGTGTGTCAGGACGCTCAGGGCTCATGGCACGGTCGCGGAAACGCTTGATCCACTCTGGATTGACGAGAGGACGGATGTCCTCCATGTCCATGGCTTCAATCTTGTGGTACTCATGAGAGGTACGGAATCCATCGAAGAAGTTGATGAAAGGTACAGAGCTCTCGAGTGTAGAGAGATAAGGTACGGCAGAGAGGTCCATGACCTCCTGGACGGAACCGGAGCAGAACATGGCGAAGCCGGTCTGACGGCAAGCCATGACATCTTGGTGATCACCGAAGATACAGAGAGAGTGGCTGGCCAGCGTACGGGCAGAGACGTTGAACACACAAGGCAACAACTCACCGGCAATCTTGTACATGTTCGGAATCATCAGCAGCAAGCCCTGAGATGCCGTATAGGTAGAAGTCAGTGCACCGGCTTGCAGTGATCCGTGGACTGCACCAGCAGCGCCACCTTCAGACTCCATCTCCTGTACGGAAACAGTCTGACCAAACAAATTCTTACGACCCTTGGCTGCCCACTCGTCGACGTGCTCAGCCATAGGAGACGACGGAGTGATGGGGTAGATGGCGGCCACCTCGGTAAACATGTAGCTTACATGAGCGGCTGCGGTGTTACCATCACAAGTCATGAATTTTTTTTCTTTTGCCATTTTGTGAAAAATAGATGATAAAAAGTTGATAATGTTTTTGCGTTATATTATAATAGGTGTCAGTAGAGCATACCGAGTAACCATAAAGGTATCTGGTCGCCTTGACCTATTTTCTGATGGTATCGTGCGTAGATCGTTCCGCTGGCGTTGCGGCTTTTGTCAGCCACGAGGGCATCGCAGACGCGAAAACGCAGATGGTTGTCGATGAGATAGCAGTGGTCCTTGTCGCCTTGGTTGACGAGATGATCCTTCCACAGCGTGTTGACGAAGAAGGTCTCCATGACTTCCTGCGTGCTGCTGGTGATGGGATAGATGGCGTACATCAGGTTGGGATTGTGCATCATCACCTTAGAAGGTTTCTTGGGAAACTGCTGTCCGGGATTGTAGACGAGGTTGATCAGTCGGGCGTCGGCAAGGTATTTGATATAGTTCATCACTGTGGCGCGGCTGGTGTCGATCTCGTCGGCGAGTTTACTGATATTGGGTGCCTGCGGCCCATTGAGGGCCAGAAGATAGAAGAGCTTCTTGATCTTGGTGAGGTATTTCAGTTCTATCTGCTTGATGAGCAGGATGTCCACTTCCGTCATCATGTTCATGGTCTTGAGCAAATTCTCCAAGAAGTTTCGGTTTTCAAGGAAGAAGGGATAGAAGCCATGATGGAGATAATCCTCAAAGAAGGTCGAGGGATCCACTCTCTGGACAATGTCTTTTGCGATCGCCTCGTGGTTGCTCACGATCTCGTCCAAGGTATGTGGCGCAAAGTGAGTATGGGCCTTGAGGTTGAGATATTCCCGAAAGGAGAACCCACGAAGGTTGTAGCTTTTCACCACGCCATTGAGCTCAGGATTCTCTTCTTTGAGCCGCATGACGCTGGATCCGGTGAAAACGATCTTCAGCTGGGGATATTTGTCGTAGCACTCGCGCAACTCGCTACTCCAGTTGGGTTGCTTAAACACCTGGTCGATGAGCAGCACCTGACCACCTTGACCGACAAATTCTCCGGCAAAGTCGGCGATGCCACGCCCCTGGAAATAGAAGTTGTTCATGTTGACATATAGACATTTATGGTCGTTGCTACTGAAATGCTCTTTGGCGTATTGCAACAGGAACGTCGTCTTTCCCACACCTCGTGTGCCCTTAATGCCAATGAGCCGGTCGGTCCAGTCAATCTCGTCCATAAGGACGCGTCGTACCGGGGCATTGGTGTGGTCCACCAAGTAGGCATGTGTGCGAAAGAAGGATTCCATATATGTCTTTGATGTATGTATTGGTTATACAGTGCAAAGATAATGATTAATTTTAATTTTGCAAACCATAGATAGCAAAAAGTTTTGTTTTTAGCAAATTTTGTATTATCAGACAACGTTGGTACGGGAGGTCCGCTGCCCTCAGCGGACAATACCACGCGGTGTGGCGCATACAATTATGGTTTGTTCTGTTTCGTCCGCTGAGGGCAGCGGACCTCCCGAAAACGGACTTCGGGAAAGAGAATATGCCAGAAAACTATGCCAAAAAGATAAAACATGGTCTTAAGACTTTGTTGATTTATCTGACAAAAAAGTGGGTCTGAGACGGCTTCCTTTTCGAGCAAGCACCCACTTGCTGCCGATTTTTGAAATCTTAGGCAGTCTTCTGTAATTTACTGAATGTCAACCGTATATAAAGATGACTAAAAGATTTTTTTTCAAAAGAACAGCAGTGAAGTATAGTTCTATCGCTTTTTGCCGGTCAAAGTCCGTTTCTGTACCTGTCAGAAACCGTTTCTGACCCTGTCATCACGCCTTTTTCAGGTTCTTCCGCTTTTCTCGTTGGTAAGGCATGTTTTCAATAGTTTCCCAAAACAAAAAGAAGCCTAGTTCCGTTATATATTTGTATTCACCACAAATC
>ONHQ01000002.1 GCA_900317685.1 uncultured Prevotella sp.
TGACACTACAAAGATACAAAAACTTATTGACATTCCTTATTATTTTTGCTGATTTCTAACGACTTATGAGAAATTTATTTCCAAGTGGGAAACTTTAGTAAATAATAGACAGGTGTCAGCGTTTGCTGAGCACGTCTTTCTCGTATTGCTCCACGTCGGTGAGGTAGTCCTCGGCCACGGGCACGTTGTTCTTCATGTTGAAGTAGTCGTAGACAGCACCGAGCGGTAGTGTCTTCTCTTCCTCCAACAGGGCGAGTCGCTCAAAGAGACGGCCCTCATCCTCGTATTGGTGGAGCTTGGGCAGCGGTTCAAGCAAAGCCTGCAGCAGACTCTTCTGTGCGGCGCGCACACCGATGATGTATGCACCGATGCGGTTGATGCTGGCGTCGAAATAGTCGAGACCGATGTGCGCACGGTCGAGAGCGTTGGCGCGTACGAGCTCAGAGAAGAGGTTGCGCGTGTTGTCGTCGAAGAGCGTCACATGGTCGCTGTCCCAGTGCATGGGGCGGCTGACGTGGAGCATCAGCTCAGGCACAAAGAGCAACAGCGAGGAGACGGCGTCGGAAACGTTCTCCGTGGGCTCATAGTGGCCTGTGTCGAGGGTGTAGATGACATTGTTTTTCGAGCAGTATCCGGCGTAGAAGTCATGCGAACCGACGGTGTAAGCCTCCAGTCCGATGCCGAAGAGCTTGGCTTCAAGACAGTCCTTCATGTTGGGCAGTTTCTCGGAGAGGATGTCGTCAAGGCTGTCTTTGAGTATCTGGCGGTAGCGGTATTTCTCTACGGTGAGGTCTTTGCTGCCGTCATGGATCCAGATATTCATGATGCAAGGGTCGCCCTGTGCCTTACCCATAGCGTCGGCGATGCGACGACAGCGCTTGGTATGCTCAATCCAGAAGTCTCGGATTTCCTTGTCGGGATTGGCCAGTGTCAGTGAGCCGCTCTTGGGATGTGAGAACGATGTAGAGTTGAAGTCGAGACTCATGTGACGCTCTTTCGCCCACTGCATCCAACCCTCGAAGTATTTGGGTTCCACCTGATCACGGTCTACGAACTTTCCGCCAAACTCGCCGTAGGTCTCGTGGAGGTTGAAACGGAAGGTACCGCCGAGCAATGAGAGCACCTTGTCGACGTCCTGGCGCAGCTCGTCGATATTGCGGGCACGTCCGGGATAGTTGCCTGTAGCCTGGATGCCGCCTGAAGCAGCCTCACCGCGCTCAAAGCCGACGACATCGTCGGCCTGCCAGCAATGGAGGCTGATCGGTGTATGCTGGAGTGTTTCCAGTGCTTTGTCGGTGTCTACGCCAAGTGCGGCATAGCGTTCACGGGCGATCTCATAGTTCTGTTGGATTTGTTTCGTTGTCATATTGGTCTTTATTTATTGGGTTGATATTCTTTCAGTGTGATGCTTTGGGCAATGACGCGACGCATGTCCCAGATGTTCCCTACCCCACCGCCGGCCTTAGCCTGAAGCATGATGTTGCCGAGAGCCGTGCCTTCCTGTGGTCCGGCAAGGACGCGCACGCCGAGTGCGTCTGCTGTCATCTGGTTGAGATAAGCATTGAGGCTGCCGCCGCCGATGATGTGCAGCGTGTCGATAGTGAACGGAGCGAAGTCCTGAAGCCAGTCAAAGACTGTCTTGTAACGGTTGACGAGCGAGTCGAAGAGACAACGGCAAACCTGAGCGCGAGTCTCGGGAATGGGTTGATGGTGGGCTTCGCAGTAGTCGTGGATAGCCTGCAGCATGGAGTCCGGAGCGGCAAACATCGGATCATCGGGGTTGACGAGTGCGCGGTTGGGTACCTCTTTCATGGCGTCATCCTGCAGTCGCTGGTGTGCGAGCTCCTCGCTGATGCGCTGCTCAGCTTTCTTCTCATCGTGTTCCTCAGCGAGAATCTGTTTCTTCCATTCGCGTCGGCAGCACTCATACATCCACATGCCGCATATATTCTTCAGGAAGCGTGTGGTGCCGTCGATGCCTCCTTCGTTGGTGAAGTTGCGCTCTTGGCTCTCAGCGTTGATGATGGCCTTAGGTGTCTCTATGCCCATGAGGCTCCACGTACCGCTGCTGAGATAAGCGAAATGCTCGTCCTTCGCAGGTACGGCAGCCACGGCGCTGGCTGTGTCGTGACCGGCGACAGTAATCACAGGCACGGCTCCGAGTCCTGTGAGCTTCTGTACTTCCGGCGTGAGCGTGCCGAGGACAGTGCCGGGCATCGCCATAGGTCCAAAGACATCGCGGGAAAGGCCGAGTGCACGGAGCAGTTCCTCGTCGAGGTCGCCGGTAGTGGGATTGAGCAGCTGAGAGGTTGAGGCCACGGTGTACTCGCAGACAGCTTTACCGGTGAGCATGTATCCGAGGGCGTCAGGAATGAAGAGAATCTTCTTGGCAGCCTTTAAAGCACTGTTATGATGCTGCTCCATGGCATAGATCTGGAAGAGGCTGTTGAAGTTCATAAACTGTATGCCGGTGCGCCGGTAGACCTCGTCCTTGGCCATGCGGTCGTTGAAGAAGCGCTCCATCATGCCGTTGGTATGCGGGTCGCGATAGGCGATGGGGTTGCCGAGCAGTGCGCCGTCGTCGCCGAAGAGCGCGAAGTCGCAGCCCCAGGTGTCGATACCGATACTCTGAATGTCGATGCCGCGCTGTGCAGCGAGCTGCAGTCCGCGTATGATTTCGTTATAGAGAGCGTAGAGATCCCAATAGAGATGTCCGCCCAAAGCGATGAGCGGGTTGTCGAAACGGGTGAGTTCCTCAAGTTCCACGCGCCCTTTGTCGAGTGTGCCGACGATGGTGCGTCCGGAGGTAGCTCCGAGATCAATGGCTAAATAGTGTTTCATCTTTTCTTTCGGAAATTGGCTGGTGTAATATGGTTTTTCTTTTTGAATGCAGCAGAGAAGTAGTCGGCATTGTCATAACCTATGCGGTCGGCAATCTCGGTGAGGCTGAGATCAGTGCCGACGAGCAGTTGTTTGCTGCGCTGAAGGCGGAGCTCCTGCAAGTATTGCAAAGGCGCGTAGCCCGTGTATTCCTTGAAGAGTCGTCGGAACTTGGAGTATCCCATGTTGATGGCATCAGCGACATCTGTGGGTCCGATTTTCTGGCAGAACTTCTCCGTCATGATGATTTTAGCCTTATGGATGGCTTCCGCGGCCTGCTGATCCTCGAAGGTGTTGTGGCGGTTGAGGGCGAAGGCATAGCCTTGCAGCATGTTTGCCACGCCGCCGAGCATCTGTTGGAATCCTATGCCCTGCTCGCTTGCGATGGCGATGGCGTTGCGGTAGAGACGTACGATGTCCTCGTTGAGACCCACATGGAAGACCGGTTCACGTGGCAGGAAGAAGCCATTGCTCACGCGGCTGTCGATGTTCAGTCCCTTGAATCCTATCCAGTATTCGTCCCATCCCGTGGCTTCGTCGGGCTGATAGCTGTGCCACTCACCGGGGAAGAGCAGAAACATGTCGCCCTCCCCTACCGTTGCTTGTCCGAAGCTCTTTGACTCGAAGACGCCATGTCCGCGTGAGATGTAGACAAACTGATACTCGTCGAGCACGCGTCCCCTACCCGCCTGGAACGAATAAGCCTGCGGATGTCCCTTGGGAGGATAGGCTTCTCCGGGTGCGATATGCTGGTAACCCACGGTGCTGACGGTCAGTCCCCAGTGGATATCCTGGTCATTGCTGAGCAAGTAGATGGATGTCATCTGATTGGTCATCATGTTTTTAGTTATCGGGCAATCCTTGTTTATTGATTGTAGTACGGTTGCAAAGATAGCGTGTTTTTCTTATTGTTTAGGGTTATAATTGATAAAAAACACGTGAATTTTGATATAGTGTACTATTCTTATAGCAGGGTGAACGATTATACAAAACAAGGCGAACACAGGTATATAATAAGGAGAGCTATTATATATAATCATGAGATCACCTATATATAATAGGGAGTACGTCCTTATATATAATAATGAGTGCGCCCTCACGGCGCCTTTTTGGTATGATCACAAAAAAAGGCCCGCAGCACGAAACTGCGGACCTTGTTATTTCAGAGTTGTTACCTTCTCGGTATTACTTCAGCTCAGCGAAGTACTTGATGGTGCGAACCATCTGAGAAGTGTAAGAGTTCTCGTTGTCGTACCAAGAAACAACCTGCACCTCATAAGTGTCGTCATCGAGCTTCACGACCATTGTCTGTGTAGCGTCGAAGAGAGAACCGAAGCGCATGCCGAGGATATCAGAAGAAACGATCTCCTCGTCGTTGTAACCGAAGCTCTCGTTAGCAGCAGCCTTCATAGCGGCGTTAACGCTGTCAACAGTTACATCCTTGCCCTTGACAACAGCGTAGAGCAGAGTTGTAGAACCGTCTGGCACAGGTACACGCTGTGCAGCACCGATCAGCTTGCCGTTCAGCTCAGGCAGAACCAGGCCGATAGCCTTAGCTGCGCCAGAGGAAGCAGGAGTGATGTTGCAAGCACCAGCACGGCTACGACGCAGGTTACCCTTGCGCTGAGGACCGTCGAGGATCATCTGGTCGCCAGTGTAGGCGTGGATGGTCTGCATGATACCAGCCTGGATAGGATAAACATTGTTCAGAGCCTGAGCCATAGGAGCGAGGCAGTTTGTGGTGCAAGAAGCAGCGCTGATGATCTTGTCGTCAGTTGTCAGAGTCTTGTGGTTAACGTTGAAAACGATAGTCTTCAGGTCGTTGCCAGCAGGAGCGGAGATAACAACCTTCTTAGCGCCAGCCTTCAGGTGAGCCTCAGACTTAGCCTTAGATGTATAGAAACCTGTGCACTCGAGAACAACGTCTACATCGAGCTCGCCCCAAGGCAGTTCTGCTGCGTTAGGCTTAGCGTAGATAGTGATCTCTTTGCCGTCAACAGTGATAGAGCCAGGAACGGTGACCGTGCGGCCGTCCTCAGCGTACTGAGCATCCTTGTACTCTACGGTGTGCTTCTTCTCGCCACCGATGATGCCCTGATAACCACCGTGTGTGGTATCATACTTCAGGAGCTGAGCCAGCATCTTCGGGCTGGTCAGGTCGTTGATAGCAACAACATCATAGCCAGGAGCTGCGAACATCTGGCGGAATGCGAGACGGCCGATACGACCGAAACCATTGATAGCTACTTTAACATTTGCCATTTTACTTCTATTATTTATAAAGGGTTATAAAATGTGTTCTCTTTGTCGGAAATGCGTTTTTTTGTTGTCTCGCAAGAACTTTTCTTGCTTATCGATTGCAAAGATACAAATTATTTTCTAATTTTGCACAAGCTATAAGTATTAAATAAATTAAACGTCTTTCAGAGTGTTAAGTCCACTTGGCAAAATGGGCTTTTCTCTATTTACAGTAAAGTAGTTATGAGTAAATTTATTCAAGAATTCAAGGATTTTGCCGTCAAGGGCAATGCAGTAGACATGGCTGTTGGTGTGATCATCGGCGGTGCGTTTGGTAAGATTGTGAGTAGTGTCGTTGACGACATCATCATGCCGCCTATCGGATGGCTGATCGGAGGCGTGAACTTCTCCGACCTGAAGGTGACGTTGCCCAGCGTTGTCATCCCCGGTGTGGAGCAGATGAAACCTGCCACCATCAACTATGGCAACTTCATCCAGACACTCATCGACTTTGTCATCATTGCTTTCTGCGTCTTCCTTCTGGTCAAGGGTATCAACGTGCTCACGCGTAAAAAGAAGGAGGAGCCCGCTCCGACTCCGCAGCCTAGCAATGAAGAAAAGCTGCTCACCGAAATCAGAGACCTGCTCAAGGAGAAAAAGTAGTGGAAGTAAAGGTGGGAGACTGATTCATGCGACGGATCACGGAAGAGGCTTCGCTCTATGACGATTTGGAGCAGAAGCCGGTGGCAGAACTGCTGCGCGACATCAACCGCGAGGACCATCGTGTGGCTGATGCGGTGGAGAAGGCGCTTCCACAGATCACACGTCTCACAGAGAAGATCGTGGAGCGCATGAGGCGAGGAGGGCGCCTTTTCTATATTGGTGCAGGCACAAGTGGACGTCTTGGTGTGCTCGACGCCTCGGAGTTGCCACCTACCTATGGCACTGATCCGCGCCTTGTGATAGGGTTGATTGCGGGTGGCGACTCTGCGTTACGTCAAGCCGTGGAACATGCCGAGGATGATGGTCTGCAGGGTTGGAAAGACTTGGTGGAACAGGGGCTTTCCTCCGGTGACACTGTCATTGGCATCGCAGCCTCGGGCACTACACCTTACGTGGTGGGTGCCTTGCGTGAAGCGCGTCGCCATGGTGTGGTCACGGGATGCATCACTAGCAATCCTGATACACCCTTGGAGACTGAGAGTGACTATCCCGTGGTGACCATTGTCGGTCCGGAATTTGTCACCGGCTCGTCACGTATGAAGTCCGGAACAGCGCAGAAGATGGTGCTCAACATGATTTCTACCACCGTGATGATACGTCTCGGACGTGTCAAGGGCAATAAAATGGTCGATATGGAGCTGACCAACGAGAAGCTCATCGACCGTGCCGTGCGCATGGTGATGGACCACGACCACCTCGACTACGACGCTGCCAAGAAGAAACTAATGCGGAATTCGCTGGATGAGATCATGCGGGGACCGGATGCCATAAAGTAGGGAGAAACGGGCCTTTTCACCTCGTGTGGAAGTCTACCGGATGTAGTCTTTCGACACGAGATCGTAGTAGAGTGCCTCAAGCTCGGCGAGCGTGAGGTGCTCTACACTGTGTTCGATGATACGGATCAGCTCGTCGCGCCGGCTGTCGCTGTCGGCTGAGAAATGGGTGAAGACTTTGGCCATAACCTATTATTATTGTTGTTGATAGAGTGCAAAGGTAAGGAATTTAGCTGGGATAGGAGTATCCTCATTTATTAGGATGATTTTTCGCCGGAATATTTGCTTTTCTCAAATATTCCGCTTATATTTGCAAACGAAAGAAGCTATTACTTAATAACATAACAACCTATGGATCTTGGCAAACTCAAAAAATGGAGGATTACCCTCTCTTATCGTCAAAAGGTCGTGGGCCTTGTCCTGTGTGGCATCATCGTAGGTTTAGGCGGACTCTTTGCCTACTTGCTTCGCATGCATACCTATATAATAGGTGATGATCCGGCAGCGTGTGTCAACTGCCATATCATGTCGCCTTGGTATGCCACATGGTCACATTCCTCCCATGGACGCGATGCAACGTGCAACGACTGCCATGTTCCTCACACCTCGCTGGCGGCGAAATATTTCTTCAAAGGCCTTGACGGCATGAAGCACGTTGCCTATTTTGTCACCAACAGCGAGGATCAGGCAATCATGGCAGAAAACGCCAGCGCGGAGGTCATCATGGACAACTGCATCCGTTGCCACACTGAGCTCAACACGCGCATGGTGCGCACGGGCAAGATCGACTACATGCTTGCGAAGCGCGGTGAAGGATTTGCCTGTTGGGACTGCCACCGCAATGTGCCACACGGAGGCATGAACACACTCTCATCTACGCCTGGTGCTGAGACACAGGCACCGATTCCACCCAGCCCTGTACCCGCATGGCTGCAAAAGGCATTGGGACATTAACATAAAGAAAAACTAAAAACTTACTGATATGTCACGACAATTGAAAAAATGGCAAGGATGGCTGCTCTTCCTCGGAGCCATGGTCATCGTTTTCGTTCTTGGGCTTCTATGCTCGTCGCTCTTGGAGCGCCGCGCCGAAGTCGTATCTGTGTTTAACAATCGCCGTACGCCGATGACCGACTCCATCGTGGCACAAAACGAGAAGTTTGCGGAAGACTTCCCACACGAGTATGAGACATGGTCGATGACGGAAGACACCTCGTTTGTGAGTAAATACAACTCCTCGCAGGAGCAGGATGCCCTCGCACAGCATCCGCTGATGGTCATTCTATGGGACGGCTATGCTTTCAGCCGCGACTACAACACGCCGCGCGGGCACCGTCACTGTATCGAAGACCTGCGCAAGATCCTGCGCACGGGATCACCGGGCGTTGACGGACAGAAAGACTTGCAGCCTGGTACCTGCTGGACGTGCAAGGGGCCTGACGTGCCGAGGCTGATGCGCGAGAAAGGCAAGAACGCTTTCTACGCCGCCAAGTGGAGCGACTGGGGCAGCGAGGTGATGAACAGCATCGGATGCTCTGACTGCCACGATGCCCGCACGATGGACTTGAAGCCTGCCCGTCCGGCTCTCTACGAGGCTTGGGCACGCGCCGGCAAGGACGTCAGAAAGGCCAGCCACCAGGAGATGCGCTCCCTCGTATGCGCACAATGCCATACGGAGTACTACTTCGAGAAAGGCACCAACTACCTCAAATTCCCACAGGACAAGGGTCTGACCTGCGAGGACGCCGAGGCTTACTACGACAGTATCGGCTTCTACGACTATATCCATCCGCTGTCCCACGCCAAGATTCTGAAGGCGCAGCATCCGGGCTACGAGATCTTCAAGCAGGGCATCCACGGTCAGCGCGGCCTTTCCTGCGCCGACTGCCACATGCCTTATATCCAGGAGGGTGGCGTGAAATATACCGATCACCACATCATGTCGCCGTTGGCGCATATCGATCGCACGTGCCAGACCTGCCACCGCCAGGATGCCGAGACGCTGCGCAAGAATGTCTATGAGCGCCAAGAGAAGGTGCTGGAGGTGCGTGCCAAGGTGGAGAAAGAACTCTCCACGGCGCATATCGAGGCCGCTTTCGCATGGAAGAAAGGCGCCAACGAGAAGGAGATGGCCGCCGCTTTGGCTGACATCCGCAAGAGTCAGTGGCGTTGGGACTACGCTGTGGCCAGCCATGGTGCCAGTTTCCACGCCCCACAAGAGGTCACCCGACTGCTCAGCGACGCACTCTACTATGCCGGACAAGCCCGCCTGAGCATTGCCAAGGTGCTCGCCCGTCACGGCTACAGCGGTGAGGTGCCAATTCCGGATCTCTCCACCAAGGAGAAGGCTCAGAAATATATCGGCCTCGACATGGGTAAGCTCCGTCAGCAAAAGAAAGAATTCCTCGACACCATCGTGCCGAAGTGGATCGAGACAGCAAGAAAGAACAAGCGGTTCATCACCCAGCCGATCTAACCCAGCGGCTGTAGAACAATTGAAGAATATGTGGAAACAACCCTATACCTATAAAGAAGGCATCGCCGTCAGCATGGGGCTCCTCGTCACCGGGAGCCTGCTGCAGGCGGCGGTGGGACCTCTTGAATGGATCATTTTCATGTGGCCGGACAATATTCTTGCCCTGGCCTTTTTGTTGATACTGCTGGCAGTCTTCTATGCCTTACGGTCACATGTCTATTTCTTCCGGTTTATGACGACCGTTCAGGCTGCCGTGCCCGCGCTGGCAACCGCCGCCGTCCTCACCGTCGTCATGGGGCTCACGCGCCAGGCACCCGAGGAAAAACCCGCCGCCGATGTGCTTGGGCTGACCAAGATGCTCAATTTCTGGCCGTTTATCCTCGTCTATCTGTGGAACACAATGATCGTCGGCGAGGTGGCTATCTTTCAGATCTGTCACTTCCGCCGCCAGGTGATCCCCTCGCTGGTGTGCCATGCCGGCCTGTTCATCTTCATTGTCTGCGGCACACTCGGCAGTGCCGACATGCAGAAGTTGAAGATGTATTGTGAGGAGGGAAAGCCCGAATGGCGCGCGCTCGACGCTTACAACAATGTCGTAGAACTGCCGCTTGCCATCCAGCTCAACCGCTTCACCATCGACGAGTACCCACCGAAGCTGATGGTGGTGAGCATGACGACAGGACTGCCACAGCCGCAGCAGAAGCCTCAGACACTTGTCATCGACGACAGCTACACGCCGACGGAACTCTTAGGCTGGAAGATCCAAGTATTAAAAAGAATAGACAATGCCATGCCGAAGGCTATGGCGAAGATGATGAAGGGGATGCCTGAGGGAATGGCGACCCGCATGAAGATGGACCAGCTCGGCATGCGGCTCAACGAGGGCGGCTTTGTCGCTTACCAGGGCAAAGGAGCCGCTACAGCACTCTACATCTCCGCTACCAAGGGAAAACAGCGGAAGACAGGCTGGGTCTCCAGTGGCAGCTATCTCTTTCCCATCAGCGGCGTCAGCTTAGGCAATAATCTTGAGGTGGTCATGCCAACGCGCGAGCCGATGCGTTATGCCTCCAACGTGAATATCTATACCCAAAAGGACGCGCTGAACATACCGACGACGATAGAAGTCAACAAGCCGTTCAGCCTCGGTGACTGGAAGATCTATCAGCTCAGCTACAACGAGCAGATGGGCAAGTGGAGCAATGTCAGTGTCTTTGAACTCGTCAAGGATCCTTGGCTGCCCTATACTTATGTGGGACTGTATCTGCTGATCATCGGTGCCATACTGATATTCATACAAAAACGTTAGCCATGCAAATTTGGAATTTCTTTCTTTTCTTCGCCCTTGCCGCCCTGCTTTTCTGGCCGCTCGGTGCCTTCTTTTCCTGGAAGGGGAAGAAGGCATTGGCCGTCGGAGCTACTGTGGCGGGTCTGGCCGTCTTCCTTTCCTATGTCATCGTACTGTGGATTGCTCTCGACCGTCCGCCGATGCGCACGATGGGAGAGACGCGTCTGTGGTACTCGCTCTTCCTGCCGTTGATGGGTCTGATCGTCTACAGCCGGTGGAACTATAAGTGGTTGCTGTCGTTCTCTACCGTGTTGGCTGCTGTGTTTATCACCATCAACCTCTTCAAGCCAGAGATACACAGCAAGACAATGATGCCCGCACTGCAAAGCCCGTGGTTCGCTCCGCATGTCATCATCTACATGATGGCTTACGCGCTGCTTGGCGCCGCCTTTGTCATGGCTGTCTACCTGCTCTTCTTCCATCACCATGAGGCACCGTCGGACAAGGAGTGGACGGTCACCGACAACCTCGTCTATGTCGGATGGGCTTTTCTCACCCTCGGCATGCTCTCCGGTGCCTTGTGGGCCAAGATGGCGTGGGGCAACTACTGGGCATGGGATCCTAAGGAGACGTGGGCGGCGGCTACGTGGCTCGCCTATCTGGTCTATATCCATTATCGGTTGCGGCGACAGAGCGACATGCGCTTTGCCCTGTGGGTGCTCATCGTCAACTTCGCGCTGTTGCAAATGTGCTGGTGGGGCATCAACTATCTGCCGTCAGCGCAAGGCACCAGTGTGCATACCTATTATATGAATTGACCGTACGCTTCCTTAGTTAGCATAAGGTCATTTGCTACGTAGCTTTCTATCATTCGCTATCTGGAAAAAGATCTTTTGCTATAAGGTTACAACATTGATAACAGTTGTTTGAACCCGATCCAACGGTAGTTTAACCTCAACACGACGGCATATTGCCCCCTGCACAACGGCTGTTTGACACTTGCACGACGGCATTTCGCTCCCTACACAACGGTGGTTCAATGTCAAGAGCACATGTTTTTACTTCCGTGATCATTAGCCTTGCAGCAACAGCGCATCGCATTGATAAATGTTGAGCAAGCTGTTTGCAGGCATCGGGAAGTCCCTTTGGATAACAAGAAAATCCCGGTACGGAAATTTCCGTACCGGGATTTTTTTGTTGCTTATCTTTCTTATTTCTCTTTTATTCCCACTCAATTGTCGAAGGCGGTTTTGAGGAGATGTCATAGCAAACGCGGTTGACACCCTTGACCTTACGGATGATCTCGTTGCTCACGTCGGCCATGAAGTCATAGGGCAGACGGGCCCAGTCGGCTGTCATAGCGTCCATAGAGGTCACGGCGCGCAGGGCTACGGGATGCTCATAGGTGCGCTCGTCGCCCATCACTCCGACAGAGCGGATGGTGGAGAGCAGCACGGTGCCGGCCTGCCAGACATGGTCGTAGAGGCTCGTGCCGTCCGGCATCTTGTAGTCGTGCATCTTCTCGATGTAGATATCGTCGGCATCTTGCAGGATACGTACCTTCTCGCGGGTGATATCGCCAAGGATGCGCACGGCGAGACCGGGGCCGGGGAAAGGATGACGCTTGATGAGACGCTCAGGCATCTGCAACTGATAGCCCACGCGGCGCACCTCGTCTTTGAACAGCCATTTCAGCGGTTCGCAGAGCTGAAGCTTCATGTCTTTGGGCAGTCCGCCTACATTGTGATGGCTCTTGATGGTCATGCCGGTGATGCTCAGGCTCTCGATGCGGTCGGGATAGATGGTGCCCTGAGCCAGCCATTTGGCGTCGGTGATCTTCTTAGCCTCGGCGTTGAAGACCTCCACGAAGTCGCGGCCTATGATCTTGCGCTTCTTTTCCGGGTCGGTGACACCTTCGAGGTCCTTGAAGAACTTCTCGCTGGCATCTACGCCAATGACGTTCAGCCCCAGACCATTGTAGGCTTCCATGACCTTTTGGAACTCATTCTTGCGTAGCATGCCGTGGTCGACGAAGATACACGTGAGGTTCTTGCCGATGGCACGGTGGAGCAGGGTAGCGCAGACGCTGGAGTCCACACCGCCGGAGAGACCGAGGATGACGCGGTCGTTGCCGAGCTGCTCTTTCAGTTCCTTGACGGTAGTGTCGACAAACGAGGCCGGGCTCCATTCCTGCCGGCTGCCGCAGATGTCCACGACAAAGTTGCGGAGCAGCTGTGTACCCTGTGTGCTGTGGTACACCTCGGGGTGGAACTGCACGCACCACACGGGGTTGGTGTCGCTGGCAAAGGCGGCGTACTTCACGTCGGCGGTAGAGCCGATGACATGATAGTCGCTCGGGATGGCGGTGATCGTGTCGCCGTGGCTCATCCACACCTGTGAGTTGGGCTCAAACCCTTTGAAGAGCGGATTGCTGGCATCAAACTGCTGGAGATTGGCGCGGCCGTACTCACGGGTACCGGTCTGCTCTACCTTGCCGCCACCGGAGTAGCTGATGAACTGCGCACCATAGCAGATGCCCAGCACCGGATACTTGCCGATGAACTGGCTGAGGTCTACCTTGAAGGCTTCCTTGTCGTGGACAGAGTAAGGACTGCCGCTGAGGATGACACCGATAACACCTGTGTCGTCCTTAGGAAACTTGTTGTAGGGCAGAATCTCGCAGAAGGTATCCAGCTCGCGGACACGACGGCCGATGAGCTGCGTGGTCTGCGATCCGAAATCAAGAATGATAATCTTCTGTTGCATAGACGATATGTTAATGTTGAGAGTTCAATGTTGAATGTTCAATGTTGAGTGTTCAATGTAAATTGCAGCTTGTTCAATGTTGAATGAAGTGTTCTACAGTGTTTTGAGGAACTGCTCCGCTTCGGCCAGCGTGTCCTGCTTGCCTACGTCGAGTAGCCGGAGGTCGTTTTTGACATATCCCTTGATGGGCACATCGCGGCAAGTCTTGAGATAGAAGTCCATGATCGGGAACTTTTCCGGCCAGCCAACCATTTTGGGGAATAGAGTGGGGGAGAAGGTGTGGATGCCACTAAAGGCATACATGTGGTAGCGGCCGGCGAGAAGTGGCGGCTGTTTTTCGCCGACGGTGAGCGGAAACTTCACTTGTGAGAGTGCCTCGCGCACGTCGGGCCACGGCGTCTTCACCTCGCCCGTCTCTATATTCACCCATCCGACGAGGAGCATCTGGTCGTTGAAGAGCAGATAGCGACGCGTCTTGCGCCAGCTGACGAGCAGTTGGGCGCCTGCCATGACATGCGGCACGCCGCATTCGGGGCACATCACCTTCGGGTCGAGTCGGTAGAACTTACCGAGGTCGACATTGCTCAGAATGTCCACATTATGAATAAGGATAGGGTAGTGAGGGTCGAAGAGAGGGGCAGCGTGGCGTATGCCGCCACCGGTGTCAAGGAGTTGCTCACTCTCATCGCTGACTCGGATGTCGAGTCCAAAGTTGTTGTTGGCATTGAGATAGTCAACAATCTGACCGGCAAAATGGTGAACGTTGACCACAAAGCGCGTGACACCGGCATCGCGCAATCTGAGGATTACACGTTTGAGCAGGGGCTCGCCGCCAACCTCCACCAGTGCTTTTGGCAGGTGGTCGGTGAGAGGCTTGAGGCGTGTGCCCAAGCCTGCTGCGAAAATCATTGCTTGCATCATCTCTTAAAAGCTCTTCGCTCTTTTGGTGCAAAGATACCAATAATTTATGTTTCTGACAAATTTCGTGGCATCTTTCATGGCTTCATGTCTAAATAAACGACAGATGCTGACGGTCAGTCCGCCAGCATCGTCGTTATGGAGTCCTGTTGTTGATCAGAGTTTGTCGCCGTAGCAGATCAGAGTTTGTCGCCGTAGCAGAGGTCGCCGGCGTCGCCAAATCCCGGTACGATGTATTTGTGCTCGTTCATTCCCGGGTCGATGGCAGCGCACCAGATGGTGGTCTTGTCGTCGGGGAATACCGACTTGATGTGGTCGATACCCTCTTCTGTGGCGATGACGCAGCAGACGTGGATGCGTTTGGGTGTGCCTTTGGAGAGAAACGCCTTGTAGCCCAGTTCCATGCTGCCGCCCGTAGCCAGCATCGGATCAGCGATGATCAGTGTTTTCTCGTCGATGCTGGGGGTAGCGAGGTATTCCACGTGTATGCCCACCTTGTGATGCTCTTTATCGGTGTATTCACGGTAGGCCGAGACGAATGCGTTGCCCGCATGGTCGAAGATGTTGAGAAAGCCCTGATGAAAAGGCAGTCCGGCGCGGAAGATCGTGGCCAGCACAAGCTTGTCCGTCGGCACGTTGACGCGTGCGATGCCTAAGGGTGTGGCCACGTCGCGCTGCTCATAGTTGAGCCGTTTGGAGATCTCGAAGGCCTCGTATTCGCCTACCCGCATGATGTTGTTGCGGAAGAGCAGCCGGTTTTTCTGGTATTCAGCGTCGCGCATCTCGGCCATGTACTGTCCGATGATACTGTTTTCTTTTGATAAGTCGATAACTTCCATCTTGTTGATATAGTGTTTTTGAATTTAGTATGAATTGTAAAAGGGGTGATACAAAGGTAGTTAGTTTTTGCAAAGTGCAAATGTCAAAACTTAGAAGAAGTGATAGTTTTTAATATCTTTAACCTAAAAACAATTGCTGGGGAGGGAAATTTAAGTTGCAAACTTTTGGGAGTTATTATCTTTTTGCTACCTTTGCATTCGAATTAAATCAAGGTAGAATACCATTCACAACTTAAATACATTTTATAAAATGGCAAAGTTTGATAAATCAGTTTTAGCAAGCTACGGAATCCAGACAGGTACTGCTGAGGTTCTGTACAATCCTTCTTACGAGGTGCTGTTCAACGAGGAGACCAAGGAAGGTCTTGAGGGCTACGAGGTTGGTCACGAGACAGAGTTAGGTGCTGTCGACGTGTTCACCGGTATCTACACAGGTCGTTCTCCTAAGGATAAGTTCATCGTTGACGATGAGACTTCTCATGACACTGTATGGTGGGACTCTGAGGAGTATCACAACGACAACCACCGCGCTACCAAGGAGGCTTGGAATGCTGTGAAGGAGATTGCCAAGAAGGAGCTCTCCAACAAGAAGCTGTATGTCGTTGATGGCTTCTGCGGCACACACCGCGACACACGTATGAAGGTTCGCTTCATCGTGGAGGTTGCTTGGCAGGCTCACTTCGTGACAAATATGTTCATCCGTCCAAAGACAACTGCTGACTTCGAGCAGGAGCCGGACTTCATCGTCTACAATGCTTCTAAGGCTAAGGTTGAGAACTGGAAAGAGCTTGGCCTGCACTCTGAGACTTGTGTGATGTTCAACGTCACCAGCAAGGAGCAGGTGATCATCAATACATGGTATGGTGGTGAGATGAAGAAGGGTATGTTCTCTATGCAGAACTACTTCTTGCCTCTGAAGGGCATCGCTTCCATGCACTGCTCTGCCAACACAGACAAGAACGGTGAGAACACCGCTATCTTCTTCGGTCTGTCTGGTACAGGTAAGACCACGCTGTCTACCGATCCTAAGCGTCTGCTTATCGGTGATGACGAGCACGGATGGGACGACAAGGGCGTGTTCAACCTCGAAGGTGGTTGCTACGCTAAGGTCATCAACCTCGACAAGGATGCTGAGCCTGACATCTACGGCGCTATCACACGCGATGCTCTGCTGGAGAACGTTACCGTTGACAAGGACGGCAAGATCGACTTCGCAGACAAGAGCGTCACTGAGAACACACGTGTCAGCTATCCTATCTATCACATCAAGAACATCCAGCGTCCTGAGAGCGAGGGTCCCGCTGCTAAGCAGGTGATCTTCCTGAGCGCTGACGCCTTCGGTGTGCTGCCTCCAGTATCTATCCTGAACCCTGAGCAGACCAAGTACTACTTCCTCTCTGGCTTCACAGCTAAGCTGGCTGGTACAGAGCGCGGTATCACAGAGCCGACTCCTACTTTCTCTGCTTGCTTCGGCCAGGCATTCCTGGAGCTGCATCCTACAAAGTATGCTGAGGAGCTCGTTCGCCACATGGAGAAGAGCGGTGCTAAGGCTTACCTGGTCAACACTGGCTGGAACGGTACTGGCAAGCGTATCTCTATCCGCGATACACGTGGTATCATCGACCGTATCCTCGATCACGAGATCGACAAGGCTCCTACGAAGACCATTCCTTACTTCAACTTCGTTGTTCCTACAGAGCTCGAGGGTGTGAACAAGGACATCCTGGATCCTCGTGATACATACAAGGACGCTTCTGAGTGGGACGCTAAGGCCAAGGATCTGGCTCAGCGCTTCATCAAGAACTTCAAGAAGTACGAAGGCAACGAGGCTGGTAAGGCTCTCGTCGCTGCTGGTCCTCAGCTCTAATCGTCTTGAAGAAAGTCGAGACAGCAAGACACTCTCTCCTATATATAATAAGGAGTATCAACTCCGTATGTAGATAGCGGGAGACAGTCTTCAACATACACCTCCCCGGTACCTCGGTACTGGGGAGGTTTTTTAGTGCCCCTACATCTGTTATTTCTTGCACATTACGGGGTTTTTGTGCCGTTTCCGGGCTTGTTTTTTTGCATCAGCAGATTTTTTTGTCATTGGAATGAAAATATAGTGAATAATATTTGGAGGATTCTCAACTATTGCTTATCTTTGCAGCGTCTTCGTGAGAAGATATACATAAAGTTTCATTAGGTTAGTAGTTTGATAGATTTTTTAAGGTAAAGTTAGTATGATGTTATTAGATTTAGAATCTATATCAATGGTGGTTCTAGTCATATTGATGACTGCACTAAGCGTTTTTTTCTTGGTGAACAACCACGTTGAGTAACATCATTCTACGAAGAAGACAGTGCAAGTGATTGTATTGTCTTTTTTTTGTGCCCTATTGACAACAAGCACTAAACAAACTTAAAAACCCTTTGCAAATGCGAGTTTTTACATAATATTCGGGAAAAACCGCTTTATTTCCGAGAATTCTAAGTAAATTTGCAGTTAAAATAATATATCGCGCGAAATGATAAAGAAGTTCTTGGCATTTGCCTGCATGGCGTTGGCTATGTTTGCATTTTCTTCATGCCTCAACTCCGATGAAGATGAAATAACCTACTATGACGATACTGCAGTGACCGCATTCTCGCTCAGTGCCGCCAACAGATACATCCACACCACCGCTTCTGATGGCGTGACGGACAGCGTGTATAAGACTTCGCTGACCGTGTCGGGCTATGCCTTCTCCATCGATCAGCAACAAAGACAGATTTATAATCCCGATTCCTTGCCCGTAGGAACCGATGTCGCTCACGTCCTGGCGACCATCTCAAGTAAGAATAGTGGCACTATCGTGCTCAACCTGAAGAGTAAGGCTGGGCAGGACTCATTGGCCTACTACTCTTCAACAGACTCTATCGACTTCACAAATCCCGTACGCGTACGCGTCTATAACACCCAGGGTACGGCCTATCGCGAGTATACCGTGAAGGTCAACGTGCACCAGCAGGAGGGCGATGTCTTTAAGTGGAACTCCACAGAAGCGCCGGCTCTCCAGACTGTCACCGGCCGCCGTATGGTCGTCAACGGCGATGACCTCTATCTCTTCGGCCAGAAGGACGGTGCTACCGTGGGCTTTGTCTACAGCAATCAGACTTGGAAACAGCTGAGCCGCTCCTTTGGTGGCGAGGCTTATAAGAATGTTGTCGTGCAGCAGGGCAGTGTCTATGTCCTTGACGGCAACGCCCTTCTTCGTACCAGCGACGGAGAACAGTGGCAGACTGTAGCCACATTGAGTGGTGTCAAGCAGCTGTTGGGCGCTACGCCGGCACGGCTCTATGCGCTGACCGGCGCGGGTATCAGCTACTCTTCAGACCAGGGCGCAACGTGGACTGTGGATGCTTTGGACGACGCAGCGGGCAATCTGCCGGAAACAGACTTGAACTTTGTCTGCTCGACGGCGGTCACCAACGACAATACTTACAACCTGCTGTTGATCGGAAACCGCAACGGCAAGACCGTGACATGGGCGAAGGTGGAAGAAAACGGCAACGGCGCACAGAGCCAGCCGTGGTATCTCTTCACCGACGACGAATATAATCTGAAGACACTGCCCACCCTGAGCAACCTGCAAGTGGTGAACTGTGAGGGTAAGCTCTTGGCTATCGGTGGCGATCTGAAAACGATCTACAGCAGTCTCGACCAGGGACTCACATGGTCGGCAGAGGCTACCTATAAGCTCCCAGCCGCTCTCGTGGGCGCAGCAGTGCCGGCAGCGATGACAGTGGGACAGAAGGGCATGATCTACCTCACCACGTCAGCCTCACCGGCTGTCTACTATGGTCGTCTGACCCGCTACGGGTGGGCAGAGAAATAGTCGGGGGTTGAAAACCATGCGCGTATGATGTTGCGGCTGCTTGCTTCCCTTGTCTTTCTGGTCTTGATGGCGGTTCCATCCATGGCGCAGGACGACAGCGAATACCGGCTTGAGGTCGGTGTCGGCGCGGGCATGATGGGCTATCTCGGAGACTTCAACGGCAACCTGACGAAAGATCTCCAGCCTGCCGTGTCGCTGATGGGAAGATATGTCTTCAACCCTTACATGGCATTGCGGCTCAACGTGGCCAGAGGCACGATGAAAGGCGCGTCGGCGGATGTGGAAACCTATTATCCCGACTATGCCGATCAGGTCTATACCTTTAAAAACTCACTCTATGATGCCTCTGTGCTCTATGAGTTGAATTTCTGGCCCTACGGCACCGGACGGGACTACAGAGGCGCCAAGCGGCTCACGCCCTTCGTCTTTGCGGGATTGGGCATGACCTATGCTGATGTGAAAACCGATGGAGCCAAGAAGGGCAAGGTGGCCTTTAACCTGCCCTTAGGCTTGGGATTGAAATACAAAATCGGTGAACGGGTGAACGTTGGACTGGAATGGTCCATACATTTCGCGCAGAACGATGAGCTCGACGGGGTGAAAGATCCCTATCACATCAAAAGCAGCGGACTGTTTAAAAACACAGATTGCTACTCGCTGCTGCAAGTAACACTCACCTACAGCTTCTCACCCAAATGTACAACATGCAATAAAGAATTTTAGATATGGCAGAACTCGATATGACAAGGATTCCACAGCACATCGCCATCATCATGGACGGCAATGGCCGCTGGGCTACAGAGCGCGGTAAAGACCGCTCCTATGGTCATCAGGCTGGAGTGGACACTGTGCGCCGGATCACTTCCGAGTGTGTGCGGCTCGGGGTGAAATATCTCACGCTCTACACCTTCTCCACAGAGAACTGGAACCGTCCTGCCACTGAGATCCATGCGCTGATGGGGCTCGTGCTGACCTCGCTAGAGGATGAAATCTTCATGAAAAACAACGTCAGATTCCGTGTCATCGGCGACGTGAAGCGCTTGCCCGATGAGGTGCAGCAGAAACTGAAGGAGACCGAAGAGCATACCAAGGACAACAAGGCCATGACGATGGTCGTGGCACTGAGCTACTCATCACGATGGGAAATCACGCAAGCTGTGAAAGACATCATCGAGGAGCGCACGCGGCCTTGGCGTCTCGGACGGCAGCATGTCGAGAGCTTCGATATCACAGAAGACCTCATCAACCAGCACATGCAGACGAGCTTCATGCCCGATCCCGACCTGCTGATCCGTACGGGCGGCGAGCTGCGCATCAGCAACTTCCTGCTGTGGCAGATTGCTTACAGTGAGCTCTATTTCTGTGACACCTATTGGCCCGACTTCTCTGAGGAGGACTTGCACAAAGCCATCCTCAGCTATCAGTCGCGGCAGCGCCGCTTCGGCAAGACCGAACAGCAGGTGGAAGAGAATACCGAGGATAACATCTAATCACAAACGACAATTCTTTGAAGATGCATCATAATAAGAAAAAAGTTCTGGCGGCTTGTCTTGCCATGACCATCGTGGCCAGCGTGCAGGCGCAGGAGCAAATCGTGTACCCCGACATCAACTATGCCGGCACGCCGCGTGACCTCGTCATCGGTGGCTTCAACGTCTCCGGCATTGACGGTTATGAGGATTATATGCTTACAGGCATCTCTGGTCTCTCTGTCGGACAGCATATCTCGGTGCCCGGAACGGAAATCACGGAGGCCGTCAAACGCTATTGGAAGCACGGTCTCTTCTCTGATGTGAAGATCTCTGCGGACTCTATCGTGGGTGATAAGATCTATCTGCATATCTCTCTGAAGGCACGTCCACGTGTCTCCACCATCAACTACGTGGGACTGAAAAAGAGCGAGAAAGAGGATATGGAGAAGAAACTCGGTATCCTGCAAGGTGGCCAGATCACGCCAAACATGATCGACCGTGCAAAGATCCTGGCCAAGAAATACTTCGACGACAAGGGTTACAAGAATGCGGATATAGAGATTCAGCAGCGTCCCGACGTCACCGGTAAGAACCAGGTCATCCTCGACGTCATCATCGACAAGAAGGATAAAATCAAGGTGCGGCATATCTACATCGAGGGAAACAAGTATCTGAGCAACCTCAGAATCAAGGGCGGACTCTTCCACAAGGGTGCCTTTGCCAAGACCCACGAGGCCGGTAAGCTCTCTACCTTCCTGAAATCAAAGAAGTTCACCCCCGAGCGCTGGAAAGCTGACAAGGAGAAGCTCATCGAGAAATACTATGAGTTGGGCTATCGCGACGCTACAATCCTGAAGGACAGCGTGTGGAACAACGATCCCAAACATGTCAATGTCTACGTCAAAGTAGACGAGGGCAAGAAATACTATATCCGTAATATCCACTGGGTGGGCAATACGGTCTACAACTCAGCCTACCTTTCCAATCTGTTGGGAATGCGAAAGGGTGATGTCTACAATCAGAAGTTGCTCAACAAGCGACTCAGAGAAGACGACGATGCCGTGTCCAACCTCTACTACAACAACGGTTATGTCTTCTCGTCCATCGACCCTGCTGAGCAGAATATTGTCGGCGACTCCATCGACCTGGAGATGCGTGTGTTGGAAGGTCCGCAGGCCCATCTGAGCCATGTGCGCATCAATGGTAACGACCGCCTCTACGAGAATGTGGTGCGCCGTGAGCTTCGCACCAAGCCGGGAGACCTCTTCTCCAAGGAAGCCCTCATGCGTTCCGCACGTGAGTTGGCCTCGATGGGATTCTTCGATCCCGAAAAGGTGACACCGGATGTCAAGCCCAATGCTGAGGACGGTACGGTGGACATCAACTGGAACCTGACGCAGAAGTCCAACGACCAAATCGAGTTCTCGCTTGGATGGGGCCAGACGGGTATCATCGGACGCGTGGGATTGACGCTCAACAACTTCTCTATGGCCAACCTGTTCAACAAGAACAAGGAGCACCGTGGCATTATGCCTATCGGTGACGGTGAGAAGCTGTCCATCGGTGTACAGACCAATGGCTCTTACTACCAGAGCTATAACACCAGTTACTCCACCAACTGGTTTGGAGGTAAGCGTCCTATACAGTTCTCTGTCGGAGCTTTCTATTCCAAGCAGACCGATGTGTCGAGCAACTACTACAACTCGGCTTGGCAGAACAGCTACCTGCAGTCGCTCTACGGCTACAACAGCTATTCTTACAACTATAGCAATTACGAGAACTACTACGACCCCGACAAGTATGTCAAACTCCTCGGTGCGAGCATTGGCTGGGGCAAGCGCTTGCGCTGGCCCGATGACTATTTCAACCTCTCGATGGAGCTCTCGTTCACCCGCTACATGCTGAAGAACTGGCGCTATTTCTCTTATCTGATGACAACCGGTAACAGCAACAACCTCAACCTGAGCATTGCCGTCAACCGCTCGTCAACCGACAACCAGCTCTTCCCACGCCGCGGTTCTGAGTTCACGGCCAGCGTCACGCTGACACCGCCATGGAGCTTGTGGGACGGAAAGGACTATAAGAATCTGGCCACAAACCCATACTCGGCCAACTACGTCAGAGAGCAGCAGGAGAAATACCGCTGGATAGAATACAACAAATGGAAGTTCAAGGCCCGCACGTTCACCGCGCTCAACAGCGCCCAGAAGTGCTTCGTGCTCATGACGCGCGTGGAATTTGGTATCCTCGGCAGCTACAACAAGTATAAGAAGAGTCCGTTCGAGACGTTCTACGTCGGTGGTGACGGTATGAGCGGCTATTCCAGCACCTATGGAGAGGAGACGATCGGACTGCGTGGTTACGAGAATGGATCGCTCACGCCCTATGGTTCAGAGGGCTACGCCTACGACCGCATGTCGCTGGAGCTTCGCTATCCGTTCCTGTTGGGCAATACGACGATCTACGGACTGACCTTCGTGGAAGGTGGTAATGCCTGGACAGAGACGAGCAAGTTCAATCCTTTCCAGATGAAACGCTCGGCCGGTGTTGGTGTGCGTATCTATCTGCCTATGGTCGGCTTGATGGGTATTGACTGGGCTTACGGCTTCGACAAGGACAACCAGGGCAGCAAGGGCGGCAGCCAGTTCCACTTCGTCCTCGGTCAGGAGTTCTAAACCGAAGCAACGGAAACATGAGATGCGTATGACGGAATGGCGCCGGAGCGCAACGCCGGAGTGCCCTTCGTCAGCGTAGAAACATGTTTCTGTCAACGTAGGAGCATATTTACGTTAATGTCGGGACGTGCTTCCATTAATAGTGGAATGCCTTCCCGTCAATAAAACAGCTGAAAAGCAAAAAACACTAAAGAATAAGGGCTCCCCTGTAACATTTAGTTCAGATAAGCGTCGCAGGGATAGTCAACTTATCAATAAAAGGAAATTGAATATGAAGCAGATGATTGTAAAAAGCAATTGGAGCAGACTGGGAGTCATCCTTCTACTCTGTCTCTTCGCCTTCATGCCATTCTCAAAGGCCAATGCGCAGAAGTTCGCGTTGGTGGACATGGATTATGTGCTGAAAAACATACCGGCCTACGAGCGTGCCAATGAGCAGCTCAATCAAGTATCGAAGAAGTGGCAGGCTGAGGTAGAGGCACTGAACACCGAGGCGGCGACCATGTATAAGAACTATCAGAATGAGATGGTATTCCTCTCGCAGGAGCAGAAAAAGGCCAAACAGGAGCAGATCATGCAGAAGGAAAAGGAGGCTGCTGACCTCAAACAGAAATATTTCGGTCCCGAAGGCGAGCTCTTCAAGAAGCGCGAGAGTCTGATGACTCCTATTCAGGAAGAGATCTACAATGCGGTGAAGGACATCTCTGAGCTCCGTGGCTACAGCCTCGTACTCGACCGCGCCTCTGATACCGCCATCATCTTCGGCTCACCGAAGATCGACATCTCTGATGAGGTGCTCCAGAAACTGGGATATGGAAAGTAAAAAACTATAAAAACAATAAAAACAAGCAATCATGAAAAAGTTACTTTTAATGTTAATGCTGATGGCCCCTCTGGCTACCTTCGCTCAGAAGTTCGGCAAAGTCAATACACAGACCATCATGCAGAATCTGCCTGAAATTGCTAAGATCAATGGAGAACTCCAAGCTACTGCCAAGCAGTATGAGAATGATCTGAAAGGCATGCAGGACGAGTTGAAGCGTCAGAGCGATGCTTATGACAAGGCAAAAAGCACAATGAACCCTACTGCTCAGAAGCAGAAGGAGGAAGAGCTCAACACTCTCTATCAGAAGATTCAGCAGACTTATAGCGACAATCAGCAGGCACTGCAGAAGGCTCAGCAGGACAAGATGCAGCCTGTCGTGGAGAAAGTGCGCAAAGCCATTGAGAATGTCGGTAAGACAGGTGGCTTTACCTACATCTTCGAAGAGGGTGCTGCTGTCTACACAGGTGCCAATGTAGAGGATGTCACTGCTAAGGTGCAGGCCGAAATCAATAAGATGAAGTAAAAGGCATTGCTCTTTCCTCGGCATGACGAGGAGCTGGGGTGAGGGTGCGCTACATGGCATACCCTCACCTCTTGCTGTCTTTTTAGGACTGTGCTTTCGGCTCTGTTGACCCCTTGTCGCGGTTTCGTCAGTGCAATCCTTATCCGTTATCCGTCTCCGTATTGTCAACAATAATCTTTCCAACCATGAAGCATTTGTTTGTTAGTGCTTTCTTCCTGTTTATCGGCAGCCCGCTTTTTGCTCAGGGCACAGTGTCGTCTACTGTGCCGTCCACGGTTGCAGTGCCGTCTCAGCAGGCCATTCCGTCGTTTCATTATGGTTTTCTTAGCTGTCAGAGTGCTTTAGAGGCTATGCCTGGCTATGCAGAGGCCAGACGCTCTATCGCTGATCTCAAGGCAAAATACGACGCTGAGATGAAGCGTGTGGAGGATGAGTTCAATGCCAAATACGAGGCTTTCCTCGATGGACAGAGCACGTTCGCACCGTCGATTCGCGAGAAGCGGCAGGCTGAGCTGCAAGAGCTCATGGAGAAAAACCAGACGTTTAAGGATAAGGCCAGGCAATATCTCAAAAACGCCGAGCAGGACGCTTACCAGCCTTTGCGTGAGAAACTGGCGGCAGCCATCCAGCGTGTGGGCCATGCCAGAGGACTGGCTTTCGTGCTCAACACCGACAACGGCGCACTGCCCTTCGTCAATCCGGAGATGGGAATAGACATCACGGCCGATGTGCTGTCGGCTGTAAAATAGCAAGGAAGCTGTTCTGACTTTTAGAACAAGCCGTCCGCTATCATATAAATAAGGAGTTGTGAGATGAATACAAGCATTGATGATCAGGTCAAGGCGTCTGCGGCCGCCAAGGAATCTTTCCCTGCTGCCCCCGGACCTATCGGCATTTTTGATTCCGGCTATGGCGGGTTGACGATCCTGCACGGCATTCGTCAGCTGTTGCCGCAGTACGATTACCTCTATCTTGGCGACAACGCGCGAGCTCCTTATGGCCCGCGCTCGTTTGATGTCGTCTATGAGTTCACGCGTCAGGCCGTACAGAAGCTCTTCGAGATGGGCTGTCAGCTTGTGATTCTTGGCTGCAACACCGCATCGGCAAAGGCGTTGCGCTCGATCCAGCAGCACGATCTGCCACAGTGGGATCCCAAGCGCCGCGTGCTCGGCGTCATTCGGCCTACGGCAGAGGTCATCGGTAAGCTCACACGCAACGGCCATGTGGGACTGCTCGCTACAGAAGGTACGGTGAAGAGTCATAGCTACGACATGGAGATCGCTAAGCTTTGGCCCAATATCAAGGTGACGGGACAGGCCTGTCCGTTTTGGGTGCCCTTGGTGGAATACAACGAAGCTGACTCTCCCGGCGCTGACTATTTCGTCAAGAAGCGCATCGACCAGCTCATGCAACTCGATCCCGATATCGATACGATCATCCTTGGCTGTACCCATTTCCCGCTGTTGATGCCAAAGATCCTGAAGTATGTGCAGCCCGGCGTGCGCATTGTTCCACAGGGAGAGTATGTCGCTGACAGCCTGAAAGACTACCTCGTCCGCCACACCGACATGGCTTCGCGGCTGACCACCGGGGCTACGGTCAAGTACTACACGACCGAGAATCCCGATAAGTTCAAGGAGAGTGCTACCATCTTCCTCCATGAGCAGGTGCACGTAGAACATATAGAATTAGGATAGAAACTTCAAATATTCATTTGTATGCAAGAAACAAGACAGAACCGAATCGCCCGGCTTCTTCAGAAGGAGCTGGCTGAGATATTCCAGAGTCAGACACGAGCCATGCACGGTGTCCTCGTCAGTGTCACCCGTGTGCGCATCAGTCCTGACCTGAGCATTTGTACGGCTTATCTGAGCATCTTCCCTTCTGCAAAGTCGGAAGAGCTGCTCAGCAACATCAAGGCCAACGAGAAAAGCATCCGCTATGAGCTCGGACGTCGTGTCCACAACCAGTTGCGCATCATTCCGGAGCTTCGATTCTTCCTTGACGACAGTCTGGATTATATCGACCACATCGACGAGTTGCTCAATAAGAAGTAATAGCGGTTTCAATGAATTTTCCATTCTTTGTGGCGCGGCGTTATCTCTTCTCCAAGAAGAAGACGCACGCCATCAATGTGATTTCCCTGATCTCTGTCATCGGCGTGGCTGTGGCTACGATGGCCCTCGTCATCGTCTTGTCGGTGTTCAATGGCTTCCATGATCTGGTGGCCAGCTTTTTCACGAACTTCGACCCGCAGTTGAAGGTGGTGCCCGTGGAGGGCAAGACCGTACCGGCCGATGATCCGATCCTCACAAAGATCAGTCATTTTCCTGAGGTCGACGTGGCTACGGGTACTGTGGAGGACATGGCACTGGCCATCTACAACGGCAAGCAGGCCATGGTGACGATAAAAGGTGTGGACGACAACTTCCCGCAGCTGACACATATCACCGAGATCCTCTATGGCGACGGCCAATTCCAGCTCCACACGGCCAACCTGCAGTATGGTACACCGGGCATTCGGCTGGCTCAGACCTTAGGCTTGGGAGCCAATTGGAAAGGCTATCTCAAGATCTATGCGCCGCAGCGTGAGGGACAGCTCGATATGACTGACCCGCAGTCGGGCTTTGTTGTCGACTCGCTGATCTCCCCAGGTGTAGTCTTCTCGGTCAATCAGGGTAAGTACGACAAGAGCTATATCGTCACCAGTCTGGGCTTTGCTCAAAACCTCTTTAACCAGCAGGGGATGCTATCAGCTTTGGAGTTGAGACTGAAGCCGGGCTCGAATTTCGAAAGTGTGAAAGCGCGGATGCAGCAGGTCGCCGGTAAGAAATATAAGGTTCTTGACCGCTTTGAGCAGCAGAGCGACACGTTCAAGATCATGAAAGTGGAAAAGCTCATGGCCTACATCTTCCTGACGTTCATCCTCATCGTAGCCTGTTTCAACATCATCGGTTCGCTTTCGATGCTGATCATCGACAAGAAAGACGATGTCGTCACGCTGCGCAACTTGGGAGCTTCGGACAAGCAGATCCGTCGCATCTTCCTCTTCGAGGGTCGTCTGATCAGTTTCTTCGGAGCCATCTTAGGCATTTTGCTGGGCTTATTGCTCTGTTGGTTGCAGCAGCAGTACGGCTTTGTGAAGATGGGCAGCAGCGACGGTACGTTTGTCGTCAATGCCTATCCCGTGAGTGTCCACTACAGCGACGTGCTCATCATCTTCTTTACCGTCATCGCTGCCGGATGGCTTGCCGTATGGTATCCCGTCAGGGCGCTCAGCAAGAAACTGATGCAATAGTGTACAGGTGCCTATGCAACATAAAAAAGGCCCGCATGGTATATAGCTTTATAATAGCTTTATACTCATGCGGGCTTTTTTGATGCTGCTTATTTCTTGATTATTCAGCACTCTGCTTTGCGGATACCGATTGTTTTGTTTGGGTAAGGCTTAGTACAGATACAACGAGTAGCATCCACCACGTTATCGCATCGTCGTAGCCTGTAGAATAGTGAATCATCAGACCAATGACAGAAACGAATGCATCGTAGAGAAAGTCACGCTTGGTACCGAAAATTTCAATGAGTGACGAATACTCTTTTCTACGATATGCGGCCACACATCCTATGAGATATAGGGCGAGTGCCGCAGCTATCAGCACATAGCTCACCATAGTCATGGTCTCACTACTTTGCAGAAGAGGCAGAGCAAAGTATAGCATGAAAGTAAAAGTGGGGAGACTGGACGTAATCCAAAAAAGCGACTTCATGGTAATCAATTATCTATATTATTTTCTTTCCAGTAATTATAACTGTAAACGGCTGTTGCAAGTGCTTTACACATGTTTTGTCTTCGCATTAGCGTTAACAGCAAACTTGTTGTAGACTTGGTTCCACAACAGATAGAAGAATCCACCGGCAACAAGCCCGCCCAGAACGTCGATGGCATAGTGGGCGCGGATATACACCGTGGCAAAGCAGATGAGCACAACGAAGGGAAGCAACGTAAAGAACAGAGCCTTACTGCGTGAGCGTCCGGCCAGCAGCAGTGCGATCACCGAGATGCCTACATGCGAGCTGGGGAACGCCGCTGTGGGGTGCTCGCCCGCGTTGTGCACGTCAGTGATGAGGTGATAGAAGATGCCATCGCTGTATCCTGGGCTTTTCATCATCTCGGTGTGGGTGTTGAAATAGTCTGCTACATTGGGGAAGATGCCGGCGGCTATCTTCTGGATGCCCACCGCATGGTAGTAATACATCGGTCCGGCCACGGGCAGCAGGTCGTAGATGGCGTAGAAACTAAAGAAAGATGCCAGGATGATAAACGCGCAGCGCTCGAAGTCGTCGTAGCGCTTGAAGAAATAATAGAGTATTGTGCCCACAAAGAGCAGGAAGTAGCTCGCGTAGGCCATATCGAGAATTTCGCTGATCCAGTGCTGTGGAAAATGCTCACAGAAGACCAGTGCGGGTTGGAAACCAAAGAGCTGTTGTTCGAGCGACGCGAAGACGTGATCGAGATTAGGCAGCATGCGGTTGATCTGGTAAGTATCGCCGTACCACCAGCTCAGCATCACGAGTTGCATTATTACCCTCAGCAGCCGTGTCACACGGCAGGGAATGAGCCGGTAGACCACCCACATGGCCATGGTGATGGCGCCCAGCCTTACTCGGTCCCAGATCATTGCCTCGGGATGCTCCACCTTGGTGAAGCAGAAGAGGATGATGAGCAGGGTGAAGACCATGTAGCCGATGACCATCCATTCCAGGAGCATCGGACCCTTGTGGGGATGCTTTTCTATTTCAAACCATTTCTTGAGTTGCATTATAGCCAATTGTTTTCTTGATACCATTTCACGGTGAGCTGTACGCCGCGATGGAGTTGATATTGGGGATGGAAGCCAAGCTCGTCGCAAGCGGGCTCTATGTCGCAGCGCCAGTTGCGCTGTCGCAGGATATTATATTTGTCGTTGTTCAGGGCCGTGATATGTCCCGTGAGCCTTCCGTAGTACTCTCCGCACCAGGTGATGAGTCTCAGCACGGCGATCGGAGCCTTAATACGTATCCACCACGGCCGTCCCATAGCCTGCCGAAGTTCGTTGCTGAACGTAGAGCTCTGATAGACCTCGCCGTCAGAGAGAAAGTATTTTCGCCCCGACATGCCGTGGTCGAGTGCCAGGAAGACAGCCTGCACCACGTCTTTGACATACACGAAGGTGATGTCCTGCCGTTTGAAACCTACCGCAAAGTCGACGTGCTGTTTGATGCTCTTGGCCATGAGGTAATAGTCTTTCTCCCTTGGACCATACACGCCGGTGGGCCGGAGCACGATATAGTTGAACTCATTGCCCACGCTGTCGAGATATTTCTCGGCCATGAGCTTACTGCGTCCGTAGGCCGTGTTTGGGTGTGGTGTGTCGTGCTCGGTGATATTGTGGTAGGGCTGTTGTTCCCTGATGGCACCGAAGATGCTCAGACTGCTCATATAGATGAAGCGTCGCATAGGCATGTGCAGTTCCAGGATGGCCTCTACCAGATTGCGGGTTCCCTCGTAGTTCACGCGGAAGAAGTCGTCGGGATGCAGGCATTTCGTCACGCCGGCGGCATGCACGACATAGTCGAAATCGTGTCCTCGGAGTTGCTCCACCAACTTGTCCTTGGAGTTGAAGTCCAGTTCGATGAAGTGGATCCGCGGGTCTTGCAAATAGGCTCGTGAGCTGCTCTTGCGCACGGCGGCCCACGTCTCAAAGCCTCGTCGGAGTGCTTCCTCTACGATAAAACTGCCAATGAAGCCACTGGCACCGGTAATGAGAATGTTCATAGTTTCTATTTGCTTACAAAGATACTACATATTTCAGATTTTAAGCAAAATAATCCAAACGATATTAGGATTATTCAATTCTTTTTCGTTAATTTGCATATCAAATTCATCTTTTAGATCATTAGCCTATGGGAAAAGGTAAGAAAGCGGGTAAGCGCATCTCTAAGAAGCAACTTGCCCAACAGTTGGAGCAATTCTTCTCATCGCAACCAGGAAAGAAACTAACACTGAAAGACATATTCCGTGCGCTTCATCTCGACACGCACCCGTTGAAGATGCTTGCCATGGACATCATGGAAGAGATGGCGTGGGACGACTTCATCACCAAGAAAGGAGAGAACGCTTATCAGCTCAACACCAAAGGACAGGTGCAGGAGGGCACTTTTGTGCGCAAGCCCAACGGCAAGAACTCGTTTCTTGCCGACGGCAGCGACAAGCCTATCTTTGTGGCTGAGCGCAACTCCATGTCGGCGCTCACGGGCGACCGTGTAAGGGTCTCGTTCATGGCACGCCGCCAGAAACATATCAAGGAAGCACAGGTCATAGAGATCCTCAGCCGTGCCAAGGACACCTTCGTAGGCCGGTTGCGCGTGGACCGCGACATTGCCTTCTGCGTCACGCAAAACAGCACCTTCGCGCAGGACATCCTTATTCCTAAGAAAAAACTCAAGGGCGGAAAGACCGACGACAAGGTGCTCGTGAAGATCATCCAGTGGCCTGACGAAAACCACAAAAACCCGATTGGTGAGGTCGTCGACGTGCTCGGCAAGACTGGAGAGAACAATGCCGAGATGTGCTCCATTCTCGCACAGTACGGTCTGCCTTATAAGTATCCCAAGAACGTGGAGGAGGCCGCGGAGAAGATCACGGGCGAGATCACGCCCGAAGACGTTGCTGAGCGAGAGGACTTCCGCGATACATGGACTTGCACCATTGACCCGGCCGACGCCAAAGACTTTGACGATGCCCTCTCCATCAAGAAACTCGACGAAGGACTCTATCAGGTGGGTGTGCATATTGCCGATGTCTCGCACTATGTCACCGAAGGCAGTATCATTGACCGTGAGGCCGTGAAGCGTGCCACGTCGGTCTATCTCGTCGACCGCACGATACCGATGTTGCCGGAGCGCCTTTGCAACTTTGTTTGCTCGCTGCGCCCCAATGAGGACAAGCTGACGTTTAGTGTCATCTTCGATCTCGACGAGGAGGCCAACGTCAAGCGCTCACGCATCGTCCACACGATCATCCGCTCCAACCGTCGCTATGCTTATGAGGAGGCACAGCAGGTGCTGGAGGACAACGGTGTCGTGGACGGACAGGGACAGCCGGCTCCCGACCCGGGGGCAGCAGGCTATAAGGATGAGTACGGATGGGAACTCTGTACCCTTGACCGACTGGCTAAGAAGCTGCGTGAAAAGAGATTTAAAGAAGGCTCGGTGAAGTTCGACACCGAGGAGCTCCATTTCGACGTTGACGAGAAAGGCCATCCTACCCGTTGCTACTTCAAGCGGTCAAAGGATGCCAACAAGCTCATTGAGGAGTTTATGTTGCTGGCTAACCGCACGGTGGCCGAGCATGTGGGCCGTGTGCCGAAGGGCAAGAAGGCCAAAGTCTTCCCTTATCGTATCCACGACAACCCGGATCCGGAGAAGATGGAAACGCTCCGGCAGTTCATCGTCAAGTTTGGATATAAGGTCAAGACCGACGGGACACGGGGTGCCATGGCCAAGAGCATCAACAAGCTCATGGACGAGTGTGAGGGCAAACGCGAGCAGAAACTCGTGCAAAGCGTGGCACTGCGTGCGATGATGAAGGCAAAGTACAGCGTTCACAACATCGGACACTTCGGATTGGGATTTGAGTATTACACCCACTTCACGTCGCCGATTCGCCGCTATCCCGACACGATGGTGCATCGACTGCTGACGAAGTATCAGCAGGGAGGACGCTCGGCCAACGAGAAACACTATGAAGAGCTCTGCGAGCACTGCTCCGACATGGAACAGATCGCACAGAACGCTGAGCGTGACTCCATCAAGTATAAGATGGTGGAGTTCATGGGTGACCATATCGGCGAGGTCTATGACGCTCACATCAGCGGTATCACCAGCTATGGCATCTACGCCGAGATCGACTCCAACCACTGCGAGGGCATGGTGCCCATGCGTGATCTGGATGATGACTACTACGACTTTGACGAGAAGAACTTCCTGCTTCGTGGCCGTCGCCACCATCATAAGTATCAGCTTGGCGACCCGATCCGCATCCGTGTGGACCGTGCCAACATGGAGCGGCGTCAGCTCGACTTTGTCATCGCCAAGGAGGATGATGAGGGCAAGACAGAGGCGCAATCAGCGTCAAGCCAGCATGGCGACACACGTGAAGCCTTATCCGACATGGGTGATATTGCCGCTGAGGCTGCCAAGAGCAAGGCTCGCCATCAGGGAAAAGGCCATCGCGGATCAGGCAAGAAGAAAAAGTAACACCATTGTAGGGACGGTCCTTTCCGGGGCCGTCCTTTTTTGATAGTCCTTCAGCAAGCGTCCCTTCTTTTGCTGTCCCTTCCTTTTTATCGAATAAATGCTTGCGTATGTTGAGGAAATAGCGTATATTTGCAGAAAAGACAAGCGCAAGTGAAAGAAACGATGAACAACAATATCAAGCAAATACCCTACGGCATCTCCGACTTCAAGCAGGTGCTGAGCGAGAACAAATACCTGGTCGACAAGACCATGTTCTTCGAGCGGATGGAACGGGCAGGTAACTTTCTCTTCCTTGTTCGCCCGCGCCGCTTCGGCAAGAGCCTGTTCCTGAACATGCTTGAAGCCTACTACGATATTGAGGAGAAGGACAACTTCCAAGAGTTGTTCAAGGGACTCTATGTGGCTGAGCATCCGACATTCAACCATAATAAATATCTCGTGATGCATCTTGACTTCTCAAAAGTGCAGGGAGATATTGACCATATAGCAGATAGTCTCAACGATTATATGACTCTTCAGTGTAATCTTTTTGCTTTGAAATACAAAAAGCATTACCCTGAAGAACTGACGCAGCTGTTACAGCAATGCAAGACTGGATCTAATAAACTGAATCTTCTCGGCGACTTAGGCAGAATGGTAGGGTTGAAACTCTATCTGATTGTTGACGAGTATGACAACTTCACCAATGATGTCCTCAATGTCAAAGGACAGCAGGCTTATCACGAACTGACACACGGTACGGGTATCTATCGTGAGCTTTTCAAGAAGTTCAAGCCTATGTTTGACCGTATCATCATGCTTGGCGTTGCTCCTATTACCCTTGATGACCTGACGAGTGGCTACAATATCGCGCTGAACATGACCATCGACCAGCGTTTCAACCAGATGCTGGGCTTCTCGGAAGATGAAATGCGGCAGATGATTCGCTATTACAAAGACGCTGGGGCTATCAAGCCGGAAATTACCGAGGACAGCATCATCGCTGACATCAAACCGTGGTACGACAACTATTGCTTCGCCGAAGATAGTTTCGGTACTGAGCCCAGCATGTTCAACAGCGACATGGTGTGCTACTATATGAGCACGCTTATCACTACCGGTAAGAAGCCGAAAGAGATGGTTGATCCCAACACGAAGACTGACTACAAGAAGTTGCGCAACCTCATAGAGATTGGAAACATGACCGAGGAGCGCCGGCAGACCATCTATGAAATCGTGCACACGGGCTACACCATCTCGACAATCAACAGTTACTTCCCTGCTGAGAGCATCACTGACGAAAACAACTTCATCAGTCTGCTCTTCTATTACGGCATGCTCACCATCCGCGGCACCCTTGGGGCAGCGTTGAAACTCGGTATTCCGAACAACAACGTGCGCATACAATACTACACCTACCTGATGCAGGCCTTCCAACAGATCCATCCTACGGCACTCTCGCAACTCAACGTGCCATTCTATCAAGCTGCCGTGGAGGGTCACTGGCGCCCGATGATGGACTATATCCTCAAGGCTTACCACGACACTACCGCTGTGCGACAGCTCATCGAGGGAGAGCGCAACCTGCAGGGATTTATGAACGCTTTCCTCAGTCTTGACCCTTATTATCTCGTCGCTCCCGAGATGGAGTTCTCTCACGGCTACTGTGACTTCTTCCTGCTGCCCAACAATACGGTCTACCCGATGGTTGCGCACAGCTATATCCTGGAGCTGAAGTATCTCAAGACCGACGCTTCCGACGCTGAGGCCGCGCAGCAGTGGACCGAGGCCGTCGCTCAGATCAAGACCTACGCCGCCGACCGCAAGCTGCAAACGATGCTTCACGGCACAAAGCTCCACCTCATCGTCGTGCAGATCAAGGGCTATGATGTGGTGAAGATGGAAGAAATAAGATAAAGGTAGAAAAGTGAAAAAAGGTAGAAAAGTAAAAAAAGACATAAGAGTCTCAACGATAAGCAACAAGACGATGAGCAACGATTTCAAGCGCATTCCTTACGGTATCTCTGACTTTAAGCAGGTGCGGCAGGAAAACAAATATTTGGTGGATAAGACCATGTACTTCGAACGGATGGAACGGGCAGGCAACTTCCTGTTCCTTGTCCGCCCGCGCCGTTTCGGCAAGAGCCTTTTTCTCAACATGCTTGAAGCCTACTACGACATCAACGAGAAGGACAACTTCCAAGAGTTGTTCCAGGGAATGTATGTCGCAGACCATCCGACGGAGTACCATAATAGTTTCCAAGTGTTGCACCTCGACTTTTCGCGTGTGGGTAGCGATGTGGATCGCCTGCGAGAAAACTTCGATCTTTATATGGAGGTGCGCTGCGATAGTTTTGCAAAGGCCTACGCACGATTCTATCCTGATACTTTCGCTGATGAGTTGAAACAGATAAAGAGTGGCGAACAAAAGCTTAACTTTATCAGTGATGCCGCCCATGCAGCAGGGTATCCACTATACCTTATTGTTGACGAATACGACAACTTTACCAACAACGTATTGAACGTAAAGGGTCAAAAGGCTTACCATGACCTTACCCACGGTACGGGCTTCTACCGAGACGTGTTCAAGATCTTCAAGCCGATGTTCCATCGTATCATCATGCTCGGTGTCGCCCCCATTACGCTCGATGACCTGACGAGTGGCTATAACATCGCGCTGAACATGACCATCGACTCGCGCTTCAATCAGATGCTCGGCTTCTCAGAAGATGACGTGCGACAGATGATTCGCTATTATAAAGACGCAGGTGCTATCAAGCCGGAAGTCACAGAGGACGACATCATTGCCGACATCAAACCGTGGTACGACAACTATTGCTTTGCTGAGGACAGCTTTGGTAACGAGCCCAGCATGTTCAACAGTGACATGGTCTGCTACTACATGAGTACGCTTATCGATACAGGACACAAGCCGAAAGAGATGGTTGACCCGAACACAAAGACCGACTACAAGAAGTTGCGCAACCTTATTGAGATCGGCAACATGACGGAGGAGCGCCGGCAGACCATTTATGACATCGTGCACACGGGCTACACCTACGCGATGATCAACAGCTACTTCCCCGCAGAGAGCATTACCGATGAGGACAACTTCGTCAGTCTGCTCTTCTATTACGGCATGCTCACCATTCGTGGCACCTTGGGTGCTATGCTGAAGTTGGGCATTCCGAACAACAACGTGCGCATACAGTACTACAACTACCTCATGCAGGCTTTCCAACAGATTCATCCCACAGCAGTCTCGCAGCTAAACGTTCCGTTCTATCAGGCAGCTTTGGAGGGCAACTGGCGCCCGATGATGGACTATATCCTCAAGGCTTACCATGACACTACCGCCGTACGCCAGCTCATCGAGGGCGAGCGTAACTTGCAAGGTTTCATGAATGCTTTCCTCTCGCTCGACCCTTATTACCTTGTAGCTCCCGAGATGGAGTTCTCTCACGGCTATTGCGACTTCTTCCTGCTGCCCAACTATACGGTCTATCCGATGGTTGCGCACAGCTATATCCTGGAGTTGAAATATCTTAAGACCGACGCTACCGACGCCGAGGCTGCCCAGCAGTGGACCGATGCCGTCGCTCAGATCAAGACCTACGCTGCCGACCGCAAACTGCAGAGTATGCTCCACGGTACACAGCTCCACCTGATTGTTGTGCAGATCAAGGGCTACGATGTGGTGAAGATGGAGGAAATAAGATAAAGGGGGAAGAGTAAAAAGGTAAAAGAGTAATAAGGAACAGTAGAGGTAAGGAAGTAACAAAGAAATGTGTAGTCTTGTGAGGGATACATTTCCTTATTGTTGTGTTTTCTGACAAAAAACGGGCTCTGAGAATCGATTCTTTTGAACGAAGACCTCCTTTGAGCTGATTTTCGCGAAAAATGACGTGTTTTTGTATTTGTCAGATAATCAGCATGTTATGAATAACTGCCTTTTTTGAGGAAATCAGAAAGGCTTTTTCTTGCAAAATTCTCTAGAGAATTTTTGGTCATCACGGCGTGATGACCTGGTCATCTCACTGTTTTGGTAGAGTTTTAGTGCGGAGATGACACCACCAAAGTACCTTTTTGAGCCTAAGAAAGCCAAAAGTCATACGTAGATGCCTGCTTTTTGCGATTTAGAGGAGCGATGCATGAGATTTCGCTCTCTATTTTGCAAGAAAATGTTGAAGGTGTTTTGTAAAATAATAACAGCGCGATACTCTTGATGCACATGCTTGCTTCCTATGTGCGGAAAGTGGCATCTAATGATGGGGATAGTTGTTTTTTTAGTGCCGGATTGAATTTGAACCAATTTGAACCAGGCTGTTTCCATTTAGATTTTGTAAGTTTGCAAACGGAAACGGATGGTTTCCATAAAAAAGCAGTTGATTATATATTCATCACGAAAGGGGCGGCTCAGTGAGCTATAGCCCCTTCATTTATTGTGTTTTGGCGGTCGTGTACCTGCCAGGAAGTGCGGCGCCGGTGCGTGACAGTTTTCAAGCTGCTGGCCTTGTAGTGCTATTCTTCTTTGCCTTTATTGTCTATTTCGAAATAAATCATTAACTTTGCATCTATAATATAATCAACAACGTTTGGGATTATGGAACAGAATTTATTGATTTATAATACGCTCACCCGCAGCAAGGAGCTCTTCAAGCCTTTGAACGCTCCCCACGTGGGTATGTATGTCTGCGGCCCTACTGTCTATGGTGATCCACATTTGGGTCATGCCCGTCCGGCTATTACTTTCGACGTGCTCTTCCGCTATCTGAAGCATTTAGGCTATAAGGTTCGCTACGTGCGCAACATCACCGATGTGGGCCATCTTGAGCACGACGCCGACGAAGGCGACGACAAGATCGAGAAGAAGGCACGGCTGGAGCAGCTCGAGCCCATGGAGATCGCACAGTACTATACCAACCGCTATCACAAGGCCATGGACATGCTCAACGTGCTGCCGCCGTCGATAGAGCCCCACGCAACGGGACATATCATCGAGCAGGAAGAGCTTGTCAAGGAGATCATGAACAATGGTTTCGCCTATGAAAGCAATGGCTCTATCTACTTCGACGTGGAGAAATACGACCAGAAATACCACTACGGCATCCTCTCCGGACGTAATCTCACCGACATCAAGGACAACAGTCGTGAGCTCAACGGCGTGGGGGAGAAGAAACACCAGTACGATTTCGCCCTGTGGAAAAAGGCTACACCGGAGCATATCATGCGCTGGCCCAGTCCCTGGAGCCAAGGCTATCCCGGTTGGCATTGTGAGTGCACAGCCATGGGACGCAAGTATCTCGGCAGCCACTTCGACATCCATGGCGGTGGCATGGACTTGATTTTCCCGCATCACGAGTGCGAGATCGCGCAGGCAGTAGCCTCTCAGGGTGATCAGATGGTGCACTACTGGATGCACAACAACATGATTACCATCAACGGTCAGAAGATGGGTAAGAGTCTCGGTAACTTCATCACGCTTGAGCAGTTCTTCACTGGCAACCATCCCACACTGGATCAGGCCTATTCGCCTATGACGATCCGCTTCTTCATCCTCTCGGCTCATTACCGCGGCACGGTGGACTTCTCCAACGATGCGCTCAAGGCCGCACAGAAAGGCTACGACCGTCTGATGAAGGGCATCAAGGACTTGGCCCGTGTGCAGGCCGCCAAGGGATCGCAACCCGAGGTGCAGAAGTTTGTCAAGGAGTTGCGCCAGCGCTGCTACGACGCTATGAACGACGACTTGCAGACGCCGTTGGTCATCAGTGCGCTCTTTGAGGCTTGCCATCTCGTCAACCAGCTTGTCGACCACAAGGCAAAGATCTCTGCCGACGATCTCAAGGAGCTCGGCGATACCATGCGCCTGTTCACCTTCGAGCTGCTGGGCTTGAAAGACGATGCCGCTGAGGGTAACGCCAGCCGCGAGAAAGCCTATGGCAAGGTCATGGAGATGGTGCTCCGTCTGCGCCAGCAGGCTAAGGAGGCCAAAGACTGGGCTACCAGCGATCAGATCCGCGACGCGCTCAATGATGCTGGCTTCGTCATCAACGACACCAAGGACGGCACTACTTGGTCGCTGTAGGCGACAGAGTAACATACTGCATAACGATGTCTTAAGACAGAGAAACAAAGTAGAAATTTTAGACAGAGTAACATAGTAAACATATTATAGACATAGTAACATAGTAAACATATTATAGACATAGTAACATAGTAAACACAGGTCACACTATATGTTTACTCTGTTACTATGTCTTTTTTATTATTGCTACTCTGTCTTTTTATTTTTGTAGCTGCTTATCTGTAGACTTTGTTATTCTGTCTAAAAGAAAATCAGTATCTTTGCATCATAAATTCTACGGTATATGAAGAAAATAGCAGTTTTTACTTTGGCTCTGCTCGCTGCCATGCCGCTTGCTGCACAGAAGCGGGCGTTTACCATAGAGGATATCTATCGGTTGCAATACGCTTCCGGTCCAACCGTGTCGGCCACCGGAGCACTTGCCTACGGCACCAGCCGCTCTGACCTGAAGGCTCAGAAGAGCTACAGCAACATTGTCGTGAACGGCAAGACCATCACCACAGACAACAAGAGTTTCTCACCTTTCTGGTCGGCCGACGGTCGCACGCTCTACTATGTCTCTATGGCCAGCGGCTCATCTCAGCTTTATGCCTGGCACGACGGCAAGGCTACACAGCTCACCGACTATGCGCTGGGCATCGACGGCGCCATCGTGTCGCCCGACGGCAACCTCATTGCATTTGCCGCAGAGGTCTATCCAGAGATCGGCGGCGCTGACGGTAAGGCCAACAAAGCAGCCATCGAGCGCAAGGCAAAGAATCCTATCCAGGCACATATCGCCGATCATCTGCTCTATCGCCATTGGACGGAATACAGCGACGGGAAGTATTGGCACATCATCGTCTATAATCTCAAGAACAAAACCTACACCGATGTCACTCCGGGACGGTTCCACTCACCGGTGTTCTCGCCAAATGGTCCTTCGGGCTTTGTGTTCTCACCCGACTCCAAGGAGCTCTGCTATCTGAGCAACCACGACGAGCATCCAGAGGCCACGACAAATTGCGACCTGTGGGTCGTGCCTGTGACCGGCGGCGAGGCAAAGAACATCACGGCAGAAAACAAGGCGTGGGACGGCTCGCCGCAGTATTCGCCCGACGGACGCTATATCGCCTACCGCTTCCAGCGCACGCCCGGCTATGAGAGCGACCGTTTTATCCTCGGACTCTATGATCGCAAGACAGGACAGAAACGTGTGCTCACCGAGAAATTCGACAACTGGGTCGACGACTATAAATGGACGCCAGACTCCAAAGCCATCTATTTCTTGGGTGAGGAGCGCGGCTATGAACCCCTCTATCGTGTCGACTTGAAGAACGACCGCATCACCAAGGTCATCGCAAATCGCGCTATCGGCAGCTTCGACTTCGACGGTAAGGGCGGATTCTACTATACTTATTCGCGCACCGGCAAGCCGTCGGCCATCTACCACGCCACCGCCAAGGCTATCGCGGCTGCCAAGGGGCGCGCTGAGCTGAAGGAAACACAGGTGACACACCTCAACGACAGTCTGGAGGCCACGGTGGACATACGGCCCTCTGAGACCATGTGGATCAAGGGAGCTAAAGGCGACTCTGTGGAGGTGTTCATCGTGAAGCCGCACGGCTTCGACCCTAATAAGAAGTATCCATTGGTCATCAATGTACATGGTGGACCACAGATGCAGTGGATGGATTCTTTCCGTCCCGACTGGCAAGTCTACCCCGGTGCAGGCTATGTAGTGGCTTATCCTAACATCCATGGCTCCACGGGCTACGGACAGCAGTTCTGCCGTGACATCAGCGGACACTGGGGCAGCTATCCCTTCGAAGACTTCATGAAGGCCACCGACAAGCTCGCGCAACTCGCCTATGTCGACTCTACGCGCATGGGAGCCATGGGATGGAGCTATGGCGGCTACTTTATGAACTGGGTGCAAGGGCAGACCAAGCGCTTCAAGTGCCTGGCCTCGATGATGGGACTCTTTGACCTGCGCTCGATGTGGGGCGCTACAGAGGAACTCTGGTTCCCCAACTTCGACCTCGAAGGCCAGCCCTGGAACTCAGAACTCTACACACGGTGGAGTCCGTCGAGCTATGTGAAGAACTTCGCCACGCCTACGCTGATCATCACCGGAGAGAAAGACTATCGTGTCAGCTACACGCAGAGCCTGCAATATTTCTCCACGTTGCAGTCGCTCGGCATCCCTTCACGTCTGATCGTCTTTGACAATGACGGTCACTGGCCCAGTACGCTGAAGTCCATGCCGCTCTACTACAATGCCCATCTGGAGTGGTTCCACAAGTATCTCGGCGGTGCCCCCGCTCCTTGGGACAGCGAGAAGATGGTGCAGCAAGGAGAATGGTAAAAAACAAACGATAGAGAGGTCTGAGCAAGACCTCTCTATTGTTTTAGGGCCATGTATCGCTTTTATCTGTAAAAAAGAGTAGAGAAAAGGTGCAACCAAACAGAAAAAGACGTATCTTTGTAGACAGAACGAAGAAATGATGTCAACAGCACCTAAATCCTAAGATTATGGCAAGACTTTGGCAAGACGATTACTGGTTGTTGCTCCTGCAACTCTATCTCAAGGCTCCACAAGGCGTGAAGCCCCTTTATAGCCGCGCCCTCATCGACGTGGCGTTGCGCACACACCTCAAGCCGCAGTATATCTATCGCAAGCTCTTCCGCCTGCGTCGCATCGACACGCCGCTGCTCCAGGAGCTGTGGAACCGCTATGCCGAGAAGCCGGCGCGCTTGAAAGCCGTGGTGAAAAAACTGCAGATGATGGACGGCTTCGGCAATGCCGAGGAGTTCTACGACGGTGTGGAGGCTACCAGAGAATGGGAGCGTGACTTCAAGCCCGTCAGCGCCGAGGAGGCTGCAAAGGGCAAGAATGCTGTCACACCGGTGAAGCTAATTGCCATTCTCAACCTCTATTATCAGTTGGTGCCGGCGACGATGGTGCCCGATACACCAGAGGTGGCCGCACTGGCCAGGCAGTTGCGCATGAGCGCAAAGGAGGTTGCTGACATCATGACCGTCTATCAGGCCTGCGATCCTTTCCTCAGTGAGGACGAGGGACGCAAGAGTCCGCTCTATGAGCCTTGCCGAAACATTTGGCGACGCTTTGGCAATGACGATCCCGAAAAGCTGGCCGCCCTGGCCGCACAACTGACAGATTACTGGAAATAGACCCACTCCCCTACATAGCATGTTATGGCACAAAAGTTAATACAGACTGAAACGCAACAACAACTCCAGCAGCAAAGACTCTCACAACAGCAGATGCTGCAGGTGAAACTACTGGAGATGCCCTTGGCTGAGCTTGAGCAGAACGTCAATGCTGAGCTTGATGACAACCCGGCACTGGAACAAGAAGACCATGAGCCTGACGAGTTTGGGGGGAGTGACGGCCATGATGACCGCCTGCCCGACGCTGACGGCGATGGCGAACAAGAAGATTACGAGGAGAAATCTGAGCGTGAAGAGCGCGAGGATGCCTTGGACAATGCACTTGAGGATCTGGGACGCGACGACGCAATGCCCTCTGCTGAGTCCTCTTACTACGGTGGATCCGGCACTGACGACGCTGACCGGGAAGAGATGGTCTGGGGCGACACAACGTCGTTCTACGATAAGCTGAAGGAGCAGATGGGTGAGTTGGAACTCACCGAAGAGCAGCAGACGGTCATGGAATACCTGATCGGGTCGCTCGACAGTGACGGGCTGCTGAGAAAAAGCCTTGACGACATCTCGGACGAGCTGGCCATCTATCACAACATCGACGTGTCTACGGCTGAGATAGAAAAGCTGCTTAAACTCCTCCAGACCTTTGATCCTGCCGGCATCGGTGCCCGAAACCTGCAGGAATGTCTGTTGTTGCAGATCCAGCGGAAGCCGAAAGGCAAGGTGCGCGAACTGATGGAGAGCGTCATCAAAGATCATTTCGAGGATTTCACGCATAAGCGCTGGGACAGAATCTCTCAGGCCTTGCAGCTCACCGACGAGCAGGCGACAGCACTGCGCAACGAGCTGCATCGGCTCAACCCGAAGCCCGGAGCCTCGCTCGGCGAGGCGATGGGACGCAACCTGCAGCAGATCACACCCGACTTTATCGTGGACACTGACGACGAAGGCAATGTGACGTTCACACTCAACAATGGCCGCATTCCCGACTTGAAAGTGTCACAGACCTTCTCTGATCTTGTCGACACCTATAAAAACAACAAGGCGAAGATGAACCGACAGGATAAGGAGGCACTGCTCTATGCCAAGGAGAAACTCGACAAGGCACAGGGATATATCGATGCCGTCAAGCAGCGGCGGCACACACTCTACGTCACGATGAAGGCCATCATCGACTGGCAAAAGAAATATTTCCAGGACGGCGACGAGGCAGACTTGCGCCCGATGATCCTCAAAGACATCGCGGAGAAGACGGGTCTCGACATTTCTACGATCTCTCGTGTGTGCAATGTGAAGTACGCACAAACCCGCTGGGGTACGTTCCCCCTGCGTTTCTTCTTCTCCGACAGCTACGTCACCAAGGACGGAGAGGAGATGTCGACGAGAAAGATCAAGGTGGCCCTTCGCGACATACTGGAGCAGGAAGACAAGCACAAACCGCTCAGCGACGATGCCCTCGCCGCCATGATGAAGAAGAAAGGCTTCCCCATCGCACGGCGCACCGTGGCCAAATACCGTGAGCAACTGGGTGTGCCCGTGGCACGCCTGAGAAAGATATGATGATGAAAGAAAAGAATATAATACTGACAGCAAGGCTGATGAGCCTGATCTTCACGCCGTTCTATCTGCCGATCGTCGGCCTCATCGCCCTGTTCACCTTCAGCTATCTGAGCATCATGCCGTGGCAATACAAGCTCAGCGTGGTGTTTATGGTGTATCTCTTCACCATTCTCTTCCCCACGTTGCTGATCCATGTCTATCGCCGCTACCAAGGCTGGACACCATTGGAGATGGGCAAGAAGGAGCGGCGCATGGTTCCTTACATCATCGCCATCCTTTGCTACTTTTGTTGCTACTACATCATGAGCCTGCTGCGCATTCCGCAGTTCATGGCCAACATCCTTGTGGCGGCGCTGATGATACAGATTGTCTGTGCCCTCATCAACGTTTGGTGGAAGATCTCCACGCATACGGCAGCCATCGGTGGCTTCGCTGGGGCGCTCGTAGCGTTCTCTATTCTCTTTGCCTTCAACCCGATCTGGTGGTTCTGTCTCGTGATTCTCATCGCGGGACTGGTGGGCAGCAGCCGCATGATCCTGCGGCAGCATACACTCACGCAGGTGGTTGTCGGCTTCCTCGTGGGCGTTGTCCTGGGCTTCTGGACAATTCTGTAGGCTGCAAAAACAATTTGGCTGCGGGAGAACAGATAAAGACATCAATTAGATACCATAGATTTAAAAGACATAAGTATGAAACCATTAGTAAGTATCATCATGGGTTCGACAAGTGATCTGCCCATCATGGAAAAAGCATGTAAGTGGCTTGACGACCAGCAGATCCCCTTTGAGGTCAACGCATTGTCGGCTCATCGCACGCCCGACGCTGTTGAGGCTTTCGCCAAGGGAGCCAAGGAGCGCGGCATCAAAGTCATTATTGCCGGTGCCGGAATGGCTGCCGCTCTGCCAGGAGTCATCGCTGCCTCTACACCGCTGCCCGTCATCGGTGTGCCCATCAAAGGCATGCTCGACGGTCTCGATGCCATGCTGAGCATCATACAGATGCCACCGGGGATCCCCGTAGCCACTGTTGGCGTCAACGGCGCACAGAATGCTGCCATCCTCGCCGCAGAGATGATCGCCTTGGGTGACGAGGAAGTCGCCAAGAAGGTGGAGGCCTGGAAGGCTGGACTCGGCAAGAAGATCGAGAAAGCCAACGCTGACCTCAAAGAGGTGAAATATACTTATAAGTGCAACTAAGCGACGGAGTCCTCCGCAGGACTCCATTCGCTCATCAACATACCAACTCATCAACAGATATGGTCGATTTGTTTAACTATCATCGGCGCGAGACTTCGGTGGTGCATATCGGCAGACTGGATATGGGAGGAGACAATCCGATACGCATCCAGTCCATGACCACCACCAACACCGATGATACGCAGGCTTGCGTGGAGCAGGCTGAACGCATTATCAAAGCAGGAGGCGAACTCGTCAGACTGACCACGCAGGGAGTGCGTGAAGCTGAGAATCTCAAGAACATTCACGATGGAATACGCCGCGACGGCTTCGCTACGCCGCTTGTCGCCGACGTGCATTTCAATCCTCGTGTGGCTGACGTGGCAGCGCTCTATGCCGAGAAGGTGCGTGTCAATCCGGGCAACTATGTCGACCCGGCACGTAAGTTCATCAAGAAAGAATACACCGATGAGGAATATGCCGAAGAATTGAAGAAGATAGAGGACCGCTTTGTGCCCTTCCTGAATATCTGCAAGGAGCATCACACTGCCATTCGCATTGGCGTGAACCACGGTTCGCTCTCGGACCGTATCCGCAACCGCTATGGCGACACGCCGGAAGGTATTGTGGAGAGCTGCATGGAGTTTCTGCGCATCTGCAAGAAAGAGCATTTCGACGATGTGGTGATCTCTATCAAGGCTTCCAACACAGTGGTCATGGTGCGGTCGGTGAGACTGCTTGTCGAACAAATGGATAAGGAGGATATGCACTATCCTTTGCACCTTGGCGTGACAGAAGCCGGTGAGGGTGAGGACGGACGTATCAAGAGTGCGGTAGGCATTGGTGCCCTGCTGGCCGACGGCATTGGCGACACCGTACGCGTGTCGTTGTCCGAGGAACCTGAGGCTGAGATACCTGTGGCACGCCATCTCGTAGACTACATAGGCCGCAAGGCTGGCAGTCTGATTGTCCCCGGCGAGGCTTACGAAGGCTTTGACTGGCTCCATCCCACACGGCGCGAGACACAGCCTGTCGGCAATGTGGGAGGCACACACGTGCCTGTGGTCATCGTCTCGGCTGAGCAGGCCGACTATGCCGGTAAGGCTGACTACATCTATGTAGGGCAGCAGGTGCCGGAGCATCCACAACCTGGCAGGCATTATATCCTCGACTATGATGTCTACGCACGCCTGCAGGGTGAGAACCATCTCGCCAAGGCGCAGGGCAAGGCAACGTTCTATCCGATCTTCCCCGTGATGGCCATGCCGCTGGTGGCTATGGTGCAGAGCGACGTGAAATTCCTCGTACTCCAGTTCGGCACGCCGAGTGCTGAGTATCTGGCTTGTCTGAAGGCACATCCGGAAGTGGTTGTTGTCTGCACGAGCAACCAGCAGAACAGACTCGGTAACCAGCGTGCGCTCGTCCACGAGATGATGACCGCAGAGGTCAGCAATCCCGTCGTCTTCGCACAGATGTACCAGCTTGGTGACAAGGAAGAGTTCCAGTTGGAGGCTGCCGCCGATATGGGCGCGCTGATGATGGACGGGCTCACTGATGGCATCTGGCTGATGAACAAGGGCAATATCAGTGTCGGCGACATTGAGGACACGGCTTTTGGCATCTTGCAGGCAGCCCGTCTGCGCACATCGCGCACGGAGTATATCAGTTGTCCGGGCTGCGGACGTACGCTCTACGACCTGCGCACGACGATCGCCCGCATCAAGGAAGCTACGAAAGACATGCACGGACTGAAGATCGGCATCATGGGATGTATTGTCAACGGACCGGGTGAGATGGCCGATGCGGACTACGGTTATGTGGGCGCAGGACCTGGAAAGGTATCGCTCTACCGTGGACAGGAATGCGTGGACAAGAACATTCCGGAGGATGAGGCTGTGGATCGTCTGCTGCAACTCATCAAGTCCGACCGACAAGGATAGGACTCTCTTTGCCTCACGGCGCCGTCCAGAACGGAGCTGTGAGGCAATGCCGTTAACCAAATCTTCTACTTAAAAACAAAGAGATGAATATCAACACGAAGAGCAGAACGCTGAGTGAGATGGAGCTGCGGAAGCCTTTTATCGCCTCGGACAGCCGTTATGACCAAAGTGACAGCCTTTACCGCCGTTGCGGACGGTCGGGTGTGCTGTTGCCTAAGGTGAGTTTGGGCTTTTGGCACAACTTTGGCGGCGCTGACAGCTACGAGCGTGCGCGTGACATCACGCACTATGCTTTCGATCACGGCATCACTCACTTCGATCTGGCTAACAATTATGGGCCTCCCTACGGCTCGGCGGAAGAGACAATGGGCAGGCTTCTCAGTGATGATTTCGCCCGTTATCGCGATGAACTCTTCATTTCCACAAAGGCCGGTTACGACATGTGGCCGGGACCTTATGGCAATTGGGGCTCGCGCAAATACCTTATGGCAAGCATCGACCAAAGCCTCCGGCGAATGGGACTGGACTATGTCGACCTCTTCTACAGCCATCGCTATGACCCTCATACACCATTGGAGGAGACCTTGCAAGCCTTGGTGGATATTGTCAGAGCAGGCAAGGCGCTCTATGTGGGCATCTCGCGCTGGCCACTGGAAGCCTTGAAGGTTGCTGACAAGTACCTTCGCGACCACGATGTGCCCTTGCTTATCTATCAGGGACGGGTCAATATGATCGACCACGAACCGATTGACGAGGGCATACTGGACTATTGCTGCGGGCATGGCATCGGCTTCATCAGCTTCTCGCCGTTGGCGCAGGGACTGCTCACCGACCGCTATCTCAATGGCATCCCGCAGGACTCACGTATGGCACGGGGCGGTTCGCTGACCACAGACAAGCTCACGCCGGAGTTGTTGGAACGCCTGCGTCAGCTCAACAGCGAGGCGCAGGCCCAGGGACATACCCTTGCAGAAAACGCTTTGTCGTGGATTCTTCATCAGAAAGGAATCACGAGTGTGCTCGTAGGGGCCAGCAGTGTTGGACAGCTGGAAAGGAATATGAAGTGTATCTTTGACTGACGGGCTTGACTTCTCTGCACGTTGGGCTTTGCCTTTCTTTACTGATAGTAAGACCTTCTGAGTCCTTTTGGCTTGTTTCTTAGCCGGGAAACATGAATATTACATTAGACTTTAGTATAAGCAAAACAAAAAAGTCCCTCACAGCCATTTCTTTGGCCTGTGAGGGACTTTCTCTGTTATTATAATAATGGTATCAGCTAACTGAAAACAAGCTGTCAGCGCTCATTATTCGCGCCCGAATAGCTTGTTGCTTGCCGACCTGATGTCTATAAGGGACGCTCATCCATGGCTGTTGGGTCACGCTTCCATGTCTGTTGGGTCACGCTTTCATACCTGTTGGGTCACGTTTTCATGCCTGTTGGGGCACGCTTTCATGTCTGTTGGGAGCATGGTCTTACTTCACGCGTGATTTGATTTCGCCTTTCACGCCCTTATATCCTACAAGGAAGGCCTTGGCGGAGCCGAAGCGGAGGTGGAGATCCAAGCGCACGGGAATGTGGTTGGCATCGTCGCTGACAAAGAAATCTACAATCTTTTTATAGGGCTTCCCGTCCTCGCTTTCGAGGTAAGCCAGTTTCAGACAGCGGTAGGTGTGGCCGTCGTCGGCTTTGACATTGACTTTTCCTTCATAGTGCAGACGTGCGGGGTCACGGCTGTCGCCATCGACCATGGGGAAGTCGACGTTGTGGCCTTTCTTCCATCCTTCGGGATTGAAGGAGCGGGCACGGAGGAAGATGCTCATCATGTCGTATACACAGTCGTTGTAGGTGTGCTTTTCCCATTCGTTCTTCCCGTCGTGCTTCTTGCGATGCTGCACGACGTGGCATTTGCCTTCGGGGTAGGAGTAGAACACCTCGTCGACAGTATATCGGCTGCCTTCGCGTGCGCCCTTGCGATAATAGAGGGGTGCCATTTCCAAGCTGTTGTAGCACAGCAGGGTGTCGCGCAGCACAAAGAAGTCATCAACGCGGTGGTTGCCACGTGTGATGAGGCTGCCGCGCCATGCCGGCGTGCCTTTGTAGACACTCTTTACCGTAGAGAACGAGGCGGAACCAGCCTTGACCCATACGAACTTCCAATTATAATAGAGGTTGTAGGAGAGAAACTCTCCTGACTTAAACGCAGTGTTTCGGAAAGTGCACTGCGCTCCGGCTTGTGTGGCAATCAGGGCCAGCACAAGACTGACAAACCAGACCTTCAGTGTTTTCATCATTTCTTGATTTTGTTATTCTGTCTTGATACTTATATGGAACAATCTTTATGCTTCTATGAAGCAATTTTGATGCTTCTATGTAGCAATCTTGATGCTGATATGGAACCAGCAGTGCGTCTTTTTTCCAACCGGATTCCCGTCATTGCGTGGCAGTAGCAGTCCTACGTTCCGCAAAGCGTAGTCATGGAGACAGCAGGTCGTTCCCTGACCATAGCGGCTTAGGGCTTGGGGATGTATTGAATGCCAAGCTTCTTAGCTCTGTCGGCATTTCTATGCTGCACCTGCTTTTGCTTGTCAGCCTTTTGCTTGGTGATGGCCGATGGCTTTTGGCGATAGAGTGGTGTGGCGGTCGGATCCCATGAGCGTGTAGCGTCCCATTTGGCGCGACACTCAATCACTTCGGGATAGTAATAGACGGGCTCCGGCTCTATGTCCTTGCTGAAGTCGCCTGTGTCCCACAGTTTGTTGTCGTTGGTGTCCTCGATCATCCTCAGGTAGTACTTACCCTCCTTGAGGTAGTAGAACTCCGCCTGACCGTTGTCAGTGAAGGCTTGCTTGACGACCTTGTCGCTCTCGTCCATGAGCTGGGCAATGACATGCTTGCCCTGCATGCCGTTGAGGGTGACGAGCAACGAGGCGTAGGTGTCATTGCCGCGCACCTTCAGACCTGCCTTTATCTTGCCGGACAGATCGCCGTAGATGGACTGGAAAGCGGTACTGTCAATCTCTAAGCTGTATTGATGATCGGGCTTCCACGATGCCTTGAGCAGGTAGGAGAGGGCGTTGATACGCTTCATCTCGAAAGGCTCGCGGTACCATAGCGAGTCGCCAGGCGGTTGGGAATAGAGATGCACCATCTTTTCAATGTCTACATCTTTGACAGGTACTGTTGACGTCATGGTGACATTTTGGTCTGGATCCATTTCGCCACTGGGTGAAATAGCTATCTCGAGTGGCTTCACGGCCATGACCGAGTCGTAAGGTTCTCCTTTTTTCTTTTTCTTCTCCTGCTCTTTTGCCCATTTGTCGTAGGCCTTCTTTTGCTCTTTCAGGCGTTTGGCGTAAGGCTGCTTAGAGAGGATGGTGAGCGTGTCGGTGTTGAGACGGAGCACACCGAGCGAGTCGGTGATATGATGTTGTAGCTCCACTTCAAGCGTATCTTGGTTGATCAGAGCCGTGTCGCGCAGCCAGTAGGTGATGGTATCACGCTTAGCTGACGGGTCGATAATGAAGGCGTTGTCGGCATTGAAGTTCAGTCCGCGAAGCTTGGGAAGGTCTTCGTCACCATAGGTATAGAAGAGTGTGAAGTGATTGGCTTCCTTTCGCTCAGCCTTCACAAAGTACCGGTCGGTGTTGATGCCGGTGAAGGCACGCAGACAGATGTCGTCCGGGAGGTAATGAGTGTAGTGCACATCAGTGATGCTGGCGATGTGGAGCGTGTCGAGCCACGTCGTGTCCTGCCTGACATCAGGCTTGAATATCGGTGTGACCGTTTGATGATTGAAGGCAATCATCTCGCTTTTCTGAGCATAGCAATAGTCACCGTCGGCATCTTTGAGGGCGTAGATGCGGTAAGAGCCGGGGGCTACGCCGCGGATGATGAAGTGGCCGCGGGAGTCAGTACGCGACACACGCATCATAGGTGTCTTCTGAAATGCGCTGTCCTCCATGTTGCTGTACAGGCCGACGAGAATGCCTTTGACCGGTTCCAGATTGTCGGCTTCCAGCACGTAACCGGCCACTTCGAGCGTATCGATATGGTCGCCGGTGGAGAAACTATAGGTGTAGTTGCCCAGAGGGTTGCCCTCGTTGTTGTCAGAGATGGCATTGGAGAAGTCGACGGTGTAGGTGGTGTTGGGTTTCAAAGAGTCCATCAGCTCCACGCTGATGCGCTTGCCTTGCCCCTTGATCTCGGGTGCTTCGAGCTGCGGCGGTGAGACGACGACGTTCTCTGTAGGGTTGTCGATGGTGATGAACTCATCAAAGTTGATGTATATGTGCTTGCGTTGCACATTGGTGGCATGGTCAGCAGGATTGGCACCGACCACTTTAGGCGGTGTCTCATCATACCAGCCACCGTCGGGCTGTCCCATGCGGGCACATGAGTGGAGCAGAAGCAGGAAAAGGAAAGAGAGGGTAAAGAGCAGCAAGTGGCTGCCGGTCTCTTTCCATTCGATATGCTTGTTAGGCTTGTCCATGGTCTATACTCGTTTATGCTCTGCACTTTTGTGGTCTCCGCATGTGAATGATTGAATCCAGTGAGAACCGTGGCAGAGTGACAGAACTATTCGTTTTCTTTATGGTTCATCTCCAGCAGTTCATCCATGTTCTTTCTGGAGTTGCTCAGTCGCGGTACCTTATGCTGTCCGCCGAGCTTGCCTTTGGATTTGAGCCAGTCGTTGAAGAGGTTGGGTCTTGCCTTGACGACTTCGAGATGCTGAAGCGTTACATTGTGTGAGCGCTTGGCCTCGTAGTCGGAGTTGATCTCTTGCAGTTTCTTGTCAAGAAGGTCGGCAAAGTGGTCCAGACTGTCGGGATCTACGGAGAACTCAATGAGCCATTGATGGCGGCACTTGGCGTTTTCGTCCATATAGACAGGGGCAGCTGTGTATTCCTTGACTTGTGCGCCGGTCTTCTCGCAGGCGTAGGCGAGTCCCTTCTCGGCGTTGTCCATGATAAGTTCCTCGCCGAAGGCATTGATAAAATACTTGGTGCGTCCGGTGATGACGAACTTATACGGCCGCTTGGATGTGAAGCTGATGGTATCACCTATCATGTAACGCCACAATCCGCACGATGTGGTGATGACAATGGCATAGTTGCGTCCGAGTTCCACACCTTCGAGCGGTACGATGTTCGGGTTGTCTTTTCCTACGTCCTCCAAGGGTATGAACTCATAAAACACGCCATAGTCGAGCATCAGTAGCATGCTTTTGTCGGTGGGATCGTCCTGCAGTCCAAAGAAGCCCTCAGAGGCGTTGTAGGTCTCCATATAGTGCATCTTCGGTGAGGTGATGATTTGCTCGTACTGTTTGCGATAGGGCGTGAAGGCAATACCTCCATGAAAGAACACCTCCAGATTGGGCCACACATCTTCTATATGCTCTTTTCCGGAGATCTCCAGCACGCGTACGAGCACGCTGAGCATCCATGATGGGACACCCGAGATGTTGGTCACATTGCATTTGAGACATTCGTGGGCGATGCGGTCGCGCTTGACTTCAAAGTCGGAAAGCAGGGCCGTTTGCTTTTTCGGCACGCGGAAGAGGTTGACAATTGGGTTGATGTTCTCAATGAGGATGGCACTGAGATCGCCCACGAGCGATCCTTCCACGTTGTAGTTGGGCGAGTGGCTGCCACCGAGGATGAGCGACTTGCCATCGAAGAGACGGCTGCCGGGATTGTTGCGAAGGTAGACAGCGACCACGTCGGCGCCACCTTTATAGTGGATGTTGTGCAGTCCGTCGGAAGAAACAGGGATGAACTTCGACTTGTCGTTGGTGGTTCCTGAGGATTTGGCATACCATTTCACCACGCCGGGCCACAGTACGTTTGGCTCGCCGTGACGCATACGATCGATGTCGCTTTTCAGTTCTTCGTATGTGTTGATGGGCACATTGTTGACGAAATCGTCGTAGCTTTGCGTACTCGTCAGCATGTGGCTGCGTCCATATTCGGTATATTTACCCTTCTCAAGCAGGTAGTGCAATGCACGGCGTTGGAGAGCCTCGGGTTGGGTATAGTGCTTCTCGAGCTCATACTGTCGTGGCTTGAACAGCTTGCTTGCAAACTTTGTCAAACTCATAATTTGCGCAATATATCAATCTAAGGTGCAAAATTAGTCTAAAACTTTGACATCCTCTACTAATTTAGCTTTTTTTATATGTGTAGCTTGCTTTTGTAGCAACTGTGAAGAACAAAACAAAAAACCTCCAGCCAAGGCTCAGGTTGTTTGCCTTGGCTGGAGGTGGTTATGAGTGAATGGGCCGATGATGGCTCAGTCTTGCTTTGCTGGTTTGAACTTCTTAGCGTGGAGAATGCACAGGATGCCGATGATGATAAACGGAATCGACAGCAACTGTCCCATATCCAGCGGCAGGTTAGCCTCGAAAGCTTCCTGGATGTCCTTGGTGTACTCGATGAGGAAGCGTGCTGTAAACACCAGGGTGAGGCACAGTCCGAGGTAGAGTCCGCTGCCCACCATGTCGCGATGCTTGCGATAGACGAGATAGATGATCACGAAGAAGCAGGCGTAGGACAGGGCCTCGTAGAGCTGGCCGGGATGACGCGGATACTGGTCTACACGCTCGAAGATGAAAGCCCAGGGCACATTGGTCACCTTGCCGATGATCTCACTGTTCATCAAGTTGCCCAAGCGGATGAAGGTGGCTGTGATACAGGAACAGATACCCATGTTGTCAAAAACCACCCAAGGTGAGAGCTTGTTGCGGTGGCTGTAGACAAAGATGGCGATGATCATACCGATCACGCCGCCATGTGAGGCCAAGCCTTCATAGCCGGTGAATTTCCATGAGCCGTCGGGCATGTGATGCATGGGGAGGAGCATCTCTACAAAGTGGTCCCAGGAAGAGAGAAAATAGTCGGGCTGGTAGAACAGGCAGTGGCCCAGTCGTGCACCCACAAGCACGGAGACAAAGATGTAGATAAACAGCGGCTCGAACTTCTCGTCGGGGATATGCTGTTGCTTATAGAGTCGCTGCATGAGCAGATAGCCCAACAGCAGACCCATGAGCCAGCACATCGAATACCAGCGAAGGCCAAAATGTCCCACGTGGAACATGACTTGGTCGGGGTCCCAAACGATATATGAAAGCAATGTTGACATGATATGTGCCTTTTTAGCTTATAAAATATGTGTATCAGGGTAGGGCATCCGTGGCTTAGACGTTGAAGCGGAAGTGCATGATGTCGCCGTCCTGCACCTCATAGTCCTTGCCTTCGATGCCGAGCTTACCGGCCTCGCGCACAGCGGCCTCAGAGCCGTACTTGATATAGTCCTCGTACTTGATGACCTCGGCGCGGATGAATCCCTTCTCGAAGTCGGTGTGGATGACACCGGCGCACTGTGGTGCCTTCCAGCCTTTGTGGAAAGTCCAGGCCTTCACCTCCATCTCGCCTGCGGTGATAAACGTCTGCAGGTTGAGCAGATGATAGGCTTTCTTGATGAGTCGGTTGACGCCGCTCTCCTCCAGTCCCAGCTCGTCGAGGAAGAGCTTCTTGTCCTCATAGGTGTCGAGTGAGGCGATATCTTCCTCTGTCTTGGCAGCGATGACCATGGCTTCAGCTCCTTCTTTGGCAGCGATCTCCTCTATTTTCTTGGAGTAGTCGTTGCCCGTTTTGGCACTCTGCTCGTCGACATTGCAGACATAGAGCACCGGTTTGGTGGTGAGCAGGAAGAGGTCGTGAGCGGCCTGCTGCTCTTCCTTGGTGTCGAAAGTCACCGAGCGGGCGTTTTCTCCACGGTCAAGGACCTCTTTATAAGCCTTGAGGACAGACACCAAGATCTTGGCGTCTTTATTGCCGGTAGCGGCAATCTTCTCCTGCTTGGCCATTTGTCCTTCGATAGTCTCCAAGTCTTTGAGTTGCAGCTCTGTATCGATGGTTTCCTTGTCGGCAATGGGATCTACGGGAGCACCGCCCTCGCGCACCACGTTGTCGTCGTCGAAGCAGCGGATGACATGAATGATGGCATCGCACTCGCGGATGTTTCCGAGGAACTTATTTCCGAGTCCTTCGCCTTTGGAAGCGCCTTTCACCAGTCCTGCAATGTCCACGATCTCACAGGTAGCGGGCACGATACGTCCCGGGTGCACGATTTCGGCAAGCTTGGTGAGTCGCTCGTCGGGCACTGTAATCACGCCCAGGTTGGGTTCTATCGTACAGAAGGGGAAGTTAGCAGCCTGTGCCTTAGCACTGGACAGGCAATTGAACAAAGTAGACTTTCCCACGTTTGGTAAGCCTACAATACCACATTTTAATGACATGTCTTTATATAAACGTTTATATCTTTTCCGTTTGCAAAAGTAAGAAAAATATCTGAGGTGGGCAAAGGTAACTGTTAAAATCCCAATTTCTTATAAGATTTTTGGAATCGATTCCCAAAATCTTATAAGAATTTTGGAATTGTCTTGCTTCTTTACTTTAGTGCGCTTCCAGCCAGTTCTTTCCCCAACCGGCGTCAGCAATCAGTGGGACGCTGAGCTTGCAAGCGTTTTGCATCTCCGTGAGGACGATGTTCTCGACTTTGTCTTTCTCTTCGGGATAGACGCTGAAGTTGAGTTCGTCGTGCACTTGGAGGATCATTTTGGAGCGTATGCCTTCCTCTTTGAAGCGTCGCCAAATGCGTATCATGGCGATCTTGATGATGTCGGCTTCCGATCCCTGAATGGGCGCGTTGATGGCATTGCGCTCTGCGAACCCACGCACGGTGCCGTTTTTGGAGTCGATGTCAGGCAGATAGCGGCGCCGGCCAAACATGGTCTCGGCGTATTTCTTCTCGCGTGCTGTCGCGATGGCACTTTCCATAAATGCATGGACCTTGGGGAAGGTAGCGAAATAGTCCTGAATGAGTTGCCGTGCCTCACCGTTGGGAATGCCCATGCGTTGTGCCAGACCAAAGGCCGTGATGCCGTAGATGATGCCGAAGTTGGCTTGCTTAGCCTTCTTGCGTTGTGCGTCGGTGACCTCATCAAGGGGTTCTTTCCATATCTTGGCAGCGGTGGCGCGGTGAATATCCAGTCCCTCGCGGAACGCCTCTATCATGTTCTCGTCACCACTAAGGTGAGCCATGATGCGCAACTCTATTTGGCTGTAGTCAGCGGAGAAGAAGAGACAGCCCGGCTCAGGCACGAAGCACTTGCGGATCTCCTTTCCGTCGTCATCGCGCACGGGAATGTTCTGCAGGTTGGGATCTGAGGATGAGAGTCGTCCCGTGGCGGTAACTGCTTGATTGAAAGACGTATGGATGTGTCCTGTGCGCTTGTTGATCAACAGCGGCAACGCCTCGACATAGGTGCCGAGAAGTTTTTTCAGACCACGGTAGTTGAGGATGTCGTCGACGATAGGCGCCTTGTCGCGCAGCTGGAGTAGTACTTCTTCGGATGTGACATACTGTCCGGTGCGTGTCTTCTTAGGTTTGTCGAGGAGTTGCATCTTGCCGAAGAGGATGTCACCAACCTGTTTGGGGCTGCTGATGTTGAATGTTTCGCCCGCGAGCTCATAGGCGTGCTGCTCATAGCGTGCCATGCGCTCCTTGAAGATACGCTCTGTCTCTTTGAGCGAGTCGGTGTCGAGGCAGACGCCGTTGAGCTCCATGTCGGCAAGAACCTTGACGAGTGGCATCTCGATGTCCCAGAACAGGCGCTCCATGCCCTTCTCCTTGAGCATAGGCTCAAGCACGTTTTTCAGCTTCAAAGTGACGTCGGCATCCTCTGCTGCATATTCATAGACATCTTTAGGATCCAAGTCGCGCATGTTTTTCTGATGTTTTCCTTTGGGGCCGATGAGCTCTTCGATGTGCACGGTACGGTAGTGTAGGAGAGTCTCGGCCATGAAATCCATGTTATGATGCAGCTCGGGCTGAAGCACATAATGGGCGAGCATGGTGTCGAACATCGGTCCCTGTATGTCCACGCCATAGTTTCGGAGCACTTCATAGTCGTACTTGATATTCTGCCCAACCTTGAGTGTTTCCATGTTCTCGTAGAGAGGTTTGAATATGTTAACATATTGCAAGGCTTCTTCACGATTGGCTGGTATCGCCACATAAAAGGCTTTGTTTTCCTCAACAGCGAAGCTCAAACCGACCAATTCGGCGTCGATTGGGTTGGTGGAAGTGGTCTCTGTGTCTAGACTGAGAATTTCTTTTGTCCTCAAAAAGTCATAAAGCCGAGCCGCATCTTGCTTGTTATCAATCAGTTGATACTCGTGAGGAATCGTTTTAAGGCTTGCGAGAATCGAATTTTCAGCGGCAACTGTCATGTCGGTCGGAATTTCTTCAAAAAGAGAAGGCTGTTTTGGAGTGCTTTTCTTGGTGTTTTCTGCTTTATGGAGAAATTTCTCGGCAAGTCGCTTAAACTCGAGTTGTGTGAAGATCTCGCTGAGTTGCTTCTCGTCGGGCTCGGTCATCTTCAGCTCATCGAGGTTGAGGTCGATGGGCACATCTGTGCGGATGGTGGCGAGGAACTTCGACATCTTGATGTCTTCTTTGGCGTTTTCCACCTTCTCCCGCATTTTTCCTTTGAGCTGGTCGGCGTGGGCGAGGAGCTCTTCACACGATCCGAATTCATTGATCAACTTCACGGCCGTCTTCTCTCCCACGCCGGGGCAACCGGGATAGTTGTCGGCAGAGTCACCCATGAGGGCCAGCAGGTCGATGACCTTGTGCGCCGAGTCGATACCATACTTCTCTTTGATCTCACTCTCGCCGATTATGTCGTAACCACCCCCATGGCGCGGCTTGAACATAAAGACGTTTGGTGCGATGAGCTGCCCATAGTCTTTGTCGGGAGTGAGCATATAGGTCTCCACACCGGCCTGCCCAGCTTTGGAAGCCAGCGTGCCGATGACGTCGTCTGCCTCAAAGCCGTCGGCCTGCAAGACGGGGATGTGCATGGCCTGCAAAATCTCCTTGATATAGGGCACACTGAGCTTGATGTCTTCCGGTGTTTCCTCGCGCTGAGCCTTATAGGGTGGGTAGGCCTCGTGGCGGAACGTCTTGCCGTGGTCGAAGGCCACGCCGAGATGGGTGGGATGCTCTTTGTCGATGATCTCCCTCAGCGTGTTGCAAAAGCCTAAGATAGCAGAGGTGTTCAGGCCTTTGGAGTTGATGGTCGGTCGGTTGATAAAGGCATAGTACGCCCGGAAAATGATGGCGTAAGCGTCGAGTAAGAAGAGCTTGTTCATTTGATATTTCGTTTTTATTTGTAAAATTACGAAATTATTGCCACATTATCCAATTAAAATAACTAATTTTGTATCAAAGATTACTATAGCATGGATTATTTGTCGATCATCAAGCAACCGATCAGCTCAGAATTGTGCGATTTCATCGATCTTTTCAACAAGTCGTTGTCGCATACCGACGGGCTTTTGTCGCAGGCGTTAGGACACATTCGCAACCGCGGAGGCAAGCGTATGCGTCCTATCCTCATACTTCTCATGGCCAAGAACTTTGGCGAGATCTCTGATGTCACGCAACATGCGGCCGTGGGACTGGAACTGCTGCACACTGCCTCACTCGTGCACGACGATGTCGTGGACGAAAGCGGCGAGCGGCGTGGACAGAAGAGCGTCAATGCGATGTTCGACAATAAGGTGGCCGTGCTGGTGGGTGACTATATCCTCTCCACGGCCTTGCTCCACGTCAGCTATACACATTCCGAGATCATCGTACGCTATTTGGCCGAACTGGGACGTACACTGTCAAACGGCGAAATCCTGCAGTTGTCCAACATACAGAACCAGGACATCTCAGAAGATGTCTACTATCAGGTGATCAAGCAGAAGACGGCTGCGCTCTTCGAGGCTTGTGCTGCCATCGGGGCTTTGTCGGCCGGTGCACCTGAAGAGGAGATACAGGAAGCCAAGAAGTTCGGTCAAAATCTCGGCATCATCTTCCAGATCCGTGATGACATCTTTGACTATTACGACCAGGCCAATGTCGGTAAGCCTACTGGCAACGACATGGCTGAGGGTAAGCTCACGCTGCCCGTCATCTATGCGCTTCGCTCTACCGGCAACCAGGATATGCTTGCGCTGGCCCGAAAGGTGAAAGCCGGCAGTGTAACAAAGGAAGAAATCGCGGAGCTGGTCAAGTTTACCAAGGAAAACGGAGGTATAGAATATGCCGATCAGCGCATGTGGGATCTTCATGCCGAGAGCGTTTATTTCCTTGAGCATGAGGTGCATGACGAGGATGTGCGCAAGAGTCTGAGAGCTTATCTCGACTATGTCATCGAGCGCAATATCTAATCGTTGTTGATCATCCATCATCCATCATAAAAGGGAGCAGTCTCATTGAGACTGCTCCCTTTCGCATTTATTTGGTATCTATTGACCTAGTACCACTTTGTCTCCTTGCCGAGCACGTCGCTGAGCAACAGGTTGGTCAGGCGGCTTGTGCCCAGACGGAAGAGCTCGTTAGTAAGCCATTGCTCGCCGAGGACTTCCTTCACGATGGTGTAGTAGGTCACAGCATCCTTGACCGTGTTGATGCCACCGGCAGGTTTCAGTCCGACGACGCGGCCCGTCTGCTCGTAGTACTCCTTGATGGCCTGAGCCATGACGTAAACAGCTTCCGGAGTGGCCCCCTGCTTCTCCTTGCCTGTGGAGGTCTTGATATAGTCAGCACCGGAATACATCGCCAGCAAGGCCGCTTTCTTCACGTTGCTGAGACTGCCCAGGTCGCAGGTTTCGAGGATCACCTTCATGGGCACCTCGCCGCATGTCTGCTTCAATTCGTCGATGTCGTCGGCCAGTCCCTCGTAGTCGCCGCTGAGGAACTTGCCTACAGGCATGACGATGTCCACGTTGGTGGCGCCGTCTTTGATGGCCAGCGCAGTCTCGGCGACCTTCACCTCTATAAATGTCTGTGAGGAAGGAAAGGAGCCTGAGACGACAGCTACCTCCACGCCGTCTACTTCGAGGCTCTGGCTGACGATATGCGCAAAGTTGGGATAGACGCAGATCGTGGCCACATGGGGCAGATCGGGGTAGGCCTCGTCGAACTTGTTGACCTTTTCGGTCATGGCCAGAATGCTCTCGTCGGTGTCTGTAGTGTGCAGGCTGGTAAGCTCCACACTGCCAAGCAGGAACTTCTTTACCTCCTCATTGTCGTTCTCAGGCACCTTTTCAGCGATGATCTTCTCGACGGCGGCTTTCACCTCTGCCTCGTCGACATCGCAGTTGTATTTGTGCAGTGCCTGCTCGTATTTGTCTTCTTTCGGCTCGTTGCTTTTACGGCCGTTCTCTACTTTCGCCTTCAGGCTGCCCGGCTGTATGGTGGGCTCGATGTCTTTTGTGTATGCCATGTGAGTATGATTTATGTGTTATGAATGGAAGCTTATGGGCTATTGTCGATATGCGGCTACTGTTTCGACGGGTCCTTCAGCTTAGGATTGTCCTTGTGCCTTGTTGCGTCGCGTTTGGTTTTCTTTTCGATGCTCTTTCTGAACTCCTCCGTGAGGTTCACGCCGGTCTGGTTGGCCAGGCAGCAGAGCACCCAAAAGATATCTGCCATTTCCTCTCCGAGGTTGTCCTTCTCGCCGGCTTTGAAGCTCTGGTCGCCGTATTTACGGGCCATCACACGGGCGAGTTCACCGACTTCCTCTGTGAGGACGGTCATGTTGGTCAGTTCGCTGAAATAGCGCACGCCAAAGGTCTTGATCCATTGGTCCACCTGCTGCTGTGCCTCTTCAAGGGTGATCGATTTATTCTCCATATATTATAGTCTTTTCGTGGTCCAGGTGTCTTATGTCGGGAGCTGCTTTTAATGGTCTTATTCCTTGTTTTTTGTGTCCATACAGATGGTCACGGGACCATCGTTGAGTAGTTCCACCTTCATGTCGGCACCGAATTCTCCTGTGCCGACCGGCTTGCCGAAAGCCTCTTGCAGCTCCTTGCAGAAGCGCTCATAGAGGGGGATGGAGATAGAGTGGGGTGCGGCCTTGATCCAGCTGGGGCGGTTGCCTTTCTTCGTGCTGGCCATCAGCGTGAACTGACTCACGACGATGATGTCACCGCCCACGTCGCCTATGCTGAGGTTCATCACGCCATTGGCATCGTCGAAGACACGCAGGCCAATGATCTTTTTCACCAGCCACTGGATGTCCTCCTCGCCGTCGTTGCTGCCGATACCTAAGAGGATGAGGTAGCCACGGTCTATACTGGACTTCACCTTGCCCTCGATTGTCACTGAGGCATGGCTGACACGCTGTATTACGATTCTCATGATTGATTGCTTTTCTTCTTGTTTTGCAACCTACAAATTTAAGCAATTTATTCCATATCACGATGGTTTTACTCGAAAATCTATATGCTGAGCGCCCAGTCTGTGATCGCCTGGTTTTGATTTGGGCGCGTGCCCACCATAATCTCTGCACTTTTCATGGCCCTATCTCCTCTGTTTTCATTCCTTGTTGAAATGTCTTGGAAACTGACATTTTTGCGCCCCTGAGAATCGATTCTTTTCCACCAAACTTTATTTTTTGTGCGATTTTGCGCAAAATTAGCGGTTTTTCGTAAAGCGCTGAAACATAAGTATTTATGAAAAAGTCACTTTTGGGGGCAAACACAGAAAGGCTTTTTGATGAAAAATTCTCTAGAGAATTTTTCATCAAAACGCTGAGATGACCTCGTCATTTCAGTGATTTGATAGGCAAAAACAAGTGAAATGACGAAGTAAACACAGTGTTTTGTTACTCTAAAACGGATTTTTTGCTGGTTTCAGTTCAGTAGAATCATTTTTTCACTAAGATTTTCTCTCTAGATTGAAACCTTTTGCGGACATGTTTTTGTTAACAAAAATGTAAATCAAATGCGGTGTTTGCGGTCCCAAATATAAGTTTGAAGGTCGGTAAGACGTGGCAAGATGTATAAAAGAAAAGACTGAGATATATAAGTGAAAAATGGATAACTTCTTGATATTCAAACGTTTGTAAATCCACATTTTTGTCGCAGTTCTACTGACAAGGCCTTTGTGGTCGGTTGTGACTTCTTCTCTTTGTTTGCAATTCTCATGCTTACAACCAAGGGCGGAGCCTTGTGATATGTATGAGCGGGGCTTGGTGCGAGTAAGCGGAAAGCCTTTGCACAGGCAATCGCTTACCCTCCCCAAGGTCTTCTCTACGCTTCTTCTCATTGCTGTCCTTGCTGTCCTTGCTGGAAGTGATCATAAACCAACTGAGCTTTGGACGGTCCGATGGTGGCGGCAAGTTGCTCAAGTGTTGCTCCCTTGATGTTCTTGACAGACTTAAAGGCCTTGAGCAGAACCTCGGCCGTCTTGCTGCCAATGCCTTTGATGTCGTCGAGTTCAGAGTGCAGAGCGTGTTTGGAGCGCTTGTCGCGGTGGAAGGTGATGGCGAAGCGGTGCACCTCGTCCTGTATCTGCGTGAGCACACGGAAGAGCTCAGAGTCAGTCTTCAGGCCAATCACCTGTGGCGGAAAGCCGTAGAGCAGCTCGTTGGTGCGGTGACGGTCATCTTTGGCAAGGCCCGCGATGGGTATCTGCAGGTGGAGTTCATCCTCCACAACTTCCCTGACGACATCCATCTGGCCCTTTCCGCCATCGGTAATGATGAGGTCGGGCAGGGGTGTGCCTTCCTCTTTCATGCGACCGTAGCGGCGGCGCACCACCTCCTGCATGGAAGCATAGTCGTCGGGTCCTACGACCGTCTTGATGTTGTATTTGCGGTAGTCTTTCTTCGACGGCTTCATGCCTTTGTAGACAATGCAAGCCGCTACGGCATCCGTACCGGAGATGTTGGAGTTGTCGAAGCATTCTATCTGGTAGGGGAGCTTGGGCAGTTGCAACCGGTCTTGCAGTTCCTTCATCAGTCGTGTCTGTTTCTGTTCGGGGTTGAGCTTGTCGCTCTGCTTCAGACGGTCGAATTTATACTGCTTGCCGTTCATCTCTGAGAGCTCTAAGAGGTGGTGTTTGTCACCCCGTTGTGGCACGGTGAAGGTAGCATCTTGCAGCGTCCAGTCCATCTCAAAGGGCACGATGATCTCCTTAGCCTTGCTTTTGAAGCGCTCACGAATCTCTGGAATGGCTTGCAGTAGCAGGTCTTGATCGGTCTCCTCCAGCTTGCGCTTATACTCATAGGTGAAGCTTTGGTTGATCGTGCCGTTGGTGACATGGATATAGTTGATAAAGGCATTCTTCTGCTGATCGTCGTCTGTGATGGAGAACACGTCGACATCGTTGATTGTGTGGCTGACGACCTCACTCTTGGAAACGAAGTCTTGCAGGAGCATATAGCGCTGCTTGAGACGCTCTGCTTCCTCGAATTTCAGCAGTTTGGCGTTGGCCATCATGCGCGTATACACCCATTCGCTGAGTGCGCGCGTGTTTCCCTTGAGCACCTCCCGCGCCTGTCGCATGTTCTCCTGGTAGTCCTCGTAGCTCTGTTTGCCGATGCAGCAACCCTCACAGTTGTGGATATGATATTCCAGACAAGGCTTGTATTTGTGCAGTTCCACGCCCTCCCGGGTGATCGGCTGGCGGCAGGAACGCGGCTTAAACACCTTTTTGATGAGTTCCAGCACGTTGTACATGGCCGAGATATGGGGAAACGGACCAAAGTAGGTGCCGTAGCGCTTGTTGATGTGCCGTGTTTTGAAAATACGAGGAAAGTATTCGTTGGTCATGCAAATGCTGGGATAGGTCTTGCCGTCCTTGAGCAGCACATTGTAGCGTGGATTGTATTTCTTGATCAGTGCGTTCTCAAGCAGCAGTGCATCTTCTTCGCTGTTGACGACCGAATAGCTGATGTCTTCTATCTTGCTCACCAGTACCTTGGTCTTAAAGCGGTCTACTTCTTTATGGAAATAGGTGGAGACACGGCTTTTGAGCTTCTTTGCCTTACCTACATATATAATGACATGATCCTTGTCATAGAACTGATAGGAGCCAGGCTTCTCGGGCATGTTGAGCACAATGTTCTTGAGTCTTGCCAGTCTCTTGTCGTTTTCTTCTCTTGTCATAGTCGTCTTTACCTTTATCTACTATATATGAGCATGTTGTCAGTTTCACGTGAAACGAATACTATAAGCCTGAGATTCTCGTCTGTGTCTGTTGTGTTGTGAACCATAAACAGCCGTGTAGCTTCTTGCCTTTTGGGGCAGGGAAGGCACATGGCGCTTCTTTCTGTCGGTTCAATGACGCTATCAGGCTAAAAAGCCAAGACCGTTTTGGCGGCCTTGGCTTTGTGATTTGGGAGTCTGTCAGAACTGCAGGAGACTCGTGACCTCAATGTCCTTGTCGAAGATGTCGCGTGCGTGCGGAAATTCCGACTGCAATTCTATGATGAAGTTGCAATAGATCTTTTTGGGATGAAACTTCTTCACGAGGTCGCAAGCAGCCTTCATGGTGCCACCCGTAGCAAGGAGATCGTCGTGGAGCAGCACTATGTCGTCGGGCGTAATAGCGTCTTTGTGGATCTCGATTGTATCGACACCGTATTCTTTGGCATAGCTTTGCTGAATGGTCTCGCAGGGAAGTTTGCCCGGCTTACGGCAAAGAACGATGCCTGCATTTAAAAGATAGGCGGCGGCAGAACTAAGGACAAAGCCTCTGCTCTCAATGCCTACGATCTTAGTGATGCCCTTGTCCTTGTAAAGATCATACATGTCGTCACACAACTCCTTGATGCATTCAGGACTCTTGAACATCGTTGTGACATCCCTGAAATGGACTCCTTTGATCGGCCAATCGGGTATGACACGCAGATTGTCCAGTAGGATTTGCTTGTTCATCTTTTACGTTTTACTTTAATGATTAAGTGGTTTTATTTCAATATCTTACCTGTTTTGCGGTTTCACGTGAAACTTTTGCGTTTCCTGTCCAATTGATGTAGCAGCAAGGGAAGGGTAGCAGCTCTCGCTCACCTTCCCATCATCACGAGCAGCACGTTGATGTCGCTTGGAGATACTCCCGGTATTCGGCTGGCTTGAGCGAGTGTTTCCGGATTGATGTGCTCAAGTTTCTGACGGCCCTCGGTGCTGATTTCCTGAATTTCGCTATACTTGAAATGCCCGCGGATTTTAATTCCTTCCAAGCGGTGCATCTTGTCTGCTACGATTTTCTCCCGCTCGATATATCCCTTATATTTCATCTTGATCTCAGCCGCCTCTGCGATTTCTTCTTTTCTGTTCTCGGGCGATTCGAGCACTGCTCTCAGTTCGGGCAGTACTTCAGCGAGATTTTTCAGCGATAACTGCGGGCGGGCGACAAGGTCTGAAATCTTACAGCCGAAATGGAGTGGGGTGGATCCGAGTGCTTCCAGTGCGCCATTGATGTCGCGCGGTTTCACGTTTGTGGTGCTGCAATAGTCTATGATGCGGTCGATACCCGTTTTTTTCTGCAACCACCAGTCAAGGCGGTCTCGCTTTGCAAGTCCTAATTTATAGGATTTCTCCGTCAGTCGGGCATCGGCATCGTCCTGTCTGAGTAGGATGCGGTACTCGGCTCTTGAGGTGAACATGCGGTAAGGCTCGTCGACACCTTTCGTTGTCAGGTCGTCGATCAGCACGCCGATGTAGCTTTCGTCCCTTCCCATGACGAAGGGCTCGCCGCCGCCGCAGTGGATGGCAGCGTTGATTCCTGCCACGGTGCCCTGGCCTCCGGCTTCTTCATATCCCGTCGTGCCGTTGACCTGTCCGGCGAAGAACAGTCCTTTGATCACCTTTGACTCCAACGAGTGCTCAAGTTGAGTAGGGTCGAAATAATCGTATTCTATGGCATAGCCGGGACGGTAAGCCTTCGCGTCGCGCAGTGCGGGAATCTGTCGAAGCGCACGCAGCTGTGTCTCTATCGGCATGGAGGATGAGAAGCCGTTGAGGTACATCTCGTTGGTGTCCTCGCCTTCCGGCTCGATGAACAGCGGGTGCTGGTCCTTGTCGGGGAAGGTGACGAGCTTCGTCTCTATGCTCGGACAGTAGCGTGGACCGGTGGACTGTATCTGTCCGTTGAACAGCGGAGAGTTGTCAAGGTCGGCTTTCAGTATGTCGTGTACGCTCTTGTTGGTGTAGCAAGTCCAGCAGGGCAACTGTTTCAGAATGCGGTGCGGGGCCATGTAGCTGAACTGATGAAAGTCAGCCTCGCCGTCTTGCCGCTCGGTATCTTCGAAGTGTATCGTGCGCTTGTCAAGTCTTACGGGTGTGCCCGTCTTCATTCTTGCGGAGCGAATGCCCCATCGCGTGATGGACTCGGTGAGGTGTGCAACGGCCGGCTCGGCGCAGCGTCCGCCTGGAACCTTATGTCGTCCGATGTGCATCAAACCGTTGAGAAAGGTGCCGGCCGTGATGATGACACTCTTTGCGCGTATCTCTACGCCCCATATCGTGCGCACGCCGACGGCTTCCCCGTTCTCTACGAGCAGCTCGTCGGCCTGATCTTGCCAGATGTCGAGATTGGGGGTGCAGTCAAGAGTAGACCGCCACCTCCAGATAAACTTTCCTCTGTCGCACTGCGCGCGCGGTGACCACACGGCAGGACCTTTGCCGCGGTTGAGCATACGAAACTGTATGGCGGTGGCGTCAGTGACCTTTGCCATCTGTCCGCCGAGGGCGTCTATTTCCCTCACGATTTGTCCTTTCGCAATACCCCCTACGGCAGGGTTGCAACTCATCTGACCAATCTTGTTCATGTCCATCGTCACCAACAATGTCTTGGCGCCCATGTTGGCTGCTGCCGTGGCGGCTTCGCATCCGGCATGTCCTCCGCCGATGACGATAACATCATAGTATAATTCCATGTTTCTGTCTTTTTTGGCAAAAGTAAGAAATTAAATTCAATTTTTATCGCTTTTACTTTGAATTATCGCCAAAATATAGTATTTTTGCATACTGAAAACGGCAGCGTCTACTATATATAAGGTATAGGAGGGCGTTTTGTCGTGCTCACAAAGATGCTTCAACGTGTTTATATCGGATTTATCTAACAGTTAAATAATTAAAAGTCAATCATTTATGTGGTTAATCAATTCTCCGATTGGTAGAAAAGTTGTGATGTCGGTGACCGGCATCTGCCTTATTCTATTCTTGACTTTCCACTGCTGCATGAATGTTGCCGCATTCTTCTCTGGGGATGCTTACAACACGATCTGCGGTCTTTTGGGAAGCAACTGGTATGCAGTGGCTGGTACTTTGGGCCTGGCATTCTTGGCCGTGTGTCACATCGTCTACGCCTTCATTCTGACAGCTCAGAACCGTCGTGCACGTGGTGATCAGCGCTATGAGGTGACAAGCCGCCGTCCTGAGGTGAGCTGGGCTTCACAGAACATGCTCGTGCTCGGTCTGATCATCCTCATCGGCATCGTGCTCCACCTCTACAACTTCTGGGGTCACATGATGTTTGCTGAGCTTGCTGGCATCGAGGTAGCACACGATCCTACTGACGGCTTCGCCTGGATTCAGGACACATTCTCCAATCCTGTGTTCTCTATCCTGTATCTGATCTGGATCTGCGCCATCTGGTTCCACCTCTCTCACGGTTTCTGGAGCGCTATGCAGACACTGGGATGGAGCGGCAAGATTTGGCTGAAGCGCTGGCAGTGCATCGGCATTGTGTATGTCACCATCCTGATGGGTGTCTTCGCCTTCTTGGTTCTGTCCTTCTGGCTCGGCTTTGCCCCCAGCATGTGCAATGCTTAAATCCGATTCCTTACATCATTTATCATTAGCATCAACAAATTATGTCACAAATAGATTCTAAGATTCCTGAAGGCCCTTTGGCTGAAAAATGGACCAACTATAAAGCACACCAGAAACTGGTCAACCCCGCCAACAAGCGTAAGCTGAGCATCATTGTCGTGGGTACCGGCTTGGCTGGTGCCAGTGCTGCCGCCTCTCTGGGTGAGATGGGCTTCCACGTGATTAACTTCTGCATCCAGGATTCACCTCGTCGCGCTCACTCTATCGCTGCTCAGGGTGGTATCAATGCAGCAAAGAACTACCAGAACGATGGTGACTGCGTCTACCGTCTGTTCTACGATACCATCAAAGGTGGTGACTACCGCGCACGTGAGGCCAACGTATATCGTCTGGCTGAGGTCAGCGCAAACATCATCGACCAGTGCGTCGCGCAGGGTGTGCCTTTCGCACGTGAGTATGGTGGTATGCTCGCCAACCGTTCTTTCGGTGGTGTGCAGGTCAGCCGTACATTCTATGCAAAGGGTCAGACCGGTCAGCAGCTGTTGCTCGGTGCTTACTCTTCTCTGATGAAAGAGGTCAACCGCGGCACTGTAGAGCTGCATACGCGTACCGAAATGGAGGACATCGTCATCATTGACGGACGTGCACGCGGCATCATTGCCAAGAACCTCGTGACCGGTAAACTCGAGCGCTATACAGCACATGCTGTATGCTTGGCAACCGGTGGATACGGCAATACCTACTTCCTCTCCACCAACGCCATGGGCTGCAACTGCACCGCAGCACTGCAGGCTTACCGCAAGGGTGCTTACTTCGCTAACCCCTGCTTCGTTCAGATCCACCCGACATGTATTCCTGTACACGGTGACAAGCAAAGCAAGCTGACGCTGATGTCTGAGTCTCTGCGTAACGATGGCCGTATCTGGGTGCCGAAGAAACTTGAGGACGCCAAGAAACTCCAGCGTGGTGAGATCAAGGGTCGTGACATTCCTGAGGAAGACCGCGACTATTACTTGGAGCGCCGCTATCCTGCCTTCGGTAACCTCGTGCCCCGTGACGTGGCTTCCCGTGCCGCTAAGGAGCGTACTGACAAGGGCTATGGCGTGAACAACACCGGTCTGGCTGTGTTCCTCGATTTCTCTGAGGCTTTCCAGCGCCTGGGCCGTGACGTTGTCGATCAGCGTTATGGCAACCTCTTCGATATGTATCAGGAGATCACCGACGTGGATCCGCACGACAACCCGATGATGATCTTCCCCGCTATCCACTATACCATGGGTGGTCTGTGGGTAGACTATGAGTTGCAGACTTCCATCAAGGGCCTCTTCGCTCTGGGTGAGTGCAACTTCTCTGACCACGGTGCTAACCGTCTGGGTGCTTCTGCTTTGATGCAGGGCTTGAGCGATGGTTACTTCGTGATTCCTTATACTATGCAGAATTATCTGTCTGATCAGATCACTGTGCCCTTGTACAGCACCGACCGTCCTGAGTTCGAGGAGGCTGAGAAAGGCGTGGAGGCTGAGATGCAGCGCTTGATGAACACCAAGTTCCACGACCAGAGTGTCGACTCCATCCACAAGAAGCTCTATGGCATCATGTGGAACTATGTCGGTATGGCACGTAACAAGGAGGGACTGGAAAAGGCTCTGAAGATGCTCAAGGACATTCGCGTAGAATTCGACGAGCACGTGCGCATCCCTGGCACTCGCGAGGGTCTGAACGTGGAGCTTGACAAGGCTATCCACCTGCGTGACTTCATCACCATGGGCGAGCTGATCGCTTACGATGCCCTGAACCGTAACGAGAGCTGCGGTGGACACTTCCGTGAGGAGAGCCAGACCGAGGACGGTGAGGCTAAGCGTGATGACGAGAACTACATGTATGTAGCTTGCTGGAAGTACAACGGCTCTGATGAGACAGCTCCTGAACTGCTCAAGGAAGACCTGAACTACCAGTACATCAAGGTTCAGACGAGAAACTATAAATCTTAATTAAGGAATCAAGACAATGGATACAAATATTTCATTCACACTGAAAGTATGGCGTCAGAATGGCCCCACGGCTGAGGGTCACTTTGATACCTTTGAGATGAAGGATATCCCTGGCGACACCTCTTTCCTGGAGATGCTGGACATCCTCAACGAGCAGCTCATCGAGGCCAACAAGGAGCCGTTCGTCTTTGACCACGACTGCCGCGAGGGTATCTGCGGTATGTGCTCGCTCTACATCAATGGTCATCCTCACGGACCTGCTCAGGGAGCTACTACTTGCCAGCTCTATATGCGTCGTTTCCACGATGGTGACGTGATCACTGTGGAGCCCTGGCGCTCTGCTGCCTTCCCTGTCATTAAGGACTGCATGGTAGACCGCTCTGCTTTTGACAAGATCATCGCCGCTGGTGGTTACACCTCTGTGCGCACGGGTCAGGCTCAGGATGCCAATGCCATCCTCATTCCTAAGCAGGATGCCGACGAGGCTATGGACTGCGCTACCTGCATCGGCTGCGGTGCTTGCGTAGCAGCCTGCAAGAATGGCTCTGCCATGCTCTTCGTCAGCTCTAAAGTGAGCCAGTTCGCTCTGCTGCCACAAGGTCGTCCTGAGGCTGCTAAGCGTGCTAAGGCCATGGTCGCTAAGATGGAGGAGCTCGGCTTCGGTAACTGCACCAACACCCGCGCTTGCGAGGCTGAGTGCCCGAAGAACGAGTCTATCGCTAACATCGCACGCCTCAACCGCGAGTTCATAAAGGCTAAGCTGGCTGACTAAGTCTTGCTTTAATAGCTGACTGAGTCATGCCTATATATAAATAAGGAGTCCATGCGTATGCAGGACTCCTTATTTTATATGCATAAGACACCTTATTATATTGTGCAGCACTCCTTATTGTATATAGGACGGCGCTTTAGTAGCGTAGGGGCAGGGGGCGCGTAGGCTCCTGCTAAAGGGCCATGGGCACCGCGTCGGCTTGTAAGCCGACGAACAGAACACAAGGGGAATAGCCATCGGACGCTTAGCTCTCTCATAAAACAACGAGGGTCGATCCTCGTCGGATCGGCCCTCGTTCTGTTTCTTCAATAGGATTGAATTAATACTTACTGATACCATACTTCTCCGCCAAGCTTTTGGCAGAGACTTTCTTCTTCATTCTTTTTCCTTTGGATGTCTTCCTCTTGGAAGATGCCAGCTAGGGTTTTACTACTTGTTTTCATGGTCTTTATTTAATGATTGGATATAAAGTTTCACATTGCAAATGTAGAAAATATATTTGAGAAAACCAAATATATTGCAGTATTTTTGCGTTATATGATGATAATTGTAGCATTTTTGAATATTTTATGTGTAATATTGTAATAACTGACTTCGTATTGCAACATCGTGAGGACGATGTGAGACAACTTGCTCTTCAAGCAAGCAGGTATCCCGAAGTGGACATGCCCTATGTGCTGGACCAGATTGCAGGGTGGAAAAGAGCCAAAGAGAAGGTGCCACGATGGGCTGCTTGCAAGGACATCATCTATCCACCTCACCTTAATATGGAGCAGTGCAGCTCGCAAGCAACAGCGGAATATAAGCAGCAACTCGTTGCGACGATACTTGGAGAACAGCGTAAGATGATGACCCTCGTGGATCTCACGGGTGGTTGGGGCGTTGATTTCTCGTTTCTGGCGCAGGAATTTGGTAAAGCCGTATATGTGGAGCGCAACGAGCATTTGTGCCGTCTGGCGCGCCATAATATGCCTCTTTTGGGCTTGTCCGATGCTGTTGTTGTCAACGATGACAGCACAAAGTATCTTGTAGGCTTACAGGATGACATGCAGCGCTTCTTCTTCATAGATCCGGCCCGGCGCGACGTGCAGGGCAGAAAGGTCGCCGGACTGGAGGCCTGTACACCGGATGTGTTGCAGCTCTTCGACAGGATGATGCTGTTGTCTACAGGCGTGATGATGAAACTCTCACCGATGCTTGACTGGCACGAGGCAATTAGACAACTGAGAGAAGCCACTTCGCAAGCTGTGTCCTTTGACGTACATATACTCTCTGTACATAATGAGTGCAAAGAGCTGCTGTTGGTGGCTATGCATCATCAGCATCCGCTGACAGTGACCTGCGTCAACGATGGCGAGACATTCTCATATCATGCAGAGGAAGAGAAGCCGTCTGTCGTCCGCTATTGCAATGCTGAGCAACTACAGGACTACCGTTTCTTATATGCTCCAAATGCCAGTCTGATGAAGGCAGGATGCTTCCCGGAACTGTGTGCGAAGTATGATTTGGAGATGGCAGATGCCAATTCTCATCTGTTTCTTTCACACGAGATGATTTCTGCTTTTCCCGGCCGTCAGTTTGAGATATTGGCCATTTCATCGCTCAATAAGCGCGAGGTGAAACAAACGCTCAAAGACGTTGACCAGGCCAACGTGGCTGTGCGCAACTTCCCCATGACCGCCGTGGAGCTTCGCAAGCGGCTCCGTCTGCGTGATGGGGGCAATAGCTATATATTTGCTACCACCATCCAGCGCAAACATCTCTTGTTTTTGTGTAGGCCTGCCTCGTGATACTGCAATAGTGACTCTTGTTTCCTTCTTCAGTGCGATGTGGCTTCTCGATGCTCTATAGACGTGGTTTCCTGATGGCAGAAGGCTGAGGCCGACCTATAGAATAGAAATTGTTAATTTGGTCAATACCTTTTGCTATTTGACTTAAAATCACTAACTTTGCAAGTCTTTAATTATTAAATATAAGAGATTCATTCATGTCCGTTGAAATTAAAAAGGTAGAGACGCGCAAAGAGCTCACCACATTTATAGACTTCCACTATGACCTTTATGCAGGTTGCCCCTACGATGTGCCCAATCTGTTCATTGATGAGATGGCAACACTGCGCAAAGACAAGAATGTGGCTTTTGACTTCTGTGAGGCAGAATATTACCTTGCTTACAAGGATGGAAAGCTGGCTGGCCGTGTGGCTGCCATCATCAACCATCGTGCCAATGAGCGTTGGAACGTCAAAGACGTGCGTTTTGGGTGGATCGACTTCATTGATGACATTGAGGTAAGCCAGGCGTTGCTCGACGCTGTGGCTGAATATGGCCGCAAGAAAGGTATGAACTCTGTCGTCGGACCACTTGGATTTACCGATCTGGACCCTGAGGGCATGCTCACCTGGGGCTTTGATAAGCTCGGCACCATGCCTACTATCTACAACTATGCTTACTATCCCGAGCACATGGAAAAGCTGGGAGGTTGGCAGAAAGACAACGACTATGTAGAGTATTACATGCCCGTGCCCGACAAGGTGCCCGAGAAATATGAGAAGGTTGCCGCGATTGTGGAGAAGAGATACAACCTGCACGTGAAGAAGATCACCAAGGCTGACATCCGCAACGGCTATGCCCATGAGGTATTCCGCGTCATCAACGAGACCTATAAAGACCTTTATGGTTTCGTGGAGCTTACTGAGCGGCAGATCGACCAATACGTCAAGTCGTATATGCCCGCCTTGGATCTCAATCTTGTAACCGTGATTGTCGACGGCAACAACAATGACCGCATCGCCGGAGTAGGCATCACCATGCCATCGATGTCGCACGCCATGCAGAAGTGCCATCGTGGACGCTTGCTGCCTTTTGGCTGGTGGCATGTGCTCAGAGCGGCTAAATTCCACAAGACCGACGGCGTGGACTTGTTGCTCATCGGCTTCCGTCCCGAATACCGCGCCAAAGGAGCCAACGCACTGCTCTTCGCCGATCTGATCCCAAGATACATCAACTATGGTATCAAGTGGGGAGAGTCGCAGGTAGAGATGGAAAGCAACAGTGGCGTGCAAAGCCAGTGGAGTGCGCTGGAACATATCAATCATAAGCGTCGCCGTTGCTATCGCAAGGCTATCGACTGACGCAATCATATTGTAAACCCCTCATCCTATCATAACTAAATGTCTGAAAATAAAAATAGCAACAACAAATCGCAAGAGCAGCCCACTGTGGCTTACACAGATGACAATATACGCCACCTCAGTGACATGGAGCACGTGCGTACGCGTCCCGGTATGTATATCGGACGCTTGGGCGACGGTTCGCTGCCTGAAGATGGCGTATATGTGTTGTTGAAGGAGGTCATCGACAACTCTATCGATGAGTTCAAGATGCACGCCGGAGACCGCATTGAGGTGGACATCATCGACAATCTGAGCGTGTCTGTCCGCGACTATGGACGTGGCATCCCTCAGGGTAAGCTTGTAGAGGCTGTCTCTGTGCTCAATACAGGAGGTAAATACGATTCCAAGGCTTTTAAGAAAAGCGTGGGACTGAATGGCGTCGGCGTCAAGGCTGTCAACGCTTTGAGTTCCCGTTTTGAGGTGAAGAGCTATCGTGACGGTACGGTGCGCTGCCTGGTCTTTGAGAAAGGTGTGCTGAAGGAAGACCATACCGAAGAGACTCAGGACGAGAATGGTACCTATATCTTCTTCCGCCCTGACGATACGCTGTTTAAGAACTATTCGTTCCATGATGAGTTTGTGGAGACCATGCTCCGCAACTATACCTACCTCAACTCCGGTCTGACGATCATGTACAACGGGCGGCGCATCAAGAGCCGCAACGGTTTGCAGGACCTGCTGATTGACAATATGACCGTAGATCCGCTCTATCCTATTGTGCATATCAAGGGCGAGGACATCGAGATAGCCTTTACCCATACCAATCAGTATGGCGAGGAGTATCATAGCTTCGTCAATGGACAGCATACCACACAAGGCGGTACGCATCAGAGTGCCTTCAAAGAGCATATTGCCAAAACGATTAAGGAGTTCTTTGATAAGAACTACGAGTACACCGATATCCGCAATGGTATTGTTGCCGCCATCGCCATCAATGTAGAAGAGCCAGTCTTTGAGAGCCAGACAAAGATCAAGCTTGGCTCTACACTCATGGAACCCGGAGGCGAGACCATTAATAAATATATCGGTGATTTCATCAAGCGTGAGGTCGACAACTACCTGCATATCCATAAAGAGGACGTCGCCGACGTGCTTGAAAACAAGATCAAGGAGAGTGAGCGTGAGCGTAAGGCAATGGCCGGTGTTACCAAGTTGGCACGTGAGCGCGCCAAGAAAGCCAATCTCCACAACCGCAAACTTCGCGACTGCCGCATCCATTTCTGTGATGTCCGCGACAATCGCAAGGAGGAATCTTCTATCTTTATCACTGAGGGAGACTCTGCAAGTGGTAGTATCACCAAGAGTCGCGATGTCAACACGCAGGCTGTGTTCTCACTTCGTGGTAAGCCACTCAACTGCTTCGGCCTGTCTAAAAAGGTGGTCTATGAGAATGAGGAGTTCAACCTCCTTCAGGCTGCCTTGGACATCGAGGACGGCCTCGACGACCTTAGATACAACAAGGTGATCGTGGCCACCGATGCCGATGTAGACGGTATGCACATCCGTCTGCTGGTCATCACATTCTTCTTGCAGTTCTATCCCGAGCTGATCAAGAAGGGGCATGTCTATGTCTTGCAGACGCCACTCTTCCGTGTTCGCAACCGCCGCTCTAAGATTAAGAACAAGCAGGTCATCGCTAACGCAGACGCCAAACTGCTGAAGAATGAGAAGAAGAGCGACTTCATCACCCGCTATTGCTATACTGAGCAAGAGCGGCTTGACGCCATTCGCGACCTCGGACCGGACCCGGAGATCACACGATTCAAAGGTTTGGGTGAGATCTCTCCCGATGAGTTCGCGCACTTCATAGGCCCAGACATACGCCTCGAACAGGTCACCTTGCACAAAAACGACCAGGTGCAGAAGCTCCTGGAATACTATATGGGCAAGAATACCATGGAGCGTCAGAACTTCATCATCGACAATCTGGTGATCGAAGAGGACAAGCCCGAAGGCGAAGAAGAGGAGAATGTCGACGATGGAGAATAAGCGTCTCCATGATAGACAAGGATGACGTTTCTTATCAACCAGGGCAGAGAAAAGTATATGATACCACAAAGAAAAGGAGGACATGACGGTTTATGAATCAAGATCAGAAACAACGTATAGGACTGTTTGTGGGTTCCTTTGATCCGTTTACGATAGGTCACGACGAGATCGTGCGTCGGGCATTGCCACTATTCGACAAACTGGTCATTGGAGTAGGGGACAATCCCCGCAAGCAGCACGCCTACTCGATAGAAGAGCGCGTAAACGCCATTCAGAGGCTCTACAGCGGCGAGAAACGCATCGAGGTGATACCTTATAACGATTTAGCCGTAGACCTCGCTCAGCGCGTCGGAGCGCATTATGTAGTCAAAGGCGTGAGGTCGATACAAGACTTCGAATATGAGCGAGTGCAGGCCGACTACAATCGCAAGTTAGGCGGCTTGGAGACCCTGCTGATATACGCCAGTCCGGAGATGACAAGCATCTCGTCCACCGCCTATCGTGAGCTCATCCACTTCCATAAAGACGCTTCCTGGATGTTGCCGGGAGGAAAGAAACGGGGATAGAGTGCCTGAGAGGTCATCCGACGCTTACGCCCTGTGCTCTCTATATATATAGGTATTCTTAAAATCAACCACGGGTGTTCTTAGAATATACAATAGAGTTATTCTTAGAAGCAACCACGGGTTTCCTTAGGTTAATTAGACTTTTAATCCACTACAATATGATTAGTTATCAGTCAGACGGCGTAAAGATGCCAGAGTTCAATCACCGTTCTACCACGGCATGGATCAAGGCTGTCGCAGCCACCTACGGCCGTCGGGTAGGAGAGATAGGCTATATGTTTGTCAGCGACGAGAAGATTCTTGAAGTCAACAACCAGTATCTTGGCCATGACTACTACACCGACATCATCACATTTGACTATGATGAGGGTGACGTCATCAATGGTGACATTGTCATCTCGCTGGACACGGTGCGCAGCAATGCCGAGCAGTTTGGCAAGGCCTACGATGATGAGTTGCACCGCGTCATCATTCATGGCATCCTGCATCTCTGCGGTATCAATGACAAAGGGCCTGGTGAGCGCGAGATCATGGAAGCCAATGAGGACAAGGCTTTGGCCATGCTTCCCACATATTTGAGCTGAGAAGGTGCCTGCACGCATAGTTTGCCTCTCGCTTGCCGTTTTCGTGTAAGTGGGGTTGTAGGCTATTACGCTCCCTTCAAAGCCATACAGCGCATCCGTAATGGCTTTGCAGCGTATCTATCATGACCTTATAGAACATACATGATAGCTGTTTCTGAGTTCTGTCATTACGCACCTGTTTTCCTATTTTGCGCCACCCAAGACCGATTTTATGGTCAGTTAGATACAGTTCTCTCAAGACGTGTTATTTTTTAGCGTCATTTTGCAACACAATGTCGTATAATTCCTTTTGTTTGCTGTCCATTTGTAAAATTACAGATTTTGTGCGATGGCTGTTGGGCATTTTGTAGTTCAGTTGGTACATAGTTTTGGTCAGCCGTCCTGCCTGGTATAGTGTTATATCTGACTTGGCGTCCTTCAGCTCTCGTTCAAGTTCCAACATAATTGTGTAGGCCGTAAAGCATATACAGATGTGTGCTTCTATGCGATTGTGCAACCGATGATAAATTGGACGTGCACGGAGGTCTCCTTTATTCATACGGAAGGCTCTCTCGATAAACCATAGGTTGGAGTAATTGGATATGACTTCCGCATCCGAGAGTTTCGTGTTCGTGACATATCCCTTGATTCCGTCCCATGCGGCATCAGCGTTGAACTTGTCCATGTCAATCGTAACACTCACATCACCATCCATCTTCAGATACTTGTTGTAGCCGCGGTTGTTAACGTTTGCTTTTGTCAACTTGCCGGTTTGAAAGCGCTTTTCGAGCCTTTGAAGTCCTTTCTTCCTCATAGCCTCATCCTTTGCAGCCCGTTTGTAACTCATGGAAACAATGAGCCTGACACCATTTGCCTTGTCTATGCATCTCACATCGCCATCTTCCAGATTCATTCCAAGTATAGCTTCCTTTACCTCTGCAGTCTCACTCTTAACCCTCGCACCAAGTATGTACTCGTATTTCTCAGCCTCCAAGTCTTCTATATTTTTCTTGGAAAGCAGACCTGCATCGGCTATAACTACGGGATGGTCGAATCCGTGTCGCCCGGCCAGGTCCTTTATCATCGGTACAAGCGTCTTGCCCTCGTGTATATTCCCTTCGTAAATTCCGTAGCCTATTGGATTGCCGCCCGTGGTGACAAGCAGGCCAAGGAAAATCTGAGGACACGAATGCTTGCCGTCCTTAGAGAAACCGGTCTTGCGGAGGTCGTCTTCCTGCGCAGCCTCGAAGTAAAGAGTAGTCATATCATAGAACACTACGCTTATTTCGCCGCCACATATTTTCTTTGTGTAAGCATAGGATATGCGTTCCACATCGTGCTTTATATCATTACCGCTAGGCTTGATAACTTTGCCGGAAGCGTCCTTCTTGCAGTCCTTGTCTTTTCGGAAGCAAAGGTTGTCAAGGAACTTGTATATGGCTTCCACGTCGTAGTCTTTGTTCAGATATTGTCGGAGATACTCCACCGTGCGGAGTTTGCTGCCCGGATTGAATAGACGACAAATTACCAAATGACGGAACATCTCATTGTCTATCCCTCCATATCCTATCTTGTCGTAAAGCCGTCCATAGATAAGTTCGGGACCAATCACTTGAATCTGCGTGTTGGAAATACCAGAGAGGAAGCTCTCAAGATCGTCTTCGAAAGGATAATGATAGTCCATCGGAATAGGCTGGCCAAGCTGCGAGTCTATAAACTCACGAGCCTTGCGTTCCAAGGCAAGCAATTCTTGCGCATTGGAACTTGTCCCGATAATCTTTACAGTCACATTCTTGCGGGAGTACCTGTCCTTTCTCAGAACCTCGATGCTATAAGCACCTGATCTGTGGCGTTTCTTGTGTACGAACATGATGCAAAGATAGCTTGCGCCACCCAAAAATCCAAATACAAAGTGTCACTTTATTGATTTTTAATGATTTACGGCCGTTAACGGCTATTAACGTGGAAAACAGGAACATACATGATAGCTGTTTCTGAGTTCTGTCATTACGCAAATCGCCCCACCTTCTTGCTTGGAAGGTGGGGCGATTTTATTATTTCTTTCTGTATTCAGTGGGTGTCATGCCGTATTTCTTCACGAAGATCCGGTAGAACGTCTGCGGTGCTGGAATGCCGCATTCGCGTGCTACGGCTTCAACAGAGTATTCTTGATGCTCTTTGAGCAACTTCACGGCATAGTCCAGCCGGAGGTTGTTGACGTAGTTGACAAAGTTGGTGCCCGCAAAGCGGACGAAGAGCTGACCAAACTTGTTTCTGGGCACATACACCCGATTCGTCACATCTTCACGCGAGAGGCGTGGCTGGAGGAACATCTTCTCATGGACGATATAATATTCAATGCGCTGGAAGAGAGCCTCGTCAAGGTCAATCGGGTTTGGCATAATCGTTGTTTTATATAGTTATTTTATGAAGCAAATTTAATCATTAAATAATTATCCACCAACTATTTTACACCTATTGTTCTCTCAAAACAGCACATGATGTTTAAATTGTGAATGATTGAGACATCGTTTTAAGCATTATTGACAGTATATTACTGCTCTTTGCTAATTATTTGCAGTGCTTTGCTGATAATTTTGTTTTTTTCGTTGATTATTTGAAAGTATTCATTCATATCCCAAATATCCCTGGCGACGAGTGCTTTTAGTTGAGTTTTGAGATAGGGAAGCGTTTGCTGGAGTTCCTTTTCGTCTTTCGGCTCAATCTTCTGCTTCTTTCCGTCTGCGAGGATGCTGTCGACGAGTGCCTGAGGCACCGTGTAGTGCTGTTGGAAATCGCTGAAGAGTTTATAGCGGCTCTTCAGTTCCTTGCGGTTATCGTCAACGTATTTCAGATTATGTTTGATGACGATTCCTTTCGCCATCAGCTGTCGATGAAGGCGTGTGAACAGCGTGGTGTCCAGAGGCACGAAGTAGTCTGGCATGATGCCACCGCCGCCGTACACCGTGCGGTGCTTGCGGAGCGTATAGAACTTCAGCGAGTCGGCAAAATGAATGCTGTCGGCTGAATAGAGCTCACCGTGTTTGTAGCGGTCATCCAGCTCCATTTCATAGTCTTTCAAGTCTCCTTTTTTATAGGGCTTTTGGATGCAACGTCCGGAGGGCGTATAGTAGTGAGCGATGGTCAGACGCATCATGCTGCCGTCAGCAAAGGGTATAGGACGCTGCACAAGGCCTTTACCGAAACTGCGGCGGCCGACGACCAACCCGCGATCCTGGTCTTGTATGGCACCGGTGACGATCTCTGCTGCTGAGGCCGTGAACTCGTTGACGAGTACAATCACCTTTCCGTCCAAGAGATGTCCGTTGCCTTTTGCCCTGTATTCCTCTCTGGGCACCCGGCGGCCTATCGTGTAGACGATCAGATCGTTCTTCTTCAAGAACTCGTTGGCAATGTCCACTGCGGCATTCAGATAGCCTCCACCGTTCTCTTCCAAGTCCAGTATCAAGTCTTTCATGCCTTGTCCTTTCAGCGTGTTCACCGCCGTCATAAACTCGTCGTAGGTAGTGGCACCGAAGCTGCCGATGCGGATATATCCCACGTGCGGCTTGATCATATAGAAGGCATCGAGCGTCTTCACCGGGATCTTGTCTCTGACGACGTCGAAAAACAGCGTGCCGGCGATGCCGCGGCGCACGATTCCGAGTTTCACGTGTGTGCCCTTGGGGCCACGCAGACGCTTCATGATCTCTTCCTGCGGCATCTTTACGCCTGCTATCGCCGTGTCGTTGACGCTGACGATGCGGTCACCGGCCATGATGCCCACCTTCTCCGACGGGCCTTTCGACACGGGTTGTATGACCAGGAGCGTGTCGGACTGAATGTTGAACTGCACGCCGATACCCTCAAACGAGCCGTTGAGCGACTCTGAGAGAGCTTTGGCTTCCTTGGCGGACGAATAGGAGGAGTGCGGGTCGAGCTTTTCCAGCATGCCGCGGATGCCGTCCTCCACGAGCTTCTGCTCGTTGACAGAGTCGACATAGAGATTGTTGATCGCCATCTCCGCTATTTGCAGTTTACGCAGGGGGCTGTTCGGCCCGAAGTTGATCTGCATGCGTTGTGCCTGCACTGCCGTGGGACAGAGCATCGTGAGGCCTAACGCGAGGGCCATAAGGTATTTTTTGATTCTCATCATTCTGCTTTTGTCTAAGTCTAAACGATCTTTCTTTTAAATATTTTCTTGTAATAATACAAGGTGCGCCTTGGTGTTTCCAAGTGCCTTTCTCGTGTTCCTTTCACTCACATCTTGTATTTAACAGGTCCAATCCTTTATATATATAGGTCACATCCCTTGCTTCGGATTAGAACAACTCGGGCTGCATAGGATTCGCCGAACGTATGTTCCGGCCTAAGTGCTCGTAAGCCAGTGCCGTCGCCATGCGTCCGCGTGGTGTGCGCTTGATAAATCCCTCCATGATCAGGAAGGGCTCATAGACTTCCTCCACCGTGTCGGCATCCTCACCGATGGCTGTGGCAATGGTAGAAACACCGACGGGACCGCCCCGGAACTTGTCGATGATCGTCAGCAGGATCTTGTTGTCGATCTCGTCAAGGCCGTAGGAGTCGATGTTCAGCGCGCCCAGCGACAGCTGTGCGATGGCTGAGGTGATGGTGCCGTTGCCTTTCACTTGTGCGAAGTCACGTACGCGGCGGAGTAGTCCGTTGGCAATACGTGGCGTGCCACGGCTGCGCCGTGCTATCTCCATGGCTGCGTCGTCTTCGATAGGCACTTTGAGGAGCATGGCCGACCGCTTGATGATTTTCTTCAGCGTCTCCGGGTCGTAGTACTCCAAATGCATGTTGATGCCAAAGCGGGCACGCAACGGTGCGGTGAGCATACCGGAGCGCGTGGTGGCACCAATGAGCGTGAAGGGGTTCAGATCGATCTGTATGCTTCTTGCCGACGGGCCTTTGTCGATCATGATGTCAATGCGGTAGTCCTCCATGGCGGAGTAGAGATACTCCTCCACGACGGGTTGTAATCGGTGGATCTCGTCGATGAAAAGCACGTCGTTGGGCTCCAGCGAGGTGAGGATGCCGGCCAGATCGCCCGGCTTGTCCAGTACGGGACCGGATGTGATCTTGAAGCCTACGCCGAGCTCGTTGGCGATGATGTTGCTCAACGTCGTCTTTCCCAGACCCGGAGGGCCGTAGAGAAGAGTGTGGTCGAGGGGCTCGCCACGATATTTGGCCGCCTCGACGAAGATGCGCAGGTTGTCTACGACCTTCTGCTGACCGTTGAAGTCGTCGAAGCGCAGAGGACGCAGCGCGTTCTCGAATTCTTTCTCTGTTGAGGAGAGCTTTTCCTCATGTATGTCAAAGTCTTCTGCCATTGTTTGTTGATGATTGCTTGTTTGTTAAAGGGGGAGAGGAAGAGCGGGAAAGCGGGGGAGCGGGAGAGCGGGGGAGCGGCTGCATAGCAGCCACATACAGAACACAGCGATAGTGAGGGGCAAACGATGTTGCAGGGCTTTGCGCGCCGCTCTTTAGGCTTGCGCGCGCCGCTCTAAGCCTGTGTTTCTCCGTCCTTTGCCTGTGTTTCTCCGTCCTTTGCCTGTGTTTCTTCGCTCTTTAAGTAGGCGCGGCACTGCTCGAGGATGGCGGTGAGGTCCTCAACGGTTTCTGCTCTGAGCATGGCGATGCGCGTCTGGCGGAAGTTGGGAATGCCTTTGAAGATCGGGGAGGCGGCCAGATGACGGCGTGTGTGGAGGATGCCGCGGTACTCGTCAATGCGCTCTACATTGATGCGCAGCTGTTCTTCCAGGATGTCGATCTTGTCGTCTATGGTCAGGACGGCGGGTGCTACAGGTGTGCCGCCCTCTTTGCGCGTCTTCTCGGCGTCGATATATTGCCGCATCTCTTGGAATATCCAGGGATGACCAAAGGTAGCCCGGCCCACCATCACGGCGTCTACACCATAGTTGTCAAAGGCCTCTTCCGCCTCCTGCGGCGTGGTGATGTCGCCATTGCCAATGATTGGGATATGGATACGTGGGTTGTCTTTCACTGCTTTTATCAGTGTCCAGTCAGCATCGCCGGTATACATCTGGCTGCGCGTGCGTCCGTGGATCGTCAGCGCTTGTATGCCGCAGTCCTGCAACTGCTCAGCCAAGTCCTTGATGATCAGGTTTTCTTTGTCCCATCCCAGCCTCGTCTTTACCGTTACTGGCGTTTTCACGGCTTTGACGACCTCTCTTGTGATGTCGAGCAAGAGCGGGATGTTTTTGAGCATTCCTGCTCCGGCGCCTTTTCCGGCCACCTTTTTCACCGGGCATCCAAAGTTGATGTCGATGATGTCGGGGTGCACCGATTCCACGATTTTAGCCGCCTCGACCATTGAGTCTACGTCTTTGCCATAGATCTGAATACCTACCGGCCGCTCCTCATCATTGATGTGCATCTTGTCGAGTGTGGACTTGATGCTGCGGATGATTGCGTCGGCCGAGACAAACTCAGTATAAACCATAGCCGCGCCAAACCGTTTGCAGAGCATACGGAAGCCTACGTCCGTCACGTCTTCCATGGGAGCAAGGAAGAGCGGGCGTTCACCGAAGTCAATGTTTCCTATCTTCATATATGAGTGCAAAGGTAGCGAAAAAAAGTGGGAAAACCTATTTCAGCAAGTGATAGAATCCTCCTGCATAGGGCTTGACGACTCCTTTCATCTCCAAAGCGAATAATTTGGCCTGTACCGTACCGATGTTCAGTGCCGTTTTTACAGCGATGATGTTAGCAGGCAGATCGTTTTGTGTTTGCAGCAGTGAGGTGATTTTTTGCTCCTCCTCGTCGAGTTCCGGGAACATCTGCCGCTCTATTCCCGCCTTTCTCATTTGGTTGATTTGCAGTTCGTCCTGCCATCCCATGGCTTTGACAAAGTCCACTGCCGAAGTGATCAGCGCAGCTCCGTTGTCGCGGATCAGGTGGTTGCAGCCTTCACTATAGGGCGCGCCTACCGGTCCCGGGAAAGCAAAGACGTCGCGGTTGTACTCTCTGGAGATGCGTGCCGTGATGAGTCCGCCTCCCTTCTCAGCGCTCTCCACGACGATCGTAGCGTCGCTGAGGCCTGCCGTGATGCGGTTTCGGCGCACGAAGTTGAGCTTGTCGATCTTTGTGTGCGTCATATACTCCGTGAGCAGTCCGCCGTGGAAGACCATCTCGTTGGCTGTGTCGCGGTGCCGCGGCGGGTAGAGGTCATCGAGGCCATGTGCCAGCACGGCCACCGTGTCCATGTTGTTTTCCAGTGCATTGCGGTGTGCATGGATGTCAACGCCATAAGCCAGCCCGCTGACGATCAGCGTGTCGGGGCACAGCCGACTCAGATCCGCGATGAAGCTACGGATGAGATCCTGTCCGTAGGTGGTGCAATGACGTGTGCCGACTACCGCGATGACATGTTGCCGGTTGAGGTCTGCCTGTCCCTTGTAGAAGAGCATGAGTGGCGGATCCGTGCATTCTGTGAGCCGTTTAGGGTATTTGTCGTCGTTCATGCACAGCATCTGTATGTCGTGCTCCCTGCAATAGGCCAGTTCCTCCACGGCTCTGGGCCTCATAGCTTCGGCGTCCATCAGGTCTTCAGCAATGCGCTGAGGCAGACCGGGAAAGGTCGTCTTGAGATGATCGCGTTGCCGGATGATCTCAGTGGCGGAGCCCAGCTGCTTATAGAGCTCCACCATCGTGTTGAGATGGAAGTAGCTGAGGCGTGTGAGGATGATGGTGTTGATGATTTCCTCGTCAGTGATCATGCTTAGAGAATAGCGTCTATTTAGAAATATTGTTGTCAGCAGCAGTGATGGGCGTGCCGTCCTTTTCGAATCGGTCAATGACGGGCAGGAAGGCATCGTCGTAGTCTTTGCTCACACCGAGCCGTCCGTTGATGAGCGTGACCAGTTCGGTGTCGGCATGGAAACAGAGCGCATTGTCGGAGACGCGGTAGATGTCGTGCTCAAAGACATAGCGTACGCCCTCTTTGTGAAGGTTGAGGCACGAGAGGAACTCGTCGTCGCATTTCAGTGGCCGCTTGAATTGCAGTTGCATCCGGGCCACGACAGCGTCCACGCCCTTTTCGTGCAGGTCGGCAAAGCTCACGCCGAGGGCACGGAGAAAGCGGTGACGAGTATGCTCGGTATAGTGGAGATAGTTGGCGTTGTTGACGATGCCCTCGATGTCGCATTCGTAATCGCGCACCTCCATACGGGTTTCAAAGAGATAAGATTTCATGAGTGTTGAGTGATATTTATTCATTCTTATTTATACACTATACATTATACATTTCTCAGGTATTCATATCCGAATCGGCAGCGAAGGCAGTCCTTGCGGTCGCAGTATTCGTTTTTCAGTTGGATGAGAGCCTGAGAGTCACCGGCGTTTTCTACGTCGAGCCCGCATTGTTTCCACATTCTGACGATATGGTTATCCTCAGCTTTGAGCTCCTCTAGGAAGTCGAAGGCGCGGTCGCAGAGCCTGTCGTCCTCTTTGTGTCTGCCGTAAGCGAAGAGCATGGGCACCACCGTGTTGATCGTCAACACGGTGACAGAGTCTTTCGACAGTCGTTTTTCAGCCTTCTTGCTTTCCGTTCCGAAGGTATAATGCGTTTCCCAGTAGGGTGTCGCCTCGGTGTCGAAGAGTTGCTGCACCTCTTTCAGCGTCTTGCAGTCGACGAGTTGGCTCAGTCCTGTCCGGCGATGATAATAGAGATTGGCCAGTTGCGAGATGCGTATCGTTGGGAAGTTCTGTGGTCTCAACCTTAGGAAGCGCCATCGCTGTCCACTGATGGGCTCCAACGAAAACTTATGAGCGAGATAGAGATATTCGTGTCTTAGCCTTTGAAAGTACTCGTCTTCCTCAGCTTGCTTTCTGTGTCGTTGCGGCATGTCGTCGGTGTTGAGCATTCCCGCCTGCCCCATAAAGATCGCCTCAATCTGGAAGAGATCATCGCGGTGGTGGTCTACGTCATGTAGTGGCACGTGTAGTGCCCACTGCTCAAACGCCTCGCTGTTGATGCTGAAGCCGAAGCTTCGCGCCAGCGTGACGAAGTAAGCCTGCTCCCAGGAGCCGTTGGCGATGGCTACGCGCTGGCGTATCTTCTCTGTCTTCTGTTCGAGGCGCTCAGTCTGTAGCGCGCTCATCCACGAGTGAACGGTCAGCCGTGATAGCTGCGGAATGATGCGATAGCAAGGCGGGTATTGGTCTTCCTGCAACAGCTCGTGGTAGTGTCTTTCCACCGTCTCGGGCACTTCCATCTCCAATTGCGGCAGTACATCGCCATTGGCGGTCTTCACCTCAGTGTCAGCCTTCCCCGTGACGTGCAGCACCACATTATTATAATGGTCGTCCTTCTCGTGTCCGTGGAGATACCAGTCCGACGACTTGTCGTGGATCTCCACGTTTCCCACCCACAGCGTGCCGTCGATCTTCACCTTAGCGTTGAAGAAGTCGGGACCCGCATTTCGGTTGTGCAGTCCCGGATCAATGACCTCCACGTCTTGTCCGCTGGTGGTCTTGAGTTGTTGTAGTGGGAAGAGCCTGTGCTTCCAGCAGTAGTGCAATAGCTGTTCCATCTGATGGCTTTTATAGTATTTTGGTTTGGAGAATCTTCGCTGACGCAAGGAGACTCATTTGCAAAGATAAGAAAAAATCCCGCATCTGTGTACAACAGATGCGGGATTTTTCTTTGGCGACAAAAAGATGTAAAGTTTTCTTTTCTCGTCTCTTTATTGATAGTCAGACAGTTGCTTGCGTTTTCTGTCTTCCGGAAAGCTTATTTCAGCACTTTCTTACCGTTGAGGATGTAGACGTTGCCGTGGTGCATGGTCTTCACCTCGCGTCCGTTGAGGTCATAGACCTTGCTGTCGTTGTTGGTAGCAGTTTTGATTTGGCTGATACCAGTCTCTGCTCCCTTGTTGATAACGAGGGTATATGTCTTGATCGTCTGCAGGTCGTCAGAGCAGTAGAGCAGTTGCAGTTTGCGCTGATCGGCGGAAGAGCTGAGCTCGCTGACGGCAGCGAAAGAGCCCTTGTTGGCTGTGGTGGCGTCAACAACGGCGGTGGCCGGATCGACAGCAGTCGTGGTTACTTCGGCTTTGTCAAGCGTGACGGCATGACCGTTGACGGTTACTGCAGGCTTGTCTACATTGTAGATGAGGCTGATGTCGTCGACGTAGAGATTGTCAGCGGCAGAGCCTTGACCGGGATCGGCGTTGGTGGAGATGGTCACGAGCAGAGCTTTGGCTTTCACATCATTGCCAGTGTACTTAAACGGCACGACGATGCGCTGCCATTCAAAGTTGTTGGAGGCAATCTGAGCGTTCTTTGCTGTGGCTACCACATTGGTGTAGTCTTTGTCCTTTGGGTCCTGATAATATGTACCATCGGTGATGGCTGCACTGACCGTAGCATAAGGATGGTCGGCATTCGGCGTGCCTTGCTTGAACTTCACCCAAACGGCGATGGAGTCTGGCGTGCCGTCCATGAGTGCATAGAACGGGTCGCTGTGACTGTCAGTAGAAGTGTTGTCTGTGGAGAGAAAAGCGCAGTTCTTCGTGTCAGCGGCAGTCATGGCTCCTGCCTGCATGCGTCCTGTGGTGATAGTGCCGTTTGCGACAATGCCAAAGACAGAGGCCGAGGTGAGCAGCAGACTCTTTTTGCCCGTAGCGCCACTGCGTACGACGTCGGAGGAATAGGTGTGTGGATCAGAGAAAGCATTGGCGGCCTGAACAAAATCACCCGTAGCGGAAGCGAAGGAGTGCCAGTTCAGAGGCTCCTCCACGTTGACTGTTATTTGCTTATAAGAATCGTCGAGTTTAGTTATCTGCTCTGTGCGATAATCCTCAAACCCGCTGTTTGGCAGCTGATAGTTGTCTCCAAAGGTGACGTGAATGGTCTGTTTCAATGTCTGTTGCATGTCGATGTCGATAAGCGTATAGAGCTTCTCATTATTAACAAGCAGTTTCAGATCCAAAGGAATGGTTCCCAGCATAGGGCCCATCCATGTGTCAACATTGGGATCGTCGCCTTTTGTGATGGTAATATCCCGGTGTGTAGACACCACGTCGCCTTTGCTGCTTGTTGCAGCCTCCAGGTTGTTGAGTGTGATGTTTCCGATACCCATGGACTGATCGCCTATCTTCAGCATGAAATTCTTCAAGTTGAAGTTGTAGGTACCATCGTTGTTTTTGTCCACGCTGATGGTTGCTGTTTGTCGCGTAGCCGTACCATTGACGGTCACGACGAGTGTTTCGGTGTAGTCCTTGGCGCTCATGCTCAGTGAGGAGAGCAAGGCCAGGGCTAACGAGAGTAATGTTTTCTTCATAATTTAAACCTTTTACTTTAGAAAAAACTAATAATAATATATGTTTCTGATTTCAATGATTTACCTGTGTTTGAGCCGATAGCTCACGCCCACGGAGGCGTAGATAGGGTAGAGCGTCTGCTCCACGGCCGTGAAACCGCTGTGGTGTATGCCGCTGAGTCCCCAGCTGAGGTTGGCAAAGACCGCCGTGCGCTGCCAGATGCGATATTCTCCGCCGACATCCACGCCCCATTGCAGGTGACGCATGTCATCGCTGAAGTCATAGTCGCCGCGCGTGCTCTCGTCGCCACCGAGAGTCACCTTGGCACCCGTGGGATCGCCTACACGCAGGTAGCCGTCGTGGGCGTAGCCCGTGAACTTACGCTGGGTGAGCACCGAGAGATAAGGTCCGGCATGGAGCGAAAAACGGTTCGTAGCCTGCCAACGGGCGTGCAGAGGGATCGTGAGCATCCACTCCGTCACCTCTGTCGTGACGTCGCCGGTGAACATGCCGGCGAGCTTCTCGCCGCCGCGCACCACTTCCTCGTGGTAGTTCTTCACGCGTGCGTCCTCTTTCATGCCTTTGTTTTCTATTTGCAGGCCGAGTGTCAGTCCCCAGTGGTCGTCAAGGGCTTTGTCAGCCTCTACGCCGAGCACCAGGTTAGGTTGCAGCGTGTAGCTGTTGAGACGGCGTATTGATGCCGGCATGCCCACGGGCGCCGTTCCGCCGATATTGTAGCCGATATGCAGTTTCAGTTCCGTGTTGTCGGTCAGTCCTTTGGCCTGTGCGTTTACGGCAAGGGCGGGCAGGAGAGCGAGGGCGAGTGCTTTTATTTTGTTCATCGTCATGGTGTCTAAGAGATTATTGTTCTTTCTTACATGTCAGTCTCACTTTGTCGACGCAGAGCGTGGAGCCGACAGCACCCTCAAACTGGTCACCGTCGGCACTCGACGAGAAGACGATGGTGAGGCTGTAGCCGCGCTGCTTGAGCAGGTCGAGGTCGATGTCACTGAGATATTTAAAGTCGATGGAGAACGGCGTCCATTCCTTGGTGGGTTTCACTATGCCCATGTCAGCGATGGCGACGATCTGCGGACTTGTCTTCACATTGTCGCCGTAGAGCGTGACAGCGTTGCCCTGGTCGTCGTGGTTGCGGTAGAGCACGGCGTAGATGGCGGCCTGGTCGGTGCGGTCAGCCACGGCGTTGCCCTTGGGATCCTGGAAGGTTGCTCCCGGCTGATAGGTATAGTATCCTGTGAGCGTCATCGGCTGTCGGTCGAAGACCTGTCCGAAGTGTGTAGCCTTCATGGCGTCGGTGAGTGCGCTGGCCATGTCGAAGGTGCCGATGAAGAGGTTTCCGGCCGCGATGCGCTTGTTGACCATTGCCCCGAAGGGTCCCGTGCTGCGTGTGGTGAGCTTCACGGCCGCACCGTCGTAGCCGTTGACCAGCGGTGCCGTCGGGTATTCGTCGGGCTTGGCCGAGCCCATGCTGAGGCTGAAACCAGGGTTGCCGTTGGCCCATTCGCCCGCATTGCTGCCGTCGTTGCGCAGGATATGCCAGACATAATAATGTCCTTTCGGCTCCAGCTCATAGTGCTCAAAGTCGAACTTCACCGTGTCGTTGGTCATACGTGTCGTCGGCCTTACCTCCACCGTGTAGTTGCGGTGCCAGTGCCCGTCCTCCGAGACCACCTGATAGTGCCACTTTCCGCCGTTCTTCTTGTCGACCTCGCTGCCGGTCATCACCGCTTTGGCACCCGGCGTGAGCCGCAATGTCGGTGTGAGCAGGCTGAGGTCAGCCTCGTGTTCGCGTCTTACCTCAAAGGAGATGAGGCTGTCGGTGGACAGCACATCCTTTGCGGTGTCGGACAGCTGATAGAAAGTAGCCAAGGGGTTGTCGGTGTGCAGACTCACGTGCGTGATGTCGCACTCGCTGTTGAGCGGTTCCTCTTTGAAGCAGGAACTGAGTGTCAGCGTAGCAGCCAACAAGGGCAGTGTGTAGATGTACTTATTCATTCTTCAGAACTGTAAATATAAGAGTTGTCTTCCCTGAAAACATTCGCAAAGGTACACGTTTTTTTTCTAAATGGATGTTACCAAAGGGATAATAGCGGTTAAAAGTATCTAATGCGGTTCATTTTGAATAATTTAAGCGACAAAAACAACGTCTTTTGCCATAAAATCGCTAATTTTGCAGAAACGTTTAATTCCGGAAATACATGAAGATAGCTTTGATTGGCTACGGCAAGATGGGACACATGATCGAGCAGATCGCCCTGGAGCGTGGCCACGAGATTGTTTGTAAGATTGATGTCAACAACCAGGACGACTTCGACAGCCCCGCCTTTGCGTCTGCCGACGTCGCCATAGAATTTACCAACCCCACGGCTGCTTACGGTAACTACCTGCGCGCCTTTGCTCACAACGTCAAGGTGGTGAGCGGCTCCACAGGCTGGATGAAAGATCACAAAGCCGATGTGGAAGCTCTCTGCAAGGACGGCAAGCAAACCCTCTTCTGGGCCAGTAACTTCTCCATTGGCGTAGCGATCTTCTCAGCTGTCAACAAGTATCTGGCTAAAATCATGAACCAGTTCCCACAGTACGACGTGAAGATGACCGAAACCCATCATATCCATAAGCTCGACGCACCGTCGGGCACCGCCATCACCTTGGCGGAGGATATCATCGACAACCTCGACCGCAAGACATCGTGGAAGGCCGGCACCACCGTATGGGACGACGGACATGTCGACGGAACTGAGGACCACAAGGCCGATGAGCTGCTTGTCGACAGCATCCGCCACGATGAGGTGCCCGGCATCCATTCCATCGCTTACGACTCTGAGGCCGACTGCATCACCATCACCCACGACGCTCACAGCCGCAAGGGCTTTGCCCTCGGTGCCGTGCTCGCCGCTGAGTTCACCAAAGACCATAAGGGACTGCTCACCACGAGCGATCTGTTTAAGTTCTAAAACCGTTATCCAATAACAAAAGAAATGATCGATAAGGAAAAAGCCCAGATGAACATGAAGAAGCAGTGGATCAAGTTTGGCATCGTCACTGCGCTCTATCTGCTCTTCCTCCTGTGGGTGAAGAGTTGGTTGGGACTGATCATCGTCCCGTTCATCTTCGATAACTATATCACCAAGAAGATTCGTTGGACCTGGTGGAAGGACGCTGAGGGCCCCGTGCGCTTCATCATGAGCTGGATCGACGCGCTGGTCTTCGCCCTCGTGGCCGTGTACTTCATCAACCTCTTCGCTTTCCAGAACTACGTCATCCCGTCGAGTTCCCTGGAGAAGAGCTTGCTCACAGGCGACTACCTCTTTGTTTCCAAGCTCAGCTACGGTCCCCGTATCCCTGAGACACCGCTCACCATGCCGCTCACGCAGCACACGCTGCCCATCATCCATACCAAGAGCTACATCGAGTGGCCCCATTGGGACTATCGCCGTGTGAAAGGCTTGGGCCATGTCAAGCTCAACGACATCGTGGTCTTCAACTATCCTGCCGGTGACACCATCCTCACCGAGGAGCAGTACGCCAACAGCTACTATACGATGTGCTACGACTTTGGTACGGAGCTCTACCAATCCCAGAACCCCAATCCCGTCAATCCGGCTACTCTCAACCGCCAGGGACAGCTCGACTATTTCAATATGATCTACAACTTGGGACGCGGATATATCCAGCAAAACCCGGTGAAGTATGGCATGATCGACCACCGTCCCACCGACCGCCGCGAGAACTACGTCAAGCGTTGCGTCGGTTTGCCGGGACAGACATTGCAGATCAAGAACCGCATCGTCTACCTCGACGGTAAGCCCAACAAGGAGCCCGACAACGTGCAGTACTTTTATTACGTCAAGCTCAAGCGCGACCTGCCCGATGACGTGTTGAAAGATTTGGGTATCTCCATGGAAGACTTGGGCTATCTCAATCAGGGCGGCGCCATGCCGCTGACCAAGCGCGCTGTGAAGTATCTCTCCCACCGCAAGGATCTCGTGGCCAGCATCCACATCGTCAACGATGCAGTCACCGGCGATCTCTACCCGATGAACATGGTCACAGGATGGACACGCGACAACTACGGACCGATCTGGATTCCGAAGAAAGGCGCCACGGTCAAGCTCACCATGGACAACATTGCCATCTACGAGCGCCCCATCCGTGTCTATGAGCACAACGACCTGGTGGTGAAAAACAACCGCATCTATATCAACGGCAAGCCTGCCAACAGTTATACGTTCAAGATGGACTACTACTGGATGATGGGTGACAACCGCCACAACTCCGAGGACTCACGCTACTGGGGCTTCGTGCCTGAAGACCATATCGTGGGCAAGCCCATCTTCATCTGGTGGAGTTCCGATCCTGACCGCCACGGTTTCAGTGGCATCCGATGGAACCGGCTCTTCCGCTGGGTAGACAACATCAAGTAATATCGGTCAGCCATGACACGCCCATCGCGGCGTGCCGTGGCTCTTCCGTTTTTGTTCACTCCTTATTATATATAGAGATCTTGCTGAAGCAAACGCTGAAATTTGTCATTGCGCTGTGTGTCGCCACCGCTTTGGTGGTGGCCGTGCATACATTTGCCTTCGCCGTCTGCACACTTCCGTCCTCATTTGGTCATCAGTACCACAAGGGCGACCGGGTGATGGTGAACAAGTTGGTGCGTGACAATTTCCGTCGTGGCGACCTGGTGCTGTACTATCCCGACTGGCACGTTACCAGCCGCTATGCCGACAGCCCTATGAACATCGGGCGTGTCGAGGCGCTTCCGGGCGACACCATCCGACTGGGCAAGCAACGCTTCCGCATTCCGCTGCGCTGTTGCCATAAGTGCCGTTGCATGGACTGCAAAATCTATCTCGTCAACACCGGGCAGGGACAGACCCTCGTGCATCTCCATCAGATCGTGGGAAAAGCCTACCGCCTTGCGCTCTAAAGTGCTCTGCGGTCCCGTGCCGCGTCTTGCCTTCTGTTGTGCCGCGTCTTGCCTCCTCCGTGCCGCGTCTTGCCTTCCCTTCCCTGTGCCGCGTCTTGCCTTCTTTGTGCAACCGTTGGGTTTGCCGCTGTTTTGCAGCGGCTCTTCTCTTCTCTTCTCTTCATTTATCACTCAGCAATGCCAACTCTTCTTTCCGCCACTTATTTCGGCCCTATACAATGGTATCAGAAGCTCAACAGATCCGGGCTCTGCTATATCGAACAGCATGACAACTTCATCAAGCAGACCTATCGCAACCGCTGCGTCATCGCCACGACACAGGGCACACAAGCCCTTACCGTACCCATTGAGCGCTACGACGGCCTGAAATGCGAGATGCGCGACATACGCATCAGCGACCACGGTGCCTGGCGCCATCTCCACTGGAATGCCCTGGTCTCAGCCTACGGCGAGAGTCCCTTCTTTGAGTTCTATGCCGACGACCTACGGCCGTTCTTTGAAAAGAGGTGGCAGTTTCTCTACGACTACGACCTTGCCATCACGGAGAAGATGTGCGAGCTGCTGGACATCCATCCCACGTTGAGGCGGACAGAAGAATACATCAAATTGCCCGATTCCGCTGCTGCTGACAACACGGAAGCCACTATGATTTCTACCGATGGAATCGCTGATAATTGCAATCAGTGGGCTGACTACCGCGAAGTCATCCGTCCCAAGCATCCATTGCCCGATGCTGACTTTCAGCCCAAGCCTTACTACCAGGTCTACAAGCAGAAGTTTGGTTTCCTGCCTAACCTCAGCATTCTCGACCTGCTGTTTAATGAAGGCAATGAGGCCGTGATGTATCTGTAGGCCCTCCTCCGGCTCCCCCCGAGCCCTCCTCCAGCTCCCCCCGAGGGGGGAGAGCCGCGAAACCCAATGGTCGTTTTGCATTGTCTGAACAAGTCAGGTATTCTCTTGGTATTGCATCTCTCCCCCCTTGGGGGGAGCTGGAGGGGGGCTTGGTATCGCATCTCTCCCCCCTTGGGGGGAGCTGGAGGAGGGCTTGGTATCGCATCTCTCCCCCCTTGGGGGGGAGCCGGAGGAGGGCCTTATTTATATATCAGTGTGGTCCACTTCTCCGGTGCCATGATGTCTGCAGCCACCTGCTGGATCTGCTCTGCTGTCACGGCGTCGATTTTCTCATAGAGCGCTGTGACGTCTTTCTCCCAACCATAGTGGAGGAAGCTCTTGCCAAAGTCTAGGGCAAAGTTCTCACGATTGTCGCACGCCACACCAATCTGCCCTTTGATCTGCTTCTTCGCGGCATGGAGCTGTCGATCAGTCAACGGTTGATCGATGAACTTCTCCACCACGCCACGCGTGAGTCTCAAGCACCGTTTGATGTCGTGCTCATCACATCCGAAGTATACGCTCCATATTCCTGTGTCGCCATAGCTGACCATTGAGCTCTCCACGGTGTAGACGAGTCCGTTGCGCTCCCGCAGTGCGAGGTTGAGCTTAGCGTTCATGCCGGGTCCGCCAATGATGTTGTTGAGCAGATAGAGCGCGATTCTGCGGTTGTCATGCACGTCGTAGGCTTTGTTTCCGACCATCACGTGGGCCTGATGTGTCTGTTTATCAATGATATACGTGTTGCCAGGCAACAATTCATCTTTTTGTCGCAGTTTGCTTTCTGAGACGTTTCCTGCCTTTTCATCTTTTTGTCGCTGAAGGTCGCTGGCGTCGCTTTTCTCTCCTTCCGCTTTTTGTCGCAGTGCCTCAGATGAGGTTGTTGACGTGGTGGATGAGGAAGAAGCTGCAGAAAGTAGCAGCCGGTCTTGATCTGCACCCTCCTGAGTGCTCAAGTCCTTCGTCGCTTTGTCGATCAGACGCACGAGGCGGTGGAAATCCACATCGCCGTAGGCGAAGAAAATCGCGTTGTCGGGACGGTAGTAACGGTGCGTAAAGCGCAGTGCGTCAGCTGTGGTATAGCCGCGCACTTGGTCAGCGGTGCCGAGGATGTTGTGCCCTAAGGGATGGCCGCGAAAGACGAGGTTTTCAAACTCGTCGTAGATGAGTTCGGCGGGCGAGTCGTTGTAGCTCTCGATCTCGTCACAGATGACTTCCACCTCCTTGTCGATTTCCTGCTGGGGATAGGTAGAGTGGAAGACGATGTCGGTGAGCAGATCCACGGCCCTGGGCATGTGGTCCTTGAGGATAGCGGCGTAGTAGGTGGTGTCCTCCTTGTTGGTGAACGCGTTGAGGTCCCCGCCGACACTCTCCAGACAGTTGAGTATCTCGAGTGCATGTCGTCGCTGAGTGCCCTTGAAGGTAGTGTGCTCGCAGAAGTGCGCGAGTCCCTCTTCGCCGGCGTCTTCGTTGCGTGAGCCGGCGTTGATCTGATAGCCGCAGTAGACCACAGAAGCGGCAGAAGGCAGGTGGATAATACGTAGCCCGTTGGCCAGCGTAAATGTGTTATATTTCATTTCGCCTGCAAAAATACGCAAAATCCCTTTGATTTATGCCATATTTTTCAGATATTTGCACTTTGAAAATCACCCCAAGGAAAATATATACTAAGTATGCGAAAAGTAATAGGAATAGGAGAGACAGTGCTCGACATCATCTTCAAGCATGAGCAGCCCATCGGTGCTTACCCTGGCGGTTCGTCGTTCAATGCCATCATCTCGCTGGCACGTGCGGGCGTGAACACCACTTTTATTAGTGAAACCGGCAATGACCGCGTGGGGCAGAACATTCTTGGTTTCCTCAAGGACAATGGCGTGGACACCAGCAACGTCAATATCTTCCCGGAATCAAAGGCGCCGGTATCGCTCGCTTTCCTCGACGACAACAACGACGCGCAGTACATCTTCTATAAAGACCACCCGCACGACCAGCTTGACTTTGTCTATCCCGACATCCAGCCCGACGACATCGTCATCTTCGGCTCGTTCTTTGCCGTCAACCCCGTCATCCGTCCGCAGATCGTCGGACTGCTCGACTATGCGCGCAACCACGGTGCCATCATCTACTACGATGTCAACTTCCGGTCGTCGCACCGCAACGAGGTGATGAAGATCACGCCCAACTATCTCGAGAATCTTGAGTATGCCGACATCGTGCGCGGCAGTCACGAGGATTTTGAAGTACTTTACAAGCTCAGCGATCCCGACAAGGTCTACAACTCCGAGATCTCGTTCTACTGCAAGAAGTTCATCTACACCCAGGGGGCCCGCCCTGTGGAGCTGCGCGCCGACGGCGGTTTCCGCAAGAGCTATCCTGCCATCGAGACGCCGACGGTCAGCACGGTGGGTGCCGGCGACAACTTCAATGCCGGACTCATCTATGGTATGGTGAAATATGGTATCACGCGCGAAGACATCGAGCGCGGGCTTACCGAGGAGCAGTGGGACAGCATCATCGCCTGTGCTCAGGAGTTCTCCACCGCCGCCTGCCAGAGCATCTACAACTACATCTCCAAGGAGTTCGGGGAGGAGAAACGTCAGCAGCTTGGTTAGGAAAGTATAAAGCAGGTTGGCGGAGCATCCGTCCGTCTTTCTCTGTCATCAGTCCCTGACATGTGGTCTGCCACTATGATGAGGGCGTTGAAATCCAGCATGATGCACCGTAGGCTTTGTTGCGGCGCATCATGCTTTTTGGTTCTTCCTATCGTGATAATAACAGCAAAGAGAGGAATACATTAATAAAAAAGAATAAATTTCCGCGCTGTGATTTGCTTATGTCCTATAAAAGAGGTATATTTGCACGATTTATTTTGATGTTTGTACAAAAACGAAGTTTTTTAGATTTTAGATGAACGTAATTACAAAAACCGTTCAGTTGCCAGATGGAAGAACCATCTCAATTGAAACCGGAAAGGTTGCAAAGCAAGCCGATGGCGCTGCTGTCCTGCGTATGGGCAACACCGTGCTGCTTGCTACCGTTTGCGCAGCCAAAGAGGCAGTTCCGGGAACAGATTTCATGCCTTTGCAAGTAGACTATCGTGAGCAGTACAGTGCTGCAGGCCGTTTCCCGGGCGGATTCACTAAGCGTGAGGGCAAAGCCAGCGATGAGGAGATCCTCGTCTCCCGTCTGGTAGACCGTGCCCTGCGCCCTCTCTTCCCTTCTGACTATCACTGCGAGGTGTATGTGCAGGTGATGTTGCTTTCCGCCGACGGCGTGGATCAGCCCGATGCACTGGCAGGTTTTGCCGCATCCGCAGCTATGGCTTGCTCTGACATTCCTTTTGACTATACAATCTCTGAGGTTCGCGTGGCCCGCATCAACGGCGAGTACGTCATCAACCCCACCTTCCAGCAGATGGCCGACGCCGACATGGACTTGATGGTCGGTGCTACCAAGGACAACATCATGATGGTGGAAGGCGAGATGAAAGAGGTTCAGGAGAAAGACCTCATCGACGCCCTCAAGGCTGCTCACGCCGCTATCAAGCCGATGTGCGAGCTCCAGGACGAGCTGGCAAAAGAACTCGGTACTGACAAGAAGCGCGAGTACGACGATGAGATCAACGACGAAGACCTGCGCCAGCAGATCAAGGACGAACTCTATAAGCCCTGCTACGAGATCAACCATAAGGCACTGCCTAAGCAGGAGCGCAACGACGCCTATGACAAGGTACTCGCTGACTTCCTGGAGAAGTACGATGCCGCTCACACAGATCTCTCTGAGGAGGATCTTGAGGAGAAGCATGCTGAGGCTACCCGCTACTATGCCGACGTGATGCGTGACGCTATGCGCCGTTGCATCCTCGACGAGGGCCTGCGTATGGATGGCCGTGGCACTACCGACATCCGTCCGATCTGGTGCGAGGTGTCTCCGCTGCCTATGCCTCACGGATCAGCTATCTTCCAGCGTGGTGAGACGATGTCGCTCACTACCTGTACACTCGGTACCAAGCTCGACGAGAAGATGGTCGACGGTGTGCTCAACCGCGGCTACCAGCGTTTCCTGCTCCACTATAACTTCCCACCGTTCTGCACCGGCGAGGCTAAGGCACAGCGCGGCGTAGGCCGTCGCGAGATTGGCCACGGCCACTTGGCATGGCGTGCACTGAAGGGTCAGATCCCTGAGGACTTCCCTTACACCGTGCGTCTGGTGAGCCAGGTGCTCGAGTCCAACGGTTCTTCCTCTATGGCTACCACCTGTGCCGGTACGCTGGCACTGATGGATGCCGGTGTGCCTATGAAGAAGCCGGTGGCCGGTATTGCCATGGGTCTTATCCACAACCCTGGTGAGGAAGGCTATGCGATCCTGAGCGATATCCTCGGTGATGAGGATCACCTCGGCGATATGGACTTCAAGACAACAGGTACACGTGACGGTCTGACCGCTACACAGATGGATATCAAGTGCGACGGTCTGCCATTCGAGATTCTTGAGAAAGCCCTCATGCAGGCTAAGGCTGGTCGTGAGCATATCATGAACGAGATGATGAAGACCATCTCAGAGCCCCGCAAGGAGCTGAAGCCTCAGGTGCCCCGCATCGTTGCCCTTACGATTCCTAAGGAGTTCATCGGTGCTGTCATTGGCCCGGGCGGAAAGATCATCCAGCAGATGCAGGAAGACACTGGCGCTACCATCACCATCGACGAGGCCGACGGCGTGGGCAAGGTGCAGGTTTCTGCTCCTAATAAGGACAGCATCGACGCTGCGCTGGCCAAGATCAAGGCAATCGTGGCTGTTCCTGAGGTCGGTGAGGTCTATGAGGGCACAGTTAAGAGCATCATGCCTTACGGTTGCTTCGTAGAGATTCTGCCGGGCAAGGAAGGTCTGCTCCACATCTCCGAGATTGCCTGGAAGCGCCTCGAAACCGTTGAGGAGGCTGGCATCAAGGAAGGTGACAAGATCAAGGTGAAGCTGCTCGAGATCGATCCTAAGACCGGTAAGTACAAGCTATCACACCGTGTGCTCATCGACAAGCCCGAGGGCTATGTCGAGCGTGAGCGTCGTCCACGTGGCGAGCGTGGCGAGCGTCGTCCGCGTCGCGAAGGCGGCAACAACGGCGGTGAGCGTCGTCCCCGTCGCTTCGAGCATCACGACAATGCTGAGGCTCCTAAGGACTTCAGCGACAAGCTCGATCACAACAACGATGTAGAGTAATCTACACCTTATTATATATAAGCGCCCCCATATCGCTTTCTGGCTGATATGGGGGCGCGTTGCGTTCCAAGAAAGCGCTTGGTATTTATCTCTCACACAGAGCCACAGAGATACGGAGAAGACTTCACCTTGTGGAAAGCACAGAGGAGAGAGGGCTGTAAGAGTAGGGCTGTATGAGCTGCATTTTGTCTATTTCACCAGATAGGCGCAGTATTTGTTTAAGAGAAGAGACGCCGGTAGCTCTCCTTTCTCATAGCGCTCAGCATCCAATGCTTGTATCGGCATGTCGACATGCGTGCCGTCTTGAAAAGTGGTGAGCAGACGGCTTGCATCTCCTTTTCCAGTGATTTGTATCTGAGAGAAGAGCGGCGAGATGTCGCTGTCGATGTACACGATGGCATAGCTTGGACGTTTGGCCCCCGGCATCTCCTCTTTTAGTACATGTTTGTGAACCAAATCTTGGATGTCGCGGTTGGCTGTATCCTTGGAGCATTTGTTGAGTGCGGCCCATTGCTTTGTCGTTATCTTCGACTCATATCCGTCAAGGAATAGGTTGATGGTGCGTTTCTGCCTTTCCGTCATGAACAAGGTGTGAGCGCGATTCCAAAAGACAGCTTTGTTCAGAACCGAGTTGAGCATCCCTGCCGACGTATCGAGAGCACGTATCAGCGTGGTGATATACCATTGTATCCATTCCGTCAGGTCACCATTGCCTTTCTGCGCACGCTCCAGTATCTCGTAATAGTGCTTCTTGTCGCTATTGATAGCGGAGGATATATTGTAAAACCGGAATTTACTCTTTTCGCCGCGGGCGAGCATCATGTCGGACAGAATCCTTGCCAGCCGCCCGTTTCCATCCTCAAAGGGATGGATGGAGACAAACCCAAAATGGGCAATGGCAGAGCGAATCAGATAGGAGTCTTGTGCCTCGCTGTTAAACCAGTTGATGAATCGGTCCATCTCAGTTTCTATTCTGTCGGGCTTGGGAGCCACATAGTGCACCCTTTCGCGCCCGAGATACCCTGAGACGATATGCTCGTCATGGCTTCTGTATCTGCCCGTCTCTATCTGTTCGCCTGCACTGAATCCTGTCGGGAAGAAAACCGTCTGCCAGCCACATAGTATCTGCTTGGTGATAGGACGGTCGTAGTGCTCAACGGCGTCGAGCATCACAGCGACCACGGCGTCGACATAGTGCGAGGGAGCAACAAACTTCGTGCTCTCTATTCCTAACCTGAGTGCGATGGACGACCGCACCTGATCGGCATTGAGATTGATGCCTTCGATTTCTGAGGAGTAGACAATATCGTGGGTGAGATTCTCGGCCATGGCACCGAGACGGCTGTCAAAGCCCAGTTGTCCTAATTGCCCATAAAGCGATCCCAGCTTATGAGAAGCCTGTTCCAATGGTGGCAAAATGGCATTGGCATCCCATCGGAAATCTGTCCAGTTGTCTCTTTCGTGTATATACATGGTGCTGTTTTTGGTGAGTTTGCGGCATTATCTTTCAAATAACGCCGCATGATCTGCGGCAAAATTAAGAAAAAAATGCCGCATCGGCAAGTTTCCGTGAGGGAAATCTTTGCCAATGCGGCGATCAGGTGTGAATCAATTCTCTATGTATAGTCAGCTATGTGAGGCTTGCGGGCTGTTGCCTTTTCGTCATTTAGCGCATTTGGGTGAGTTGAAGGCTACGAGCATCCAAACAGTCTTCTCCTGCTCCTTGAGGTAGTCGCTCATCAGTGCCACAGTGACCTCGTCGCCGGCGTCGGCAGCCAGGCGGAGCACTTCGCGCTCCTGGGCGATGAGCGTCTTCAGGGTGTCGAGGACATACTCCACTGCGTTGCAGCCTGTCTCGGGCACTTCGAGTTCCTGTACCTTAGCCACTTTGAGGTAAGCCGAGAAGCGGCTCTCAGGTGTACCGTCGAGTTGGAGAATGCGCTCAGCGATCTCGTCGATCTTAGCGGCAGCGTCATCGTAGAGCTCCTCGTATTTCTCGTGCATGATGAAGAAGCCATGGCCGCGTACGTTCCAGTGGAGGTTGCGCAGGTTGGTGTAGTGAATCTGGAAGTCTGCCAGCAGTTGGGCCAGAGCGTTGACGACGTTGAGAGTGAGCTCGCTGTTGAGTCCGGTGAAATTCAGAGTCTTCATAATGTTATTCTTTTTTGTGGTTGATAATCTTGTTTTCTTTTCTCTGGTGCAAAGATAGAAGTTTATTTCCACGCTTGCAACAGCCTTTTTCTATGAGGCGATAGACAGAATGAATGATAAAAAGAAAAGCACTGTATGTCAGTATGTTAGGCTGACAAACAGTGCTTTTGCCTTTTTCTTGGACAGTGAACATTTTCAGATGATGATCCTCACCTTCTTGTATTGTTCGCGGAACTCGCTGGGCGTGCATCCTTTCTTACGCTTGAAGATACGGTTGAAGTTGCTCATGTTGTTGTATCCGCACTTGAAGCAGATTTCTCCGACGCTCTCGTTGGTGTCGATGAGCATCCTTGTGGCGTTGCCCATGCGTATGTCGATGATGTAGTCGCTCAATGTTCGGCCCGTGTGCTGCTTGAAGAAGCGGCTGAAAGAACTCTTGCTCATGTTGGCAATACCAGAGAGATCTTCGAGCATGAGGTCGTTCATATAGTTCTCGGCGATGTAGTTTTTCACCTTGAGGATGCGTCGGCTGTCATCCTCGATGTCCACTTTGGCGTAGCTGGTCGTGGCCAGCGTCCTCATGCCCTCACTGTTGGCGAGGGTGTTGAGGATCTCCAAGAACTGTATCGTAGCCATGAACTTATTGCCCTGGTGCCCGAGGTTTTCCAGCTTCTCGTAGATCTTGATGATCGTGTTGATGGGGAAGGCGATGCCTTTCTGCGCCTCAGTGAGCATCTTGCGGATATTGTCGAAGGGTGCTTTGGCGAGCAGTCCTTCGTTGAGATTGCCGAGATCAAACTGAATAGTGATCTCCCGGATGTCGTCGCTATGGCAGTCGCCTTGCTCCCAGACGTGCTCAAGCTCATTGCTGCTGATGAGCACGAGGTCATAGTCGCCTATGACCTCACTGCTGTCGCCCACGATTCGCCTGACACCTTTGGCGTTTTCAACGAAGTTCAGTTCACAGACCTCATGGCAGTGGATGGGGTAGGTGAACTCTTTCTTGTGTCGCTCCACGATATAGAGGATGTCTTTGTCCATCAGTGGAGTAATCTCATGCAAAACGTGGCTGTTCATAGTTATAGGGCTTTAAACTTGTCGTTCAATGATTTCCAGACACATGCGGCTGTTGTGGTAAGGGCATTTCCAGAATCCGGCCTTGTCGTCGTCGAGGTTGATCTTGCCGTTGTCGTCGACCGCCCAGTGCCATTCGCCATTGACGTGGTCCACGAGATGCTTGTCGATAAACGTCCAGCAGTCTTTGGCCACTTTCAGCGCGGATGCGTCGTTGAAGTACTGATAGAGGTTGACGTGGCCGATGACATTCTCGCAGAGCACCCACCACTGACGCTGACGGTCGGTCTTTCCGGTGTCCTTCCAGTGCTCATAGATCATTGATCCGTCGGGTTGCAGGCCTTCGTCAGCGGCTTTTGCCAAGTCTACGACGATGGGTCCGAGCTTTGCCTTCACGTCATCCTCACCGAGCACGAGGGCTGTTTCCCACAGCAGCCAAGTCGCCTCGATGTCGTGACCATAGCTCTCTACGTTGCGACGTCCATGCCACTCGTTGTCGAAGAAAAGGTCGAGATGGTGCGTCTCCTTATTATATAGCTTGTCGGTGAAGACGTCGAACAACCGATGGATGCTCTCGTGCAACTCCTTGGAAGGCCATACACGGTAGAGGTTGGTATAAGGTTCGATGACATGCAGATGGGTGTTCATCGTCTTGGCGCCGTTCTCGTCCTTGTCGGAGAGACGCATGTCTGCGATTGGATTCCACTCGCGTGTGAGAGCCTCTACGTATCCTCCGTTGACGGCATCGTAGGCGTGGGCCTCTATGTCGTGGTAGAGTTTGATGGCGGCGTCGAGCGCCTGCTTGTCGCCCGTGGCGCGCGCATACTCGCTGAGGCCGTAGATGACGAAGCCGATGGCGTAGGTCTGCTTCTTGGTGTCGAGCGGCTTGCCCTCACAGTCGAGGCTCCAGTACACGCCACCGTACTCTTTGTCGATGAAGTGATCGAGGATATAGTCCTTGGCACGTGTGGCGGCATCGAGATATTCCTTGTTTTTCATCACACGGTAGGCGGCGGAGAAGGCCCACAGGATACGTCCGTTGAGGATCGCGCCCTTCTCTGCTTCGGGGTGCACATGGTCGTGACCGTCGACACGGCCGTAGTATCCGCCGTGCTCTTTGTCCGTGACCTTATCGATCCAGTACCGGAGGATATTGTTCTCCAAGCACTGTTTCATTTCTTTTTTGAGTGTTTCCATAGTCATTATTTCTTAATAGGATAGAGATAGGACAGCAGCATCATGATCAGAGCGAAGGCTGCCGGGAACAGGGAGAACAAGGCCCAGACCATCGTCAGCACGGAGTCGGTGATGGACTGCGGGTCGATGGTGGGGTTGCCAAACTGGTCGGTGATCATGTGGGCACCGGCCAAGCCGAGGAACATAGCGATGAGTGAGCCGGAGATGGCCGTGCCGAACTTCTGTGCCATGGTGCCGGAGGAGAAGATAAGGCCTGTAGAGGAGGTGCCGTTCTTCTTCGTCGCGTAGTCAGCCACGTCGGCATACATCGACCACAACAGCGGAGAGTAGATGCCCACACCGGCCGAGGTGAGGATGGTCACACCGATCATCACCCAGATATATGCCGGTTTCATCGGGATGAAGAAGAAAAGGATAGAGGTCACAAAGCAGATGAAAGCCGAGAAGATAAACGTCTTGCGCTTCGAGCCCAGCCACTTCGTGCAGACCGGAGACAGGCCGCCGAAGATCATGCAGGTGACCTCGCCGAAGGCCATAAACACCGTGTAGTTGATGATGAGGCTGCCCACGGTGATGTCACCGCCCATGCAGTAGGAGAACATATATCCGGCCACGGCATAGCGGAAACCATTGAAGAAGTTGGTGCAGACGGCTGTCAGCGTCATGAAGATCCAGGGCTTGTTCTTCACCAGGTCTACGAACTGCTTACCCGAGAACTTCTCGGCGCGCACCGGTTTCAGTCGTTCCTTGGTGAGCAGACCGCAGGCCAGCGTACCCGCTGTGGCCAATGCTCCGAAGAAACAACCGAGCACGGCATACTGATGCTGGTCCGTGCCGCCGACAAACTTCTGAAGATAGGGGAAGGAGAGCAGGGTGACGAAGCCCATGGCATAGGCACCCACCATGCGGAAAGCGGAGAACTGGTTCTTCTCGTTGTCGTCGTCGGTCATCACGCCAAGCAAAGAGCCGAACGGCACATTGACGAGCGAATAGACCAGCATCATCAGTATATAGAAGAAGTAAGCGTAGATGCGCTTGCCCACGGGACCGAGATCAGGCGTATAGAGCAGCAGGGCGAAGATGACACCCAAGGGGATGGAACCGAAGATGACCCAAGGACGGTAGGTGCCCCAGCGGCTTTGCGTGCGGTCGGCGATGACGCCGATGACCGGATCGATGAAGACATCGATGAGACGCGCCACCAGCATCAGCACGGCAGCATCGTAGAAGGTCAGGCCGAAGACATTAGTGAAGAATAACGGGAAGGCGATGGACATGATCTTCCAAGTGATGCCGCCTGCTGCAGCGTCACCGAGTGCATAGCCTATTTTCTCTGATAGTTTAATTTTAGCCATTGGTAAGGTTTCATTGACGAAGCCTTTGTCAGCACTTCAGGGTTCTGACAAAGGCTTGTGTCGCTTATTGTTTATTTCAGATTTTCTTTGTTTTTGGCGATGAGTCTCTTGATGGTTTCCACGCTTTTGCCGGTGGCGAAGCCGTCAGCGGGCGTGTGCATACAGTAGTCCACGAGACGGTCGATGGTCGAGGTGGCTACGTGCATACGGGTGTCGGAAGAGGCGTAGTAGATAAACACCTTGCCGTCCTCGTCAGCGATCCAACCGTTGGAGAACACCACGTTCATCACGTCGCCGATATACTCTTCGCCCTGAGGAACGAGGAAATAACCGCCCGGCTGTGCTATGACGCGTGTGGGATCGTCGAGCGCTGTCATGTACATGTAGAGCACATAGCGCAGACCACTGGCGCAGCCGCGTACGCCGTGGGCGAGGTGGAGCCAGCCTTGCGGTGTCTTGATGGGGTGAGGACCCTCACCGTTCTTCACTTCCATGATGGTGTGATAGTGGCGCAGGTTGATGATCTTCTCTTCTTTTACCTCAGCGTGCTCGATGTCGTCGACAAGTGCCCATCCGATGCCACCGCCGGAACCAGCGTCGATGAAGCCGTCCTGAGGACGTGTGTAGAAAGCGTACTTGCCGTTGACAAACTCAGGGTGCAGCACGACGTTGCGCTGCTGGCTCTTGGATTTCAGGTCCGGCAGACGTTCCCAGTTGATGAGGTCCTTGGTGCGTGCGATGCCGGCTGTGGCTGTTGCGGCACTCAGATCACCGGGCTGACTGTCGTCGTGCCGCTCTGCGCAGAACACGCCGTAGATCCATCCGTCTTCGTGGGCGGTGAGACGCATGTCATAGACATTGGTGGCGGGGATCACATCCTCGGGCATGGTGATGGGCTCAGGCCAGAAACGGAAGTTGTCTACGCCGTTGGGGCTTTCGGCAACAGCGAAGAAGCTCTTGCGGTCGGCACCCTCCACACGCACGACAAGTAGGTATTTGCCATGCCACTTGATGGCTCCGCTGTTGAGCGTGGCGTTCATCATGATGCGCTGCATCAGGTAGGGATTATCCTTCTCATTGAAGTCGTAGCGCCACTCCAGCGGCGTGTGCTCGGCAGTGAGAACAGGATATTTATAACGTGTGTAGATGCCGTTGCCCCATTCCAGAGGCACGTTCTTGCGAGTAAGCAATTCTTCGTGGTGTGTGCGCAGCTTGGCGACACGATCTTGGAATTCAGTCATTTGCGAATGGTTTTTGTCAGTTGATATTAAGTTTTCCTTTATTTCGGTTTTGCCAAAGGCAGCTTGTGAGGAATTTGTCTCCATGATGATGCCGGCAAAAAAGAATGTTCTATTTGGTCTTGGCGATGTCTTTGACAGTCAGCACACGCGGATCCTCGACCCAAGTCTTAAAGTCGTTGGCCTCGGGATGCCCGGCGTAAGGGACATAGAGCTCTTGTTGCTTGTCCCAGGCGTTGCGCCAGAAGAGTACGTAGCAGATGGGATAGGGCTTGATGGCCGGCCAGAGCACCGTGGTAAACCAGTTTTTGACAGGCAGCTTCTGCGATCCTGTCTCTGTCAGGGCGATGAGCTTTTGATGCTTCTTGCCCATCTCGGTCAGCCGGCTCAGCTCGCGCCCGATGTTCTTCGTGTAGTTTTCAGCACTGCCGTCAAAGTCGTAGAGGTCCACACCGATCAGATCCACGTATTTGTCTCCCGGATAATAGATGTCCAGACTTGCGTCGCCCGTGTTTGGGGAGAAGGCCCACACGAGGTTGTTGAGGCCTTGGCGCTTCATAAACTGATAGGTATAGACATAGAGTTGCTTGTATTGCTCAGTGGTGCAGCTGTTTTTTCCCCACCAGAACCATCCTCCGCCCATCTCGTGCCAAGGGCGGAAGATGACGGGAATCGGCTGTCCCTTGTCGTCGCGCAAGGAAGCCAGGAAGAGAGCCACACGCTTCATGCGCTTGGCAAACTCCTTGCAGCTCTTGCCGCCGGGCAGGATTTCTCCTACCGGTTTGCCTTCGGGATCCCAGGCATTCTTGCCAGTGACAGGGTTGTTGGGGTGCCAGCTGATCTCCACGATACCTCCGCGACGGTTCTGTGCTTTGATTTCCTGACGCATACGGTCAAAGGGCACGCCATCGAGATTCTTGGCTTTTCCTATCTCCAGGTCACCGAGCTCAAAGCCCATCACGGCGGGATAGTCACCGCACGTCTCTTTCACGTCGCTGCGTCCCTGTTCCCATTTCCAGTCGTGGCCGTAGACAGGGTCGTCCTGATGACCTACCATCACTCCGCTTTTCTGCAACTTTGCCATGCGGCGGATAAGCTGGGTGGCAGGTGAGGCGGCGCAGGTGAGGCCGAGAGCCAGCAATAATGTCGTAATGATCGATGTCTTCATGATGTATGGTTTTTATGTTTTGATTGCGATGTCTATGCTATTTGATGTCCATCATCTTCAGCAGCCATGCTTCCCATTCGTCCCACTGCTCCTGGAACCAATAGTGGCCAGTGAGCTGATAGACGCTGAGGTGCTTGGGCGCCTTCACGATGTTGTAGGTACCGTAGGACGATGTGGGTGGCACCACCTCGTCGTTGTATCCGAAAGAGAACCAGCAGGGGCAGGTCACGCGGCGGGCGAAGTTGACGCCGTCGTAGTAGCGGGCTCCCTTGATGCGGGCCTCGTTAGGGTTCTTGACCTGATAGAAGTAGTGGGGCCATCCGCCGGCGACGCCCTTCAATTCGCTTTCGTAGTCGCACATAGCGTCGTGGACGGCCCCCATGAAACTCACGCGCTTGTCGAGAGCGGCTGTGGCGAGCGAGAGGAAACCGCCCTGGCTCGAGCCTGTCACGCCGAGGTGCTGGCCGTCCCATTGCGGCAGTGAGGCGATGTAATCGACGCAGCGCACGGCACCGACGACCACGCGCTTGTAGTAGTTCTTATCTGGGTTGTCGAGATTGGTGTCCCAGTAGTTGTCGAGTCCGCCACGGAAAATCTCGTCATAGACATGTTGCGGCAGGGTCACGGGCAGGCCGTGGATACCGATCTCCAAGGTGATGGCACCGCGCGAGGCAGTGTAGACGTCACCACTATAGGGGCGCACACCGGCACCGGGCACGCGGAGCAGAGCGGGATATTTGCCCGGCTTGACGGGCACACAGAGGATGCCGAAGATGCGGCCGCCGGGGCGGTCGTTGACAAAGCTCACCTCATAGACATTGACATCCTTGGTCGAGCGGTCGGGCAGGGGAGTGAGATGCGGGTCAAGGTCGTATTGCCGGGCCTGCTTCAAAGCCTTGCTCCAAAAATCGTCGAAGTCATCGGGACATTGTGTGGCGGGCACAAGCTTCTCGGGATCGAAGGCTGCTGTGCACAGTCCGTCGTAGTCCTTGCCGCCAACGTGTGCCGTGACCTTGAGGCGATAGAAGCCGGGCTTGGTCAGCTTACCGCTGAGGCGGACCGTGCCGTCTTTGAGTGTGACACCTTTTTTATATATAGAGGGATACATCACCGGACCAGCTTCATAGTCGATCTGAGCGTTGGGCAGCGGTGTGCCAGACTTGAGAACGGAGACTGTGAATCGTGCAGTCTGACCCGCGTGATAGTTCCAGTCGTTGTGATCGGGCTGTACCGTCACAGTAATGTTGTTGCCTCTGATCTGCGCGCCTATGGTCATGCTGATCAGCAGAATCATCAACGAAAGAAAGGATAATCGCTTCATTCTCGATCTTGTTTTTATGTTATTAGGTGGATGGAACGAGACGATACGAAAGTGTCATTCCCGCCCACGTGCTATTCAACGGTTTTAATCGTGTGGTTGAAATCTGCTGCAAAGATAAGGGTTTCATTTCAAACTGAATAATACAATTTTGACATAAACACGTACTTTCGTCTTTATTTTGTTTAAGTAGCAAAAATATGTCTGAAATCAAAGGTTTTAATTAGGAACAATAGTATCTAAAATTGTAAATGTGACATTCTTTTTGTAAGATAGTATTGTGTTTGGTAAAGATAGTATTACATGGTTTTTAATATATTCTATACCTTTGCAGTAGTAAAGATGACATGTATAAGATACAGATAAGATACGATGGGATTGATCATATATCACCAAGCCGTTTAGGCAAAATATGTATAGTAATAATATATAGGTAGTTTTTTGTAGGAAGGGAGGAGTCGTGAGATTGCTCTCTTTTTTAGTTAGCTTTTTCGGCTCCATCGAAAAATGCGATGCAAGCATTTGTTCGATAGCGAAGTCTTCATTAGGTAGGTATTCTTCCTTGTTTTTAGGATGGCCACGGATAGCATGACGCTTACCGTGGTTTTTTTGTATGTGATGGCAATAATATATAAGGAGGAGAGTTATAGCATAAGGAAATCAACTTAAATACAGTATTAATGACGACTAAACAATTCTTTGTTTCGCTGGCTGCCCTTGCGTTGCCATTGGTGAGCCAGGCGAAAGTGAGATTACCCCATTTGGTTTCAGATGGCATGGTATTGCAGCAGCAGAGCGAGGCCCGCCTGTGGGGATGGGACCAGCCCGGCAAGACGGTGCGCGTCAGCGTGTCGTGGAGCAATGATGTCTACACCGCCCGTGCCGACCGCGACGGGAAGTGGCTCGTCAAAGTGAAGACACCTAAGGCCAGCTACACACCGCTGTCGGTGACCTTCGACGACGGCGAGAAGACCACCATCAAGAATCTGCTCAGTGGCGAGGTATGGGTCTGCGCCGGGCAGAGCAACATGGAGATGCCCGTTGGCGGCTTCTACAACTGTCCGGTGAAGGACTATAATAATGTGGTGGCTGAGGCTGCGCAAAACAAAGGCATACGGTTTGTGAAGGTGCCGAGCGTGATGCGGACCACACCGCAGGACGACGCGCAGTGCGAGTGGAAGGCTGCCGATGCCAACAATGTGGCAGACTGCAGCGCCGTGGGCTACTTCTTTGCCCGCATGGTCAACCGCGTGGCCGACGTACCCGTGGGACTCATCCTTGCCAACAAGGGCGGCTCGCGCGTGGAGAGCTGGCTCGACGAGGCCAATCTGAAGAAATATACCAACGAGGAGCTCGACTCCGCCAAGATGGTGAAGAAGTTCCCTTATGACTATCTGCGCCCGCTGTTGTGGGGCAACGGCACATTCCATCCCATCCTCAACTACACCGTCAAGGGCATTCTCTTCTATCAGGGTTGCTCCAATGTAGGTGCGCCGGGCAATGAGTATTCCGACCGGCTGAAGCTCCTCGTGGAGCAGTGGCGTCGCGATTTCGGTCAGGGCGAGCTACCTTTCTACTTTGTGCAGATTGCTCCTTATATATATGGTGACGGTGCTGACGGCACCTCGGGCGCCTTGCTGCGTGAACAGCAGGAGCGTGCGGCAAGCATCATCCCCAACAGTGCGCTGGTCTGCACCAACGATCTTGTTGAGCCTTGGGAGGGCACTCAGATTCATCCCCATCAGAAGCAACCTGTGGGAGAGCGCCTGGCGTTTCTGGCATTGAACCGCGATTACGGTTTCACAGGGCTCCGGTGCGAGAGTCCGGTCTATAAGAGCATGTTCATCGAGGGCGATACCTGCTATGTCAGCCTTGATAAGACCTATGGCGGTGTATCACGCTACGAGGGCATCCAGGGCTTTGAGGTGGCCGGAGCCGACAAGGTCTTCCATCGTGCTGTGGCCGGACATTTCTGGGTGTCGGGACAAGACCGCCGCAACGAGACGATTTACGTCACGTCGCCAGAAGTGAAGCAGCCGAAGTACGTGCGCTACTGCTTCCGCAATTTCGAGTTGGGTAACCTGAAAAACTGTGCCAATCTGCCGTTGATGCCGTTCCGCACAGACAAGGATGAATAGCAGAAGACGATTGTTGCAAATATAAATAGCGAGCGCCCTTGGAGCCATCTTTCTTTATGATGGATAACTCCAAGGGCGCTGTTGTTAGCGATGAGCGGCGCTGTTGTTGAGGATAGGCGGAACTTAGTAGGCGTGTTCGTCGTGGACGAAGAAGGAGCGGACGGTCATGCCCATGATCTTCAAGTCCAGCCCTATGTTCCAGTGCTCCATATACCAGATGTCTCGCTGAATGCGCTCCTCCATCTGCCAGAGCTCTTTTGTCTCACCACGGCATCCGGTGACCTGCGCCCATCCCGTGATGCCGGGCTTGCAGAAGTGACGCACCATGTATTTGTCAATCAGCTTGCCATACATCTCGGTATGGGCGAGCATGTGCGGACGCGGTCCCACGAGGCTCATGTTGCCAATGAGCACATTGAAGAACTGCGGCAGCTCGTCGATGTTGTATTTCCGAATGAAGTTGCCGAAGGGGAACTTGCGCGGGTCGTTCTCGGTGGCCTGCTTGCTGTCTGCATCCTTGTTGACGTGCATCGAGCGGAACTTATAGCACCAGAACGTTTTGCCGTTGAGCCCCGTGCGCTGCTGCTTGAAGAAGATGGGTCCAGGGCTCTGTATCTTGATGATTGCGCCGACGACGAGGGTCAACGGTGCAATGAACACGCATGCGATGAGGCTCACGACAAAGTCGAATGTGCGCTTGATGATGCGGTTATGTGGCTGCATGAGTGCACTGCGGTGGTTGGTGAAGAAGATGTGCTCACCCATGCGGATCGGGCGGAGTCGTACTTTGGAATTGACGAATGTACGCGGCACGTAGTAGAAATAAGCCACATTCTTGTCGCAGGAGCGCATGACGCGTTCAACCTCTGCGCCCATCTCGTGCGGCAGGCTGCAAAACACGATGTCGACACCCGACTGAGTCAGTGGTGAGCGGTCGTTCTCGTTCATCATCTTGTTCATCTGAGTCAGCGTGCCCAGATAGTGCATAGATCCCGGACAATCGGTGATAGCTGTATCATTGTAATAGCCCAGCGGGCGGTAGCCCAGCTCTGGATTATCCATCATCTCGTTGTGCAGCATTACCAATGCCGGATCGTCGCCGACAAAGAGCACGCGTCGCAAGTTGTGGCCGTGACTGCGCAGGCGGTTCAGTACACCACGTTCGCAGATGCGTGAAAGCATCAGCATCAGGTAGGCGCTGAAGAAGAAAATGACCGAAAAGATGGTCGGAACATCGTCGAAAATGAGCTTCATCAGCACGACAAAGATGGCTGTGAAGGTCAGTGTCAGGCGGAAAATGTTGAGGGACACGTCGACCAGACGCAGCAGTCGGATGTGGATGATGCTGTGGAAAAAGACTTCACCGATCAGTACTGACACATTCATAAGTACAACCACTATGCGGGTGTAGGTATGAAAATAGGCCGGTATGTCATTGCCCATGTCTAAAAAAAGCAGCCAGGCCACTAAGTTGACAATGATAAAGTCACAGAGTGTAATGGTTGCTAAAAGCGTTCTGCGTCTGTCAATGTTGATGTTGCTCACAAGAAAAATGTTCGTTAAATGTTTATATTCCTCTCCAAAAGGGATACCAAAATCCGTTTATAAGTATGGTGTTCTCTTTGGCAAAATTACAACTTTATTTTAGATTAGACAAATAATAATAGCTAAAAAAGGCCATGTAGCTTTTTTTTATTAACTTTGCAAATCAAAAGGTACATAGTAAAACATAGCATGGTACTCAATTATATTTGGATTGGATTTTTTGTCGTTGCCTTTGTTTTTGGCGGCGTACAATTGCTGATGGGTGATACCACAATCTTTCAGAAGATGGTGGACTCCACGTTCGACACGTCTAAGACAGCCTTCGAGACCTCGTTGGGACTGACAGGCGTGCTGGCCTTATGGTTGGGAATCATGAAGATAGGCGAGAAGGCTGGGGCCGTCAACGCGCTGGCACGGCTGCTCAGTCCGGTGTTTACCAAGCTCTTTCCCGACATTCCCAAGAACCATCCTGTGATGGGGTCTATCTTCATGAACATCGCTGCCAACATGCTTGGTCTCGACAATGCCGCCACGCCGACGGGCTTGAAAGCCATGGCCGGCATGCAGGAGCTGAACACCAGGAAGGACACGGCCACCAACCCGATGATCATGTTTCTGGTGCTCAACACGTCGGGACTGACCATCATCCCAACGACGATTCTCGCTTTCCGCGCCAGTTATGGTGCCGCACAGCCCACCGATGTGTTCATCCCCATCCTTTTGGCGACGAGCGTGGCCACGTTGGCGGGTATCATCATCACGGCGATGTGGCAGCGCATCAACCTCCTGCAACCAGTACTGTTAGCGACCTTGAGCGGACTCATCGCCTTTGTCGCTTTGGTCATCTGGGGCTTCGGACAGATGGACAAGGACACGATGGGCACAGTGACAGCCGTGGCCGGAAACCTGATACTGATGACGGTGATTGTGCTGTTTATCCTTGCGGGTGTGAGAAAGCGCATCAATGTCTATGATGCCTTTATCGAGGGAGCCAAAGAGGGCTTCCAGACTGCCGTGCGCATCATCCCTTATCTTGTCGCCATCCTGGTGGCAGTGGGCGTGTTCCGCGCCTCGGGCGCGATGGATATGCTCATCGACGGCATCGCCTGGGTGGTGAAGCAGTGCGGACTGAACACCGACTTCGTGGGTGCGCTGCCCACTGCGTTTATGAAGCCGCTCTCAGGCAGTGGCGCCCGCGGACTGATGTTGGAGGCGATGAAGAACTATGGTCCCGACTCGTTTGTGGGTCGTCTGAGCTGTATCTTCCAAGGTTCCACGGATACCACCTTCTATATCCTTGCCGTCTACTTCGGCTCTGTAAATATCAAGTACACACGTCACGCTGTGGCTTGCGGCCTGTTGGCTGATCTTGCAGGCGTCATTGCAGCCATAGCAATTGCATACATATTTTTTTAAAAGTAATGGCAAATCTCAAATCTTTAGCAAAAGACACGGCCATCTACGGCCTGAGCAGTATTGCAGCCCGTTTCATCGGCTATCTGCTTGTACCTATTGAGACGGCGAAGTTCAACGCTGCCGGAGGACAGTATGGCATCATCACCAATATCTATGCCTACATTGCCCTGCTCATCATCATCCTGACCTACGGTATGGAGACCACCTTCTTCCGGTTTATGAACCGTCCGGGCGAGGATCCGAAAAAGGTCTATCCTACCACGCTCCACACTGTAGGCTTCACCTCACTGCTCTTCGTGGTGCTGCTGGCGCTGTTCATCCATCCCGTAGCCAGCGCCATCGGCTATCCCGATCATCCCGAATATCTGATGATCATGGGCGTGTGCGTGGCCATCGACGCCTTCACGGCGATTCCCTTTGCCTATCTGCGTTATGCTCATAGACCTATCAAGTTCGCATTGCTGAAGATGGTGAGCATTGCCGTGAACATCGTGGGTGTGTCGTTCTATCTCATTGTGCTGCCCGCCATGCACGTCAATCTCTTCGGCATCTACGACGCCAACTTCGACTTGGAAGTGGTGTGGGTGTTCTGGATAGAGCTCTCCGGTTCCGTGCTCACGTTGCTTTTGCTGGGCAAGGAACTCAAGGCAATGGGCAATCCGTTTGACAAGGCTACCTGCAAGCGCATGCTCAGCTACACCTGGCCTCTGCTCGTCATGGGACTGGCCGGACAGCTCAACCAGTGTGCCTCACAGATCATCTTCCCTTATGTCTTCAATGGCAATGCTCACGACGCCCGCGTTCAGCTCGGAATCTATGGCGCTTGTATCAAGATAGCCACCATCATGGTGATGATCACCCAGGCCTTCCGCTATGCCTACGAACCATTTGTCTTCGGACAGTCCAAAGAGAAAAACAACAAGGAGACCTACGCCCGCGTGATGAAGTTCTACATCATCTTCACCCTGCTGGCCTTCCTCTGCGTGGTGGCCTACATGGACATCATCCGCTATATCATCGGCCGCAGCTATTGGGAGGGCTTGGAGATAGTACCGATCGTGATGGCGGCCGAGATCATGTTCGGCGTGTTTTTCAACCTCAGCTTCTGGTATAAGCTCATCGACAAAACCATTTGGGGTGCCTGGTTCTCGGGTATCGGTGCTGTCGTATTGATCGCTTTCGACATCATCTTCATCCCGCGCTTCAGCTACTGGGCTTGTGCGTGGGCCGGCTTCGCCTCGTATGCGGTGAGCATGGTGCTGAGCTATTTCTTAGGTCAGAAATACTATCCGATCGCCTATCCGTTGAAGTCGATCTTCACCTACACGCTGCTTGCCGTCGTGCTCTTTGTGGGTATGACGGCTTCCAACCGCTATCTGCCGATGTTGCCGGCCTTGCTTGTCAACACGCTGTTGCTGATCGCGGACGTAGCTTTCATCGTGAAGAAGGATCTGCCGCTGAGCTCTCTGCCCGTCATCGGGAAGAAGTTCCGGAAATAACGGGCACAAGCCCCTATATATAATAAGGTGTGAGCACAGACGGGGCTTACGGTCGCTTATATATAATAAGGTGTTAGCAATGGCAAATCACACAGAAACACAGAAAGCCAAGCATGGCCTTTCGGCCGTGATCATGGGTGCCTCGTCGGGTATAGGCCTGGAGGTGGCCCGGTTGCTGCTCCGTCGTGGCTGGCATTTGGGGCTGGCCGCACGGCGTACCGAGCCTTTGGCGGCGCTGAGCCGGGAATATCCTGGCCAGGTGAAATACGCCTCCATCGACATCACGGAGGCCGGAAGCGAAGCACTATTGTGCCGTTTGATCGATGAAATGGGAGAAATCAGCCTCTATCTTCACGTCTCCGGCGTGGGTTGGCAAAACATGGCACTCGATGCCGACAAGGAGCTGACGACAGTGCAGACCAATGCTTTGGGCTTCACGCGCATGGTCGGTGAGGCTTATCGCTACTTTGTCTCTCGTGGTGAAGGCCACATTGCCGTGGTGTCATCAATCGCCGGTACGAAAGGCCTGGGGGCTGCCCCGGCCTATAGTGCTACCAAGGCCTTTGACGCAACCTACATCGAAGCACTGGAGCAGCAAGCCCACATGCGAGGCAAAAACATCCATTTCACCGACATCCGTCCGGGCTTTGTTCGCACTGCTCTGCTTGGTGACGGCCGCCGCTATCCCTTGTTGATGAGCCCGGAGGCTGTGGCGCGTGCCATCGTCGGGGCTGTCCTTCACCGTCGTCATGTTGTCGTCATCGACTGGCGCTACCGTCTGCTTACCGCCCTTTGGCGGTGTGTGCCCCGTTGGCTGTGGCGAAGGATGAAAGTCAGCAATGGGTGAGACGGATGCTTATTGAAGCAGGAGAAATGGCAGGTCTCTTATCTCAACTTCGTTCTGCTCTGCCCGTATGATTTGATACTACCTTTTATCAGCTTCTTCTTTAGTGTCCCGCGTCCCCATTTACTTTCTATAGATTTACGCATATAGCATATAGCTTCATCTTCATCCTTGCTTTTGACCATGGCAATATGCTGCCCCCATGGCAAGCGTCCAAAGGGTACACAGATAGGGCGTATATTGTATGAGTCGTGATACAAGAGGTTTTTCAAAGGAGGCTAAACGTGATAATAAACCCTAAAAGAAACCAAGAAAAGACGACTAAGTGCTGCTTTTTTTGTAACTTTGCACCGTTTTTACACGAATGGAGGAAGAGCGCCCTATAATTTTCAATGGCTGGGAGGGCGATTGATTCCTCATGCGTCATTGAAAATTTAAAGGTTTAAAGATTGAAGACATTTGAAGAATTGGGTGTCAGCGAAGAGATTCGCCGCGCCATCGAAGAGCTGGGCTTTGAGCAGCCCATGCCCGTACAGGAAGAAGTAATCCCTTATTTATTAGGTCACGGCAACGATGTCATTGCGCTGGCACAGACAGGAACAGGCAAGACCGCCGCTTACGGCATCCCCGTGTTGCAGAAGACCGATCCCACCAACAAAGCTACCCAGGCACTCATCCTCAGCCCCACCCGTGAGCTGTGCTTGCAGATTGCCGACGATCTCAACGCCTTTGCCAAGTATATCGACGGCATGCACATTGTGCCCGTCTACGGCGGAGCATCTATCGAGACACAGATCCATGCCCTGCGCCACGGCGTGCAGATCATCGTGGCTACCCCCGGCCGTCTCATCGATCTGATGAAACGTGGCGTGGCACAGCTCGACCAGGTCAACAACGTCGTGCTTGATGAGGCCGACGAAATGCTCAACATGGGCTTCTCGGAAAGCATCAACGAGATCTTTGAGGGCGTGCCCGCTGACCGCAACACCTTGCTTTTCTCTGCCACCATGAGCAAGGAGATAGAGGCCATCGCGAAGAACTATCTCCACGACTACAAGGAGATCGTCGTCGGATCGCGCAACGAAGGTGCCGAGAACGTCAACCACATCTACTATATGGTCAACGCGCGTGACAAGTATCTCGCGCTGAAACGTATTGTCGATTTCTACCCTCGCATCTATGCCATCATCTTTTGTCGCACGAAGATCGAGACGCAGGAAGTGGCTGATAAGCTCATCAAGGACGGATACAATGCCGAGGCGCTTCATGGTGACCTGAGCCAGCAGCAGCGTGATCTGACCATGCAGAAGTTCCGCAACCACCTGACACAGCTGCTCGTGGCCACTGACGTGGCTGCCCGCGGACTGGACGTCGACGACCTGACCCACGTGATCAACTATGGTCTGCCCGACGATGTGGAGAACTATACCCACCGTTCCGGCCGTACCGGACGCGCCGGCAAAAAAGGAACAAGCATCTCCATCATCCACTCGCGCGAGAAGTTCAAGGTGCGCAACATCGAGAAGATCATCGGCAAGGAATTTGTCGACGGCACACTGCCCACGCCTGAGGAGATCTGCAAAAAGCAACTCTTCAAGACCATGGACGACATTATGAAGGCTGATGTCGACGAGGAGCTCATCGCACCTTACATGGCTGAGATCAACCGACAGTTTGACTATGTCGACAAGGAAGACATTATCAAGAAGATGGTGAGCATCACCTTTGGCAAGTTCCTTGACTACTACAAGAATGCCCCCGAGATTGTCAAGCCTACGACGAGGGGGCGCGACAAGTCGGAACAGGGCGACCGCAACGGACGTGGCGGCAAGGGCTCGCGCGACCGCAAGCGCGGACCGCGTCAGGCAGAGGCAGGCTATCGCCGTCTGTTCATCAACTTGGGCAAGCAAGACGGCTTCTATCCCGGTGAGGTCATGCAGTTTATCAACAAGCATATCCACGGCCATCAGGAGGTGGGACATATCGACTTGTTGCAGAAGTTCAGCTATATCGAGGTACCTGAAGGCGATGCCCAGCGTGTGATGCGCGCTTTGGACGGCACAGCCTACAAAGGCCGCGAGGTGCGCTGCAACGATGCTGATGAGAGCGGACACGGACGCTCGGCACGCGGCAGCCGCACCGGCGCAGACAAAGGAGACCGCAGCTATGGTAAGGGTGCGCGCGGCAAAGGACGCCAAAGCACCAAGACGCACGACGATGACAGCCGTCACGGACGCGACGACTGGAAACAGTTGATGGCCGACAGCCGCAATATCAAGTTGCGCGGAGAGGTTCCCGACTTCAGCGAAGAAGGTTGGGCACGCCGTCGCCCCAAAAAGAAATAAGGCTTTTTTAACGGGCAAACGGTATCCTTTTTACCTTTTAATGCGTCTCTATAAAGTAAATCGTTACTTTTAGATCATTAAGAAGCGTATTATTCACAACTTGAAAATAAATATGATGAAAAGCATTTTGTGCAGCCTGGCCTTGATGGCCATGGCCTGCGTGCCCGCTATGGCACAGAAGAAAACCGCAAGTGATGCCGTTCACTTCAAAGGCGACGTCAAGGGAGTCAAGGACACACTGTTGGTGATCGTGCCACAGAGTGACCATAAGGCTAAGACCGACACAGTGCTGGTGAAGAATGGCAAGTTTGACTTCACGGTACATGTGAGTGAGCCGACCGACATCCGTGCCTATACTCCCGGCAGTCTGCGTGGTACAGAGCGCGCCGGTTTCCAGGTGATCGCCGTTCCGGGCGAGAGTGCTGTGATGAGTGGCGACCTGACATCCAACTACTACCTCACGGGATCTAAGTTTTATCAGCAGTTCAATGAGGTGGACCGTATGATGGAGGCCGCCCAAAAGCCCATGCAGCAGCTGGTCGACAGCCTGCAGGAGCGTCTGAAAGCTGGTGAGAGCCAGGAAGCAGTGATGAAAGTCTATCAGGAGAAAGGTGGCCTGCTCCGCCAGGAGATGCGCGACAAAATGCTGAACTTCATCAAGCAGCATCCCGACAACGAGGCTTGTGCCTATCTGATTCCTCAGATGGGAGAGCTGGGCTGGATGCGTGACGCCGTGAAGTTGCTTTCTCCCGCTGTGCGCGACGGCCGCATGAAGAGCTATTACACGGGCATCATGACCGCTTTGGAGAATGAGGCAAAGGCTGAGGCAGAGGCTGCAAAGAAGCAGGCATCTGGCCTTGTTGCTCCTGACTTCACCCTCAACGACATCAACGGCAAGCCGCTGAGTCTCTCCAGTCTGCGTGGTCAGTACGTGATCCTCGACTTCTGGGGCTCCTGGTGTGTATGGTGCATCAAGGGATTCCCCGAGATGAAGGAGTACTACAATAAGTATAAGGGCAAGTTCCAGATCCTCGGTGTCGACTGCAATGACACGCAGGAGAAATGGAAAGCTGCCGTGCAGAAGCATGAGTTGCCCTGGCTCCACGTCTATTGTCCACGTGACAACCGCCAGCTTATGGATGCTTACGGCATTCAGGGCTTCCCCACAAAAATCCTCATTGATCCCCAAGGCAAGATTGTGAAGACCGTCGTTGGTGAGGATCCCGCCTTCTATACCTTGCTCGATGAGACCTTCGGTAAGAAGTAATGAGATTCTCGATACAAATTAATTGATGACCTCTGTCATCACTCAGAAGCCGCCGGAGAAGTAGAGTCTCCGGCGGCTTCTTGGCTTTTGGTGGGTTTGCCGGGGCTTTCTACGTTGGGCTGTGTTGCTTCCGTTGTGCTGCATATTGCCATTTTCTTCCGCAAATAGACGTGAAATACAAAAAAAATATGTAAGTTTGCAAGTTGAAAACCAAGCAAACATGTTATCGCATAATACAATGAAGACAAACAAAGTACTCTCGGCGGTGCTGATCGTTCTTACCGCTTTGGCACTCGCCTCTTGCACGGGAAAGAAATTCCACGTCTCTGGTGTCATCACTGACGCCAAAGACTCGTTGCTCTATTTCGAGAATATGAGCCTCAATGGACCGGTGACCGTTGACTCCGTGAAACTCGACAAGGATGGATCATTCTCCTTTGACGGCGAGGCACCGGACGCGCCGGAGTACTATCGGTTGCGTATCGCACGCCAGATCATCAACCTTGCTGTCGACTCCACAGAGAACATCATGGTGAAAGCTGCTTACCCGACGATGTCGGCACAGTACGAGGTGAAAGGTTCCGACGACTGCTCGAAGATGAAGGAACTGGCGCAGATGCAGTTGGGATTGCAGGCTACCATCAACGCCATCCAGCAAAATCCTAACCTGTCTTACGACCAGGTCGATGCTGCCATTCAGCAGACGATGGCCAGCTATAAGGATAAGGTGAAACGCCAGTATATCTTCACTGCACCGATGAAAGCCTACGCTTATTTCGCGCTCTTCCAAACGGTGAACATTGGCAATCAGACGGTGCTCATCTTCGATCCGCGCAGCAAGAAGGAAGACGTGCAGGTCTTTGCTGCCGTAGCAACGAGTTGGGATACCTATTATCCTAAGTCCGAGCGTGGTGCCAACCTTCATAACATTGCCCTCCAAGGCATGAAGAACGTGCGTATCATCCAGGCCGAGCGGGCCCAGGGACAGATCGACGCCAGCAAAGTGCAGACCACTGGTGTGCTGGAGATAGCCCTTCCTGACCGAGAGGGCAACATCCGCCGACTCACGCAGCTCAAGGGCAAGGTGGTGATGCTCGACTTCCACATGTTTGCCGCCAAGGGCAGCACCGAGCGTATCATGCATCTCCGCGACCTCTACAACAAATACCATGCACAAGGCTTTGAGATCTATCAGGTGAGTCTCGACAGCGACGAGCACTTCTGGAAAGAGAGTGTGGCTGCCCTGCCATGGGTTTGTGTACACGACGGCGACGGTCCTAACTCGCAGTTCGCCTCACAGTACAATGTGCAGACCGTGCCGACCTTCTTCCTCATCGACCGCAACAATGTGTTGCAGAAACGTGACGTTCAGGTCAAGGACCTTGACGCTGAGATCAAGAGCCTGCTGGCGAAATAAGGATCATGCACGTTCTTGACAAATTTCACTATTGTCCCGTCTGCGGCTCAGCCGAGTTTGAGCCCAGCACGGTGAAGAGCAAGCGTTGCCGGCACTGTGGTTTTGAGTACTTCCTCAATCCCAGTGCCGCCAACGCTGCGCTGATTATGAACAGCCATGACGAGTTGCTTGTCATCACCCGCAAGAACGATCCCGCCAAGGGTATGCTCGACTTGCCGGGCGGTTTCTACGATTTGAACGAGACAGCAGCCCAAGGGCTTGCGCGCGAAGTGATGGAAGAGACCGGACTTACCGTCGTTTCCTCTCGTCTGCTCTTCAGTTATCCCAACACCTATCTTTATTCCGGCTTCACCGTACACACGCTCGACTTCTTCTTTCTCTGCCATGTGGAAGATTTCACTGCTTTGTCGGCTCACGACGATGCCGCCAGTTATGAGTGGATCGCTGTCAGAGACCTGCGTCCCGAACGCTTTGGCTTGGACTCCATCCGCCGTGCCGTGACCCGCTTCCAGCAGGACTTTGAGACTGGAAAACTCGGTTTTTAATAAAAAAGTTACATGGATGTAACTTACATTTATGTAACTTTTTGTATCGGTGTCTCTTAAAAATTCTAAAATCATACATATATAATAAGGTGTAAGACAAAGTTATTATTACTTTTGTCCCCGACATTATATAACTACACGCAAGCATGCAAGATAACTTAGTCATTGTAGAGAGCCCTGCCAAGGCCAAGACCATTGAGAAGTTCCTCGGCAAGGATTATAAAGTGATGTCTTCCTACGGACACATCAGAGACCTAAAGAAAAGTGGACTCAGTATCAACGAAAAGACGTTTGAACCAGACTACGAGATACCGGAGGATAAGAAGAAGGTTGTAGCAGAACTCAAGAAAGATGCCAAGGCCGCCAAGAAAGTGTGGCTCGCATCCGATGAGGATCGCGAGGGAGAAGCCATCAGCTGGCATCTCTGTGAGGTGCTCGGACTCGATGAGCAAAAGACTTCGCGTATCGTCTTCCATGAGATTACCAAGCCCGCCATCCTCTACGCTATCGAGCATCCACGCCATCTCGACATGAATCTCGTCAACGCGCAGCAGGCTCGCCGCGTGCTGGACCGCATCGTCGGCTTTAAGCTCTCACCGGTGCTGTGGCGAAAGGTCAAGCCGTCGCTCTCGGCCGGACGTGTGCAGAGCGTGGCCGTCAGACTCGTCGTGGAGCGTGAGCGTGAGATTCAGGCCTTCAAGAGTGAGCCTTACTACCGTGTCACTGCCATCTTCACGCCCGTCAATGGCGACAATATCGGCGTGGAGGTCAAGGCAGAACTTGACAAGCGCTTTGCCACACACGATGAGGCACTCGACTTCCTCAACCGTTGCAAGGATGCTGTCTTCACCGTGGGCAATGTGTCGAAAAAGCCGTTGAAGCGCTTTCCCGCGCCTCCTTTCACCACTTCCACCTTGCAGCAGGAGGCAGCCAGAAAGCTCGGTTTCACCGTCTCGCAGACCATGCGCATCGCGCAGCAGCTCTATGAGAACGGACGCATCACCTACATGCGTACCGACAGCGTCAACCTCTCGGCACTCGCCATCAACAGCAGTAAAGAGGCCATCACCAATCTCTATGGTGAGCAATATAGTTCTCCCCGCAATTTCCATACACAGTCCAAGGGTGCGCAGGAAGCCCACGAGGCCATCCGACCCACCCACATGGAAAACGCTACTATCGACGGCACGGCACAGGAAAAACGCCTCTACGACCTGATCTGGAAACGCTCCATCGCCTCGCAGATGGCTGAGGCGCAGATCGAGAAGACTACGGTCAACATCAACATCGGCGGTCAGCCCGAGAAATTCGTGGCACGTGGCGAGGTCATCGTCTTCGACGGATTCCTGAAAGTATATAAGGAGTCGACCGACGACGACGAGCAGTCTGAGGAGTTCGCGTCCCTGCCCGCACTGCAAGTGGGCGAGCAGCTCTCCCGCGAAAGCATTTCCTCGACGGAGCGGTTCTCCCAGGGACCGGCACGATATACCGAGGCCAGCCTCGTGCATAAGCTGGAGGAGCTCGGCATTGGACGTCCGTCTACCTATGCGCCGACGATTTCCACGATCCAGCAGCGCGACTATGTGGAGAAAGGCGACAGGGGCGGAAAAGAGACCAAGTTCACCGTCGACATTCTGAAAGGCAACCAAGTGGAGTCGACAACAAAGACAGAGTTTACCGGTTCAGAGAAAGGAAAGCTCATCCCCACCGACATTGGCATTGTGGTCAACGACTTCCTCTTGCAGAACTTCCCCGAGATCATGGACTACAACTTCACGGCGAAAGTCGAGAACCAGTTCGACAAGATTGCCGAGGGCAAGGAGGAATGGAAAGACATGATGAGCAAGTTTGACAAGCCCTTTGAGAAGACTGTCGACCAGGTCATGAAGTCGCGTTCCGAGCATAAGGCTGGAGAGCGCATCCTCGGCAAGGATCCTAAGTCCGGCCGGACCGTGCTGGTGAAGATCGGAAAGTTTGGCCCGCTGGCTCAGATCGGCACTGCCGATGACGACGAGAAGCCGCGCTTCGCCCAGATTCCTAAGGACAAGAGCATCGAGACCATCACGCTCGAAGAGGCTCTGGAACTGTTTAAGTTGCCACGTGAGCTCGGAGAGTTCGAGGGCATGCCCGTCACCATTGGTGCCGGACGCTTTGGCCCTTATGTTCAGCACAACAAGAAATATGTGTCTCTGCCCAAGGAAGACGATCCGATGACGGTCACCCTCGACCATGCCATCTCGCTGATTCTCGCCAAGCGGCTGAAAGACCGTGAGCGCGAAATCAAGAAGTTTGAGGAAGACGACCGGCTGGAACTGCTCAAGGGACGCTTTGGTCCTTACCTCGCTTTCGACGGCAACAACTATCGCATCGACAAGAGTCTCCACGACCGTGCGCTGGCCGGTGACCTGAGCTACGACGAGTGCATGGAGATCATCAAGAACGCGCCCGAGCCAAAAACCAAGGCCAGAAGAAGAAAATAAACGTTTAAGCTGATGGAAACACCTGTTCGCATCATCCTCGTGGGCTATATGGGCTCTGGAAAGACAACGGTCGGCAAGGCCCTCGCCAAAGACCTGGGCCTGCCCTTCTATGACCTCGACTGGTACATAGAAAGCCGTATGCGCAAGACCGTCAAGCAACTCTTTGACGAGCGGGGCGAGGACGGCTTCCGACAAGTAGAGCGCAACATGCTCCACGAAGTGGCTGAGTTTGAGAATATCGTGCTGAGTTGTGGCGGAGGCACGCCGTGCTTCTTCGACAATATGGACTATATCAACCAGCAGGGAGAGTCGGTCTATCTCAAGTGCACCACCGATGTGCTCGTGCAGCATCTGAAGATGGGCAAGACCGTACGCCCGCTGTTGCTCAACAAGACGCCCGAGGAGGTCGTCACGTTCATTGAGCAGCAGCTCAGCCAGCGCGAGCCTTTCTATGCCAAGGCCAGGCACACGCTCGACGTGAGCCTGATGGATAATTTCGACAAAATACAGATTACAGTAGAGCAACTGAAACAACAACTCGGCTTGCCATGAGCCGGCTATAAAATTAACTACGCTGAATTAGATGAAAAAATGGACCATCGACGACTCCAAGGAGTTGTACAATATTAATGGTTGGGGTACTTCTTATTTCGGAATAAACGAGAAGGGTGATGTTTATGTCACGCCTTGCAAGGACAACACGCAGATCGATTTGCGTGACGTTATGGACGAGCTCGCCTTGCGCGATGTCACCCCGCCGGTGTTGCTCCGCTTCCCCGATATTCTCGACAATCGCATTGAGAAGATGGCTGAATGCTACGAGAAGGCAAAGAAAGAGTACGATTTCAAGGGGCAGAGCTATATCATTTATCCCGTCAAGGTCAACCAGATGCAACCCGTCGTCGACGAGATCATCTCTCACGGACGCAAGTTCAATCTCGGTCTTGAAGCCGGTTCCAAGCCGGAGCTCCACGCCGTCATCGCCGTGCAGTGCAAGAGTGACTCGCTCATCATCTGCAATGGATATAAGGACGAAAGCTATATCGAGCTCGCCATGCTGGCGCAGAAGCTCGGCAAGCATATCTTCATCGTGGTGGAAAAACTCAACGAGATCGATGTCATCGCTAAGACGGCTAAGCGACTCAACGTAAAGCCTAACATCGGCATCCGCATCAAGCTCGCCTCCTCGGGGTCGGGCAAATGGGCTGAGAGCGGCGGCGACGCGTCGAAGTTCGGACTCACGCCGATGGAGCTCCTGCAGGCTTTGAAGAAATTCGACACAATGGGACTGCACGATTGCGTGCGCCTGATCCACTTCCATATCGGCAGTCAGATCACCAAAATCCGCCGTATTCAGAACGCGCTCACAGAGGCTGCTCAGTACTACAGCAACCTGCGTCGCATGGGCTACAACATCGAGTTTGTCGACTGTGGTGGCGGTCTGGGTGTTGATTACGACGGCACACGGTCGAGCAACTCCGAGAGTTCGGTCAACTACTCCATCCAAGAGTATATCAATGACTGCGTTTACGCTTTCGCTGATATCGCCAACCGCAACAACATCCCGCACCCGAATATCATCACCGAGAGCGGTCGTTCGCTGGCTGCCCACCACTCGGTGCTCATCCTCGACGTGCTTGGCGCTGCCTCACTGCCCGAGATGCCTGAGGAGTTCGAAGCCAAAGAATCGGACCATCAGCTCGTGCGTGACCTCTATGATATATGGTGCAACCTCAATCCAAAGTCGATGCTTGAGGACTGGCACGACGCTGACCAGATTCGTGAAGACTGTCTCGACATGTTCGCCCACGGCATGGTCGACCTCAAGACGCGCGCTGAGGTGGAGTCGATGTATTGGAGTGTATGCCACGAGATCAACTCCATCGCCAAGACGCTGAAGCATGTGCCCGACGAGTTGCGCGGTCTCGACAAGCTCCTCGCCGATAAATATTTCTGCAACTTCTCGCTTTTCCAGAGTCTGCCCGACTGCTGGGGCATTGACCAGCTCTTCCCCATCATGCCCATCGAGCGGCTCAATGAGCGTCCCACACGCAACTGCACTTTGCAGGATATCACCTGTGACAGCGACGGTAAGGTGGCCAACTTCGCCGTCAACGGCACTCAGTCGAATGTGCTCCCCGTGCATGCGCTCAAAAAGGATGAGCCATATTATATCGGTGTCTTTCTCGTGGGCGCCTATCAGGAAATCCTCGGCGACATGCACAACCTCTTCGGTGACACCAACGCTGCGCATATCTCGGTGAAGAACGGTACCTATAGCATCGATCAGATCATCGATGGTGAGACCGTCGAGGAGGTGCTGGAATATGTACAGTACAATCCCAAGAAGCTCGTCCGTCAGTTGGAGCAGTGGGTCACCAAGAGCGTCAAGCAGGGTAAGCTCTCGCTTGAGGAGGGCAAGGAGTTCCTCAGCAACTACCGCTCGGGACTCTATGGCTACACCTATTTGGAGTAAGATGAATGATTCCGTCCCCATATCTCTGTGTCAGACAGAGGCATGGGGACGGCTGATAAATACTAATTTTGATGATTGTATAGAGAATGGAACAAGTGACAGTCATAAAAGTGGGCGGTGCCATCGTGGAGGATGCTGAGCGCCTGGCCCAGTTGCTCGACCGCTTTGCAGCGCTGCCGGGACAGAAGGTACTCGTGCACGGCGGAGGCCGCCGCGCCACCAAGGTAGCATCAGCCTTGGGCATAGAGAGCAAGATGGTGGAAGGACGGCGCATCACCGACGCCGATATGCTCGAAGTGGTGACCATGGTCTATGGTGGTCTGGTCAACAAGAACATCGTGGCGCAGTTGCAGTCGCGTGGCGTGAATGCCGTGGGATTGACCGGAGCCGACATGAATGTGATCCACAGCCATAAGCGTCCGAAGAAAGACGGGGTGGACTATGGCTTCGTCGGCGACGTGGACAAGGCCGACGGTCATCGCCTGCTCAGTCTGATCTGCGACGGTCTGACGCCTGTCATGGCGCCGCTGACCCACGATGGAATGGGCCATATCCTCAACACCAATGCCGACACCATCGCGGCCGAGACAGCGAAAGCCTTAGCCCAGGAAGGCGCGCCGACGACGCTGGTCTACTGCTTTGAGAAAGCCGGCGTGCTGGCTGACCCCGACGACGAGAGCAGCGTGATCGGTACGATCAACCACAATGAGTTTGTGCGGTTGGTGGCCAACGGTACGATCAGCGGGGGCATGATCCCCAAGATCACCAACGCCCTGGCTGCCGTAGACGCTGGCGTGGACCGCGTCATCATCACCAAGGCCGAGAACATCGGCACCTCTACGGGTACTGTCATCACCCGATGAACCACAGAAACGCTTGTTAAGAGAAAACCGCAAGAATGAAAATAGATTTCCGTAACGACATCCTGCCGCTGAAAAATCAGCTCTACCGTCTCGCACTGCGCATCACGCTCGACAGTGCCGAGGCCGAGGATGTCGTGCAGGAAACGCTCATCAAGGTATGGAACAAGCGCGACACATGGGAGGAAATCGACAACATAGAGGCTTTCTGCTTTACCGTTTGCCGCAACCTGGCACTGGACAGCGTGAAGAACAAACGCAGTCAGACAGAGAGCCTCGACGACAAACCGGTGGAAAAGCCCGACAATACCTTCAACCCGTCTGACAAGGCTATCGAGAAGGATCAGCTGACAATCGTCAGAAACATTGTCGATAGTCTGCCTGAGAAGCAGCGGGAGTGTATCCAGTTGCGTGATTTCGAAGGAAAGGCCTATAAGGATATAGCCATCGTACTTGGCATGACCGAGGAGCAGGTCAAGGTCAACATCTTCCGGGCACGTCAGGCGGTCAAGCAGCGCTTTGCCGCCATCGATGGCTTTCAGATAAGCACATAACCTGCTCCTCGCTTCTTTCCGAGCCGTAGCCTGTTTCTTTGGCCTTATTTCTCTCTGCCGCTGAAGTGGGCTCTCATGGGCTCCATATCCTGCACGATCTCCATTGTACCGATATATTTGCCTGTAGCATCACGTACAGCCATGTAGGTGATGAGCATGGACTTACCGTTTTTCTCAAGCCATACGGGCACTTTGTCGCGTTTCCCGTCACGGAAATCCTGTATGATCGCCCTTACCATTGGCTCGATCTTGGGAGGATGGCAGGTGAAGACCTCGCGTCCTAATGCCGACAGCGGCCTTTTGAAGGCTTTTGTCGTGAAGGGCTGGTTGAAGTAACGATTGATGTTGTCTGCGTCGACAAAGGTGATCTCGACGGGCAGCGCATCGAGCAGGGCCGTGAGCTGCTCCACGGTCAGTGACCCGCCAGACATCTGTATCAGCCCTTCACTTAAGGCTGCACTCTCTGTTGTCTCCTTCTGATGGATTTGATCGAAGAAAGCCTCTCCCTCATCCCAGCGCTCCGAAACCACTCCTAAGCACGCTTCGTAGCCCTTGCTGTCGGCATACATCTGTCTCCAGTCGGCGTCAGAGAAGTTGGCGGCAGACACGGGGAAGAGAATTCTGTTTTCCTTGAATGTCATCTCGCGGGCGCGTTTCGCCACAGCTGCGACACGCTCTCTCCATTCCTCACCGGGCATGGCTCCGTCTGATGCTTGCTTGACGAGCGTGGCAAGCTCCGCACGTATCTCGTCGTCGATGGTCCACATCACCTGCGACGGACCGTAGATGCCATACTTCACATTGAGCACAGGGTAGATGAGATCACCTTTTTTGGCATAGTGAATGGCGATGCCGCGTGCCTTTTGTAACGCTTCTGCGATGTCTGCCACATTCGCTTCGCGGTTCAATAGACTTTCTACTTCATCGAGTATACCGACGATGGCCTCGTTTTCGCGGTATAGCGTCTGCAGGGGATGGCCCGTGACGGCTCTCAGTGCAGTCGTCTTGTCTCTGTTCTCTCCGGCCTGACCGATCATCATGCGCTCTTGGTCGTGATGCAGACCCTGGTGCAGACTATCGTGGCTCACGCCCTCTTGCGTGCCATGAAAAAGGGCTGAGTGGATGTCGCACAACTCCTTGATCTTCTTCACCGGCTCGCCGTCGCGGATCAGTTCCTGTTCAGCCTTCATGATCTCTGTGGCTTTGACGTCCTTGAAGTTCTTGACAAAATCGGCACGTACGGCAGCCATTGCCTCGCCTTTGTTGAGCCGTTGCAGATAATCCTTGATCTGCGAGGCCATGTGCGATGTTTCGGGCTTGTCATCTGCGTTGCCGTCCTTAACGATGAATCCGTTGTCTTGCAGTGCCTTGACGATTTGCTTCAGTGCGATGCCTTTCATCGAAGCTCCTCTCGGAATCGTCATCATCTTGCCCACAGAGTGTCTTACAGCCTTCTTGCTGATCTCGGTGAAGCCGAGTGATGCCAGGATGTCGATGATTTCAGGATATTTTTGTGTGAGCTCGTAAACGCTCTCTTTCAGATTGATGATTTTCTCCATAGTCGTTTTCTTTTCTTTGTTTGCTTCTATATAACAAGACCTATAAGGCCGTTATTTACCGCCTTTGTTTTCGGCTTGTCCAAAAAGTTGCTGCAAAGATAGAGACTTTGCAAGAGTCGGCTCGGTAACAAATGTTCCCTAAGTACGCACATTTACGCTACTTTAACAGGGTGTGAAAGACCGGATAGTGCTTTTTTATGGTTATCAAATGTTAAATATGGAATTCCCTTGTAACTTTTATCCTTTTCCCTCGTCATCTAAGTGTAAATACAAGAAAAAAGATGGATTACAAGTATATCAATCAGCTTTTGGAGCGCTATTGGCGCTGCGAGACTTCCTTGGAAGAGGAAGACATCTTGCGGGCGTTCTTTAGTCAGGCCGACATTCCCGCCGACTTGAAGCGCTACCAGCCGCTTTTCGCCTACCAGCGCGAAGAGCCGAAGGTTGATGTGCTCGGTGATGACTTCGACAAGAAGATCCTCGCCATGACAGAGGAGCCCAAGGTGGTCAAGGCACGCATCGTCTCGATGCCACAGCGCCTGCGCCCGATCTTCAAGGCCGCTGCCATTGTCGCCATCGTCCTGACCCTTGGCAATGCCATTCAGGTGCCGTTTGCTCAGAAAAGCCAAGACCCGATCAGCAGCTACGACGGCTATTCCAAGCCTGAGATAGAAAAAGGCACATCGGTAGCTATGAGCGACAGCGCAAGCATCGACTCCGTTCCACGAGCGATGACAAGCACGCAGAACTCCACGGGGCAGGTGATGATCAAATAAGATATTTCTATGCTTTCTCTATAAAATCATGTTTAGTAAAACAACATTAAGAAGCTGTGAAGTTTCTATTCTCTCAAATTTTTCATAACATACTAACGTAGAAAGGGACCGACACTCAATCGTGAGTTCGGTCCCTTTATTTTTTTGCCCTTTCGAAACAGTCGCCTCCTGACAGTCCTTCTACTTCGCTTTTGATGATAGCAACGAAGATGCCATAAATGAAGCACCATTGTTTTTCTTGCGCAAAGAATGCTCGTGTGACTCCTCGGGTCAACTTATTGGCAATGAATTCATGAGATAAAAACCCCGTACTGCGCTCGTTCTTCGCTTGTACGGGGTTATCCATGCGTGTGACCAGTTGGGGCACTGAGCCTTTCATGGAGAAGATAGAAGAAGTACTCCCTTCCAACGATAGTCATATCATAGCTTTGGGGCATTGTGTAGTCAATTGTGATAAATGACTTTCCCCGTAGGATTAGAGAATTCTCACTTTGCGCTATGTGCAGCCCCAACGAGGCTGAGGCATGGGTAGCCCCGGTCAAGCGACGAAGGAGCGCAGACCGGGGTGTTTAAATCCGTCTCTTTCTCCTGCAGAGGTGACCCGAAGGGTCACACGAGCATCTTATGCGCTTTAATGAAATAAGAGTAACTAAAGTTTCCCACTTGGAAATAAATTTCTCATAAGTCGTTAGAAATCAGCAAAAATAATAAGGAATGTCAATAAGTTTTTGTATCTTTGTAGTGTCA
>ONHQ01000064.1 GCA_900317685.1 uncultured Prevotella sp.
AGAAGGAAAACAAGAAGGCACGCGAGACCGGCGAAAGGGCAAGCCAGCGATAATAGCGTCGCTGCAGAGCAGCAACATACAGAACCCAGCACAACGAAAAACCAAGAACCAGCACAACGAGGCGGAATACCAGCACTACGAGAGACGGAAGCCCAGCACTACGAGAGGCGGGAGCCCGAAACGGCAAGGGTGAGTAACTCAAATTCCTTTTTAGGCGGAAGACTGCGGCGAATGTAGGCGGAAGACTGCGGCGAAACCGACTGAGTACTACGGTGAAGTACTGGAGTAATCACGGCTTTGTACTGGAGTAATCACGGCTTTATACTGGAGTAATCTCGCCGTAGTACTGACACCAAAAGGCTTTGCCCTAAAGATAAAAAGGCTTTGCACTAATGATAAAAAGGCTTTGCACTTAAGATTAAAAGGCTTTGATCTTGAGATTAAAAGGCTTTGCCCTTGAGATAAAAAGCCCACGATAGGAGCAACAGAAAGGCTTTTTGACCCTAACAAAAAGCTAAGAAGATACTACAAAACTGGCGGGCGGACTTATAGGACAAGCACACATGATGCCTTTTATAGGGCAAGCACACACGATGCCTTTTATAGGGCAAACACACATGATGCCTTTTTAGGGCGAGCAGACATGATGGCTTTTTAGGGCGATCACACACGATGCCTTTTATTGAGGGAGCAGACATGATGGCCTATCAAGCGAAAAGGCGGTATATATAATAATAAGTGTATTACGAAGCGAGCGACGTGATGCCTGACGAAGCAAGCGGGCGTGATGCCATACCCCCTTCTCTATCACGTTTGTCTCTCCGTCATACCGCCCTATGATTAGAAAAATCATTAAAAAGCAGCAAAACCTTAATCTTTCTTATTGAAAATGAGTAATTTTGCAGTATGGTAATCAATGTAATGGACTTGGTACAGCTCAAAGCCTACGCCCGCCAATATGGTGTGGCACTGGCCTTGGTGTGGACAGCCAGCTTTCTGAGCATCGTCTTTGCTCCTGCCTCCGTGTTGGGCAGTCTGCTGGCATTGAGCACACCGTTTGTCGTGGGCTGGTTTTTAGTGCGCTTTCGCAATGACGCGCTGGAGGGACATATCTCTTTCCGCCGCGGCTTTGCGTTTAGTTGCTATACGTTTTTTTACGCGTCGCTGCTCTTTGCGGCCGTACAGTTTGTCTATCTCCGCTTCTTCGACCATGGTGCTTTCATGAGCATGCTCGGCGCGTCGCTCAAGACAATGGAAGACATCTACCGCCGCGAAGGTGCCGCCGCCATGCAAGCCGTAGCGCAGATGAAGCAGACCATCAGCGTCGTGGGACAACTCTCGCCCCTGCAGCTGACCTTCGTGATCATGATGGACAACATCCTCATGGGCGCGCTGCTCAGCCTGCCCATCGCACTGGCGTGCCGGCGAAAGACTTTCATGCCCACCAACGGACAAAAGCAACAAGAGCAACAAGAACAACAAGAACAGCACGAGCACGCTGAATAGCGCCAAGCAAAAACTTACCAACCACCTAAATAGAAAGAAAACATCATCATGGATATATCTGTTGTAGTACCCCTTTTCAACGAGGCAGAATCGCTGCCGGAACTGCACGCCTGGATCCAGCGCGTCATGCAGGCCAACAACTTCTCTTACGAGATCATCTTTGTCAACGATGGTTCCACCGACCATTCCTGGGACATCATCGAGGAACTGTCGAAGAAGGACAGCAACGTCAAGGCGATCAAGTTCCGCCGCAACTACGGCAAGAGCCCGGCTCTCTACTGTGGTTTTAAGAAGGCCCAGGGCGACGTGGTCATCACCATGGACGCCGACCTCCAGGACTCCCCCGACGAGATACCGGCACTCTACCACATGATCAAGGACGAAGGCTATGACCTCGTCTCAGGCTATAAGCAGAAACGCTACGACCCGCTGTCGAAGACGATCCCTACGAAGCTCTTCAACGCTACAGCACGTAAGATCTCCGGTATACACAATCTCCATGACTTCAACTGCGGACTGAAGGCCTACCGCCGCGACGTGGTGAAGAACATCGAGGTCTACGGCGAGATGCACCGCTATATCCCCTACCTGGCCAAGAACGCCGGCTTCACTAAGATCGGTGAGAAAGTCGTGCACCATCAGGCCCGCAAATACGGTCACTCGAAGTTTGGCATCAACCGCTTCTTCAACGGCTATCTCGACCTGCTGACGCTGTGGTTCCTCACCAACTTCGGCAAGAAGCCAATGCACGTCTTTGGCTTCATCGGCAGCATCATCTTCTTCATCGGCTTCCTCTCGCTCTGCTGGCTCTTCGGCGAGAAGATCTATAACCTCTGCAATGGTGTCTACGGCGATCTGCTCAGCCAGCACGCCTCGTTCTTCGTGGCACTCACAGCTCTCATCCTCGGCTCGCAGTTCTTCCTCGCCGGCTTCCTTGGTGATCTGGTCAGCAGACAGAACCCCAACAGGAATGACTATCAGATTGAGAAGGAAATATAAAACACAGGCATCGACATATATGCGAAATAACCACCATTCTTCCGACGGCTCTTTTCGACGGGCATTTCTCTCACTCTTGGGAAAAAGAAGAGAAGGACTGCTACCAGTCTTTCTCATTTTCCTGATTGCCTCCTGTTCCTCTGTTGACTGCCCCCTCAACAACACGGTGTATGCCAACTATAAGCTCATGGGCCGTGTGACGACGCTGACCGATCCGCTCACCATCTGGACCAACCGCAACGATGGCAACGACACCATACTCCTCAACCAGCAGGTCAACACCGACAGCTTCACGCTGCCCGTGAGCTATGCCCGCGACCGCGACACGCTCTACTTCCGTACCAACACGATACTCGACACGGTGACGATCGACAAGACCAACATTCCCCACTTCGAGTCAGTGGACTGTGGCATGAACTATTTCCATGAGGTCAAAGGCATACACTACACACGCAACGCCATCGACTCCATCACCATTCAAAACCGCGATATCACCTATGATGCATCCAAGAAGCATTTCTATGTATATTTTAAGGAGTATCGTTATTAGTCTTCTGATGCTCCTCGCCCCCGCCACCTACGCTCAGAAAAAGATGGCGGAGAAGCAACCGCAGCAGCCCCGCCATCTGTCAAAAGAGGAGCAGGAAGCCCTGCGGCGCAAGGCCATCGACGACTCCATTCCTTTCTTCCGTGGCGTACAGATCAAAGTTGACGCCATCGGACTCGTGCAGAAAGCGGTATCGGACTACGGACAGTACGAGGCCGGCGTGCGCGTGAACCTCAAGGATAAGTACTTTCCCGTCGTGGAGCTCGGTCTCGGTAAGGCCGACCACCGCGAGGTGACCACAGCGATCAGCTACCACACCTCCGCGCCTTACGCCAAGATCGGCATGGACTTCAACATCATGAAGAACAAGCACGACATTTACCGCACGTACATCGGTGCGCGCGTGGCTGCCACATCTTTTAAATACGACCTTGACAATCCTGCCATCATCGACCCAGTCTATGGTGGCAACTATCCAGTACATGAGCAGGGCGTGAAAGCAAAATACGCATGGATGGAAGCGCTGGCCGGCATCGACGCGAAGATCTACGGGCCGATACACTTAGGATGGAGCGTACGCTACTACCGCCGCCTCTCCCACGACGACGGACCGTTGGGCAACGTCTGGTATGTGCCAGGCTTCGGCAAGCAGGCCTCTACACGCATCGGAGGCACTTTCGACATCATTGTGGAACTATGATTCTATGACCATGAAGAAAAAGAACTTTCTGAAAATCATCTTCCTTGCCGTTCTCATCGTGGGCACGGTGCTGATCATCATGCAGCAGCGCAACACCCCCTATCAGCACGACACGGGGTTTGTCTTCGGCACGGAATACCATATCACCTACCAGTCATCGGAAGACCTGCAGCCGGAAATCGATAAGGCGTTGGCACAGGTCGACACGGCACTCTCGCCTTTCAACAAGAAGTCGGTGATCACGCAGGTCAACAACAACCGTCCGGTGAAGCTCAGTGAGATGTTCACCGAGGTGTTCAGCAAGGCGGAGTCCATCTCACGTGAGACCGACGGTGCCTTCGACATCACCGTGGCACCGCTTGTCAACGCGTGGGGCTTCGGCTTTAAGTCGGGCGTGCATCCCTCCCGCCATGTCGTCGACTCGTTGCGGCAGTTCGTGGGCTACACAAAGGTGGCGCTCGTCGACGGACGTATCGTCAAGAAAGACCCGCGACTGATGCTCGACTGCTCGGGCATCGCCAAGGGCTACGGCGTCGACGTGGTGGCAAAACTCCTGCGCGACAAGGGCATCGAGAACTTCATGGTGGAGATCGGCGGCGAGATCGTCACGAGTGGCATCAGCGAGAAGCGGCTGCCCTGGAAGATCGGCGTCACCAAACCAACCGACGACCCCGCGCAGACTAACCAGGAGCTGCAAACAGTGCTCAACGTCACAGACAAGGCTATGGCCACAAGCGGCAACTACCGTAACTTCTACTATAAAGGCGGCAAGAAATACGCTCATACCATCGACCCGAAGACGGGCTATCCCGTGCAGCACAATATTCTGTCGTCGACGGTGCTCGCCGGTGACTGTGCTACTGCCGACGCCTATGCCACCGCATTTATGGTCACAGGACTGAAAGGCGCGCAGGCGATTCTCCGCAAGCACCCCGAGCTGATGGTTTACTTCATCTACGACGATGGCAAGGGCCACAACCAGGTGTGGTATTCGCCCTCGATGAAAAAAGCCATCGCGGAATAAATCAGAAGTGAGACATGGCTGCCGATATCTTCAAGACGCTCGTCAGCTTCCCGTTCTTCATTGGCATGGGACGGGAAGAGTTGGAGAACATCGTGGCGAAGACGAAGCTCTCGTTCCATACGATGCACGAGGGTGAAGTCATTGTCGACACGACGACACGCAGCGGCATGCTCGTCATGCTCACAGACGGCATGGCCGTGGCAACAACCTACTCCGACGACAAAGCCTATTGGGTGGAGGAGGAGATCAACGGTCCCACGCTCGTACAACCGGAATATGTCTTCGGCCTGGCGCAGCGCTTTTCTCAGTTATGGAAAGCAAAGACCGTCTGCCATCTCATCACGCTCGACAAACAGGAGATCCTTAAGCTCAGCGATAACTCGCTCATCTTCCGTCTCAACCTCCTCAACCTGCTCTCCACACAGGTGCAGAAGCGGCAAGTGCTCTTTTGGCGTGCCGCGCCAAACTCCGAGGAGGAGTCTCTCCGTCGCTTCTTCCTGGTGCATTCGATACGCCCGGCGGGCAGGAAGGTCTTCCACATCAAGCTCGTTAGATTAGAAAAGGAACTGAACATCGAACGCCGCCGCATCTCCATGGTACTCCGACAATGGGAGGAACAGGGACTCGTAACGTGGACACGCGGATGTCTGGACATAAAAGCGATGGAGAAGGTTATCAATAACAGCCTCACCCCCTCACCCCTCTCCAAAAAAAGGAGCCTCACCCCCTCACCCCTCTCCAAAGGAGAGGGGAGAAATATGTTGCAAGGGACGAAATAACACGCCCGACAAGGAGATAGAATCGCCATGTTGACGACGGCTATGCTATGAAGAGAATGACAACGGCTAGGCTATGAAGGGAATGACGACGGCTATGCTATGATGGAAAAGATAAAGAGAGATGCACTACAAAGAGAAAGAAAGAGAGAGATAGAAAAAAGAGATAGAAAATAGATAAGAGAGATAAGAGATAACAGAGATGCAATATAAAGAGAGAGATGCAATATAAAGAAAGAGAGATGCGATGAAACAAAAGATGAAGGTTCATAACAAGGCACAAAAAAAGCCCGAACTCCATCACTGGAAATCCGGGCAGAATGAAAGGAGGAGTGGTGCCTCTTGGAGTTGAACCAAGGACACATGGATTTTCAGTCCATTGCTCTACCACCTGAGCTAAGGCACCTTCTTTCTTTACTAACGGCAGAAACCGTCTGTACTTGGTTTTTGAAAGCGAGTGCAAAGTTACACTTTTTTCTTCTATCTCAAGAATATTCTTCCAATGTTTAATAACTATTAACGATATTCCTGTTTGCTTATTAGCTTTCCCAACGTACGTACACCTTATTATATATAGCACCCCTTGGGAATGACATCCTGGTGTCAGCCTTGTAGAATGCTGTCTATACGGCGATATGCAAACAATGAAGTTACGAAATAAGAATCATTATGTATCTATAATGATACGTATATGGTTAATATAGTTAAACCATCAAATTATCATTAACATTAAACTGTTAACCAATTAAGATTTTACCTAACTTTGCCGACATGAAGAAGAAATCCATTTGGACCATCGCCATCATCATGGGCGTGTCCTTTGTCATCTTGCTTGGCCTGCAGCTCACCTATATCCGTGAGATGGCCAACATGAAGAAGGAACAGTTCGACGAAAGCGTCAACCGCGCCCTCTATCAGGCTTCCCGCAATCTGGAGCTCAACGAGACGTTGCGTTATCTTGAGAAAGACGTCAACGAGACCGAGCGCCACGCTTACCGCAAAGACAGCGTAGGCACCAGAAGCGGAAAACCCAACGACGGCAGCGTGCAGTACTCTCATCAATATTCCGTGGCGGGCAAGGACGGCACCGTCTACTCTTCGTTTGAGTTGAAGACCATGGCAGTGAAACCCACACAGATGCCCAAAGCTATGATCCTGCGCACCGACCGCAACTCCAACACTGCGGCCAGCAAGTCGCTGCAAGAGATCGTCAAGAACCGATATGTCTATCAGAAGGCTCTGCTCGATGAGGTGATCATGAACATGCTCTACTCGGCTTCGGACAAACCGCTGAAAGAGCGTGTCAACTTCAAGATCCTCGACCAGGACATCAAAGCTGAGCTGATGAACAACGGCATCAACATCCCTTACCACTTCACCGTCTCGACACAGGACGGACGTGAGGTCTACCGGTGTCCCGACTATAGTGATGAGGGCAGTGAGTACACCTATAGTCAGGTGCTCTTCCGCAATGACCCGGCATCGAACATGGGCGTGGTGCGCGTTCACTTCCCCGACATCAACAGCTATATCTTCTCCAGTATCCGGTTCATGATTCCCAGCGTGGTGTTCACCATCATCCTGCTCATCACGTTCATCTTCACCATCGTGGTCATCTTCCGGCAGAAGCGCTACAGCGAGATCAAGAACGACTTCATCAACAACATGACACACGAGTTGAAGACACCGATCGCCAGCATCTCGCTCGCCGCCCAGATGCTCAACGACGACAGCGTGCCAAAGAGCGACAAGATGATGAAACATCTCATCGGCGTGGTCACCGACGAGACCAAGCGACTGCGGTTCCTCGTGGAGAAAGTGCTGCAAATGTCAATGTTCGACCGCAAGCGCTCGTCGTTTAAGAAGAAGCATCTCGACCTCAACGAGATGGTAGAGACCATCGCCAACTCGTTTACCCTGCGCGTGGAACACACCGGCGGCAAGATCTATGTCGACGTGGAAGCTGTAGACTCGGGTATCTATGTCGACGAGGTACACTTCCAAAACGTGATCTTCAACCTGATGGACAACGCGGTGAAATACCGTAAGCCCGACCAGCCCATCGACATCTATCTGAAGACTTGGAACGATGACAACCACCTCTACCTCTCCGTGCGCGACACGGGCATCGGTATGAAGAAGGAGAACCTGAAGAAGATCTTCGAGAAGTTCTACCGCGTACACACCGGCAACGTCCACGACGTGAAAGGCTTCGGCCTCGGCCTGGCTTATGTCAAACGTGTCGTAGACCTCCACGACGGCGAGATCAAGGTGGACAGCGAGTACGGCAAGGGTACCTGCTTCACCATCAAGCTGCCGGTGATCAAAGATTAAGCCGTGGGGCGGATTCACGGTGAGCAATGATTAAACCATGGAGCGGTTCAGACATCTATATATAATAAGGTGTAGCCAATCGTTCCGGCTCAAATACAAGAACAATAATAAAACAATTAAAAATAAAACGACTATGGAAGAAAAAGTTAAGATTCTGCTTTGCGAGGATGATGAGAACCTCGGCACACTGCTCTGTGAGTACCTCATTGCCAAAGGATACGACGCTACACTTTGCCCCGACGGCGAGGCTGGCTTCAAGGAGTTCCAAAAGGAGAAGTTCGACATCTGCATCCTCGACGTGATGATGCCAAAGAAGGACGGCTTCACGCTGGCCCAGGACATCCGTCAGATGAACTCCCAGGTGCCTATCATCTTCCTCACCGCCCGTGTGCAGAAGGAAGACGTGCTCGAAGGTTTCGACAAGGGTGCCGACGACTACATCACCAAGCCGTTCTCTATGGAGGAGCTCGTGAAGCGTGTGGAGGCTATCCTGCGCCGTGTACGTGGCAAGAAGAACCGCGAGAGCACAATGTACAAGATCGGCCGCTTCACCTTCGACACACAGAAGCAGCTGCTCACCATCGACGGTAAGTCGACTAAGCTCACCACCAAGGAAAACGAGCTCTTGGCACTGCTCTGCTCTCATGCCAACGAGATCCTCAAGCGCAACGACGCATTGCGCACAATCTGGATCGACGACAACTACTTCAACGCCCGCTCTATGGACGTGTACATCACTAAGCTGCGTAAGCATCTGAAGGCTGATGATCAGATCGAGATCATCAACATCCACGGTCAGGGCTATAAGCTCATCGTGCCGGAGGATGATTAACCCGACTCTCTTACCCCTACCCCCTCTCTCCCTGGAGGGAGAGAGGGGAAATGCGATACCACAGCAATACCAAGCGCGTACCGAAAGTTGTACATGAATAACCCCTGCAATAACTAATAATACCCCCACAATACCGAAGAATGAATAAAAATGGTATTGTGGGGGTATTGCTATTTCAAAGCAACACTGCCAATGATGCCGACAGTGATGAGCAGTAGGGGGAGGAAGAGAAGGAGGTTGTAGTTGGTAAGGTTGGTGAAATAAAAGATCACCATCAATACCACACCTATATATATAAGCGGAATGCCAACCACGGGACGCATACGAGGCCATAAGCGGCCGACAAAGCCCTTCGTCTTTGAGACGAATCGACGTGTTACTGATATATTCTCTTGCTGCGATTGAGACATGATCTTTGTATTGCTATGTTTTCTACTTGTTGCCTGCAAAATTACAAATTATTGTCGCAGCTTTATCGTATGAGCAAGGCAATTAATGTTAAAAAGAAGAAAAAGACTTTGAGTGAGCAACTTAATCACAAATAAAAGTAGTACCTTTGCAGTCGCATTTTGCAAAATAACATTTTAATTATCAACAAAGTAGTATGAATCAATACGAAACCGTTTTCATTTTGACTCCCGTTTTGTCTGATGAACAGATGAAGGAAACGGTCGCTAAGTTCAAGAAGCTGCTCACCGATAAGGGTGCTGAGATTGTGAACGAAGAGGCCTGGGGACTGAAGAAGATGGCTTATGCAATCGACAAGAAGTCGACAGGTTTCTATTGCCTGTTGCAGTTCAAAGCTGAGCCTTCTGTTGTTAACACCCTCGAGACCGGCTATCGCCGCGATGAGAAGGTGATTCGTTTTATCACTGTGAAGCTTGACAAGTACGCTGTGGCTTATGCCGAGAAGCGCAAGGCAAAGTGGAACAACAAAGTGGAGGCATAAACTATGGCAGATCAGAAGAAATCAGAAATCCGTTATTTGAACGCCCCTTCTATCGACACAAAGAAGAAGAAGTACTGCCGTTTCAAGAAGAGTGGCATTAAGTATATCGACTACAAGGACCCTGAGTTTTTGAAGAAGTTCCTCAATGAGCAGGGCAAGATCCTTCCCCGCCGCATCACCGGTACTTCTCTGAAGTATCAGCGTCGTGTGGCTCAGGCCGTGAAGCGTGCACGCCAGATCGCGCTGCTGCCTTATGTAACCGATTTGATGAAGTAATTAAGGAGGAGCAGAAGATATGGAAATCATACTGAAAGAAGATATTATCGGACTTGGATACAAGAACGATATCGTAAAGGTAAAGGACGGCTATGGCCGTAACTATCTGATCCCGACAGGCAAAGGCGTCATCGCATCTGCAAGCGCCCGCAAGCAGCTCGCCGAGAACCTCAAGCAGCAGTCTGCTAAGCTCGCCGCTCTGAAGGCTGACGCTGAGAAGCGTGCTGAGGCTCTGAAGGATGTTCAGCTCGTCATCTCTGCCAAGGTTGCCGCTACAGGTCACCTCTATGGCTCTGTCGGTGCTGCTAAGGTTGCTGAAGAGCTCGCTAAGCTCGGCATCGAGATCGACCGTAAGATCATCACCATGCGTGAGGCTCGCAAGGTCGGTGATTTCGAGGCTACTGTTCACTTCCACAAGGAGGTTGAGGTAAAGGTGCCTGTGAAGGTCGTCGCTGAGAACCAGCCCGTGGCTGCTCCCGCTGAGGAAGCACCGAAGGAGGAGGCTCCTAAGGCTGAGGAAGCTCCCGCTGAGGAGCAGGCTCCTGCTGCTGAGTAATCAACAGCTACTGTTAGCTTGAAGTAATTTTTGCACTGTAAAGCATATTATATTGATCCCCGCCGCATCCATTTGCGGTGGGGATCTTTTTTTGTACTACTCCAAGCCATTGTTGAGCACAAAAGAAGGGGCACCGGATTTTTCTGTGGACGAGCCCTGACAATCGCTAACCTTAAAACTTGCGTGAGACGGTACATACTTTCGCCGAAAGATAGTACCTTTGCAT
>ONHQ01000018.1 GCA_900317685.1 uncultured Prevotella sp.
TTTTGTTCATAGCTATCTGGCTGTGGACCGAATCATCACGTCCATGAAAGTAAGATTCGTTTCTATACAAGAAACTTAACTTATCCCGAACTCAGGTTATCACTCACCGGCTTGGCATCAGTGGAACGTCTATCCTACGTTTTCACTGACCTATATTCCGAGCAGCAGTCACGTGCTCCAGCTCAACTTCAGCAGCGACAAAAAGTTCCCGGACTACTGGACATTGCAGAACTTCACAGTCTACAGCAACGGTGGCTACAATGAAGTGGTGGGCAACCCCGAATTGAAGCCGTCGAGTGACTATCAGACGCAGTTGGTCTATGTGCTGCACAACAAATACCAGTTCGTGGCATGGTTCAACTACACCGATGACTACTTCACGCAGACACCTTACCAGCGCCATGACCGGCTGACCGTGCAATACAAGTTCCTTAACTTTGACTACTCGCAGCAGTGGGGCTTGCAGGCTTCCGTGCCTCAGCGCTTCGGCAACTGGCTCGACAGCCGTCTTACCGTTCTCGGTGTGTGGATGAAGGAGAAATGCTCGGCGTTTTACGACATCCCCTTCAACCGCGACATCGCTTGGGTGATGGCCAGCCTGCGCAACAACTTCACCCTTGTCCCCAATCATCTTTATCTCAATCTCGACGGCATGATACGCTCCAAGGCTCATCAGGCAATCTACGATCTGCCTTCTTCGGGCAATGTCGACCTTGGATTGAAATATATCTTCTGGAAGAAGCGTGCCACGCTCCATGTGTTCTGCAACGACCTCTTTGAGACTTCCGGCATCGACCCTGTCATCCGCTTCGGCAACCAGAATATGAAGATGGACTTCTCGTGCTACCGGCAGGTGGGCGTGTCGCTGGTCTATAGGTTCGGAGGATACAAGGACAAGAGCAAAGAGGTAGACACGGCGCGGTTCAAGCAGTGATGCCAAGCAGGAGGATGCTGCAAAGCGGGCGGATGCTGCAAAGCGGGCGATGCTGCAAAGCAGCATCTTACAGAACTGTGCCATACCCTCACTGCGGCACATTATAGAGAAGGAAGGGCCGGAAATAAGCAGAAAAAGTGTTATCTTTGCGTGTATGAAGTGGAAACGAAACCTTATCGCCATTGCTATAGCACTGTCGGCGGTCATCGGCCTGCTGTGTTTTTGGCTTTTCCGACAGTACAACATGCAGTACGCACGGATGCGCCAACAACTTGATGACGCCATCGCCGAATGCGACTATGAAGAGTTGCTGATCCGAGGTCAGCGGCTCTACCATAAGCAGATGACGGCAGAGTATGCCATTGGTGATCAGGATAAACACCAGGAACTGTTGTGGAAAGCGATACGTATCGAACGGAAAGGAAACGTTGTCAAGAAGACCACGATAGAGAAATACAAGGTCGTGAAATCTGACAGTGCTAAGAACGGAAAGAAGAAAATACTATCTCTCGACACTGCCAGATCCCATCCCTTCGCCTCCATCATCAAAGAGATGCGTAGAGGTTTGCATCAGGTGGTGGACACCGCTGTCCTACCGGACGTGGCTACTTTCTATAATCTGCTGGACGCGAAGATGGCCGCTTGTGGTATGGAAGGAACAATGAAGGTAGAACTGTGGAAAGACAATCGGATGATTACGCATACAGAAAAGGCTGGCTACAGTCACAACCACGCTGTGGAGATTGCCCGGTTGCAATGGGACGTAGACGGTCATACGCTTGGTTACCGCGTGTTTTGTGTACCCTTGGGGTGGATCGTGCTTAGCAACATGGAGGGTGTCATCGGCCTATCGGTGGTTGTCATCCTTTTGTTGTTAATGGTGTTCTGGATGTTGGGACGTACCATCCGCGAGTTGCAAGCCGTCGACGAGATGAAGAGCGACTTCGTCAACAACATGACGCACGAGTTGAAAACACCGGTCTCTGTGGCATACGCCGCCAACGATGCACTGCTCAACTTTGGTCAGTCGTTGCCGAAAGAGAAGCGGACTGAATACCTGAAGATAACCTTGCAACAACTGAAGAAGCTCGGACAACTCGTGGAGCAGATCCTTCAGATGACCATGGAACGGCGCACGACATTGCGACTCAATTTGGAGCATGTCGATGTGGTGCCCGTCGTGAAAAGCCTCACTGAGGAGTATAGGCTGAAAGCTGATAAGCCTGTGACTTTCCATCTCGTAGGAGCAGAGAAGCGTCCGACAGTCTATGCCGACGCGGTGCAATTGCAGCATGTGATGAGCAACCTTTTGGACAATGCCTTGAAATATTCGGGCAGCACGGTTGATATCACCATTGGGCTGTATAATGGAACAATCACAGTAGCCGACAATGGCATCGGCATCGCCAAGGAGAAGCAGAACTATATCTTTGACAAGTTCTACCGTGTACCGCAGGGCAACCTTCACAACGTGAAAGGCTATGGCCTCGGCCTCTATTATGTGCGCAACATCATGGAGCGCATGGGTGGAAAGGTCAGCGTCAAGAGTACGTTGGGGAAAGGTACGGAGTTCACATTGTCGTTCAGTCGGTAAGTAGGAGACTTGCCGTCCTGCCGTGCAATCAGTGCGGAAGGTATCCTGCATCTTCTGCGAAAAGCGACAGGCTAAAGGTTGATGTATATAGAAGAAATAAAAAGAAAATGGAAGACATAAAGGTGTTGTTGGTTGAGGATGAGGCTTCGTTGGCTATGATCATGAAGGACACAATGGAGCCCACAGGTATGAGCGTGACCCTTGCCGCCGACGGTGAGGAGGGGCTTAGTGCATTCTTTGCTGACAAGCCCGACGTGCTCGTCACCGATGTGATGATGCCGCGTATGGACGGCTTCGAGATGGTGCGGCGCATCCGTGAGCACGACAAGTTGACGCCAGTGCTTTTTCTCACTGCCCGCTCATCGGTCAATGATGTGGTCGATGGTTTCAAGATGGGTGGTGACGACTATCTCAAGAAGCCCTTCAGCCTGCAGGAACTTATGGCGCGCGTGCGCCGTCTGGCAGAGCGACAGCAGCTTTATCGCCAGGCCTCGTCCTTGGATGCTGAAGACAACAACCGTTGGATAGATATCGGAGCCTACCGCCTCAATCCCGTCACACAACAATTGTCGTGGCAAGGCCATGAGGAAGAACTTTCGCACCGAGAGTCGGAGTTGCTGCGGATATTGGCTGAGCATGTCAACGACGTGGTGGCGTCGCACGATATCCTTGTGGCGCTGTGGGGCGACGATACGCTGTTTAATGGGCGCAGCTTGCAGGTGTTCGTTACCAAGTTGCGTCACCGTTTAGAACACGATCCCCGGCTGCGCATCATCAATGTCCGTGGCTTCGGCTACAAACTAATCATCGCCTGACGGCTTCGTGTCGTTTCATAGGCGTAGAAGCGCCGGCTGAATAGAGCAAACAAAAAAAGAGCATCCATGTGCTGAGCGTTCTCAGTCTATGGATGCTCTTTTTTTGTTTGCTGTCAGACGTAATGGTTACAAGCCCATGCCACTTGCGGGTGAGTCTTTCTTCTGCGAGTCGTTGAAGTCGTTGTTGATCTTAGAGTTGTACTTGCCGAATTGTTTCTTGGTGTTGCCGAAGTTCCATTTCACCGATAATGCTACCATCTGCAAGGGAATGGAGACGTGGGTGAGATTGCTGAAGTCCTTGCCCGCATTGTACCGGTTGATGATGAGATGACTGCGGAGTGGATTGGCATAGCGTGCCGACAGTTCCAACCGGTCCTTAAGGAAGGTGCGGGTGAGCGAGACATTGAAGAACTGCATGCCACTGTTGTAGCCCATGAGGTTGTAATTGCGTGTCTGGGCGAAGAGGCCAAGAGAGCCCTTAACCTTCCATGGCAGTTGCTGCTCCAGTCCGACATAGGCGCTGCCTGACCAACCCCAATTGTGATAGCCCAGTTCTTTGGCTTTCCAGTCACCGTAGGACACGTTGCCGTTGAGCATCAGCGTGGAGGTCTTGGTCGCCACCCAACGGACGAAGGCGTCGACATAAGTGTTGCGGCTCTTGCCGTTGTTGGCGTAGGTGCTGTTATATTTGTTGTCGGCGTCGACGAACTGATAGCTTTCTATCTCATTGCCGACGTAGTCGTGACTGAGGCTGGCATTGAGCATCAGCTTAGGCGTGAAGAAGTTGTAGGACAGTGAGACATTGTGTGACTTCATCACAGCGAGCGAAGGATTGCCATAAGACAGCGAGGTGGGGATGGTGCGGTCCGTGTATGGGTTGAGCTGGCTGATGCCCGGACGCGAGATGCGCATGGTATAGGTCAGGCCAATATTCGATGTTGGTGTGATGTTATAGCCTACGCTACCCGAAGGAACGAGGTTGCCATAGTCCTTGTGGAAGTTGCGCTCGCTGTGCTCGGCATACTTCACACTTTCAAAAGTGTGCTCGTAGCGCAGTCCAAGACGTGCGTTGTATTTCTCCTGGGTCAGCTTGTACTGGGCATAGCCAGCCACGATGCTTTGCAGATTGCGGTAGTGCATGCTGCCATCGGCGTTGAGCACGTCTTCACCATTCACAGTGTCGTAGAGTCGGCTGTCGCTTTTGTTGCGTCGACTGATGAACTTGGCGCCTGTCTCCAAGGTCTGTCCTTTGCCGAGGTCGAGGGTCAGGTCGGCTTGTCCCGTGTGGCTGGTGCCCCAGGTGTGCGAGTCGGAGTAGAGGTCCGTCAGGGTCAGGCCTGTCACGCCGGTGATGTCACCATAGGTCGTCCGTGAGCGGTTCACGGCAGGGTTGTAATCGTAGAGGTAGCTCAGCGTCAGCTGTGAGGTGTGGTCGGCATTGAGCCATCGCTGGTAGTCGGTGCTGGCGTTGACACCTAAGTATTTGTTGCGCTCCGACGCGTGGTTGGTATAGCTAAAGCCGTTGCCGTAAGGTCCGCCGGCGAAGGAGTTGCGCGGGTCGTAGTCGTGGTGGGTGTTGCCTCCGCTGATGCCGGCATTGACATTGAGGGTGCTCAGTGAGTCGAGGGCATAGCCGAGGGTGATGTTGCCCATGGAGAAAGGATGATCCTCGTCCATCTCCATCTCGTTGGTCTCATGTGACTCGCCGAGTGTGGTCTGCTGGATGCGCGTGTTGGTCACCTTCATGTTGTCCATGGTCTGCCAAGCGAAAAATCCCATGGCACTGTAAGTGAGCTTGCCCTGTTGACCGCCAACGTAGACGTTGGCTCGCTCGCCATGATTGCTGGCGGTGAGCTCGACATTGCCGTTATAGCAGTTGTCGCAGTCGTTGCCTTGCGCCCCGCTTTGTCTCACCATCTTGATGTCGAGAACACCGGTGGTGCCCTCTGCGTCGTATTTGGCTCCCGGTGAGGTGATGACGTCGATGCTCTGCACCATTGAGGCCGGTACAGACTTGGCTACTTGTGAGAAGTTGTTTTGAAACATCTGGTTGGGCTTGCCATCGACATAAACCTTGAAGTTGGAGGATCCTTTCACGGTGACGTTGTCCTGTCCGTCGACGTTGACCATTGGCACCTTGCGGAGCATGTCGAGGAGCGTCATCGTCTTAGCGTCAGCGTCCTGCTGCACGTTGTAGGTCATCTTGTCGGTGGTCATCTTCACGACGGGCTTTTGAGCCACCACCTCTACGCCTTGCAGGTCGAGGCTGTCTTGGATGGCTTGGAGCTTAAGGCTGTCGGCACTGTTAGCCGGAGTCTGGGCCAGAGCGGCGAGAGGGGAGAACGAAAGGAGAGTGATGGCAAGCGCCTGCCTGCCTTTGATATTGTTTTTCATTGTCTTGCTATTGTTTTTGGGTGGGACGCTGCAAAGCAGCGTCTTACTGAACAGAGGTTAACGCATCCTTGAGCTCTTCCCAAGAGATGTCCAGGAGCCTCATCTGGCGGACAATTTCGGGAAGCACGGTCTTGAGAAACGCCTGCCGCCGTGTCTGTTTGATATGTCGTTGCGCATCTTCTGCTACGAAATAGCCGAGGCCGCGCTTGTTGAAGATGATGCCTTCCTGAGCGAGCTGGTCGTAGGCCTTGACCGCCGTATTGGCATTGACGCCGAGCGTGGCGGCATATTCGCGCACGCTGGGTATGCGGTCGAAGGCTTTGTAGACGCCCGCGAGGATCTCGTCGCTCAGGCGGTCGGCTATTTGCAGATAGATGGCTTTATCATTGTTGAATGCCATATACGTGAGTGTTATGAAAGGTGAGGCTATTTGCCAAGTTGCAGTCTGTCGGTGTCGATGTCGCCACTTCCCGATACGCTCTTTTCGAGCGACTGCAGTGTTCCGGAGAGGTCGATGTCGCCGCTTCCCGAGATGCTGATGTCTGCATGGCCGCAGTGGTCGAAGTCGAGGCTGCCGTCGCCACTGCCGGCGATGGAGAGCTTGGTCGTCTTTACCTTAGCGAGCTTACTCTTGATGTCGCCACTGCCGCTGATGCTGAACGAGGCGTTGCTGGCTTGGAGCGTGCCGGTCTCGATGTCGCCGCTTCCGGCTACGTAGTAGGTGAGGTTATCAGAGAGCGTGACGTTCTTCAGGTGGCTGTCGCCGCTCCCCGCGATGGACAGCGTCAGGTTCTGCCCAGTGATGTCAGTCTCGGCATAGAAGTCGCCGCTTCCCGCTGTGGAGACATCGGACAGTGAGGGAGCGCTGATCCACAGTTCGGCATCGTCGTAGGAAGAGTTGATGTGCAGTACTGTGATACCCTCCTGTTTGCGTTCTTCCTTCTGTGTGATGACGAGCTCTCCATGGCTGGAGGTGATGGAGTGGGTGGCGTACCAACGCGGAGTGGCTTTCAGTACAACCTTGTAGGTGTTGGACTGCGTAAAGTGGATGTCACAGCTTGTGTAGTTCTTGATGCTTTGGAAGTCGCGGAGGTTGAGGGTATAGGACTTCGCGGGCTCATCACTGTTGTTAACTTTCTCGATACGGCAAGCGGAAACAGAAAGAATGGCCACAAGGGCGATAAACATAAATGCTAACTTTTTCATGGTGATACTTTTTTAATGATTGAAAGATGCTGCTGGGCATCGTCTTACAAAACGAAATGGTTGCCTTTTATTTGTTGATCCATTGGTTGTTGATGACCTGCAGACGGGTGTAGCGGCGGAAGGCGAACCAGTAGCAGAAGATGATGAGTGCGATGCTGACTACGAAGTAGAGGGCATTCCACCATGCGTCGTAAAGGATGATCGTGTAGCCACTGTTGATGAACTCAGTGAGAAGGTTCGCTGCCAAAGCACCAAGCATGAGGAGCACGATGCCGAGACCCATCCACGTAAGGACAGCCATCACGAGTGGATGCTTGTGGTAGATGCTGCCGAAAAGCAGGAAGCAGGCGTGCTGCGTGATGGTTCCTAAGAGAATCACGAGGAAGCCTTCAATAGGGGATGGGTCGCCATTGAGATTGGTATAAAAATGGAAGATGCCACTATTGTTGAGGCCTTCCGTGAGTGCGCTGGTAGCCCACTGTGCTGCATCGCTGTTGATCATCAAGCTCATGAGATATTGCAGTACGTCGCCGGCAAAGAAACCCGCGATGGCGGCCAGCGGCATGGCAACCACGAGTACGAGGTAGCGGGCGATGAACTTCTCTTTGTTCGAGGCAGGGAGCATGAAGTTGTTGATGCGCTGTTGACGGCTGCGAAGACTGGAGAAGATGAGCGCACCGCTGCAAAGCAGATAGGCGGACAGAGCTACGGAACAGAGGATGCCCATGGTGTAAGCACTGCTCGACGACGACTTGAATACGAGCGTGAGGATCTGTGGAATGACAACCAGTCCGAAGAAAGTCAGGGCCATGGTGGCTATTTGACGCTTGCTGAGCAACAGCTCCCAACGGAGCACTTGCAGAAATCTATTCTTGTTCATAGTGTGATACTATATCTGTGAGATGTTTATCGTGTTATATATAATAAGGTGTAAACACTTGGAGCCTTATATATAATAAGGTGTGGCGAAACTACTGGTGACTGATTTTGCCGCTGATCGTGGCGTTGAAGAGCAACTCCAAGTCTACTTGCGTCTCCTCGCCATCGCCTCTTGGCATGATGACGGCGTTGCCTTGTAACGTGGGTTCGGCATAGAGCACCGTATTGTCCATCTCCTGCGGCGAAAGGTAGCGGAAGGCATAGCGACGAGAGATGTCTGCGATGGAACTGTTGAGCAGCACGCGGCTTTGGTTGATGATGACCACGTGGTCGAGCAGACTCTCGATGTCGTGAACCTGATGGGTGGAGATGATGAGCGTGCGGTCGTCCTCCATGTAGTTGGCCACCACCTTGCGGAAGAGCGCCTTCGACGGAATGTCGAGGCCGTTGGTCGGCTCGTCCATCATCAGCAGGCGGGTGCCCGTGGCGATGGCGAAGCTCATATACACCTTTTTCTTTTGTCCCATGGACAGCTCCTTGAGGTTGGGACGTGCCGGCATCTCGAAGTCGGCGAGGCATTTGGCCAGCAGGTCATCGCTGAAATGAGGATAGAAGGCGCGCATCATGTCGGCGAAGGCTTCAAAGCTCATGTCGGGCATGGCGTACTCCTCAGGCACGATAAACACTTCCTGAAGCATCTCGGGAAGACGCAACCAGCTCTCCTTGCCGTCGACTGTCACCGTGCCACTGTTGGGACGCAGCAGTCCGGCGATGAGATAGAGAAGGGTAGACTTTCCTGTGCCGTTCTTGCCAAGCAGGCCGTAGACGCAGCCGGGTTGCAACTGCAAGGCGAAGTGATCAAACACTTGGTGCTTGCTGCCCTGATAGTGAAAACGGAGGTCTCTTACATCAATCATATTGTTCTTTCTTACGTTTAACTGTTATCTGTGTTAGTGTACTACTTTAATAGTACACTGCAAAGATAATATGATTTACTTGAAACAGCCAAATAATATAGCGACAAAATGCTTGTTTATTGCGTATTTTTAATTTTTGCATTGTGCGTAGTGCTCTTTATTTTACTCTTGTTAACGATTTTGTGAGTAAGATAATGGCGTGGTCATGGCGTGTAAAAGGGGTTGTACCACGTTTGTGGTATACAATATGACGTGATTATGCGATTTCTATGATGGGAAAATCATCGTAACTTTGCATCGTGAAAAAACAATAGATGTGTAACCGCTGAACGCAACCTCATGATTATATAAAGGTTGAGGAAAGCATAAAAAGTAAATGACTATGAGCAACGAGAAAAAGCTTCATTTCGAGACACTGCAACTTCATGTAGGACAGGAACAGGCAGACCCCGCCACAGACGCGCGTGCCGTGCCTATCTACCAGACCACGTCTTACGTGTTCCACAATGCGCAGCACGCTTCCGACCGCTTCCATTTGAAGGACGCTGGAAACATCTACGGTCGTCTGACCAACACCACACAGGGCGTGTTTGAGGATCGCGTGGCCGCACTGGAAGGCGGCGTAGGCGGACTGGCTGTTGCCTCAGGTGCTGCTGCAGTGACTTACGCCATCACCAACCTGGCATACGCCGGTGACCATGTGGTGGCAACCGATACCATCTACGGAGGAACCTACAATCTGCTGAAGCATACGCTGAGCAAGTATGGTATCGATACGACATTTGTCAACCCCGACGACTACGACGCTTTGGAGGCTGCCATTAAGCCTAACACCAAACTCGTATATATTGAGACCCTCGGAAACCCGAACTCCAATATCAGCGACATTGAGCGCTCGGCCGCCATCGCCCATAAGCATGGCATCCCCTTGGTGATCGACAACACCTTCGGCACTCCTTATCTGATCCGTCCTATCGAGCACGGAGCCGACATCGTGGTGCACTCCGCCACTAAGTTCATCGGTGGTCACGGATCATCTCTGGGCGGCGTGATTGTCGACGGCGGTAAGTTTGACTATTTCCAAAACGACAAGTTCCCCGGCTTCATCAAGCCCGACGCTTCCTATCATGGCCTTGTCTTCGGCAAGCTGCCCGCTCCGTTTGTCACCCGTGTGCGTGCATTGCTGCTGCGTGACGAAGGCGCCTGCATCTCACCGTTCAACGCCTGGGTGCTGCTGCAAGGTCTGGAGACCCTGTCATTGCGTGTTGAGCGTCACGTCTTCAACACCCTGAAGATTGTCGACTACCTCAAGACGCAGCCGCAGGTGAAGAAGATCAACCATCCGTCGCTGCCCGATCACCCCAACCACGACCTCTACGAGCGCTACTTCCCCAACGGCGCCGGCAGCATCTTCACCTTTGAGATCGATGGCAGCCAGCAGAAGGCTTGGGACTTCATCGACCATCTCAAGATCTTCTCTGACCTGGCCAACGTGGCTGACGTGAAGTCGCTCGTCGTGCATCCAAAGAGTACCACACACTCTGAGTTGAGCGAGGAGGAGGCTTCCGAGCAGGGTATCTTCGACGGAACAATCCGTCTGAGCATCGGCACTGAGCACTATGAGGATCTCATCGCTGACCTCGATCAGGCTTTTGAGGCCGTGAAGAACGAGAAGTAAGCTCAAGCAGAGACATCTTTTTCTCAAGAATTAGAGAATTGAAGTATTAGAAATCATTAGAAAGGAAACACATTATGGCAAGAATATATAAGCAGATCACAGACCTGATTGGTCATACACCTTTAGTAGAGCTTAACAAGTACTCGGCTCAGCGTGGCCTGGAGACTCCAGTGCTGGCCAAGGTAGAGTTCTTTAACCCCGGCGGCAGCGTGAAGGACCGCATCGCCCTTGCAATGATCGAGGCTGCTGAGCGCGACGGCAAGCTGAAGCCGGGAGCAACGATCATCGAGCCGACCAGTGGCAACACAGGTGTAGGCCTGGCTCTGGTCTCAGCCGTGAAGGGCTATAAGCTTATCCTTACCATGCCCGAGACGATGAGCATTGAGCGCCGCAACCTTGTGAAGGCTTATGGCGCACAGGTGAAGCTCACCAGTGGCAAGGACGGCATGCCGGGTGCTATCAAGGCAGCAGAGGAGTTGCGGGATTCCATCCCCGGCTCGGTTATCCTTGAGCAGTTTGAGAATCCCGCCAATCCGCAGAAGCATTATGAGACCACGGGGCTGGAGATCTGGGACGACACAGACGGCAAGGTCGACATCTTCGTGGCTGGTGTAGGCACCGGCGGAACGATTTCCGGTATCGGCCGCAGACTGAAGGAGAAGAACCCCAACGTGAAGATTATCGCCGTGGAGCCGACAACCTCACCAGTGCTCAATGGTGGCAAGCCCGGACCTCATAAGATTCAGGGTATTGGCGCCGGCTTCGTTCCCAAGACCTACGATGCAAGTGTCATCGACGAGGTGTTTGACGTAGACAACGACGCTGCCATCCTCGCCGGCCGTCAGCTGGCACAGCAAGAGGGACTGCTCGTTGGCATCTCTTCCGGTGCGGCCGCATACGCAGCCACGGAGATTGCCAAGCGCCCGGAGAACAAGGGTAAGACGATCGTAGCCCTGCTGCCCGATACCGGTGAGCGCTATCTCTCTACAGTGCTCTACGCCTTCGAGGAGTATCCACTTTAACAACAACGTTTTCTCGTTTGCATCATTGCATACATTTTAGGCCCGCTGCCTGATGTCCCACTTCCAGGGGACAAGGCGGTGGGCCTTTTTCAATGTTGAATGGTGAGTGATGAATGGGAGCGGGAGGAAGTGTTGAATAGAATACCCCAAAAGGTAGAAACAATACGAATGGAGACAGTCAAGTCAGCGTGTTCTTTTTGAAAAATCAGTTGTTAGTAAATGGTCAAACGTTCGTTGGACGATAGGCAAACGTTCGTTTGACTTTTGTACAACGTTCGTTCGACCATACGTCAAACGAACGTTTGACCATCACCAGACAACGCTTCTTTGCATGTCTGGTCGTGCAATTCAATGTGTCTAAAGACGATTCTAAGTCCATGCAAGGACGAAAAATCGCGCGTATAGAACCAAAAAGGCACTGACAGGAATGCTGTCAGTGCCTTTTGATGATGATCGCTTAAAGCTTTGTTTATGCAGGAGTGACCATGATGAATGTGCGGATGATCCAGTAGCAGAAGATACCGCCAAGGTAGCCCAGCGCTGCAATCCAGCTCACATGCTTCATATACCAGCCGAAGGTGATCTTCTCCAGTCCCATGACCACAACGCCGGCAGCAGAACCAATGATGAGCATGGAACCACCCACACCGGCACAGTAGGCGAGCAACTGCCAGAAGATGCCGTCGACAGCCATGTCGCCTGTCGGTGCCACAGGATACATGCCCATGCAACCGGCCACCAAGGGTACGTTGTCAACAATACTCGACAGCACACCGATGATGCCCGTCACAGCGTAGTGGTTGCCGTCGAAGGCTACGTTGAGGCCCTTGCCGATAGAGGTCAGCACGCCTGTCTGCTCCAAGCTGGCCACTGCCATGAGGATGCCGAGGAAGAAGAGAATGGTCGACATGTCGATGCGGTGAAGCAGGTTGACCACACGCTTCTTGGTTCCGTGAGTCTCGTAGGAAGTGGAGAGATTGCGGTAGAACAGCTCGGTGGCAATCCACAGCACACTCAGCACGAGCATGATGCCCACGAAGGGAGGCAGACCGGTGATGCCCTTGAAGACGGGAACGAACATCAGACCACCGACACCGATGCAGAACACGGCGGCACGCTGGCGATGACCCAGCTCCTGCTCTTCGGTCTCCACAGGAGCGTCGGGGCTGTCAATGTCCTCCAAGTCGCCGTGGAGAGAATATTGCAGGATAAAGGCCGGGATGACCATCGACACGATAGAAGGAATCGTGATCTCGGAGAGCACGCCCAAGGCTGTGATGACGCCCTTGTTCCACAGCATGATTGTCGTCACGTCGCCGATGGGCGAGAAAGCGCCACCTGAGTTGGCGGCAATGATGACGAGTGAGGCGTAGATGATGCGATCCTTGTGCTCTTTGACGAGTTTGCGCAGGATCATGATCATCACGATGCTCGTGGTGAGGTTGTCGAGGATGGCAGAGAGGATGAATGTCAGGAAGGCGATGCGCCACAGCAGTGTGCGCTTGCCTTTGCTCTTCATCACGCCACGTACCCAGTTAAACCCGCCGTTCTGGTCCACGATCTCCACGATGGTCATGGCACCCATGAGGAAGAACAGCGTCGTGGAGGTGTCGCCCAAGTGCTCAGTGATGGCCGTGCCTGCCTTGTTGATGAGTTCCTGACCGCTGAATCCCGGCAGATAGCTGCCCGGATCGATCATGAACAACGTCCAGCAGACCACAAACATCAGCAAGGCTACGGCAGCTTTGTTGACTTTCGTCACGCTCTCTAAGGCTATGAACAGATAGCCCACGCAGAACACGACGACAATTGCGATAGTTAATGTTGACATAAGCGTTACGTTTTTATGCTTTCTCTGTAATATAGTTAACCAAGTGCAAAGATAATCATTTTTCTAAAAGCAAGAGGCGAAAAAGCCAATTATTATGCTTTTTCGCCTCTATTGCTTCTGTTTTGTCATTTATCTGTGATGGACGGGGAACTGCTCATGACCACGGCAGGTGCTTTCTCAATTCTTCTCATTCGGAATGAAAGATATTAGTTAAAGGATGATGTTGCTGCCGAGTTGTTTGGCAAGTGCGTTGCGCATGGTCTGCAGCTGTTGGTAGCGGGCCATGAGCTCTTTGAGCCTGCCGATGTCCTTGGTGTTTTGCGCGATCTCGGCCTGCACCTGCTTCAGTTGTGCCTCGACATAGTCCTTGCGGAAGTCAAGCATCAGGTGCATGGCCTGGTTGCGCAGGTTGTCGGTCTCGTTTTCCATGCGCTGCTCCAGTTCCTCTTTGTTTTTCGGGGCTTCCTCCTTCTCGATGAGATGGTACTTGTCGGCTGTCATGTCGGCGGCAAGTTGTGCGATGGCAATGTCGTCGTGGTGGAGAAAGTAAGACTCAGCCTTGAATCCGGGTTCCGCGCTTTTCTGTGCCGCCTCTTGCAGGATGCGGTTGTAGACTTCACTCTGGAACGAGAGGCTGTCGGTGGTGAGGCTGTAGTGGATATACTGTGCCACGGTGAGCGAGTGAAGCTGTCCCTCGTCGTCCTCCACGTTGTTGAGGATGATGTGCTCGCCGTGTTTGATGATGAGCTGAATGATCATGCGCTCCACCTGCGTCGCCTGCACCTGAGGCGTGACAGGCATAGACGGCTGTGAAACGGGTGCTTGGGCCGGTGCGGGAATGTCTCCGGGAACAGCCGTGCCCGGTGCGCCACTCTTTCGGCTGCGGATGAAGTTGTTCATCTGATTGATGAGGGTGGCCTCACCGATGCCGATGCGCTGTGAGCAGTCATGGATGTAGGTGTCTCGGAGGATCTGATTGGGTACCATCGACACCGACTGTACGATGGAACTGATGGCGTCGGCGCGTTTTTTCGGATCTTTCTCTCCCCGCAGCATCAGGTCGGTCTTGAACTGGATGAAGTCAGCAGAGTGCTCCTCGATGTATTTCCGGAAGTCGGCGGCGGGGTGCGCGCGTGAGAACTCGTCGGGGTCCTGGCCGTCGGGCAACAACAGCACCTTGAGGTTCATGCCCTCGGAGAGCAGCATGTCGGTACCTCGCAGGGCAGCGTGTATGCCGGCGGCGTCTCCATCGTAGATGAGCGTGATGTTGGACGTGAAGCGGTGGAGCGTGTGGATCTGGTGCAGGCTGAGTGCCGTGCCCGAGTTGGCCACAACGTTCTCGATGCCACACTGGTGCATGGCGATGACGTCGGCCTGTCCCTCGACCATGAACACGCGGTCCTCCTTGGCGATGGCGCGCTTAGCCTGCCAGATGCCGTAGAGCTCGTGGTCCTTATGATAGATGTCACTGTCGGGCGAGTTGACATATTTCTGGTTGACGCCTTTCGTGCGGCTGTCGAGCACACGGGCCGTGAAGCCTACCACCTTTCCGCTCACGCCAATCCATGGGAAGACCACGCGTCCGGCATAGCGGTCGATGAGCTCGCCGCGGTCGGTGCGATAGCAGATGCCGGTCTTGAGCAGAAACTCCTCTTTGTAGCCTTTCTGCAGGGCTGTGCGTGCCAGGGCATGGCGGTCAGAGACGTCGAAGCCCAAGTGGAACTTGCGGATGATGTCGTCGCGGAAGCCACGGCTACGGAAATACTGCATACCGATAGCCACGCCGTCGGCGTGGTTGTGGAGCAGGTCCTCGAAGTATTTCGCGGCCCATTCGTTGACGATGAACATCGACTCGCGCTGGCTCTGTTCCTCTTTCTCCTTGCTGGAGAGTTCGCGCTCGTGGATTTCTATATGGTATTTATTGGCCAGCCAGCGCAGTGCCTCGGGATAGGTCATCTGCTCGTGTTCCATGATAAACGACACGGCGTTGCCACCCTTGCCACAGCCGAAGCAGTGGCAGGTGCCACGCGCGGGAGAGACATAAAACGACGGTGTCTTCTCGTTGTGGAACGGGCAGAGGCCTTTATAGTTGGCTCCCGAGCGCTTGAGCGTGACAAATTCCGAGACCACGTCAACGATGTTGGCGGCCTCCTTGATTCTTTCTACTGTCTGACGGTCGATCATGGTCCTGCGTTAGAAAGAGACGAGCGTATAGAGATACATCACGGCGGCGGGGATGGCCATCAGACTTGAGTCGAAGCGGTCGAGCATGCCACCGTGTCCCGGCAGAATCTTGCCGCTGTCCTTGATGCCGATGGTGCGTTTGAAGAGGCTCTCCACGAGATCACCCCAAGTGCCGAAGACCACGACGACGAGTCCTAGTCCGGCCCATTGCCACTCGTTGAGCTGATGAGCCTGGCCGTTGTTGGCATAGAGACCAATGATGAAGGCGGCGATGATCACGATAATGCCGCCTCCGATGCTGCCCTCCCAGGTCTTGCCCGGAGAGATGCGCGGGAAGAGCTTGTGCTTGCCGAAGAGCGAGCCCGAGCAGTAGGCGCCGGAGTCGTTGAGCCAAAGGAAGATGAAGACGCACAGCGGCAGGAGCATGTCGTAGTGCACGCCCGTCGCGTCGGCGTTGACCTCGAAAGCGAGGACGTTGATCAGCGACAGCGGCATGGCAATGTACATCTGTCCCAGCATGGTGTAGGCCATGTCGGCTACCGCATTCTTATTGCCGAGATAGAGCTCGGAGATCAGCAGGTAGACGATGCTGAGGATATAGGGTACCATCACCACGAAGTTGCTCACCAGTCCCGTGCGCCATCCGGCCACGGCAAGGAAGAAATAGACGCCGGCCACCGTGGAGATGAGGCGGTTGACCTGCACGTCGGGCACAAAGTTGTTGACCAGTCCGGTATACTCCCAAAGGGCGAGTGCCGTGATGAGGGCGAAGAGCGCCACCATAGTTGAGGGAGTGAGGAAACCAGCCACCATGACGGCAACAAAGAGCACACCAGTGATGGTGCGGACAATGAGATTGTGTTTTTTGTCGTTCATCGTATTATCGTTTAAGTTGTGTAATAGCGTATGGGCGCACCCGTGGAGGTGCGCCCATACCTTATTATAAATATATTAGTCAGCCTGCTCAGCGTCGCCTTTCTTGTCGGTGTCGGCGTGCTGGTCAGTATTTTCTGCCTGCTTCTGCTTTTCGGCAGCCTCGTGCTCGGCCTGAGCCTTCTTCACCTCGTCGGGCATATCCTCGAGTTTGGGCTCAGCAGCCTTGGCCTTTTCAGCCTCAAGCTTGTCGTTCTCTTCCATGAGCTCCTGCGAGCGGCTCACCCATGGACGCTTGCCAAAGATCTTCTCCACGTCCTCGGCATAGATGACCTCCTTGGAGAAGAGCAGCTCGGCCAGTTGCTTGTGACCTTCCTTGTGCTGCGTAAGGATGTTCTTGGCACGCACATACTGCTCGTTGATCATCTTCAGCACCTCGTCGTCCATGATCTTTGCAGTGGTCTCGCTGTAGGGGCGCTGGAACTGATACTCCTGGTTGTTGTAGTAGCAGATGTTGGGGAGCTTGTCGCTCATACCCGCATAGGCTACCATGCCATAGGCGCTCTTGGTGGCGCGCTCCAGATCGTTCATGGCGCCGGTGGAGATATGTCCTGTGAAGAGGTCTTCGGCAGCACGGCCGCCTAAGAGGGCACACATCTCGTCGAGCATCTCTTCCTTGGTGGTGATGACACGCTCCTCGGGCAGGTACCAGGCAGCGCCGAGTGCCTGACCACGCGGTACGATGGTCACCTTGACCAATGGATTGGCGTGTTCGCAGAACCAGCTGATGGTGGCGTGACCTGCCTCGTGGATAGCGATGGAGCGCTTCTCCTCGGTGGTCATCACCTTGGTCTTCTTCTCCAGTCCGCCGATGATGCGGTCCACAGCGTCGAGGAAGTCCTGCTTGGTGACGAACTTCTTGTCGTGGCGGGCGGCGATCAGAGCGGCCTCGTTGCAGACGTTGGCGATGTCAGCGCCGGAGAATCCCGGAGTCTGGCGGGCCAGGAAGTCGATGTCGAGGCTGTTGTCGGTCTTCAGCGGCTTTAGATGTACTTGGAAGATTGCCTTGCGCTCAGCCATGTCGGGCAGGTCGACGTGGATCTGACGGTCGAAACGCCCGGCACGCAGCAGTGCTTTGTCGAGCATGTCGACGCGGTTGGTAGCTGCCAAGACGATGACACCCGAGTTGGTGCCGAAGCCGTCCATCTCGGTGAGCAGAGCGTTGAGCGTGTTCTCGCGCTCGTCGTTGCCGCCCATGGCGGGATTCTTGGAACGTGCGCGTCCCACGGCATCGATCTCGTCGATGAAGATGATGCACGGTGCTTTCTGCTTGGCTTGGGCGAAGACGTCGCGCACACGGCTGGCACCGACACCGACGAACATCTCCACGAAGTCGGAACCTGACATCGAGAAGAAAGGCACGCCGGCCTCTCCGGCCACAGCCTTGGCAAGCAAAGTCTTACCTGTTCCCGGAGGACCGATGAGCAGTGCTCCCTTAGGAATCTTTCCACCTAAGTCGGTATATTTCTTTGGATTCTTAAGGAATTCCACGATTTCCTGCACTTCCTGCTTGGCGCCTTCCTGTCCGGCGACGTCCTTGAAGGTGATGCCGAGCTCTCCGGCTTTCTCATAGAGCTTTGCTTTGCTCTTGCCCACGCTGAACACGCCGCCGGCACCGCCCGTTCCGCCACCCATGCGCCGGCCGATGAACCACATCAGCACGAAGAAGATGATCAGCGGTGAGAGGTTGATGATCAGCGACATGATGTCGCTCGTCTTGGCGTTGTCGTAGCTGTAGCTGGCAAACTTGCCTTTGGCCTGCTCGGCAGCCAAGTATTTGTCGAGCTCATCGACGGAGCCGAACTCTACGTTGACATAGGGGTCGTTGCCCGTCTGCTGCGCACTCTGCTGGAATACGTTTTGGATATACTTAGGCTTGACGTACATCTTCAGCGTGTTGTCGTTCTTGTTGACGACGATGCGCTGAGCGTAGCCTTTTTCCACGTAAGTCTTGAAGTCACTGTATTTGGCATCCTTGCTCGTGCCCGCGGCTTGCGCCAGGGAGTCGCCTCCACCGGTGAAGAAGAGCACGGCAAGGCCAATGAGCACGATGATGTAGATCCAGTTCATATTGAACCGGGGCATCTTCGGCTGATTGTTGCGCCTTGGAAATTGATTGCTGTTTCTGTCCATTTCTGAGGAGTAGAATTGTTATGTATGTTAGGATTGTCTTGTCTGTCGCTTAGTCCACGTCGGGCAGTTCGGTGAGTTTGGCGTCCTCCCAGAGGTTCTCCAGGTCGTAGAACTCCCGCGTCTCCGGCATGAAGATATGAACGAGCACGTCGACATAGTCGATCGCCACCCATTGGTTGTTACCCAGTCCGTTGACGTTTACCGGTTTTTCGCCTGCTTCTTTGCGGCAGATCTCGCCGACGCTTTCGGCGATAGCCTCCACCTGTGTGGGCGAGTTGCCCTGGCAGATGACAAAGTAGTTGGCGATGGCACCGTCGATGTGGCTGAGGTCAGCAATGACGATATGCTGTCCTTTCTTCTCTTGTATGCCCTTTGTGATGGACTTTACGAGATTTGTTGCTTCTGTCATGTATCAGTTTAAACTTGGTATACCTTATTAATAATATATATGATTCGAAATGCAAAGATACGTGATATTATCGAAAGAGAGTAGTCTTTCGATGTTTATTTGATATTTTTTAGGAAGAAAGAGTGAGATATGGAGAGCATGAGAGGGTGGGAAAAGGTAGCAAAAGAGAGAAAAATACGTTTTTTATAAAAAAAGTCGGCAAAAGTTTTGGCGTTTCAAAAAAAGTCCGTACCTTTGCACTCGCAATACAGAAGCAAGGGTGTTGCTTCCAAGGCAATTGAAAATTGGGATATGGTGTAATGGTAACACAACAGATTCTGGTCCTGTTTTTCCTGGTTCGAGTCCGGGTATCCCAACAAAAAAGTCGCTGAATAGCTTAGCTGTTCGGCGATTTTTTTTGTGTCTGCCTCAGAGACAGAGGAAGGCAATGGGAGGGAGCGTCACGATATATCGTGACGAACAGAACTCCCCTCGCTTTATCGAAACAGACTGAAGTTGACGCTGCCGTAGTGGCGATGGTCGATGAAATGAGGATGCGACTCGAAAGCGTGGTCCTTGCCATGCTCCAAGACAAAAATGCCGTCGGGAGCCAGCAACTCATGCTCGAAGATGATGTCGGGCAGGGTAGGGAGCTGTTCAAGCGCATAGGGCGGATCGGCAAAGATAAGGGAAAACTGTTGGTGGCAAGACTTGAGAAAGCGGAAGGCATCACCACGGATGAGCAGGTTGTTGTCAGCACCGATCTTTTTCATGCACTGGGCAATGAAGCGGGCATGGTCGCGGTCAGCTTCCACGCTGATGACTTGCGCGCATCCCCGTGAGAGCATCTCCAGCGAGATGCTGCCCGTGCCGGAGAAGAGGTCAAGGGCGGTGATACCGTCGAAATCAAGGTAACCACCGAGTACGTTGAAGATGTTTTCCTTGGCAAAGTCTGTGGTAGGCCTTGCCTTGAAGGTACGTGGCACGTCGAAGTGACGGCCTTTATAGATGCCAGTAATGATTCTCATTATTTTCTTTGTAAACAGAGTGAATGATGGTTGAGAACTTGAGGGCACTCAGCACGTGGGTGAAGACTTATCCGAGATAGAGTGTGACCATGTCGAGGGGTATGCCCTTGATGTCGGTGATGGTGGCCCGGTTGAAGTCAGCCTTCGGGTTGATGAAGGTGACCTTGCTCAGGTATTTTTGCAGCATAGTGGTGAGCTCTTCCTTTTCACGGATGTCACCGGAGAGGTAGAGCTCGTCGGCTCGTTGGTCCATGGCGAGTTGTTTCCAGATGAAGAGAAGGAAGAAGACGGCGTCTTGCCGTTCCTTGATGGGGTATTGGTTGGAGAAGACGAAGCGGTTGCGCTCGAAGCTGAACGCCTCCATCTTGCCATCGTGGAAGTGGGCATAGAGCTTGCGCCGGTTCGAGACGAAGCTGCGGCGGTGGAGATACATCCACACGGGACGCATGAGCGCGATGAAGCGTGCGTCGCTGTAGTGGTCCTCGACGACGAGTCGCAGGTCTTTGTTCAAGGCGAAGAGAGCCACGGCGTTGAGGTCGGGGAGGATGTTGCTTTCAATGGCATAGCCATCGTAGCCCGTGATGGCCTGGTGATAGAGGATGTCGTTTTTGGTCTCGTCGTATTCCTCGATGGGCACAAGCACCACGGGCGTGTCCACGAGCACCTGTGCCCGATGGGTCGGCCGCTGCAGGATGTCTGCGGTCTTGAAAGCATCGCGCAGGTTGGCGGCCATCGACACACCGCTTTTTGCCGTATATGGCTCGTAGACGATATTGTGGGGATGATCAGTGTCTGCGATGGCAAAGATGAGCGATCCCTTGCTCACGCGTATGGTCATGCGGGGTGAGAGCCCCTGTCGTGTGGTATTGTTGTTGTCTTGCATAGCTTATTCCCAGTTACCGGCGTTGTCGTTGGGTTGTGTGGTGTCGCCAAACTTCAGTCCGGGGAACCGTCCTGACTCGTTGGCGGCCTGAGTGAGGTTGTCGATGCTGTTTTTGTCGAGTCCCTTGAGATAGTCGTCGTAGGCAGCGCTACACTCCATGAGTGGTACTTGCCGTCCACTCTTGGCGATGGTCGTGGTGGCGTCGATGGTGAATCGCTTGCCGTCGGAATAGGGGATATACTGCAAGGAGTCGGCGAGCATTCCGCTCTTGATGAGCGTACTGAAGTCTGCCGTGTAGACTCCGTGGCGTAAGCGATATTTCTCCTCGGCGGTGCGGATCTTCACTAATCGTTCCTTGACGGCTTTCTCGCGCTGCTGCTGTTGATGCTCAAAACGCATGGGCGAGCTGACGCTCAGCACGCAGAGCACAGCCAGGGCGATGGCACAGGCAAGGAGTCCATAAGTGTTTTTATGTTGAATGTTCATCTTTCTCAATAATTATTGCTACCTTTGCCCTACAAGGGTTTCGTAGTTGCAAAGATACGAAGAATTATTGTTTCATCAAAGAGAAAAGTGAAGATAGCGCAATTTATAGATATGATCGTCGGGCAGTTTGGCTTTCAGCCCACAGCCTGCCAGCAAGCGGCGTTGCAGACGTTTGGTCAGTTTTTGGCTGACCGTCGGCCGGAGTCAGTGATGATCCTGCGTGGTTCGGCGGGTACGGGTAAGACCTCGTTGGCCGCTGCCATGGTGGGCACGCTCCATCGTCTGGGACAGAAGCTCACGCTCATGGCACCCACCGGTCGTGCTGCAAAGGTGTTCTCGCGTGGCAGCGGTCTGCCAGCCTACACCATCCATCGGCGCATCTATCGCGAACAGGCTTACCAAGGACTTGACGGCCAGTTCAATCTTAATGACAACCGCAACCACCGTATGCTTTTCGTTGTCGACGAGGCCTCGATGATCGGCGCCGGCGCACAGGGTGAGGACACCTTTGGCTCAGGCTCACTGCTCGACGACCTGATAAAATATGTCTATAGCGGTGACAACTGCCGCCTGCTGCTCATCGGCGACAAGGCACAGCTGCCGCCGGTGGGCGAGGACGAGGCACCGGCACTCTCGGCCGACGTGCTCAGGGGGTATGGCCTCGTGGTCTATGAGTGTGACCTCGACGAGGTGCTTCGTCAGGGACAGCGGTCAGGCATTCTCTTCAATGCCACGCGGCTGCGTGACATGATCGTACGCGACGAGACCACCCTGTTGCCGCCGGTGACCTTTGAGGGCTTTGCCGACATTGTCAACCTCAGAGGCGACGAGCTTGTAGAGACGATTGCCTCAAGCTACAGTCAGGTAGGTATGGACGACACCATCGTCGTGACACGGTCGAACAAACGGACCGGCATCTACAACCAAGGCATCCGCAACACCATCCTCGACCGCGAGGACGAACTCTGTTCGGGCGATCTGCTGATGATCGTACGCAACAACTACTACTGGACCGAGCGAGAGCAGGCTGCCATCCGTGAGAGTGTAAGCAAAGGCGAACCGGCCCAGCCATTGCCCGTGAGCTTTTTGGCCAACGGAGATAGGGCGGTGGTGGAGCGCGTGCGCAACATCCGCGAGCTCTATGGCTTCCGCTTCGCTGATGTGTGGCTGCGTTTTCCCGACTACGACGACTATGAGATGCAGGTGACCGTGAATATGGACTCGCTGCTCACGGAGGCTCCCGCACTGACACGTGAGCAGAGCGAACAGCTCTTCAATCAAGTGATGGAAGACTATGCTGATCTTAAAACCAAGCCAGAACGATTGCGGGCAGTGAAAAGCGATGCTTACTTCAATGCTTTGCAAGTGAAGTTCGCCTATGCTGTCACCTGCCATAAGGCGCAGGGCGGGCAGTGGAGTCACGTTTATGTCGATCAAGGCTATATGACCGACGACATGGTCAATGCTGACTATTACCATTGGCTCTACACCGCCTTCACGCGTGCCACGGAAAAGCTCTATCTGGTCAATTGGAAGAATGGATGAGGTGAAATGTCTGACCGTGAAACTTTATAAGACTGGGCCTTTACAGTCGACTGTTTGACAGAAGCGACAAGGGAAGAATAAAGAAAGCAAACGAGCTGGGAAGCTCTGAGAAGAGAAGAAAAGCGAGAAATGTGTCTTGATGACATTCTCTCGTCCGCTTGTTATGTTACACAGTCTGTTTTTCCCTATCTGTTTACGAAGTAAAAAAAATCCCAAGCATGGGACTCACGTCTCAAAGCTTGGGACCTTCTATAATGATTGGCAGGTTAATTATTATCTTGACTATCGATCGCCTTGATCTTCTGGCGCACCAGCTCAGCGTCGTCTTTGAGTCGCTGCACCTTACGGTTCATCTCGTCAACGAGACTGTTGCCCTTCTTGCTTGAGATGTTCAAGAAGCCGAGATTGTTCTCGTAGGTGGCAATCTCCTGCTTGAGCTGCTCATAACGGCGGGTCAGACGACCACGCTCGTTGTCCATAGCATCCTCGCCACGCTTAGCCACGTTGCGCAGATTCTGCTTGAAGTTGTCAAGACGGCGACGGGCCACAGACACGTGCAGATCGCTATAGATCTTGTCCAGCACATCGTGGTACTCCTTGAAGATTTTATCCTTCTCCTTGAACGGCACATGGCCGACAGCGTTATAGGCGTCGACAAGCTCCTGTACCTTGTCCTGTGCATTCTCCACGCCCTGCCCGGCAAGTTCCTTGAGCTGAGCGATGATGTCGCGCTTCTTCTGGAGGTTGGCCTTCTCTTCCGTACGTGTGCCGGCATGAGCAGCGTTGCGTGCATCGAAGAAGTGGTTGCAAGCCGTGAGGAACTCGTTCCACAGCTGGTCGCCGAGCTTCTTTGGCACAGCACCGATCGTCTTCCACTCCTTTTGCAGAGCGACAAACTTATCTCCCGTAGTCTTCCAGTCGGTGGAGTCGGTCAGCTCCTGCGCCTTCTTGATGAGTTCGCGTTTCTTCTCCGCATTGGCAGCGAACTGCTGCTTGAGTTGTTTGAAGAACTCACTCTTACGGCTGAAGAAATCATCACAGGCAGCACGGAAGCGCTCAAAGATCTTCACATTCATCTTCTGCGGAGCAAAGCCGATGGTCTTCCACTCCTGCTGCAAGGCGATGATGGCCTTGGAATGCTTCTCCCAGTCGCCGATGCCCTTGTTCTCCTCTTTGGCTAAGGCTTCCACCTTCTCGCAGAGCTCTGTCTTCTTGGCGAGGTTCTCCTCCTCCTTGGCACGAAGCTCCTCAAAGTGCTGCTGGTGCTTTTTGTTGATGACCGTGCTGGCAGCCTTGAAGCGCGCCCAGATCTGTTCACGCAGATCTTTGGCAACAGGACCGATCTCACGATACTGAGCGTGCAGCTCCTGCAACTGATGGAAGGCGCTGACCACGTCGGGCACCTTGTCCAAAGCTTCTGCTTCCTCGCAGAGCTTCGTCTTGGCTTCAAGGTTCTTCTTGAAGTCATATTCACGGGCTTCGCGGTTGAGGTTGAGCAAGTCATAGAACTGCTCTACATAGAGCTGGTAGTTGCGCCACACCTCATTGGCTTTCTCTGGCGGCACAGACTTGATGTCCTTGAACTCCTTTTGCAGTTCTTTGAACTCATTATAGTTTTTGTTGGCCTCCTCAGGCGAGGTAGCCATTGCCTTGATCTTCTCGATGATGTCGAGCTTACGTTGCAGATTGGCCTGCTTCTCAGCCTCCTGCTCTTGGAAAGCCTTGGCACGCTTCTCCTTGATAATCTGCATCTCAGCCTTGAAAGTCTCCTCGTCGTCATCGGGCAGAATCTGATATTTCTCAGGATCGCCACCGGCTTCGAGATAGTCTTTCTGCCGTTTCTCGCGCTCGGCAATGTGGAATCTATAGAAGGAAGACTTCAGATGCTCCACTTCTTCCTTATCGGGCTTGTCCTCGTTGCGGGCAATCTCCTTGATTCTTTCAAGCACCTCCTGCTTAGAGGCGTAGACCTTGTGAGCAGGCTGTTCAGCAGAACTGTCGCCATTCTGATTTGCTTCGGAGACCTCAGCCGTCTGTTGCTGATCCTCTTGGTTTTGGCTTTCGGCCGACTGTTCCTGGTTTGTAGACGCTTCTTTCTGCTCGGTCTCAGACGATTCTGCAGCAGGAGCCTCAGTGGCAGCCTTTGTGTTTTCTACATTCTCGTCTTGTGCCTGCACAGCATTCTGTTCGCCTTCCGTGGCTCCCTGGGCCAGGTTCTTATCCTGCTCCAAGGCGTTTTCTTGAGAGTCCATCATTACACCGTTTTAAGTTTATGATTCGGTTTGTCACTTGTCCCTCCCTCGTCTCTAAAAATAGACGACAAGGGAGCAGACAACACATACTATTTTCTATTATTATGCAAACTTAAACAAAAAAACTGTAATTCCAACAAAAACTATTGTTTTTTTACGAAAAAACTTAAGTTTGCCGCCTTTTAGTGTACTAAAGAAGCCGTTTCCATTTCAAATACCACAGGCTGATAGCAGTCACGACAACAGATATGGCGATGGTGATGACAAAGCCATAGTGCGAAGTCTCAAGCCCGTTGACAACGTTCATACCATAGAAACTGGCGATGAGCGTAGGGAACATCAGCACGATATTGATCGACGAGAGGTTACGCATTGTGGTATTCATGTTGTTGTTGATGACGCTCTGATAGGTGTCCATCGTCGACTCCAGAATGTTGGAGTAGATGTTGGTAGTCTCGCGTGCCTGCGTCATCTCGATGCTCACATCTTCGATAAGGTCGGCATCCAATTCGTCGACTTGTAGCTTGAATTTCAGCTTCTGCAACAGGTTCTCATTGCCACGGATGGAAGTGATGAAGAAGGTCAGAGAGTCCTGCAACCTTGACAGTCCGATCAGACTCTCGTTGTTGATCTCGCTGTCGAGGTTGTGCTTAGCCTTCTCAATGAGGGTATTGATTTGCTTCAACCGTTTCAGATACCACACGGCACTGGAGAGGAAGAGGCGGAAGATCATGTCGACATAGTCGGTGAATCCTTGACCGCGTTTCTGCTGATAGCTGACGAAGTCGATCATCATATTCGTCTCGTAGAAGCAGACGGTGATGGTCACATCGCGTTTATGGATGATGCCGAGCGGCACAGTAGTATAAGGTGTGCGGCTCTTCACCTCCTTGACGTATGGGATACGCAAGATGATGAGCATCCAACCATCGTCGTACTCATAGCGGGCACGCTCATCAGTATCGCTGATGTCGCTAAGAAAATAATCGGGGATATTGAATTTGTCCACCAGTTCGCGCTGGTCATCGTCGGTGGGGCACGTTACTTGAATCCAGCAGTTGGGCTGCCACTCCTGGAGGGCGCTCAGCTTTTTCTCAATGTTCCAATATGTTCTCATTGTAGCCAATCTCCATGATAAGATGTGTGGGGACTGACTCTCTGAGTCGAATCCTCACGTTATTACTTGAAGTTTTCCGCGTGATAATCGTCCATAAATTGATGAATATTGATTAACTGACTGCAAAATTAGGAAAAATATGCGAGCGAGCCAACGATTTAATATTCTTTTTGATGACAAAGATGATAAAAGCAAGACAAGAAGACATGCTCCTTTTTATATGACATAAAGACAAAAATGACATATTCTTTTTTGTTTAGACAAAAAGACATATTTCTCTTTGTTTAGACATAAAGACAAAAAAGGCATAAAGACAAAAAGAAAATATGTTCTTTATGTCTTTTGTTTAAAAAAAGGCATAAAGACAAAAAGAAAATATGTTCTTTATGTCTTTTGTTTAGACAAAAAGACATATTTCTCTTTGTTTAGACATAAAGACAAAAAAGACATAAAGACAAAAAGAAAATATGTTCTTTATGTCTTTATGTCTTAAACAAGGAAACATGTCTTTATGTTTCAAAAGAAACCTGTCTTTATCGTCTACTTCTCGGGGACTTGCTCGAGCACTGCTGTCAGCAGTTTCCAGAAAGGCTCTGCGGTAGCAATTTCGAAGCGCTCGTTGACAGTGTGCGGGCTGCGGAGCGTAGGACCGAGAGAGACGACCTCCATGTTGGGGTACTTCTCCAAGATCACCGAGCACTCCAGTCCGGCGTGATCCACGACGACGGTAGCGTCCTTACCGTTCTGCTCTTTGTAGACTTTGCACAGCAACTTCAGCAGAGAACTGTCGGGATTAGGATCCCAACCACCGTAAGAACCGGAGAACTCTACCTTCATGCCTGCCATGGAGAACACGCTCTCCAACTGTGTAGCAACATACATCTTCATATCCTCGCGGCTGGAGCGAGCCAGGATCTTGATAGCGGCCTTACCCTCTCCGATGGAGATGATGGCGAGGTTTGACGAGGTCTCCACCACGTCGGGCTTGACAGGGATGAAGCGCACCACACCGTTGTGGCAACCATAGATGGCGTCCACGAGATTGTCCTGAATCTCTTCCGGCACCAATGTAGCAGGTTTGTCAACATCCTCGCAGAAGAACTGCACGTTGCTCTCGATGGTCTTGAACTCATCCTCGATAGCCAGACGCTGCTTCTCTACCATCTGTTTCAGTGCCTCTACATTTGCCTTTGGCAATGCGAGTACCACTTCGGCATGAGACGGAATGGCATTGCGCATGTTGCCGCCTTCCCAGCAGACCAGACGGGCACCCAGCTCGACGATGGCCTCACGCACGAGACGCACCATCTCCTTATTGGCGTTGGCACGGCCTGCGTTGATCTCCAGACCAGAGTGTCCGCCACGCAAGCCCTTCAGCGTCACCTTGACGGCAGCCTCCTGGTCGTTCTCTACTTCCTGATATTGCATTGTAGCGGTGATGTCAATGCCACCAGCACTTCCGATGCAGAAGTTTCCCCATGTCTCAGAGTCGAGGTTGAGATAGTAGTCAGCGTTGAGCTCACCCTTGGGCAACTCATTAGCTCCGAACATACCTGTCTCCTCGTCGCGTGTAATCAAAGCCTCCAAAGGTCCGTGCTTAAGGTCGTTGCTCTCGAACACACCCATGATGGCAGCCACGCCCATACCGTCGTCAGAACCGAGCGTAGTGCCCTTAGCGTGCACCCATCCGTCCTTGACGTAGGTCTCAATAGGATCAGTCTCGAAATTATGATTGCTGTCGGGAGTCTTCTGTGGCACCATATCCATGTGAGCCTGCAACAGCGTGGTCTTACGGTTCTCATAGCCCGGGGTGGCCGGTTTGCGCATGACGATATTGCCTCCAGCGTCCTTGAAAGCCTCCACGCCAATCTTTGCTGCGAAGTCGAGAAGGAACTGCTGTACTTTCTCTAAGTGTCCCGACGGACGCGGCACCTGTGTCAGTGCGTCGAAGTTGCGCCAGATGGCTGCTGGCTGCAGATTGCTGATTTCACTCATAATATTACGTTTAATGGTTACAATAAATATTTTACTTATTCACGGATGATAGTCTCTTTCTTGTTGCTCACTCTTTTTTTCGTGAAACTTAAGGCCATCCATCCATAGATGCCGATGACCACGACGAGCAAGGTCTGTATGCTGTGGACGATAAGCACAAAGTTCAGGGCGGCCGTAGACGCTACACCATAGAGGATGAGCATGGTCTTCACTGCGAAATGCCAGGGGCCCGCACCGTTGGGCGTGGGCACGATGACGGCAATGCTGCCTACGATGAACGTGACCATCGCACAGGCAAAGCCTAAATGGCGGGTCGCATCGAAGCAGAAAAAGGTGAGATAGTAGTGAAGGAAGTAACAAGCCCAAATGGCAACGGAGTAGAAAATGAACAAGGGTACGTTCTTGACATAGCGCACCGACACCACTCCCTGCCACAGTCCATGGAAGAGATCCTTCACCTTATTATATATAGACATCTTTCTGAGCAGCACCCAGAGCAGGATGATCACGGCTATGCCACATATCATCGTCACCAGCCAGCCCGTAGACGAGAAACTTGCCAAAAACTCATCGACACGCGTGCCCGTGCGCCGGAAGAAAGACTGGAAGACACGGAACTGGGAGAGCAGCGTGGCTACGATCATCACCAGCACCAGCACGGAGTCGATGGCACGCTCGGTGACCACTGTGCCCAAAGCCTTGGGAAACGAAACGCCGTCCCACCGTCGCAGGATGCCGCAGCGTGCGAACTCGCCCACACGGGGGATCAGCAGGCTCACGGCATAGGATACAAAGATGCTGTTGACCGACACCGAGACGCGTGGCTTCTCACCAACCGGCTCCAAGGTCTGCTGCCAACGCCAGCCACGAAAGGCCTGCGCCAGTATGCCGAAAGGAAAGGAGAGGAGCATCCATGTCCAGTCCATCCCGTGGAGCAGCACCTGCTTCATGCCTTGGAAATCAAAGCCACGATACATCCAATAGAGGATGGCACCGCCCAGTATCAGGCTCAATGCCACCTTCACTATGTTGTTGATGGTGTTTCCGTTCTTCATATAGCATACAAAAGTAATGCAATTCAGTGGAATAACGAAACTTTTTTAGAAAAATAATCATTTTATAATGTACGCCTTTTCCCTTATAGAATTCATTGATACACATCAATCTGCTTGACACGTATCAATTAAAATCACATATTTCGCGAATAAAACCACTATTGTTTGCGCACACAGAGAAAAACTCCTACCTTTGCAAACGTAAAACAGAGACCCCAAGTGGTCAAGAGGATAACAAGTCCACAAGAAGATCTCCACAACACGAGACCACGGACAAAGGATAACAAAAGTAGAATTTAAAGTAAAGAAAGGTAAAAAGATTATGAGTATGATGACATTTATCACATTGGTAGCTGTTGCTTTCGTAGGTGCTTCTGCACTGGCTCTGACAATGGATCACATGGTTGAGGGCAAGTAAGCAGCCTTTTAGATTTTAAAAAAAATAGAGAGAATATATAGAAGACCGGGAACGGAGCAATCTGTTTCCGGTCTTTTTTTGTGCTCTGACGGCAATTCTTCATCTCGTTTCTTGCCTATCCCCAATGTTTTTCGTACATTTGTAACCAAAGAAAAAACATACAAGCAACATGAAGCAAGTAAAGCCAAAGAAAAACCTCGGCCAGCACTTTCTGACTGATCTCGACGTGGCACGACGCATCGCCGACACAGTAGATGCCTGTCCGGCACTGCCCATCCTGGAGATCGGACCGGGCATGGGAGTCCTCACACAGTATTTAGTGAAGAAGAACCGGGAGGTGAAAGCCGTGGAAATCGACTCCGAGAGCGTGGCTTACCTCAACGAGCGCTATCCCGAACTCCGCGACCAGATCATCGGTGAGGACTTCCTGCGCATGGATCTGAACAAGATCTTCAATGGGCGGCAGTTTGTGCTCACGGGCAACTATCCCTACGACATCTCGTCACAGATCTTCTTCAAGATGCTCGACTACAAGGATCTTATCCCTTGCTGCACGGGTATGATCCAGCGCGAGGTGGCTCAGCGCATCGCATCCGCGCCGGGCAACAAGGCTTACGGCATCCTCAGCGTGATGATACAAGCATGGTACGACGTGGAGTATCTCTTCACCGTTGACGAAGGAGTCTTCAATCCGCCACCAAAGGTGAAGAGTGCCGTGATACGCATGACACGCAACAACGTGACGGATCTCGGCTGCGACGAGGTGCTCTTCAAGCGTGTGGTGAAGACCGTCTTCGGCCAGCGCCGCAAGATGTTGCGTGTCTCGTTGCGCCAGCTCTTCACGCCGCAGACGATGCCCTCACCCGACTTCTTCGCTCAGGACATCATGACGAAACGTCCCGAACAGCTCTCTGTTCAGCAATTCGTGGAACTCACCTCCATGGTTGCGGACAAAGTAAACAGCAGCGCAGTGTAAAAGCCAAAGTCAGGACATAGTAACATACAAATCATTAATAAGACATAGTAACATATTGAACATAAATAAGACATAGTAACATACAAATCATTAATAAGACATAGTAACATATTGAACATAAATAAGACATAGTAACATATTGAACAGAAATAAGACATAGAAACATATTGAACATAAATAAGACATAGAAACATATTGAACATAAATAAGACATAGTAACATATTGAACAGAAATAAGACATAGAAACATATTGAACAGAAATAAGACATAGTAACATATTGAACATAAATAAGACATAGTAACATATTGAACATAAATAAGACATAGTAACATAGTAACATACTAACAGAGGAAACACACTGAATAGCATTATCTGTTTAGTCTGTTACTATGTCATTTAATCCATCTGTTTAATCTGTTACTATGTCATTTAATCCATCTGTTTAATCTGTTACTATGTCATTTAATCCATCTGTTTAAGTCATTTAATCCATCTGTTTAATCTGTTACTATGTCATTTAATCCATCTGTTTAATCTGTTACTATGTCTTTATTCCTCTGTTATCATGTCGCAAAAGAAAAAAGTTAGGGAAATAGTTGCATCGTCCAGAAAATCTTTTTAAATTTGTGACTTAGAAAACTAAGCACTAAAAATATGTTAGACGTAAAGCAAACCCTCAATGGCGCCGAGGAGAAAATGAAGAAGGCGTCGAAGTATCTTCAAGAGGAGCTCGCACGCATCCGTGCCGGCCGTGCCAACGCAGCCATTCTCGATGGCGTGCGCGTAAGTTCTTATGGTCAGATGATGCCGCTCAACCAGGTGGCTTCCATCATTATTCCTGACGCACGCACCATCACCATCCGTCCCTGGGACCGCAAGGCCATCAAGGACATCGAGAAAGGCATCATGGACAGCGATGTCGGCATCACACCGGAAAACAACGGCGAGATGGTCATCCTGCGCATTCCCCAGCCCACAGAGGACCGCCGTAGGGAACTCGTCAAACAGTGCAACAAAATTGGCGAAGGCGTGAAAGTGCAGGTACGTACCGCGCGCGCTGAGACCAAGGAAAAACTGAAGAAAGCTATCAAGGACGGACTCTCTGAGGATCAGGAAAAGGACGCTGAGGCCGACTTGCAGAAGATGCACGACAAATACATCAAGGAGATCGACGCCACCTTGGCTGCAAAGCAGAAAGAGGTGATGACCGTTTAATCCATTGCGCATGAGAGGACTTGTCGTAAGAAACACTGGATTTTGGTACACCGTGAAGACCGATGACGGTCAGCTCGTTGACAGCAAAGTCAAGGGAAACTTCCGTCTGAAAGGTATCCGCAGTACAAACCCGGTCGCCGTCGGTGACTGGGTGCATATAGATATCAACCGCGAGGGAACAGCGTTTATTACTGAGATAGAGGACCGGAAAAACTATATCATCCGTAAATCTCAGAACCTGTCAAAGCAGAGCCATATCATTGCGGCTAATCTCGACCAGGCGATGCTCGTCATCACGGTGGCGCACCCTCAGACCTCCACGACGTTTATCGACCGCTTCCTGGCCTCGGCTGAGGCCTACAGCGTGCCTGTGGTACTGGTGTTCAACAAGACCGATCTGCTTACCGACGAAGAGCGTCACTATCAGGATATGATGGTGACGCTCTACGACAACATCGGCTACCCCTGCCATCAGGTGTCGGCACTCACCGGTGACGGCATCGATGACCTGCGCACTATGCTCAACGACAAGGTGACACTGCTCAGCGGCAATTCCGGCGTCGGCAAGTCCACACTTCTCAACCTGCTGATTCCCGGTACGGAAGCCCGTGTTGCCGACATCAGCGAAGCCCACGACACGGGCATGCACACCACTACGTTCTCCGAGATGGTACCATTGCCCGACAACAATGGCTATGTCGTCGACACTCCGGGCATCAAAGGTTTCGGTACGTTCAACATGGAACCGGAAGAGATCACCAGCTATTTCCCCGAGATCTTCAAGTTCTCGCAGGACTGCCGCTTTGCCAACTGCACCCATACCCATGAGCCGGGCTGTGCCGTGCTGGAGGCTGTCCGCAACCACTACATCGCCGAGTCGCGCTACGAGAGCTATCTCGGCATGCTCAAGGATAAGGACGAGAGCAAATACCGAGAGGCTTTTTAGCAGCGTGTCCACTGCGTCGTCAGTGGACGTCGCCTGTTGCTCTTTCCTTTAAGGTTCCTTCGCTTTCTTTTTTTCGTAGGCGGCGATGCGTTATCTTCTCTGATTCGGTTACAGAAGTTAGCAGAAAAGAAAATCGTCCATGACAAAAATTTCTAACGCGTAAAATTGCGCATGGGCGCATAAAATCATGCTACCAATAGCTTCAAATGACGACTATCTGAACTGCTGTGGTCGGAATTGGAGGCGCTGATTATTTTACGCACCGCCAAGGTGCGATTTTGTGTCAAGACTATTTCCCTTTTCTTCTTGGTGATGTCGTTGATGACAAGCAGTGTTCTTATGGCATCAAAACGGTGTTTTTACGGGGTCGAGACAACGTTCTTGTGAGGTAGGGAGTGCTGTTCCCAATATTGTAATCCTATAGAAAAAGATCGTTTGCTACGTAGGGAATGATCTTTCTCTACGTAGTGAACAATTGTCTGTCAGGCGGCAAAATCAATTTCCACGCATTGACCAGATCGCAGTGTTGTGTACTGATTTTGGTTGACAGTTTTGTTTGTTATTCCTAACTTAGTTTACACTTCTTTCTTCTTATTCCTAGACAGGTTGCCAATAGAGGGCATCAACTGCTTTTAGAACTTGACGGTACTGCTTTCTGACTGATAGTTCAGAGACTCGTATGGTAGGTATGTTGCTGACCTGTATCCCACTGCCCCCGCCTGTTTTCAAGGTTTCCCTTGCTGTGATTTAAGCTTGAGGAACGAAGGCTGTCTCTTCTCCAGACATAGAGGTTTGTCCGGCGCGTCTTTCCGGGAATCGAGAAATATCCATTGCGCCGAAGATATTTGGTTAGGTCTTCGTGGTGTCCGGCCACGGACTTCTGCACCTGAGCCTTTTTCCCATAGTGATGATCGCTTTCTGCCAGTGATATTCCATAAAAACCTACAAAAAGTTTAACTTTATCCCGCTTTGCTTTGTAGATAAAAGGAAAAAGCACTACCTTTGCTTGAGTTTAAAGTAAAGGATCGTTTTCATGCAAATCACTCTTCCATGGCTCCGTGCCAACTTTCAGACGTTCAACCGCCGATATTTCGACGGGGGGCTGCCCGAACCGCGCTATCACATCGGACGGTCGCGCACTCGGTTGGGCTCTCTCTCGTTCAAGCGGAAACGCACGTGGCGAAAAGTCGTCAACTACGACTACTCGCTGGGCATGAGCAACTACTACGATCAAAGCGAGCATCAGTTCCAAAGCGTGTTGCTCCATGAGATGATCCACTATTCCATCGCTTACACAGGTATCCGCGACACCTCGCCACACGGCGTAGTGTTCCGAGGCATCATGGACCGACTCAACCGTGACGGCTGGGACATACACGTAACGACCTCTACACGAGACCTCGGCAATGCAGCGACGGCCAATGGCGCTTCCACTGTGCGCAACAGACAACAGCACCTCGTGCTTGCCATCGAAATGCGCGACGGCCACCATTTTCTCTCTGTCGTGAACCCACACTTCGCCCGTGAACTCAACAACCGGTTAAACTCTATCCCCGAGGTAAGTCATCACAGTTGGTTTGTCACCGACGATTCATGGTTCAACAACATGCCGCGCGTGCGCAGTCTGCGGGGACGGCGTGTCGACACCGCTACCTATATAGAGAAGACGCACGCCATGACTCCCTTCACCCTTTAATCACCACCTTATTATATATAGCAACCTATGACCACACCACAGCAAGCACCCACGACCAACAGCATCACTGCCACAGACAACATCCAGCCTGTGACAGGGACAGAGCCGGAGTTTATCCTCTATGACGACTTCACCGATACTTCGCACCAAGTCGACTTCTTCATCCCCAACAGGTTCATCGTGGCCTATTGCCGTCAAGGGTCTTTGTCCATCACTGTCAACCACAAGCAGCGGACGACTATGAACAGAGGCGACTTGCTCATAGCTTTTCCCCGCACCACACTGGAGGACTTCTCCTTCTCCAGCGACCTGCAGCTGTTGGTGCTAAGCCTTTCGCCTACGGTCATCAACGACAGTCTCCTGGCCGACAAAGACCTGTGGCCTAACATAGAATTTATAAGTTTGCACCCTATGATCCACCTCACAGAAGAAGAGGTAGAGGTGGGCCAACATTATTACCATCTTTATAAGTCCTACTCGAAACGCAAACCTACCAAGTTTCGGAGCAATATCTTGTATACCCTGCACAGAAGCATGATCTATGAGCTCGCCGATATGGTGAACAACCGCACGGGATCGGTGCCTCAAAACGAACCCTACAGTCAGACCGACAACACTTTTAAGCACTTCCTGCTACTGCTGGCTCAAAGTGGAGGCAAGATCCGAAATGTCAGCTACTTCGCCCGCGAGCTGTGCATCACCACGAAATATCTCTCGCATATCGTTAAGGAGAAGACCGGGCACTCAGCCAAGCAACTCATCGACGAGACGGTGGCCAATGAGATCCGCCGCCAGCTGTGCTATACATCCAAAACGGTAAAGGAGATCGCCAACGACCTGGGATTCCCCAGTCTGAGCTTCTTCGGCACCTACACACGCAAGCATCTCAACGCCTCACCCGCCAATATTCGCAAGAATTACAGAACAGGCAAATAACTGCTTGTGGGCTATAACATACGATAGGAAGGGTAACGGTCTCGCCGGATCATATGCGATTCTCAGGGAGTTTCTCACAATAAGTGAGCACGCTACAAAGTATAAAGATGTGGCATCGGCATCAATAAAAAAGGTACTTATTTTGTTTCTCCGCCTCTCTTGGGCTTACCTGTTTCCGTCATGGGTATGTGGTCGATGTGTCGCACTTCCCGTGGAATCCAGTATTTGGGCAGGACACGACGGCAGATGGCGGCGACGGCTTCAGTGTCGCTGGCTTCGGTGAGCAGGATCTCAGCCTCACCGAATTTCACGTCCTTACGTCGGGCAATGATGAAGGGAGCGGAGAGATGCGGCTTCAAAGCATGTTCCACTTCCTCAATCTGTATCTTGATACCTCCGGAGACAATCACGTTGTCCTTACGTCCAAGGATGCGGAAGCCCTTGCCGGGGACGATCTCCGCGCGGTCGTTGGTCTCCAATATTCCTTCATGAACCAGAGGCGCATTGATCATCAGGCAATCGTCTTGGTTCAGACTCACCTTCACACTTGGAAAAGGCTGGTACCACTCGCTGGCCTCAGGGCCGTTGAGTCGCCTTAAAGCGATATGCGAGAGCGTCTCTGTCATGCCGTAGGTGCTCCATACCGCATGGGGAAAGTCGCGCAAGGTGGCTGCCAGTTGGTCGTCGATAGCCCCGCCGCCGATGATCAGATGGCGGGTCTGACGCAACAGTGCCGCCTCTTCGGGCACTTGCAGGGTGTTGTAGACTTGCAGGGGAACCATAGCGGCGAAGGCAGGAGCCGGGATTTCTTTCCCTTGTGGACAAGGGTGGGGCAGGGCTGTAGGGTCATGGAAGTCTGTCTCCGTGACGCCTTGCCCTTGCAATAAGGCTGCCATGGGATGGCCACTCGGCTCTACGCTGAGCAGCCGCAACCGACGCTCGATGGACCGGACCACGACCATCTTTGCACCGATATATTTCAGGTTCATGCAGAGCAGGGCCGTGTCACCGGGTTGCAGTCCCAGAAAGTCGCATGTGATGCGGGCTGAGTTGCGCATCTTTTCTTTCTCAGTCCACATCGGTTTGGGTGCCCCCGTACTGCCACTGGTGTGGACAAGTACGCGGTCGCTGCTGTTGCGCCACTCACTTAGGAATTCTTCGAGTACCATAGCTTATCGTTTTTGATCTCCAAGGGCATGGGGATGTTGTCGGTGTAGAGCAGTCCTGTGCCCAAGCCCTGCGGCATCGTGATGTGCGGTCCGTATATTTCGGCACAGAACTGTGCTACGGCGTTGAGACCGATATTGCTTTCCAAAGCCGAGGTGATCCAAGAGCCGATGCCACGGTCCTTGGCCATTCTGATCCATTCGCGACAGCTGTGCATGCCACCATGCAGGCTGGGCTTCAGCACGAGATAGGCAGGGCCGATCTTGTCGAGCAGCATGGCTTTCATCGACGGCATGTTGATGCCGATGAGCTCTTCGTCGAGAGCGATGGGCAGGGGCGCGTGCTGGCAGAGCTCCGCCATCTCTTTCCACTGATGCGGCTTGATGGGCTGTTCGATGGAGTGGATGTCGTAACGGGCCAGAGCCTCTAACCGCTGCATGGCATTGTCGGGCGTAAAGCCACCGTTGGCATCTACTCTCAGCTCCACTTGGTCCTTGCTGAAACACTCGCGGATATGTTTTACTAAATCCAACTCACGCTCGAAGTCGATGGCACCTATCTTCAACTTCACGCAGTGGTAGCCAGCTTTGAGCTTTGTCTCCAGTCGCTCGTACATCTCGTCGAAGGTTCCCATCCAGACAAGTCCGTTGATGGTGATCCCTTCCTCGCCCCGGCTGAATGGTGTGTCGAAGAGAGCTGTGGAGCCCTTTGCATCGAGTTGTGCGAAGGCCGTCTCCAGTCCGAAGAGAATGGAGGGGTAGGGTCGCAGCATCTCATAGGGTATGCCGCCCAAGCGGTTGACCAGTTCGCACGTGTCGCGGAGGAGTGTCTGATAGCGTTCGTCGCTCATGGCATCGCAGCTCAGATCGGGCAATGTCGAGCACTCTCCCGTGCCACGGATGCCATCGCGCTCAAGGGTGATATAATAGGAATGGTGGGTGGTGTACACGCCGCGGCTGGTTCCCGCTGGCTGTTTGAAGTGCAGCACCTTGTCGGTGATCTCGTATTTCATGATAAAGCTACTTTTGTTGCGTGAAGGCAAAAGTAAGAAAAAAAGGATAAAAAAGCAAGTTTTATTTTGTCTTTCACTAAGATTACGCTATCTTTACACAGAAATATTCTATCAGTAGACAATAGTATATCATGAAAATAAAGATATTCTATAATCACAAGGAAGAATTGTGGAACTCATGGAGTCATGCGGGTGGCATCTTCTTGGGCGTAGCTTTTGGTGCTATCTTCCTCTATCTCTGCTTCTCGCGTGGTAACGGCTGGGCGTCGGCAGGTGTCATCCTCTACCTTGTAGGTATGCTCGGTTCGTATATTGCTTCCACCGTCTATCATGCTCTCTCGGCTTGGTCTCCATGGAAGGAACGGCTGCGTAAGTGGGATCATGCGGCCATCTACTGGCATATCGCCGGCTCCTATTCACCTATCACGCTCATCGCTTTGCGTCAACAGGGCTACTGGGGCTGGACTCTGTTTTGCTTTGTATGGCTCTGCGCCATCGTGGGCACGTTCACGAGCTTCCATAAGCTCAAGGCTCACAGCAATCTGGAGACCTTAGTATATATAGGTATGGGCATGAGTGTGCTCATCGCCTTCAAGCCTTTGATCGATTCCGTGAGTGCTGCGACGGTCATCTGGATCATCGCCGAGGGTGTGTGCTATGTCACCGGCGCGCTGTTCTACACCCTTCGCCGTCGTCGCTACATGCACACTGTCTTCCATTTCTTTGTTCTTGCCGGCAGCATCTGCCACCTCATCGCGGTGTGGGACATCCTCATGCGCTACCTCTGAAGACAGACATAGTAACATATTGAGCAGATAAAGACATAGTAACATATAAAACATAAGACATAGTAACATATTGAACATAAGACATAGTAACATATTGAACAGATAAAGACATAGTAACATATTGAACATAAGACATAGTAACATATAAGACATAGTAACATATTGAACATAATATAGTAACAGAGTGAACAGATATAAGACTTACTGACTAATGATTTTCGTTACTATGTCTTATGTTCCATATGTTACTATGTCTTATTTTTAATATGTTGTCTTATGTATAATATGTTACTATGTCTTTTTTTAATATGTTACTATGTCTAATAAACAGTCTGCACATGAATACTATGTGTTGTGAACAGTTTTTTTGTAGGTGCGGTACTTATGTTTGAATTGCAATTGATCCGAGCCGAAGTTGATGAGGAATCCATCATCGATGCCTGTGGCGTTGAGATAGTTCACTAATTGTATTTCGTTGGCGATGGTAAGGCTGGTAGTAGCCTTTAACTCGAGGATGAGTCGGTTGTCAACGATCATGTCTGCTCTGTAGCTTCCAACTACGATGCCATCGTAACGGACCTCAAATGGCACTTCTGTTTTAACAACGTGATTGTGCTTTCTAATCTCAATGAGCATCGCATTCTTGTAGACGGCCTCTAAGAACCCCGGTCCCAACTGACGTCGGACTGCTTTCGCACACTCAATCATTAGTTTTATTAGATCATTGATATCCTCCATTTATAGTCTTGTTTTATGTTATTATGTTACTATGTCTTATGTTCAATACGTTACTATGTCTTTTGTTCAATATGTTACTATGTCTTATGTTCAATACGTTACCATGTCTTATGTTCAATATGTTACTATGTCTTAAGGGAACTGGGGGTATTTGTCGAAGTCGGGCTTGCGCTTCTCCAAGAAGGCGCGGCCGCCTTCCTGCGCCTCGTCGAGGGTGTAGTAGAGCATTGTGGCGTCACCGGCGAGCTCCTGGATACCTGCCTGTCCGTCGAGCTCAGCGTTGAAGCCAGCCTTCATCATGCGGATGGCGAGCGGAGAGCGCTCCATGATCGTCTCGCACCAGGCCACCGTCTCATCCTCGAGTTGGTCAAATGGTACCACCTTGTTGACGAGTCCCATCTGTTCCGCTTCCTTTGCGGAGTACTGACGGCAGAGATACCAGATCTCGCGCGCCTTCTTTTGTCCCACGATGCGAGCCAGATAGCTGGCACCCAGTCCGGCATCGAAGCTGCCTACTTTGGGTCCCGTCTGTCCGAAGATAGCGTTTTCCGAAGCTATTGTCAGGTCGCAGACCACGTGCAGCACATGTCCGCCACCGATCGCGTAGCCGTTGACCATGGCGATGACCGGCTTTGGCAGTCGTCGGATCTGCATTTGCACGTCGAGCACGTTGAGGCGTGGCACACCATCACTACCGACATATCCACCGCGTCCCTTGACGTGCATGTCGCCACCCGAGCAGAACGCCTTGTCGCCGGCGCCTGTGAGGATCACCACACGTATGTCGAGATGATCACGGCAATAGGTGAAGGCTTGACTCATCTCCCACACCGTGAGCGGTGTGAAGGCGTTGCGGTAGCGTGGACGGTTGATGGTGATCTTAGCGATGTGATTGTATTCTTCAAAGAGTATCTCCTTGAAGTCGAAACCCGGAATGGTTTTCCAATTTCTCTTTTCCATATTATAATAAGGTGTTAAAGTATTCTTGATAAGCCCTCAGATCGTCTTCAGCATTGGTGAAGACTTCGAGGAGCATAGGCCGCTCCGCCATCGGGCTGACGAGTGCGCCGAGGAGATTATAGAGCTCCTCCTCGTTGTGAGCGTGATAATACATGATGTCGTTCTCGCGGCAGATGCCCTCTGCTGTGGTGGCGTGCACGCCCATGACCATGCTGCGTGCCGGACTCTGCCGCAGTCCGTCGAACTTGGCGAAGATCTCCCCTCCGCTGTTGTTGAGCAACAAGATGCGGAGGTTCTGCCGCAGGTTGGTATTCCACAGTGCGTTTTGGTCGTAGAAAAAACTCAGATCTCCGATGACGCAGTACACCGGTGCGTTGGTGGCGAGCGAGAAACCGGCTGCCGTCGACAGAGAGCCTTCTATGCCGTTGATGCCACGGTTGCAGTAGACATGCTCCCGGGCATAGAGACATCCCAAACGCACCGGCGTGCTGTTGGCGTAGTGCAGGGCATAGCCTTCCGCGGTATGGCTGAGCTGCTCCTCAAGGAGCTTCACGGCTAACAGATTGGAGTAGGGTGGAACGAACGTCCGGCGATGATCCTCAGCTTTCCAGCGCAGTGCTTCCCAGCGGTCGAACCACTCGTGCGGTCCCTCCGTGGTGATGGCGGCAAGCACGTCGTCGGGCCTTGCCTGCACGATGCCGCGAAGGTTCATCATCGGGTCGTGGACCGTACCGTCAGCATTCACCTCCCAGCAGGTCGCGTCCTTAGCCTGCCGCAGGAGCTGCTTGGCACGTTTGCTGACCAGCGTGTCGCCGATGTAGAGGATGAAGTCGGGCCGGAAATCCTCGTCGTCTCCTGCCATAGCCAGCATCTCTTCCAGTGACGTGGCACCGTCCTCTCCGCTGAGCGCCTCGTTCCAAACCACATAGTGCTTGTCGGTGAGCGATGCGATTCTGCCTTTGGCTAAGTCCGACGGCTTCATCTGTCCGATGACGATGAGCGGCCGCTGTGCCTTGGAGAGCTGTTGCAGGAAGTCGTGAGCCGCGGCCTTGACGGCATTGGTGGAAGCACTGCTTCCCCTTTCGCTGTCGTGAACTGACAGCAGTGAGCTCAGGACAATCGTGCGTTCCGAGGGCAACGTGCGCGTGCTGAAGGTGTAGAGCGGTTCTGAGATCGGCACGTTGATGTGCACCGGGCCTTGGCAAGGTTGTGTGGCGGCGATGAGTGCCTCGTTGACGAGTCGGTTGCAATACCAGTGCTCCTCGTCGTTGTGCGGTTCGGGCAGATCCACCGTGCGTTTGACAAAGCAGGTCAGCGCCCCCGGCTGAGGCATCGTCTGTCCGGTGAGTTGTCCGATCCACTGCTTGGGGCGGTCGGCCGAGACGACCACGAGAGGCAGATGCTGATACATTGCCTCGGCGACAGCGGGCAGCGTGTTGAGCAGTGCCGTGCCGCTGGTGACGCAGACGACCACCGGTTCCTCTGTGGCCTGACAGAGTCCGAGTGCATAGAACGCGGCACTGCGCTCGTCGGTGATGGGGTAGCACTGGATCTCAGGGCACACGTCGAGGTTGTGCACGATAGGCGCGTTGCGCGACCCCGGACATACGACCGCATGGCGCACGCCGTGAGCGATGAGCAGCGCGGTGAGCGTGTTGACATTATCTTTATCGCAATACATCTCTCATGGTGTTGAGTTTCATCTCAGTCTCCCTCCATTCCTCTTTCTCCTTACTTTCCGGCACGATGCCGCCTCCGGCGTGGAGCATGTAGTTGTTGTCGTTGATCTCCATGCATCGCAGGGTGACGAAGAGGCGGGTCTCTCCTTTAGGATCGTAGGGACCGCAGAAGCCACTATAATATTTTCGGTCATCCTTCTCACTCACGAGGATGATGGTTCGCGCCTCCTCTTTGGGCAGACCGCAGACGGCCGGGGTGGGGTGGAGCGCATCGAGCACATCGGCCAACTGCGCATCCTCTTTCAATTTGAAATTGAAGTCGGTGCACAGGTGCAGCAATCGCGCTGCCATGGTCGTATGGGGGTGGCTGTGTGTCAGTTCATCGGCATAGGGTTGGAGCGTGTCGCCGATATACGATGCGACAAAGCGTTGCTCCTTGCGATTTTTCTCTGACCATTTCATCTCCTTTCCTGGCTGATAGTTGTCGGGCATCTTTTGTGTACCGGCCAAAGCCATGGTATGGTAGTTCTGTCCGTCGCCCTCAAGGAGTACTTCGGGTGTGGCCATCAGCCATGTACCCGCTTGCTTCAGGCATACCAGAGCAATCAGTTGGTGAGGATAGAGCTGGCAGGCGCGCAGAAAAAGTGCTTCCGGGTCTTGACCGGTATGGCTGAATTCGGTAACATGACGGGCGATGACCACCTTGCTGACCTTTCCTAAGAGGAAGTACTTCTTGCAAAGACTGAAGCGCAGATGATAGTTCAGTCGCTCCAACTTACTATATTCTTCCAGCTTACGGTTTGTCAGTGGACTGTCAGGCACTTCGCTCCACCTCTGGCACACTTCTCTGATCACCTTCTTCTCCACCTTGTCGGCTTGCAGAAGCCATACGGGCGTCTTGTCCGTAGGTTGAAAAGGTGCGAAGACGAAGCCATGGTGGTCTTTGAGATCCTTGACAGATTTTAGAGCCAACGGCTCACCCTCGTGCTGTTCCAGCCTTACATATTCCTTCTGCTCCGGCAAGCGGTAGCAGACATAGTTGGTTGTGCTCATTCCTTTCGTGGCGACAAGATATAGTTTGTGACATGTACCGTAGAGATCAGCTCTCCCTTGGAGTTCTTCACATCGATCTGCCACTCGTGCAGCGTGCGGCCTTTGTATTGCAACTTGCCATAGGCCGTGACGGTATCTCCCACGAGCACTGTGCGCAGATGGTTGCCACTGACGTTGATGCCCACACAGATCTTGCCCGGGCAGAGCGCCATGGAGGCTACGCCCGCCAGGTTCTCACATAGGGCGAGGGTGGCACCGCCGGAGAGAAAGCCAAAAGGCTGGCGGTTGAGATCATCGACCTTCATGCGTGCCATGCAGGTGTCGGGCTCCTCGGTTGAGAGAAACTCCATATTCAGTGTCTTCGATAGACCACCCTGCTTCTCGATGACGGCTTTTTGTTTTTCTATGTTCATGGTTTTTGTTTTTTATTTTATTCTTCCTTGCAAAGATACGAAAAATTCTATTACCTTTGCCAAACAAATCATCTATTATGCAGTCTAAACACAATAACACTATGAATAAAATGAGGAAAGTACTGCTCGCCGGACTTTTCCTTCTTGCCCCGATGATGGCCGTGGCCAATCCTGTCGATGACCTGCTCAACCGCATGGACGCAGGAGCCGCACGCAAGTTCATCACAGAGCTGCAGCCGTCAGATACCGATTTCTTCGAACTCTCGCAACGCGGAGGCAAGGTCTGTGTCAAGGGCAATACGTGGGTGAACATCGCCACGGGCGTGAACTGGTATCTCAAGCACCATGCCGGCATCATGGTCAGCTGGAACAACATGCACCCCCGTTTGCCCGAGCGTCTGCCCGCTGTCAAGGGCAAGGAGTGCCGCACCACATGGCTCACCGACCGCTATGACTTCAACTACTGCACGTTTTCCTATTCCATGGCCTTCTGGGACTGGAACCGCTGGCAGGAAGAAATAGACTGGATGGCACTCCACGGCATCAACATGCCACTCGCTGTTACCGGCGAAGAGGTCGTGTGGCGCAACATGCTCTTGAAGCTCGGCTATAGCAAAGAGGAGATTGGACGCTTCATTGCCGGTCCGGCTTTCCTGGCCTGGTGGGCGATGAACAATCTCGAAGGTTGGGGTGGGCCGCTGCCCGACAACTGGTACCGTCAGCAGGAGTATTTGCAGAAACGCATCCTGCAGCGCGAGCGTTCGTTGGGTATGCAGCCCGTGCTGCCAGGCTACTGCGGCATGTTGCCACACGACGCCAAGACTAAGATGGGCGTCGGCGTGACCGATGGCGGCCAGTGGAACGGCTATACGCGCCCGGCCAATCTCATCGCTACCGCCCCGTCGTTTGACCGCATTGCCGACCTGTATTACAAGGAGTTGACACGACTCTACGGCAAGGCAAGCTACTACTCGATGGATCCTTTCCACGAGAGTGCCGACAATAGTGCCATCGACTACGCAGCCTGCGGACGCAAGCTGCTCGCCGCCATGAAACGTGTCAACCCGAAGGCTGTGTGGGTCGTGCAAGGCTGGACCGAGAACCCACGCCCCGCGATGGCCGACAGTCTGCCCGCTGGAGACCTGCTGGTGCTGGACCTTTTCTCTGAGTGCCGCCCGATGTTTGGCGCGCCTTCGGTATGGCGACGTGACAAGGGCTACGGCAATCATCCATGGCTGTTCTGTATGTTGGAGAACTTCGGAGCCAACGTGGGACTGCACGGACGCATGGACCAACTCATCCATAACTTCCGACTGGCGGCCGCGCCAGACTCTCCTCTGCAAAGTGCGAGAAAGCATCTGCGTGGCTGGGGCTACACCATGGAGGGATCGGAAAACAATCCTGTGATGTTTGAGTTGATGAGCGAACTGCCGTGGATGACCGACTCGCTGCCCAAGGATGAAGATATAGCAGCCTACAAACAGCAGTGGCTCAATAGCTATGTGCGGGCACGCTATGGCGTGGATGACCCTGTGCTGCGGCAAGTCTGGCATGTCCTGGGCAACAGCATCTATAACTGTCCGCTTGGCAACAACCAGCAGGGACCTCATGAGAGCATTTTTGACGGACGTCCCTCGACCGACAACTTCCAAGTGAAGAGCTGGTCGAAGATGCACAACTACTATGATCCCGACGACACACGGCGCGCCGCTGAGTTGATGACAAGTGTCGCTGAGAAATACCGTGGCAACAACAACTTTGAATATGACTTGGTGGACATCACCCGTCAGGCTCTCGATGACCAGGCCCGACTGCAATATCTGCGTACCATTGCGGACTACCGTGGCTTTGACCGCCGTGCTTTCTCGGCCGACTCAGCCCGTTTTCTTCACATGTTGCTCTTGCAGGATAGTCTCTTAGGCACGCGACGCGAGTTCCGGCTTGGCCATTGGACCGAGGCTGCGCGCTCGTTGGGACGTACGACACAAGAGAAGGATCTCTATGAGTGGAACGCCCGTGTGCAGATAACGACGTGGGGCAACCGCGACTGTGCCGACCGGGGAGGACTCCGTGATTATGCCCACAAGGAGTGGCAGGGGCTGTTGAGCGATTTCTACTACGTGCGCTGGCACACCTATCTCGATGCGCTCTCCCGACAGATGGCCCACGACAGCCGTCCTGACGCGTCGGCGCTTGGCGAGGGAGCGAATGCCAGCAAGACGGCCACAGAGCTTTTTGCCATGGCGCTGCCCAAGGCGCCTGCCATCGACTGGTATGCGATGGAAGAGCCGTGGACGCTGCGTCACAACACCTACTCGCCTGCGCCTGAGGGCGACTGCGTCGACATGGCTCAGCGGGTGATGGCGTTTCTGAAGGAGAGGAAAGGCTTTTGACGAAAACGGAATGTTGGATATTCTGATAAAAAAGAGGGCACGAGAATCGAAAAATCAGAAGCAGGTGGTCTCTTGCTCCTGATTTCTCGATTCTCGTGCGGTTTTCTTAATTCGCTGAATAACAGTACTTTATGTTTTATCTCGGTTTTGTGCTCTTCTCAAAGTACCTTTCTGATGAAAAATTCTCTAGAGAATTTCTTGTCATCTCGGTTGTTTTGTCGTGTAAATCAACCGAAATGACCGAGTAAAACTGCCGTTATGACGAAGTAAAATCACTGTTTTGATGGCAACAGCGCACTTTTTTCATGTTTTCAGGTCACTCTGAGCTTGAGCAGCCCTTATTTTTCTCTCTAGATTGAAAGAAAAGACAGACGGCGTTTTGTCAATCAATTTTATGGAATAAACGTTTGATATTCAGAATATATTTATTACTTTTGTAGCCAGTCAACCATATTGAATGAAATGAATAAGATGATGCAAAATACTAATCAAGAATGTTCAGTTTCATGTAGCTACTGGCTACGAGAAAAGCAAGTATGCTTATGGATGACTGCTTAATGTTACGTTCCTCTACCTTGGGGAAGAGTTAGGGAATTTAAAATTGGCACTTAGGTTGGCATTTAGAAAATGGAAATAAATCTATGCTTATATTTGATTATTAGGTTTATATTCACTAACTTTGCAGCTAAATTATAGCTATTTTGGCATTTAGCTGATTCTAATTTGGCATTTATAAATGAAAGACATTGTAGGTAGAATCAAGTCGTTAGCTTCTAAAGGTGAAGACGTCCATATAGAGTACAAATCTTGCATTGACAAAGTGAGCGGCTCTGTTTATGAGACAATATGCTCATTCCTTAATCATGGTGGAGGAACCATATTGCTCGGTGTTAATGATGATGGCCAAATAATCGGGGTCAATCCTTCACAGGCGGAGAATATGAAGAAGACCATAATCAATGCTACGAATAACCCGGAACTGTTCATACCAAGTGCAAATATATATCCTGAGATAATCGATGTAGAGGGTAAAAAAGTCATTGTACTCGACGTGCAGAGTTCTGATGCGGTAAGCCAATATAAGAAGCATTTCTACGACCGTAACGGCGATGCTGATGTTGATGTGACAAACCATGGCGGTCTCTTGCAGTCCATATTCGAGCGAAAATCAAACCATATATTTGAGAAGAGAATTGTAGAGGGACTTACGATTAGCGATCTTGACCATGAAACCTTTGATATGTGTCGTCAATTCGTTAAGGGTGCAATGCATGAACATCCATGGATAACTATGGGTGACGAAGAAATATTGCGCTCTTGTCAGTTGGTCCGAAGGGATCCATTTACAGGAGAAGAGCATCTGTGCTACGCTGCACTTTTGCTTTTCGGGACGGATGATGCCGTGTTCAACTATTGCCCAAGATACAGAATAGAACTTCTATACCACCAATGCTGTTATAATGATTTTCTAATGAGACAGACGGCATCAAGCTACGACAATCGTGAGTCTATACGTTGCAATCTCATAAAAGGCTATGGTATTATGCAGAGGTTTGTACTTCGGTATTTGCCAGACAAGTATTTTGTTCCGAGTAACAGTATTCAGCGTCAAGATCTGCGATGGCTTTTGTTTAGGGAAATCTGCGCAAACATGATGGTACATGCCGACTACAGCCTTGGATATGCAAGTTTTCTCGACATTTACACCGACAAAGTGATTACAAGAAACAGAACAAGACTGGTGTCCGCTGCCAAGGAGAATGTTATCGGTATAGACCAATTGGAGAACTACACTAAGAATCCTCTAATAGTAAACGTATTCAGAAATCTTGGATGGGTAGAGGATTTGGGTTCTGGTTCAAAGAAGATAAAAACATATGCCCCTTTGTACTATAAAGAACCAGACATAAAGATACATGATGGGGAAAATTTCATTTTCAGTATAACTTATTCTCTTTCAAATTCGTTGAAGGAGGATACCTGTACTAATAGTAGCAAGGAACTGCAATTCAAGACTCCTCTGCATGCACTCGTGTATGCTCTCTTGAAGCAAATGCCTAAAATAAAGACGGCGGAGATAACCAATTATGTAAAGACAAGCCACAGATCCGTGCTCCGTATCATATCAGACTTGAAAGAAGAAGGATGGATAGAACGCCAAGGACAGAAAAAAGATGTGACTTGGAAAATATTAAAGTAGATGAATATAAACGTTTGAGTATAGAAATTCAGAATGTATTTATTACTTTTGTAATCAGTCAACAATATCTAAAGAATAAGATGGTGCAGAATACAAATGCAGTGAAGCGACTGGTGAGCCTCGACGTCTTACGAGGTCTGACTGTCATGTTTATGATCTTCGTGAACAACGGGGCGGGCGAGGAGATCTTCTCCACTTTGCAACACTCCAAGTGGAACGGGATGACACCCTGTGATCTCGTCTTCCCCTTCTTCCTCTTCATCATGGGCATCTCCACCTATCTCAGCCTGCGTAAGGGCGGATTCCGTTGGACACATCAGCAAGCCCGTAAGACTGTCAAGCGCACGTTGCTGCTCTTTCTCATCGGTCTGCTCATCAACTGGTTCGACATGGCTATGGACGGCCGTCCGCTCGACTTCGCCCATCTGCGCATCATGGGCGTGATGCAGCGCATCGCCATCTGCTACGGCGCCACGGTAGCCGCTGTGCTCACCATCCATCATCTTACCCATTCCTTCCGTGGGCTGTGGATACTCGTAGCCCTGCTGTTGACGGGCTATTCCATCCTGCTGCTTGCCGGTGGCGGTTATGACTACGACAGCTCAACGAATATCCTTTCGCGTGTGGATCATGCGCTGTTGGGCGATGCCCATCTCTATCATAAGTCCCCCGTCGACCCCGAAGGACTGCTCTCCAGTCTGTCTGCTATGACCAACACGATGATCGGTTTCCTTGTCGCTTCCTGGGCTCTTCGTAAAGAGCAATCCGAACTGGGACATCCTCATCTCGTCACCCTCTCACGGCTGTTGGTCTGTGGCGCAATTATGGCTTTTGCGGGTTGGTTGCTCCACTTCGGCCTGCCGCTCAACAAACGCGTGTGGAGTCCCTCCTATGTGCTGCTTACTTGTGGCATCGCCGCCTCGCTGCAAGGCCTCCTGGTCGGCTGGCTCGACATCTACCGCGCACGCCAGACCGCTGGCAAAAGCACGGTGGAACAGCCATGGCCGGTGAGGCTGACGCTGTGGTTCGGCATGAACCCCTTGTTCCTCTACGTGGCCAGCGAGGTGGTGAGCATCGTCTTTGGTGCCACGGGCATCAAGGATGGTGCCTACGCCCTGTGGCACGCTGTGATTGCCAGTGGCTACTGGGCCAGCGTGGCTTATGCCGCGCTGTTTGTCACCTTGCACGCACTGATGGGCTGGGCACTGTGGAAGAAACAGGTATTCATCAAGTTATGAGCTCTCGCCTTATGTCTTTTGCTTGTTGCACAGCCACCTATCGAATTCAATTATATAATATAATTTCAAGGATGAAGAAAAAACTCTATTTGTTGTTTTTCTTGTTAGTCGCTTCAATCTTTGACTTGAAGGCTCAGGTTAAAATTAACGGACTAGTACAGAATGAAGAACATGTTGGCATTGAGTATGCAACGATATGTGTAGACAGCATCTTCACTCTTACAGACAAAGAAGGGCGTTTTGCTTTAGAGATTCCAGGTAACATTAAAAGTCCCATGACCTGTTCGCATATTAGTTACAAGAAGAAAATGATACCATATTCACAATACAAGGGTGGAAATGTTTGTGTTGTAATGGAAGACAGAGTGTATGACATATCGGAGGCTTCTGTAGCTGCCCGAAAGGGTAAGGCGACTACCATTCTACGGAAAGGTATGAAACTTCCAGGGGATGTCGCTTTCGGAAATGCTCCTTCTGGAAAAATAGAGATAGGTCCTAAATTTAAAGCAAGTGACAATTTCATTATAGATTATTTCAATTTGCACATAGAAGAATGCACCTATGAGCAATGTACACTTCGGCTTATCGTTTATAAAGTTGTTGAAAACCAATTCGAACCAGTTAGTTCCAAGCCTATCTATATTAATCTGTCTTCAGTGAATAAGAATTCAGATGTTAAAATAATGACCAATTCGCCAATCACTTTGCAGAAAGGAAACGAATACTTTGTGGGGCTATCTATTGTTTCCGGATCTCAAGGCACAATCCATTTCCCTGCTGCTCTTCGCAAAGGGATAGCAAGAAATGTGGTTAAAGGTACGATGAAAAATCTCCCCGCGACTGTCGGTATTGCAGTAACAGGACGAAGACTTCCTGCTAAATAGGATAGCCTGGGTAATTCATAGTACACCCGAGAGGTACTTTGAAAGAAACGGATATACGTCAAACTGTAATCTTCTTTCGTCGTCGTGGTCAAGTGATGCTCACGCTTATCGCACTGACAGCGTGCAGGGTTGCGCATGTTGCACACCGGCTGAGGTGGTTATTAATTATTAAATAGCCCTTGTTCTCATTTCTTTTTTGTAACTTTGCATATAGGAAAAATATATTCGAATATAACTATAAGTATGAACATTTTAGAGTTAAGCGAGCAGGAGATTGGACGACGCCAGAGCCTGCAGGAGCTGCGCAACATGGGTATCGACCCATATCCAGCAGCCGAGTTCCCCACCAATGCCTTTTCAGTAGACATCAAAAATAACTTCAAGGAGGGGGAGAAGCAGGAGGTCGTCATCGCCGGACGTATGATGAGCCGCCGTATCATGGGCAAGGCCAGCTTCGTAGAGTTGCAGGATAGCAAGGGCAGAATCCAGGTGTATGTCACCCGTGACGACATCTGCCCCGACGAGGACAAGGACATGTACAACAAGGTCTTTAAGAAACTCCTCGACATCGGTGACTTCATCGGCATCAAAGGCTTTGTCTTCAAGACACAGACGGGCGAGATCTCTGTGCACGCCCAGTCGCTGAAACTGCTGAGCAAGAGCCTTAAGCCGCTGCCGATCGTGAAATACAAGGATGGTGTGGCTTACGACAAGTTCGATGATCCTGAGCTGCGCGCCCGTCAGCGCTATGTCGACCTCATCGTCAACGACGGCGTGAAGGATACATTCCTTAAACGTGCCAAGGTGCTCAAGACCATGCGCAACTTCTTCGATGAGGCAGGATACACTGAGGTGGAGACTCCTATTCTGCAGAGCATCCCCGGTGGTGCCAGCGCACGTCCGTTCATCACGCACTTCAATGCGCTGAACATCGACATGTACATGCGTATCGCCACTGAGCTCTATCTCAAGCGACTCATCGTGGGCGGTTTTGAGGGTGTCTACGAGATCGGCAAGAACTTCCGCAACGAGGGTATGGACAAATACCACAACCCGGAGTTCACCTGCATGGAGCTCTATGTGCAATACAAGGATTATAACTGGATGATGTCGTTTACCGAGCGCTTGCTCGAGACCATCTGTGTGGCCGTCAATGGCAGCACGGAGGTGAAGAACGGCGACCATATGATTTCGTTCAAGGCTCCTTTCCGCCGTCTGCCTATCCTCGATGCCATCAAGGAGAAGACAGGCTTTGACCTTGACGGCAAGAGCGAGGAGGAGATCCGCGACATCGCCGTGAACAAGCTCAAGATGGAAGGCATTGACGAGAGCTTCGGCAAGGGTAAGCTCATCGACGAGATCTTCGGTGAGTTCTGCGAGGGCACGTTCATCCAGCCTACATTTATCATTGACTACCCGGTGGAGATGAGTCCACTGACCAAGATGCACCGCTCAAAACCCGGACTCACCGAGCGCTTCGAGCTGATGGTCAACGGTAAGGAGCTTGCCAACGCCTACTCTGAGCTTAACGACCCCATCGACCAGGAGAACCGCTTCAAGGAGCAGATGAGACTGGCCGACAAGGGCGACGATGAGGCTATGATCATCGACCAGGACTTCCTGCGTGCTCTGCAATATGGTATGCCGCCCACCAGCGGTATTGGTATCGGCATTGACCGCCTCTGTATGTTGATGATTGGCAAGGAGAACATTCAGGAGATCATGCTCTTCCCGCAGATGAAGCCTGAGGCAAAGATGCCGCAGAGCAGCATCAAGGAGTGGGCTGCCCTCGGTGTGCCCGAGGACTGGGTGTATGTGCTGCGCAAAGCTGGCTTCAACCTTATCTCTGACATCAAGGACGAGAAAGCACAGGGTCTGCAGCAGAAGATAGGCGAAATCAATAAGAAATATAGACTGGGATACGAGAAACCCTCATTGGAAGAGATTCAGCACTGGATCGACGGTGCCAACCAACAGTAAGGCTTTCATTTGGTTATGCGTCTGTTAAGAAGAATCAGTAGAGCGCTGGGCCTGCGGAAGAAAGGCTCCATCCCCGACTTTGGCCGCGTGGCCATCATTGGGGGTGGCTCGTGGGCTACCGCCATCGCCAAGGTGGTGGTGGCGCACACGGGACATATCGGATGGTATATGCGGCGCGACGACCGCATCGCCGACTTCCGCAGACTGGGCCATAACCCGGCCTATCTCACCGGTGTGCACTTCGACATCGACGACATCGACTTCACGTCGGACATCAATGAGATAGCCACCGAATATGACACGCTTGTCTTCGTTACGCCCTCGCCCTACTTGAAAGACCATCTGAAGAAGCTCACCGCCGACATCAGCCATAAGTTCATCGTCACTGCCATCAAGGGCATCGTGCCCGGTGAGGATGTGGTCTGTTCGGACTATTTCCATCAGCGCTATGGCGTGCCTTACCGGCAACTGCTCTGCATCGGCGGCCCGTCACACGCTGAGGAGGTGGCTCTCGAACGGCTCACCTATCTCACGGTGGCGGGCAGCGACGAGAAGATGGCCGGGGAGTTCTCGCGTGTGCTCGCCTGTGACTATGTGAAGACGGAAACCTCCACCGACGTCACGGGCATCGAGTACGCTGCCGTGCTGAAGAATGTCTACGCTATCTGCGCGGGCATCTGCAACGGCATGGGCTATGGTGATAACTTCCAGGCTGTCTTCCTCACCAATGCAATCCGTGAGATGGACCGCTTCCTGACAGCCGTCAACCCTGTGCATCGCAATATCTGTGACAGTGTCTACCTCGGTGACCTGCTCGTGACGGGCTATTCCAACTTCTCACGCAACCGTACCTTCGGTATGATGATCGGTAAGGGCTACTCCATCAAGAGTGCCCAGGCTGAGATGAAGATGGTGGCGGAAGGATACTACGGTACGAAGTGCATGGAGGAGATCAATCGACAGCTCCACGTGAGCATGCCCATCCTCGACGCCGTCTACGACATACTCTACAAAGACCAGCTGCCCCGGGACGTCATCCCTGCGCTGACAGAAAGACTCTCGTGAGTACTTTGACATAAAGACATGTTCTTGTTTTTAAGACATAAAGACATAAAAGACATATTCTTTTAAGACGTGTTCTTGTTTTTAAGACATAAAGACATAAAAGACATATTCTGGTTTTTAAGACATAAAAACATAAAAGACATGTTCTTTGTTTTTAGACATAAAGACATAAAAGACATGTTCTGTTTTTTAAGACATAAAGACATAAAAACATAAAAGATATGTTCTTTGTTTTTAGACATAAAGACATAAAGGACATATTTTTATGAAGAAGTATTTTTGAGTTTAGGAAAAGGAGAGCAATATAATATAATGAGTGAGATGGATGAAGAAGAGCTAAAGAAGAAAGCGTTAGAGGAGAAGATAACTAAGATTATCCAATGCGCCTATAATGTTCGGGGCGTATTGCCAAAAGGGTTCTTGGAAAAGGTATATAAGAATGCCTTGTATCTTGAACTCCGAGAGCACAATCTCAACGTGATACCCGAAGCACCCATTGAAGTCTATTATAAGGGTGTTGTGGTGGGGGAGTACAGAGCGGATATGCTTGTGGACAACAGCATTATCATTGAGCTGAAGGCCATACAGAGTCTGACGAGGCAGGATGAAGTGCAACTGGTCAATTATCTGACAGCATTCCATCTCGACACAGGATTGCTCATCAACTTCGGAGGCGATAATCTGGAGATAAAGCGTAAATACAGGGAATACAAGAAGACAAGGTAAGTAAAACAAGTATAAATTAGTATTATTCATTTAATAAGGTAAGATGATGAGAAAGGATTAGGCAAGAATACATCACAGTTAGGAGACTGTTCGTATTGAAGATGAAAGCAGAAACTGAGACAGAGACAAAGACGGAGAGTAGAATATTTCTTTATGAATTATATGTTCTTTATGTCTTTCTGTCTAAAGAAGACTGAAGGAAAATATGTTCTTTATGTCTTTTTGTCTAAGAAAGGATAGAAGAATAATATGTTTTTTATGTCTTTCTGTCTAAGAAAGAATTAAAGAACAATATGTTTTTTATGTCTTTCTGTCTGAAAAAGAAAAGCATGTCTTTCTGTCTTCAACAAAGTCGTCTGTCTGTCGTGATTCTGTCGTGATTCTGACTTTGAGTCTTGAAAGATCATCATGAAAAACATTGCATTAGACACAACGAAGGCTGTACAGTTCTTGAAGGCTGGTACAGTGGAGGCTTACGAGCCAAAGGTCAAGGCCGCTCAGGAGGCCTTGGAGAATGGAACATGTGAGGGTAACGACTTCCTCGGATGGCTGCACCTGCCCTCTGAAACCACAGAGGCTTTCCTCGATGAGATTCAGGCTTGCGCCAACACCCTGCGCGAGAAGTGCGAGGTCGTGGTCGTTGCTGGTATCGGTGGCAGCTATCTTGGTGCCCGTGCCGTCATCGAGGCACTCGGCAACTCCTTTGCTTGGCTCGTGGGCGACAAGAAAAACCCCACCATCATGTTCGCCGGCAACAACATCGGTGAGGACTACCTTGCTGAGCTGACCGCTTACCTCAAAGATAAGAAGTTCGGCGTCATCAACATCTCCAAGTCAGGTACGACGACCGAGACAGCTCTGACCTTCCGTCTGCTGAAGAAGCAGTGCGAGGCTCAGCGTGGCAAGGCAGAGGCCAAGGATGTCATCGTCGCCATCACTGATGCCCACAAGGGTGCAGCCCGTGCTGCTGCCGACAAGGAAGGCTACAAGACCTTTGTCATTCCTGACAATGTAGGTGGCCGCTTCTCTGTCCTCACTCCGGTGGGTCTGCTGCCGATCGCTGTGGCTGGCTTCGATGTCAAGACACTCGTCAAGGGTGCACAGGACATGGAGAAGGCCTGCGGTAAGGACGTTCCTTTCGCTGAGAACCCAGCCGCTCAGTATGCTGCTACCCGTCAGGGCCTGTATACGCAGGCTGGCAAGAAGATCGAGATCGTCTGCAACTTCCAGCCGAAGCTCCACTACTTCGCTGAGTGGTGGAAGCAGCTCTACGGCGAGAGCGAGGGTAAGGACGGCAAGGGTATCTTCCCTGCTGCCTGCGACTTCACGACCGACCTGCACTCTATGGGTCAGTGGATCCAGCAGGGCGAGCGCTCCATCTTCGAGACGGTCATCTCTATCGAGACGCCTAACGAGAAGTTGCTCTTCCCGCATGACGACGAGAATCTCGACGGTCTGAACTTCCTTGAGGGTAAGCGTGTCGACGAGGTGAACAAGATGGCTGAGCTCGGCACTCGTCTGGCTCATGTCGACGGTGGTGTGCCAAACATGCGTGTCAGCGTGCCACAGCTCAACGAGTACTACGTTGGTCAGCTCATCTACTTCTTCGAGAAGGCTTGCGGCATCAGCGGTCTGCTGGAGGGTGTCAACCCGTTCAACCAGCCGGGTGTGGAAGCTTATAAGAAGAACATGTTCGCCCTGCTCAACAAGCCCGGCTACGAGGCTGAGAGCAAGGCCATCCAGGAGCGCCTGGCCAAGGAGAAGTAAAAAAAGACTCTCTTCCCCTAACCCCCTCTCCCTGGAGGGAGAGGGGGAATGGCAATACCTTGATAAACCTACCTCTTCTTCCGATATGTCAAATCAAAAGGAGAGTGTGGGGAATGGTAATACCCTTATATTCATAATCGATGCAAGATATAAGAAAAGCAATCGAGAAATACTTATCCAAGATGCAGGAAAGTCATCCCGGGCAGAAGGCCTGGGAGGGCTTTCGCTGTGTTTTGTTCGATATGGACGGTGTGCTCTACGACTCCATGCCTCATCATGCCATCGCCTGGCAGAAGTCGATGGCTCAGTTTGGCATCACGATGACGGCTGCCGACGCCTACGCTACGGAGGGTGCGCGCGGCATTGACACCATCCGGCAGTTCTTCCGCCAGCAAAAGCATCAGGACATCAGTCTTGATGAAGCGCAAAAGATGTACGACGTGAAGACGCACATTTTTCACGCCATGGGTGACGCCCGCATCTTCCCCGGTGTGAAGGAGCTGATGCAGGCTATTACCGATGATGGTCTGAGCGTGGGCGTGGTGACGGGCAGTGGCCAGCGTCCGCTCATCGACAAGTTGCTCGTCGACTTTGGCGACTATCTTGTCCGCGAGCATATCACGTCGGCCTACGACGTGAAACGTGGTAAGCCCTATCCTGATCCTTATCTTCAAGGTATGCGTAAAGCAGGATATGCCGATCCTCGTCAGGCCATCGTAGTGGAGAACGCACCCCTTGGTGTGCGTGCCGGTAAGGCTGCGGAGATGTTCACCGTTGCCATCAACAGCGGCCCTCTGCCCGACAAGGCTCTGACAGACGAGGGTGCTGACGTGCTCTATCCGTCGATAGAGGCGTTTCTGGCCGACTGGCCGGAAGTGATAGGCTACCGGAAAGTAACTTGTTGCTTATATATATAAATAAGGAGTCCGATTTATGAAGCAGATGCTCTTATACCTATTATTGTTTGTCTCCTTGGGACTTTCTGCCCAAGAGACGAAAGAAAGTCAGACCGTACCGCAAAGCGAAACGGCACGGCCTCAGTTACGTAAGTTTGTTGTGGCTGACCTGGAGACGCATGTGCCGGTGCGCGGTGCCATCGTCAGCACAAAGTCAGGCTACCGCGACACGACCAACTATCGGGGCATCTGCTATATTCCCACAAAGTTTGATACCCTCTCTGTCAGTAATCCCAAGTACTTGACCGAGCGATTGGTAATGGGTGAAGCCAGGGACTCCACTTTCCTCATTCCAAGTAGCCACCAAATCAGTGAGGTGACGGTATGGGGCGAGGGAGGCCCGTCAGTGTCTAAGGGTTTGACGGAACAGGTGCGTCAGATCTTCAGGGAGAATACTCCTAGTGCCGGCTTTGGCTTCGACTTTGCCAAGATACTCGACGGACGTTACCGTCGCGACATGAAGCATCTGAGAAAGACCAAAGAAATCTTCAAGGAGATGGACAAGGACGACGAGGACCCCATCGTCAAGGCCTACAAACAAGCGATGGCGGAGAAGAAAAAGGAATCGGAGGGCAAAACTGAGAACAAATAGCTAGCAGGATGGAGTGGCGTTTGCTAGTGGAGAGTTGTTCGGCTATGACGAGTCAAAGAAGTGTATGAGTATGAAGCAACTGCTGTTATTCCTTTTGCTGTATGTGCCTACCAATCTCTTAGCACAAGATACGAAGAATACCCTGCCTCTCCAACAAAAACAGACAGCAGAGCCCCGGCTGCGCAGGTTTGTGGTAGCAGACATGGAGACGCATGTGCCGGTACGTGGTGCCATCGTCCGCACGAAGTCGGGCTACCGTGATACTACTAACTACCTTGGCATCTGCTTCGTCCCCACAAAGTTCGACACGCTCTCTGTCAGTCATCCCCGGTATTTGACCGAGCGCCTGGTGCCGGGTGAGGCCAAGGACTCCACTTTCCTCATTCCTAATATGCATCGGCTTTCTGAAGTTACGATATGGGGAGATCGTCGTCTCTCGGCGCTTGACGGAGTCGACGATGCTCTCAAGAAAGAAGCCCCGGCGCACACGTCTGCCCCATCAGGCCTCGGACTCGTTGTCACATTCGACTTTGCCAAGATGCTCGACAAACGGTACCGCCGTGACATGAAGCATCTGAAGAAAACGCGCGAGGTGTTCAAACAACTGGACAAGGACGACGAGGACCCTATCGTCAAGGCGTATCAAGATGCCATGGAGGAGAAGAAGAAAGAGGCGGAAAACAATACAGAGAGTCGGTAACCGTCTTTGATGGAATGACAACAGCCATCGATTGGATAGCGATGGCTGGAAAGAATGGAAGGATGTCTTTGGGTCGTTCCTGTCAGCGTTGCAGGGTAGACAAGCTCTACTTCTGCCATGTGATAGGAACGTCGCGCAGCTCTATATATCCGCTTTTTGCGCCATTGCCATCTTCAAAGTCATTGTAGAGATAGAGCTTTACGAGTTGGAGCTTTTGCGTCTTCTTCGGTACATTGACGAAGTATAGCCCGTATGTTCCCAAGTCGGCCTTCACACTGATGCCCTCAGCCACCTTGATGCCGTAGGCAGTGTTCTTGATGCGGTACACATTTCCTTCGTCATCGTAGGCCGTGGTTTTGTCGTCGCCGATATAACTGATTTTGTCGCAGACGGTCTTGACCTTTAGCTTCAACACCACCGACACATCGCCGAAGTTCATGCTTTTGTTTGTACCGTAAAGTCCCACGAACTCCACTTCCAATTTCTTCTCAAAGGGATTGTAAAGCGTGCCTCCGCCTTGGAGCGGTATGGCTTGGGTCGTCTGCCCATCCTGCCCGCCAGAGGCCGTTGAGGATGCTGTAGACGACTGGGACTTGGAGTCCGATGAGGTCGTGGTGGTCTGCTCTTTGACGGTGTCAAGCACTTTCTTGGCTTTCTTGAGCAGTCCGCCAAGTCCTTGTGCCTGCACCTGGACGCTACCCATTGTCAGCATGGCGAGGCATGCCAGTATTACATTTCTTGTTCTCATATTTGTGGCCTTTAGTTATGGAATATATTTCTTGCTCATAGTCTGAGTGTAGGCTTTGATGCAAATTTATAGGGATAATATGATATGGGCAAGAGCACAAAGTCAATTGTACATATTGACGATAGTATTTTACCCATTGACAGACTTTTTACTGATTGAGCAAAGAAAGTCAATCTGCGATGTTGTTTATTGCATTCTTTTTCGTACTTTTGTAGTGAAACAACCTCTTCAGTCTATGGCCCAAAGTGTAATTCAGTCGTTGTGTGACTTCTCCTTCGGAATGCTGTTCATGTCGCAGTTGCTATTTACAGCCATCATGTTTTATAAAGGACAGCGGAACAATCTGCAAAGGATGATGTTTTGGTTTATGCTCTACCTTTTGCTGATAAGTCTTGGCGAGTTTTGTTATTTCTACTTTGCCGACACATCAGTCAGAAATCTGGCCTCGTGCGAGACCGACATCCTGGAGATGACGGTGGTGCCCTGCGCCCTCTTCGTCATCATCCGGCTCACCACCCCTCGACAAAGACAAGGATGGCTGATTGCTGCCAATGCCTTGGCTTATTATGGTGCTTTCTTCGTCTTCTCCGTCACGGGAAATATGGCTGTCTATGATGCCATACTTGTCTTCACAATCGTTTATTCTGTAGGGATCATGCTCTATGGCTATTACGCGGTGAAGCGGTTCAACAGACAGCTGAGGGAAGATTTCTCCGATGAGGAGCTCTCGCTGCACTGGCTGAAATACATTCTTTTCCTGTATGCGGGAATCATGTTGGTGTGGACTGCCGACACGATGTATGCCACTGACTACATAGCCATCGTCTACAATGTAGCCATCAATTTGCTCTTGGGCCTGTCCTGCTACTTCGTTTATCGACAGGAAGACATGCTGAAGGCTTTGAACTATATGGACAGCAAGGAGAAAGAGTGCTGCAATGTGCGCGACTATGACTTTGAGGAGCGTTTCAAGAAGGCTTTTGAGGAGGAGAACATCTATCTCAATCCGAAGCTGAATGTCGTAGAGCTGGCGATGGCTGTAGGCACCAATCGCACCTATATCTCCAACTACCTGAACAGACAGCTGCACACCACCTTTTATGAATATGTCAACCATTGGCGTGTCATGAGGGCGGAGCATCTGCTGACTGCTACAAAGCTGGGCCTGGAGGAGGTGGCCTACCAGTCGGGATTCAACTCGCTCAGCAGCTTCCGGCGGTACTTCACTTCCGTTATCGGGAAGACACCGGCCGCTTACAGGAAAGAGAAGAGTGGAAAGGAGAAGAGTGCGGGAGAGAGGAGTGGAGAAGAGGAAAGTGGGGGAGAGAAGAAATCAATGGCATGAGAGAGCTTTCCTCAACAAACGGCCGTGCAAGCGAGGAACAGATGGATTCCTGCTTGCACGGTCGTTATATATTGAGTCTTCTTGTCTGATGCTTGTGTCAGTGTGGGCGGATTATCCCTCGCGGAAGAAGTCGAGGGCTTCCTTGATGAGCTCGTCGGTGGCTGTCTGGTTGATGCGTATATCGCCGATGCCGCCCAGGAGCGTGAAGTTGATGGTCGAGCCTGTGTTCTTCTTGTCGTGGTGCATGAGTTCGATGAGCTGGTCGTAGTCATCGCAACTAAAGTCAAACGAGCCATAGTTCTCGCGGATGAATTGCACCGTCTGCCGCATCTTATCTGTAGGGAAGCCGGTAAGCACCGACGAGAGATAGAGCTCGCAGATGAGACCGAAGGCCACTGCATAGCCATGGAGTAAGGGCTCCTTGCCGGGCGTGTCGAGCGAGAACGCCTCAAAGGCGTGACCGAAGGTGTGGCCGAGGTTCAGTGCCTTGCGAATGTCTTTCTCGTGGGGATCCTTCTTCACAATGCGCTTCTTCACGTTCACGGAGTCGGCCAGCATCTTCTGCAGTTGCTTCAGATCGGGGTGATCCAAGTCGAAATTGAGCAATTCTGCCCAATGCTTCTCATCGGAGATGAGGCCGTGCTTGAGCATCTCGGCATAGCCCGAGCGAATGTTCTTATCGTCGAGCGTACGCAGGAATTCTGTGTCGAGGATGACAAAGCGTGCGTTGTTGAACACGCCGATCTCGTTTTTCAGTCCGTTGAAGTTGATACCCGTCTTGCCACCTACCGAGGCATCCACCATAGCGAGCAGAGTTGTCGGTATATTGATGAAGTCAATGCCACGCTTGAAGGTGGAGGCTGCGAAACCACCAAGATCCGTCACCATGCCACCACCGAGGTTGATGAGTAGCGAGTGACGTGTGGCTCCGTGGTCACCAAGCTCCTTCCAAACGTGCGACAGCGAGGTGAGATCCTTGTGGCTGTCCGTCGACTGGATGGTGATGACGTAAGCATTGCGCAGGCCAAACTGCTTGGCAAGCACTGGCCAGCATTTCTCGTGGGTGGTCTCGTCGGTAAGAACAAAAATCTTATCGTGCTCACATTCTGAAATAGCAGTGGCTATTTCAGTTTGCAAATGTTTGGAAATAATCACTCTCTGCTCCATAATCATACTCTTTTGTTTACCACAAATATAGCCAAAAAAGACGGATTATAGAACAGAGAGCTACTGATATTAAGGTTTCTTAAATATAGAACCTTCGTTTTTGCGCACACGGCCTAAGCAGTGTGCAAATTTTGTTGTCGTTTTTTTTAGATGAGCGGCATGCCGAGCTTCTCGCATTCCTTTCGCATGTCCTCGGGCCAGATGCTGGCTTGTATCTCGCCGATATGAGCTTTGTGGAGCATGACCATGCACAGTCGGCTTTGTCCGATACCGCCACCAATGCTCAGCGGCAGTTTGCCTTCGAGAAGCTGGCGATGGAAATAGAGCTTCTCGCGCTCTTCTTTGCCTTCTATCTTCAGTTGGCGCAACAGCGCTTCCTTGTCCACACGGATACCCATGGAACTGATCTCGAACGAGCGGCCAAGTACAGGATACCAGATGAGGATGTCGCCGTTGAGGCCTGCCTTGCCGTTTTCTGCCACCGTCGACCAGTCGTCGTAGTCGGGAGCGCGGCCGTCGTGCTTCTTTCCGTCGGAGAGCTTTCCGCCGATACCTTCCACAAACACGGCACCATACTTCTTACAGATGGCATCCTCACGCTCGTGAGGAGAGAGATCGGGATACATGTCGAGCAAGTCCTGACTGTGGATGAAGTGGATTTCGCGTGGCAGGAAGGGTTTCAGCTGAGGATAGCTCTCGCAGGCGAGAAACTCTGTGCGCAGGATAGCGGCATAGATGCGGCGCACCACGTTCTCCAAGAAGGCGATCGTGCGGTCACCTTTCTCGATGACAGCCTCCCAGTCCCACTGGTCGACATAGAGCGAATGGAGGTTGTCCAGCTCCTCGTCAGCGCGGATAGCATTCATGTCAGTATAGATTCCGTAGCCCGGTTGTATGTTGTATTCAGCCAGTGTGAGTCGTTTCCATTTTGCCAGGGAGTGCACCACTTCGGCTTTAGCTTCTCCCATGTCTTTGATGGGGAAGGTCACAGGGCGCTCCACACCGTTGAGGTCGTCGTTGATACCCAGACCCTGAAGGACGAAGAGCGGGGCGGTGACACGGCTCAATCTCAGTTCTGTGGCGAGGTTTTGCTGGAAGAACTCCTTGATCTGTTTGATGCCCTGTTCAGTCTGATGCTTGTCGAGCAGGGCCTTGTAGCCTATTGGCTTGATAAGTTTGCTCATTATATGATGATTATGTTAATATTGTCGTATAGTGATATGAATATGTTTCTCCTACAATAGGATTTTCTACTATTCTGCTGCAAAGTTACGCTATTAATTGTAAATATGCAAGCAAAAGACAAATTAATTTTTCAAATAGTAATTCTGGAGCCGCGGGTGCCAGTCAAGTGTCAAGGCATGAGCAGCTCGGCTTACACAATGTGAGGCCCTTGTCTTCTGATAGGAAGAATCAGATGAAAGCATTGTTTTTTTGAGTTGAAAATTTGGTGATAGCGAAAATATTGCTTACCTTTGCAAAACGATAATAAAGAATATGGCCTCGTAGCTCAGTTGAATAGAGCATCAGATTCCGGTTCTGAGTGTCGCGGGTTTGAGTCCCACCGAGGTCACGCTTTTGCGCTCCGCCGTTCCAAGGAACAGCGGAGCGCATTGCTTGTTTTTATCCCTTCCGACGGTATTTATGTCGGTAGCGGTCCTGGTTTCTGCTTCACTTTCCGTCTTTCTGTCTTTAAAAACTGCTAAAGTCTTTGCAATATGACTTTATTTCCTTATCTTTGCGAATAGAAAATATGAGAAACCAGTATAACTTCTAAATATGGACATAACAGAAAGATTTATCAATTACACAAAGTTCGATACACAGTCGGCCGAGGACTCTCAGACCGTACCGAGTACCGCCAAGCAACTCATCTTCGCCAAATATCTTAAGGAGGAACTTGAGAGCGAAGGTCTGGAAGACGTCGAGATGGATGACATGGGCTATATCTACGCCACCCTGCCTGCCAACACAAAGAAGAAGACACCGACCATTGGCTTCATCTCTCACTACGACACGGCACTGGATGCCAGTGGCGCAAATATCAAGGCCCGTATCGTGAAGAACTACGATGGAGGCGACATCGAGTTGTCACCGGGCATCGTCTCTTCACCGAAGAAATTCTCAGAGTTGCTTGCCCACAAAGGTGAGGACCTGATCGTCACCGACGGCACTACGCTGCTCGGCGCTGACGACAAGGCTGGTATCGCAGAGATCGTACAGGCTATGTGCTTCCTGCGCGATCACAAAGAGATCGAGCACGGCAAGATCCGTGTTGCCTTCAATCCCGATGAGGAGATCGGCATGGGTGCCCATCATTTTGATGTAGAGAAGTTTGGATGCGACTGGGCCTATACGATGGATGGCGGAGACATTGGCGATCTGGAGTATGAAAACTTCAACGCCGCATCGGCCAAAGTCGTTATTAAGGGATGCAGTGTGCACACAGGATATGCCAAGGGTAAGATGGTCAACGCCAGCCGATTGGCCTGTGAGTTCAATGCTCACATTCCAGAGACCGACATTCCGGAGACCACAGAAGGCTATCAGGGCTTCTATCATCTCTTAGGCATCGAGAGTCATTGCGAGCAGGCTAAACTGAGCTATATCATTCGTGATCATGACCGTCGCAAATTTGAGGACCGTAAAGACTTCATGGAAAATATTGCCAAAGAGATGAACGATAAGTATGGCGAGGGCACCGTGTCGGTGGATATCAAGGATCAGTACTATAATATGAAAGAGAAGATCGATCCGAAAATGTATGTGATCGACATTGTGCTGAAGGCCATGCAGGAGAGTGGTGTTACGCCGAAGGTAGAGCCTATCCGTGGCGGCACTGATGGCGCACAGTTGAGTTTCCGTGGACTTCCTTGCCCCAATATCTTTGCCGGTGGCGTGAACTTCCATGGACCTTATGAATTTGTGTCCATCCAAGTGATGAATAAAGCCGTGGATGTCATCGTGAAGATTTGCCAAATAGCCGGCACGTTCAACGACTAATACCTTAGTTTTTGAATGGAGAGGCACTGTGCTTCTCCATTCAAAAACTTGCGTCGTTGGCGCAAGTTCCTCTGTTTCCTGTCTTATCTCGTTTTTCTTCTTGTTGTGAGAAAAGCGTGTTGTCACTCCTATATATAATTATCAATGTCTGAACTTCCCAATTTGGTCAAAGACTTGGCGCTCATTCTTGTAGTTGCCGGAGCCGTCACTTTACTGTTTAAGAAACTCAAGCAGCCGCTTGTGCTGGGCTATATCGTAGCCGGATTTTTAGTGAGTCCGCACATGCCCTACACCATGTCGATACTTGACAAACACGACATACAGACGTGGGCAGACATAGGAGTGCTCTTCCTGTTGTTTTCTTTGGGTCTTGACTTTTCGTTCAAGAAGATTCTGAAGATGGGCATGGCTCCGGTCATCGCGGCCTTGTCGATAGTCTTCAGCATGATCATCCTGGGCATCAGTGTGGGGCATCTCTTTCATTGGAACCATTACGACTGCATCTTCCTTGGTGGTATGCTTGCCATGTCGTCAACAACGATCATCTATAAGGCCTTCGATGATATGGATCTCCGACAGCAGAGCTTTGCCTCGCTGGTGATGAGCGTGCTCATCCTGGAGGACATCCTTGCCATCGTGATGATGGTGATGCTGTCGGCTATCGCAAGCGGTAGCGACCCCAATGGCGGACAGATGCTCGACTCGGTGTTGAAGATTGGCTTTTTCCTTGTTCTGTGGTTTGTCGTAGGCCTCTTCATTGTGCCCACCTTTCTGCGGCAGACGCGCCGGCTGATGACCGACGAGACAATGGTCATCGTGGCCTTGGGACTGTGCTGCTTGATGGCATGGATCTCCACTGCTGTCGGTTTCAGTTCAGCCTTTGGAGCATTTGTCATGGGCAGCATCTTAGCGGAGACGATCGAAGCTGACAAGATTGAGCGGTTGGTGGAACCGGTGAAAAATCTCTTCGGAGCCATCTTCTTTGTTTCTGTCGGTATGCTTGTCGAGCCCAGTGTACTCGTTGCCTATGCCTTGCCTATCGCTGCGCTGGTGGTGACCATTTTGGTCGGTCAGGGTATCTTTGGCACGTTGGGCTTCATGCTCAGCGGTCAGCCATTGAAGACAGCCATGCGTTGCGGCTTCTCGATGGCGCAGATTGGCGAGTTTGCTTTCATCATCGCCTCGCTGGGACTCTCGCTTGGCGTGATCAGCAACTTCCTCTATCCTGTTGTCGTGGCTGTGTCGGTCATCACCACATTCCTGACACCTTATATGATCCGTGCGGCTGTACCCTGCTACGAAGGCCTGGAGCATATCCTGCCCAAGCGGTGGATCCGCCGGCTCAATCACTTCGGACAGGCCCATCAAAACACGGTAGAGGAACAGAGCAACTGGAAGCGGCTGCTTACCAAGATGGCTGTCTCCACCTTGGTCTACACCATACTGTGCATGGCCGTGACCGCCGTGATGCTGTCGTTCGCCTTGCCCTTCTTCCGTCATCTGCTGCCCCATTGGTGGGCCAATGGTTTGTGTGGCCTGTTGTTGCTGCTGTTGCTGGCACCTTTCCTGCGTGCCATCGTGATGAAGCACAACCATAGCGAAGAGTTCAGAACGCTGTGGATTCAGAGTCGTCTCAACCGTCTGCCACTGCTCTTCACCGTCTTAGCCCGTGTGGTAATTGCTGCCGCCTTTCTGTTCTATATCTGCAACTATCTGGCTCGCTTCGCCAATGCCGTTGTCATCACGCTGGCTTTGGTGGTGCTGACGCTGATCGTCTTGTCACGCAGGATGAAGAAGCGGTCTATTGCCTTGGAGCGTCTCTTCGTACAAAACCTTCACAGCCGAGAGATAGAAGCGCAGGTGCAGGGCAAGAGCCGTCCGCTGTATGGCGATCATCTCTTGGAGCGTGACATTCATGTGTCGGACTTTGACGTGCCCGAAGACAGTGCGTGGGCAGGACAATCTTTGCGTCAGTTGCAGTTCCGTACCCACTATGGTGTACACGTGAGCAGCATCTTGCGTGGGCATCAGCGCATCAATATCCCCGGTGGTGACGACATCATCTTCCCCGGCGACCGTCTCCAGGCCATCGGCAGTGATGAACAGCTACAGACATTCGGCAAGGCGCTGAAGGGTGAACTCGTGCCGGAAGACCCGAATATCGAAGAGCGAGAGATGAAATTGCGGAAGATGGTGCTGTCGCGCTCATGTGCTTTCTTGGGTAAGACGCTCGGCGAGAGTGGTATCAGAGACCGATACAGCTGCATGGTGGTTGGTGTGGAGGAAGGTCAGCAAAACCTGACGATGATCAGCCCTTCACGGAAATTTGTTGTCGGAGACATCATATGGGTGGTAGGCGAGCGCCGCTCGCTGGAGATGCTGGCCGAAGCCAATAACGGACATAAGACAGAGTAACAGAGTAGGCAGACAGAGTCTACTTTGTCTGTCAATAACACATCACTCGTCATCGTCGTCGAAGCCAAACATGGCAGGCTCGATGAAGGCGTCGAGGGCCCGTCGCTCTTTCTTTGTAGGGCGTCCAGTGCCTCTTGCTCTGTCGACGAAGCCACTGATGCGGCTCATCTCCAAGAGTTCGTATTGTTTGGGATCCGTGATGTTTTCGTAGACTTGTGGAATGAGTTTGGCACCAACGCGCTGCTCTATGCAAGCCAGAATGCGGAAAGAATAGGTGATAGGCGGCTTTTTCACGCTGACGACCTGTCCCTCTTTTACGATATGGCTTGGCTTCACGTTAGCCCCGTCTACGGTCACACGGCTGTTCTTGATGGCGTCCACAGCCAAGGAGCGCGTCTTATAGATACGAGCGGCCCAGAGCCATTTGTCGATGCGGGCAGAAGGGCCGTGCTGAGGAAGAGAATCTTTCATACAAAGTTGAATGTTGAGCGTTGGATGATGAATGTTGAATGAAGTGAATGTTGAATGAAGTGAATGTCGAATGATGGATTAAGTTATCATTCAGCATTTACTTCATTCAACATTCATCAATCTTTAGTGTTTTTTTCCCAGTTTGTTGTACTGGTTCATCGTGTTGTCGATGCCTTGCAGGACAAAGCTTTTGATGATGTCTACCGCCATGTCGATGGTAGGCTGCAACACCTTCATGTCGTCGTCGGAGTAATGGCCGAGCACCCAGTCGATCTGTCCGCCGCGTGGATAGTCGTTGCCGATTCCCATGCGCAGGCGCGCAAAGTTCTGACCGATCAGTTGTATGATATGTCCCAGGCCGTTGTGTCCGCCATTGCTGCCGTTGGCTTTCAGTCGGAAGTCACCTAAGGGCAGTGCTACGTCATCGCTGACGACGAGCAGTCGGCTTTGGTCTATCTTTTCCTCGTTGAGCCAATAGCGCACAGCGTTGCCACTGAGGTTCATAAAAGTCGTCGGCTTCAACAAGAACACCTTTCTGCCTTTCAGGGACGTCTCGGCTACAAAGCCGTAACGGCGATCCTCAAAACAAATATTGGACGCTTTAGCAAAAGCGTCCAATACCATAAATCCTGTATTGTGGCGAGTACCGGCATATTCATCGCCGGGATTACCCAGTCCACAGATCAAATACTTATCCAATGTCTATCGATGTCGGTAATCTGTATGGAAGGATGATTACTTAGCGGCATCAGCTGCTGCGTCAGCAGAAGCGTCAGCGTCGTCGCTGGTAGCGCTCACGTTGGCGTTACGTGTCATCTTCACAGAGCATACGACCACGTCCTTGCCAGTAGCGAGCTCCAGACCCTCGTAAGAGAGCTGACCCACCTTGATGCTCTTACCGATGCGCAGAGCAGTGACGTCGACGTCGAGGTGCTCAGGGATCTGCTGATAAGGAGCAGTGACGTTGATCTTGCGGATAGAGAGGTTCATACGACCACCATCGCGAACACCCTGTGCCAGACCTACGAGCTTCACAGGAATACCGATGGTGATAGGCTTCTGATCGTTGACCTCATAGAAGTCGACGTGCAGAGGAGCGTCTGTGACGGGGTGGAACTGGATCTCCTTGAGCACTGCTGTGTGGTCAGTGCCGTCGATGTTGATCTTGACAACATAGATGTGGGGAGTGTAGATGAGCTTGCGCAGCTCGCTGAAGGGAGATGCAAAAGCTAATGCTACCGGCTTGCCGTCTACGCGCTCCTCACCATAGAGGTTGCAGGGAACCATGCCTTCCTTGCGAAGGGCTTTAGAAGCTTTCTTACCAAGGACCTCGCGCTTCTTACCTGAAATGCTGATTTCTTTCATTTGTGTTACTCTAAATTAAATCGTTAATTAATTCGCCATCACACTGAATCAATAATATGTATCAATCTGAAAAGCGGTGCAAAGGTAGTGCTTTTATTTGAATTGAGCAAAGCAATGTGCAAAGTTTATCTAAAAAAATAGTCTTTTGGTACTGCTTTTCTTGCATATCCACGGAATTTTCCCTACTTTTGCAGCGTAAAACATGTTTTAGACGGAATAAAAGAAAATGATTAATCGCGAACTAATACGTATAAAGATAGTCCAGTTAACCTATGCATACTATCAAAACGGTAATAAGAATATGGACGCAGCTGAGAAGGAACTGCTTTTCAGCCTCTCCAAGGCATACGACTTGTACAACTATCTCTTGGATCTGATGGTCGCCATCACGCAGGAGGAGCGTCATCGACTCGATGTGCTCAATCAGCGTGCGGAGCGTGAGGGCACGCAGCCGGCCTCGCCTAAATTCGCTTTCAACAAATTCGCGGTTCAACTGGAAGAGAACAAGATGCTCAACGAGTTCCTTGAGGACAAGAAACTCACATGGAAGGACGACATTGAGTTCATCCGCAAGCTGTGCAACCAGATCGAGCAGAGTGAGTTGTATCAGGAGTATATGAAGACTCCTGAGACAAGCTACGACGAAGACCGCGAGCTGTGGCGTCGGCTCTACAAGATGTTTATTGAGACCAACGACGACCTCGACGCTCTTCTGGAGGAGAAAAGCCTCTATTGGAATGACGACAAGGAGGTGGTGGATACCTTCGTGCTGAAGACCATCAAGCGCTTCGATCCGAAAAACAAGAACAAGCAGGAACTGCTGCCGGAATGGAAGGATGTCGAGGACAAGGACTTCGCCCGTAAACTCTTCCGCTCCACGATTCTCAATGCTGATGAGTATCAGCACTACATGAGTGAGGCTTCTCGCAATTGGGATTTCTCTCGTCTGGCCTATATGGATGTGGTGATCATGCAGATTGCCATCGCCGAGATGCTTACCTTCCCCAATATCCCCGTGTCGGTGACGATCAACGAGTATGTGGAGCTGGCCAAGCTCTATTCCACTCCTCGCAGTGGCGGATATATCAATGGTATGCTTGACTCCATCGCCCGCCATCTGATTGACAGTGGCAAGATGATGAAGGAGATGCCCGAGCGCGCAGAGCGTCCCGAGCGTCAGCCGATGGGACGCAACAGTCAACCGACAGGCCGCATGCGCTTTGTCCATCACGACGCGCCGGCCGAGGCTCCCCAGCCCACAGAAGGCAGTGAGGAGGCTCAGCCCACAGACGAGCAGGCTCAAGGTGATCCGGAAGGACAAGAGTAGCCTATAATATAATAATGTGTAGCGTGCCCTTGGCATCAGCAAGGGCATGCGCCTATTCATATCAAAACAATCATCTTTTAATCAGACAGTAAATGAATACAATGGTACTGGCTGCTCAGGCAGCTCAACAAGGAGGCGGCTTCGGTGGTATGCTCATCATGTTGGTGGCACTCTTCGCTATCATGTGGTTCTTCATGATCCGTCCCCAGCAGAAGAAACAGAAAAAGATACGCGAGTTCCAAAACTCTTTGCAGGAAGGTTCTAAGGTCGTCACCGGCGGTGGCGTCTATGGCACTGTGAAGCGTCTCGACAACGAGAAGAATGTCGTCGAGGTGGAAGTGGCACGTGGTGTTGTGATCACGGTTGATAAGAACTACGTCTTCCAGGACGCAGCTCAGCAGCAGCCTAATGCATAATATAGGATCTTTCCTCAATATGGTCAGAAGCTTCTTGTTCAGTTCCAAGAACAAGCAGTTTCTGATTTTCTTATTCTTCCTCTTCCTCTCCGGCATCTTCTGGCTGATGGAGACGCTCAATGAGACGTACGACGAAGAGTTCCCGGTCGCTGTGCGCCTTGTCGGAGTGCCCCAAAATGTGGTGATTACCACACCGATGACCGACACGGTGCGTGTGACAGTCCACGACAAGGGTTTCATGCTCTTAGGCTATGCCACGAGTCGCCGCTTTCGTCCGGTGGTGTTGAAGTTCGACACTTATGCCGACAGCGAGACGGGGCATGGCGTTGTGCCTATGGTCGACATTCAGCGACAGATCAGACAGCAGCTTTTCACCTCATCCACTATTTCGGGTATCAAGAGCGACCGGCTGGACTTCTACTTCAATTATGGACGGAAGAAAGAGGTGAAGGTGAGTCTGGCTGGCAACATCGTGCCGGCAAAAGACTATTACTTGTCTCACGTGCAGTTTTGGCCCGACAAGGTGACGATCTATGCCAGTAAGGCCAAGTTGGACAGCATCGAAACGGTGATGACCGAGTACCTTCGCATCGCCAACTTCTCCGATACGGTCACACGAGTGGTCAGGCTCCGGCCTATCAACGGTGTGAAGATCACGCCGGCGAAAGTCAAGATCACCTTGTTCCCCGACATTCTCACTGAAGAGACCATGGAAGTGCCGATTACAGCGATCAACAGACCTGTTGGGACCGTCATCCGTACGTTCCCCCAGCGAGTCAAAGTGACGTTCACCGTCGGTGCCAGTCTTTATCGTCAGGTCAAGGCCAGCGACTTCCATGTGGTGGTGGACTTCAAGGATATCTCAGCCCATCCGTCGGATAAATGCAATCTCTATGTCACACAGCGGCCGAGAGGCGTGAGCAATGTCCGGCTGGAGATGATCCAAGTCGATTATCTCATCGAGCAGCAATGAAAAGAATAGCGATCACCGGAGGCATAGGCAGCGGAAAGAGCTTTGTCTGTCGTCTTCTTGCTCAGCGTGGCATACAGGTCTATGACTGCGATGCTGCCGCCAAGCGACTGATGCGCACAGATGCTGTCTTGCAGCGTCAGTTGCGGGAACTCGTGGGCGACGACGTGTATCAGGGGCAGGAGTTGCAGAAGAGAGTGTTGGCGAGTTTTCTGCTGGCCTCTGATGAGAACAAGCAGGCTGTCGACGATATTGTGCATCCGGCCGTGGCGCGCGATTTCGAGCAAAGCGGCTATGCGTGGTTGGAGAGTGCCATTCTTTTCGACAGCGGTTTCGACCGTCGTGTGGCTTTCGATGCTTTTGTCTTTGTCGACGCACCTTTGGAGGTGAGAGTCAGCAGGATTATGAACCGTGACCATATCACTCGTGAGAAGGCCATGCAGTGGATCAACAGCCAGTTGCCGGCCGAAGCAGTGAAGCGCCGCTGTGACTATACGATCGTGGACGACGGAAAGGTAGACCTCGACCGTCAGGTCGATGATTTGCTGCGCACGCTGGCACAGTAGGCGAAAAACCGGGTGTGAGAACCCTCCTTGGCTGTCAACGAGAATAAGTAAGACAGATAAATATCAATATATAACATAACAAAGCATAATTTTAAAGCAAACAATGGAAACAATATTATCGATTGCCGGTAAGCCCGGATTGTATAAGTTGGTAAGTCGTGGTAAGATGAACCTGATTGTGGAGGCTATTGATGCCACACACCGTCGTCAGCCAGCCTTCGCCACCGACAAGGTGACCAGTCTGGGCGACATTGCCATGTACACCACCGGTGATGATGTGCCTCTGTGGCAAGTGCTGGACAACGTAGCCAAGAAGGAAGGCTGCAAAGAAGCCTCCATCAACTACAAGAAGGTGCCCGGCAAGGAGCTTCGCGCTTATTTCAAGGAGGTGCTGCCCGAGTTTGATGAGGACCGTGTTCATGACAGCGACATCAAGAAGTTGCTGCAGTGGTACAACATTCTGGTCAACAACGGCTATACCGACTTCAAGGCTACTTTGGCACCTGAGGAGGCTGAGAGCACAGAGCAAAACAAAGAGCAGAAGACCGACGCCGCTAAGTAACAGCAGTGCAGGCTATGACATACTGTCACACGATTATGCCACAGTGACCGACAGACCGCTGTGGCATATCTGTTGCAATCTATAGTGCAGATAAGTAAGCAAATAGGTTTAAGCATTTTTGAAGCATTTAGGTTTTGTACCAGTCTCTTAAGGCATAAGCCGAGTGCAGGCTATGACATAAGAGCATAATAGATTGATAGATTTATAATTGTGTGATTGTTAGTTTTAGACCCTGAGTATGTGAATATTCAGGGTTTTTTCGTACCTTTGCAAAAAATATAATATGTTTCATATGAGTTTGTTGCTGTTTAACTTTGCTCCTTCTCAAACTTGGATTCAGGTTGTTTTGTTGGTAATTGGCATTGTGGCGGTGGTGAAGTCAGCTGGTTGGCTCACCGACGGTTCGGTAGGCATCGCCACTCGCATGGGTGTCCCCCAGATAGTGATTGGCTTGACGGTCGTGGCCATGGGCACCTCCATGCCTGAGTTCTTCGTCAGTCTGATGTCTGCTCTTGGCGGCAAGCCAGGATTGGCAGTAGGCAATGTAGTGGGCAGCAACATCTTCAATGCTTCGCTCATCGTGGGTGTGGCAGCCTTAGTAGCCCCGATCACCATACTCCCCGGCACCGTGAAGCGCGACATTCCGTTTGCGCTTGTCGCTTCCGTGGTGCTGTTGATGCTCTGTCTGGACGGTAACATCAGTCGCGTGGATGCTGCCATTTTGTTTGTCTTGTTCCTCGTGTTCATGTATCAGACGCTCCAAGAAGCCAAGAAAGGCATGAAGGCAGACAAGGACTCTTTGGAGCAGCCGGTCAATATCGGCGTGGGTAAGTCGTCTTTGCTGATTGTTATCGGCCTGGTCGGTCTGATTGTCGGCTCAGAGGTGTTTGTGGATAATGCCTCGGCGTTGGCCCACAGTCTGGGTGTAAGCGATGCCGTGATTGGACTGACGATAGTAGCCTGTGGCACGTCGCTGCCCGAACTCGCCACGAGTGCGGTGGCTGCCAGCAGGGGAAACAGCGGCATCGCCATCGGCAATGTGTTAGGCTCCAATGTGTTCAACATCCTGATGATTCTTGGTGTCACCGGCATCATCTCGCCGATGAGCACGCAAGGCATCACTACCGTTGACCTCAGCGTGATGGTCATCTCCATGATTTTGCTTTGGCTCTTCTCCTATACCAAGTATCGCATCGAGCGTTGGGAAGGTGTTGCGCTGTCGGGGTTCTTCATCGGATATATCGCTTATCTCCTTTATCAGGTATAGGCCTTGAAGTCGTCGCCCATCATCGGGGCTAAAATTTAACATTCAACACTGTATTATTCAATACTAAATTATTTCTTCATTCAACATTTTACAGAGTGCTTGTCTAACCTCTTTAAAAACAAGAACATGAAAAAAGAAAAACAAACCGTGAGCGTGCTGTTCATGCTGTTCAGCATCCTCTTTTGTGTTTGCCTGATTACGGCAAACGTGTTGGAAACCAAGCAGATCGCTGTAGGGCCCGTCAATCTGACGGGCGGACTGCTGGTCTTTCCTGTCTCCTATATCATTAATGACTGCGTGTGCGAGGTGTGGGGTTACCGCAAGGCCCGTCTTCTGATATGGCTGGGTTTTGGCATGAATTTCTTCTTTGTGGCGATGGGCGCGCTCTGCGATGCCATTCCCGGGGCACCTTACTGGCACAATGAAGAAGGCTTCCATGCAGTCTTTGGGCTGGCGCCGCGCATTGCGTTGGCTTCTTTCGTGGCTTTCATTGTGGGCAGTTTCATGAACGCTTATGTCATGAGCAAGATGAAGATCCGCGATCAAGGCCGTCATTTCTCCTCACGTGCCATTTGGAGTACGGTGGCCGGAGAGAGTTGCGACTCGCTCATCTTCTTCCCATTGGCCTTGGGAGGGGTAGTGCCGCTCTCAGCTCTGCCTGCGCTGATGCTGTGGCAAGTGGTGCTCAAGACCGTCTATGAGATCATTGCGCTGCCGGTGACCATCCGTGTCGTGAAGAAGCTCAAGGAACACGAGGGCGAGGATGTCTACGACTTAGGCGTCAACTATAATATATGGAATGTGTTCAGCCTCTGATAGGGCTGGATAGACATAAATCAGATGATTTAAATATAAAGCAATATGGAAGATACACGCAAATCAGAGGGTCTGAAGGCCCTCGGTGCCAAAACACAATACAAAATGGACTATGCGCCGGAAGTGCTGGAGACCTTTGTCAACAAACATCAGGACCACGACTATTGGGTGCGGTTCAACTGTCCGGAGTTCACGTCGCTTTGTCCCATCACCGGACAACCCGACTTTGCGGAGATTCGCATCAGCTACATCCCCGACGTGCGTATGGTGGAGAGCAAGAGCCTGAAGCTCTATCTCTTCAGCTTCCGCAATCACGGCGACTTCCATGAAGACTGTGTCAACATCATTATGGAGGACCTGATCAAGTTGATGGATCCTAAGTATATAGAGGTGACGGGATTGTTCACGCCCCGTGGCGGCATCAGCATCTATCCTTACGCCAACTATGGCCGCAAGGGCACGCGCTATGAGCTCCTTGCGCAGAAGCGCTTCGAGACGCACGAATAGGCGGAAAGGAAACGGATAGAGACTCCATCATAATATTGTTGGGTAAACTGAAAATTTTCCGCCTCTGTGGCGGCGATTTTTGGAGCGGGCCCTCTTCTGCTCCTGATTTTGCGATTTTTGGCGATTTTTTGTAAGTTGTTCGCTTGCAATTACTTGCCGAGCGCATGTTGGCATGAAGAAGCCATAAAAAGAACAGCATATATCAAAAAGCGCTGGGCACCATTTGTGACAATGGTGCCCAGCGCTTTTTGTTTTCAGGAATCTGTCGTTCGGCTATTTGTTTTCCGTGGTCTGCTGCAGTGCTTGTTTGCTGCGCATAGCCGCAATGGCATTGGCCCGCTTGTTGACATCATTGATATCGTTTTTGCGGTAATAGCTGCGGCTCACTCCGTCTGACGAGAGCACGAGCGAGTCGGTGTCTAAGTAGTCCACGTCGCAGGTGTCGTTGACCATATTCGTCACAGACACCTGACCATTGTCGCTGAACTTCGGGATGCCTCTTGCGATGATGATCTTTCCGTTCCAGATGCCCCAGGCGACATAATAGCCCAGTTGTGGATAGACCACGGGGCTCTCTTCAGCCAGCGTGCTGCTTTCCCGCACATAGCCGACGCTCTGGGCCTGCCACTGTCGCTTGAGCCAGAAGCCATATTCGCGCGGGATGAGGAAGGTCTCCTTCATCGAGTCGCTCATGTTTTCCATCATACGGGCCTGCAGGCGCTTGCTCATCTTGGTGTAGTCGCGCATCTTCGGCATGACGATATAGCACCAGATGCCCCGCAGCTGGTCGAGATCCATCACGAAGTCAGCTACATGCTTGTCGTGTTTGTTGGTGAGCAGGCAGATCCAGTCGCCCGTCTTGATCTTGCCGCGGACCTTGTGGTTGCGCGTGGCGTCAATGATGTCGTATTTCACCGGATCGCTTCCGTCGTTTGGCAGGAGCAGGATGGTAGAGTCGTTGCAGCCCTCACAGGCCAGTCCATAGACGGTCTTGTCGCCTGTGATCTTCAGTTCCGACTCCACCTGGATGGTAGAGTTGTCGGTTGTCGCTTTGTCGCTGTTGCAAGCTCCAAACAAGCCTGCGGCCAAAGTGACTGTAATCAATGTTTTTGCACGCATCATCGAGAGTGTTACTTTTTGAGTGCAAAGATAGTTATAAATCATAAAAAATCAATCGTACAAGCCGTATTTTGCTTTTTTTTATTTAATTTTGCAGCCTTAGTGAGGGCGGCAGAGACTCTCACGGCAAGAAATAAAATAGAAGAAAACAGAAGTAGTAGATAAATATGAGTAAGAAAATTCAGTTCAGTCTCGTTTATCGTGACATGTGGCAGAGCTCAGGTAAGTTCCAGCCACGCAAGGATCAGTTGGAGCGTATCGCTCCGGTCATCATTGACATGGGATGTTTCTCCCGTGTGGAGACCAACGGCGGTGCTTTTGAGCAGGTGCAGCTTTTGGCCGGTGAGAATCCTAATGATGCAGTGCGTGCCTTCTGCAAGCCTTTCAATGAGGCAGGTATCAAGACCCACATGCTCGACCGTGGTCTGAATGCGCTGCGCATGTATCCTGTGCCTGACGACGTGCGTGCGATGATGTATCGCGTCAAGCATGCCCAGGGCGTGGATATTCCCCGTATCTTCGATGGCTTGAACGACATCCGCAACATTGCGCCTTCTATCAAGTGGGCCAAGGAAGCAGGCATGACACCACAGGGAACACTGTGTATCACCACTTCTCCCGTTCATACGCTTGAATACTACAGCCGTTTGGCAGATCAGGAAATAGAGGCCGGTGCAGAGGAAATCTGCCTGAAGGATATGGCCGGTATCGGTCAGCCTGCCTTCCTGGGCAAGCTCACCAAGATGATCAAGGATAAGCATCCCGAGATTGTCATTGAGTATCACGGCCATTCCGGTCCGGGTCTGAGCATGGCTTCTATCCTGGAAGTCTGCAAGAACGGCGCCGACATCATCGACACCGCCATCGAGCCGCTGTCGTGGGGTAAGGTACATCCCGATGTTATTTCTGTGCAGAGTATGTTGAAAAACGCAGGCTTTGAGGTGGCAGACATCAATATGGACGCTTACATGAAGGCACGTGCGCTGACTCAGGAGTTCATCGACGAGTGGCTGGGCTACTTCATCAATCCTCAGAACAAGCTGATGTCCTCACTCTTGCTGAGCTGCGGACTCCCCGGCGGTATGATGGGTTCGATGATGAGCGACCTGGGCGGCATCCGCGGCACCATCAACAATCTGCGCAAGAAGAAGGGCGAGCCCGAGCTGAGCGTTGACGATCTGCTCATCAAGCTATTCAACGAGGTTGCTTACGTATGGCCTCGTGTGGGCTATCCACCATTGGTGACACCATTCTCTCAGTATACCAAGAACATCTCTCTGATGAACTTGCTCTCTATGGAGCAGGGCAAGGGCCGTTATGTCTATATGGACGATTCCATGTGGGGCATGATCCTCGGCCGCAGCGGTAAGGTGCCAGGCGAGATCGCTCCCGAGCTGAAGGAGCTGGCCAAAGAGAAAGGCTATGAGTTTACCGACATCGATCCGCATACCTTGCTGAAGCCCGCTTTGGACGACTTCAAGAAGGAGATGGACAAGAACGGATGGGACTATGGCAAGGACGATGAGGAGCTCTTCGAGCTTGCCATGCATCCCGAGCAGTACCGCAACTACAAGAGCGGACAGGCCAAGAAGAATATGCTTGCCGACCTGCAGAAGGCCAAGGATGCCAAGATGGGCAGCAAGGTCTCTGCAGAGGAGCTCGCAGCCTTCAAGCACGCCAAGGCAGACGCTATCGTCGCTCCGGTGAAGGGTCAGGTGTTCTGGGAGTTCCAGGGCGAGGGTGAGTGCGCTCCTGCCGTAGAGCCCTACATTGGTAAGGAATATAAGGAGGGCGACACCTTCTGCTATATCCAGGCTCCTTGGGGCGAGTTTGTGGAGGTCAAGGCTGATCTCGGCGGCAAGCTCGTGGAGATCAATGCCAAGCAGGGCAGCAAAGTCCAGAAAGGCAATGTCATCGCTTACATAGAGCGTCAACACTAATATCATATTTCATCATCTATTCTTCTCTTTGTTTCCTGTGAGCGCAGAACGGCCGTCGCTGTGTGTGACTACCCTGCAAGGAAGCAAGGAGAAGGGTGGATGATGAATTTGTTTTATATGGATTATCAGAAGATCATAGACAAGTATTATCCGGCCGACGATGAGTTGCGCCATATTCTGCTTGTTCACAGCCGTGCTGTGACAGCGCGGGCTTTGGAGATTTGCGACCGTCATCCCGAGTTGAAACTCGACCGGCAGTTTGTCGAAGAGGCAGCTATGCTCCACGACATCGGCATCTTTCGCTGTGACGCGCCCGGCATTGCCTGCCATGGCACAGAGCCTTATATCTGTCACGGCCGCCTGGGCGCGGAGCTGATGCGCGCGGAAGGCTATCCCAGGCATGCCCGCGTGTGCGAGCGGCACACCGGTGCAGGACTGAGCAAAGATGAGATTATCCGGCAAAACCTGCCTTTGCCGCATCAGGATTTCTTGCCTGAAACACTGGAAGAGAAGTTGATTTGCTATGCTGATAAGTTCTACAGCAAGTCCAATCTCAAGAAAGTCAAGACACCAGAGCAGGCCGCAAAGAGCCTTGCCAAGTTTGGAGAGGACGGTCTGCAGCGTTTCCTGCAATGGAAAACACTGTTTGAACCTGAACGTTAAAAATGCGTAAACCCTCGGTTGTTCAACAGATATTGCGTAATTTTGCATAGCTCATGATGAGCGCCATTCATTGTTTTCACATTATTCAGAATATCCATTGAGAAGTAAGCCTTTCATTATATTATCGGCAGTGGGTGTCATGGCTGTGGCCATGGCCAGTGGTGCTATGCCTTCTCCCGACAAGCGGCTTACCGGCAAGAAGGCTGATACCACACAGACGGACTCCTCCCGTGTCAAAGGATTGCAAGCTGATGATGCCGCTACCGACACCACGGGCATGGACTCGCTGCAACTCGCTGTCTATCACCACAACAAGGCGATAGACGACTCGCTGCGCCTCGACTCCATCAACCGTAAGAAGAAAAACGGCATCGACGCACCCGTCAACTATCAAGCCGACGACTCGCTGGTGTATATGGCCTCCACCAATACGGCCCATCTCTACGGTTCGGCTGAGGTGAAGTACGAGAATATGGACTTGAAGAGCGACAAGATCAAGCTGAGTCTTGATAGCAGTCTTGTACACGCTACCGGATCCAAGGATACCACGGCCAAGGACGGCATCAAGGGTAAGCCAGTCTTCGCCATGGGGCAGGACACCTACGACACCGACACGATGTCGTTTAACTTCAAGACCAAGAAAGGCTTCATCAAACACGTTTATACCAAGCAGGAGGATGGCTTCCTGACCAGTGAGCAGTCGAAGCGCAACGACAATGGTGAGGTCTACCTGGCTCACGGCCGCTACACCACTTGCGACAAACCCCATCCCGACTTCTATATTGCTTTGTCGCGCGCCAAGGTACGTCCCGGCAAGGACGTAGTCTTCGGTCCGGCCTATCTGGTTGTCGCCGATGTGCCGTTGCCCTTCGCCATCCCTTATGGCTTCTTCCCCTTCACCAAGAGCTATTCCAGTGGCTTCATCATGCCGTCGTATGGTGACGAGAACAGCCGTGGCTTCTATCTGCGCGACGGCGGCTATTATTTTGCCATGAGCGACAAGTGGGATCTGAAACTCTTGGGTGAGATCTACACCAAAGGCTCGTGGGGCTTCTCGGCTGCCAGCAACTACAAAAAACGATATAAATACAGTGGCTCTTTCCTCTTCAGCTATCAGGACACCAAGACCGGCGACAAGGGGATGCCGGACTTCTCGGAACAGAAGAGCTTCAAACTGCAATGGAGCCATCGTCAGGACTCTAAGGCCAACCCCTTCAGCAGTCTTTCGGCAAGCGTCAACTTTGCGTCATCGAAGTATGAGCGCAACAACCTGACGAGTATGTACAATCCGCAGTCGCTCACACAGTCCACACGTACCTCTTCGGTCAGTTGGAGCACTACCTTCTCCAGTATCGGACTGTCGCTGAGTTCCTCTGCCAACCTCTCGCAGAACATGCGTGACTCGAGTATCGCCATGACGCTGCCCGACCTGAACATCAGCATCTCGCGCTTCTATCCCTTCCGCCGCAAACATCAAGTGGGCGACGAGAAATGGTATGAGAAGATCTCGATGAGCTATACAGGACAGCTCAGCAACTCGATCAACACCAAGGAAGACAAGCTCATGCACTCCAATCTCATCAAGGACTGGAAAAACGGCATGCAGCATCAGATACCGATCAGCGGCAACTTCACGCTGTTCAACTATATCAACATCTCGCCTTCGTTCAACTTCACCGACCGTATGTATTCGAGCAAGGTCACACGCTCATGGGACGAGGCAAGACAGGAAGAGGTGCGAGACACGACTTACGGATTCCACAATGTCTATAACTGGAACCTGAGTCTCTCGGCCAATACTAAGCTCTATCTGTTTGCCATCCCAAACAGAAAGCTCTTCGGTGATAAGATTCAAGCCATCCGCGATGTCATCACACCACAGATCTCCTTCAGCTATGCGCCTGATTTCGGAGCTTCGCGCTACGGCTATTATCAGACCTATCAGAAGACAGATGCCGACGGCAACGTCTCGCTCGTGGAGTATTCACCCTATTCCGACCAGCTCTATTCTGTGCCCGGCAAGGGCAAGACGGGAAGCATCTCGATGGATCTGGCCAACAATCTTGAGATGAAGATCAAGAGCGACGAGGACTCGACGGGTTATAAGAAGATCAGTCTCATCGATGAGATCGGTGCCAGCATGTCCTACAACATGGCTGCCACGTATCATAAATGGAGTGACCTGAGCATGCGTCTGAGACTGAAATGGTGGAAAAACTACACATTCAACATGAACGCGGTCTTTGCCACCTATGCTTATGATCTCGACGAGAATGGAAAACCTTATGTTGGTAACCACACAGAGTGGGGACGCGGACGCTTTGGCCGCTTCCAGGGCATGTCGCAGAACATCTCCTATACGCTCACTCCCGAGAAGATCGCCAAGTTCTTCGGCGGTGGCAGCGACGAGGACAAGGACAACAAGAACAAAGACAATAACGATGACGACGACGAAGGCATAGACACCGACATCAACAGCAATGTCGATGACGAGATGATCAAGGCGCAGAACGGTGCCAAGAAAAAGAGTGGTGGCGGCAAGGCCAGTACCGACGACGACGGCTATATGAGCTTCTCCATGCCTTGGTCCATCACCTTCGGTTACGGTATCACAATGCGGGAGAACACGTCCGGGAAGTTCAACTATAAGAGTATGCGCTATCCCTACAGCTTCTCCCAGACTCTCAATATGAGTGGTAACCTGCGCATCAGCGACGGGTGGAATATCAGCTTCTCCAGTGGTTATGATTTCGACAACCACAAGATGTCAATGACCACGGCGTCGTTGCAGCGTGACCTTCACTGCTTCAACATGAGTTGCTCTGTGGTGCTGGCTCCATACACGAGCTATAACTTCACCTTCCGATGCAACGCCGCCACGCTTACCGACGCGCTGAAGTATGACAAGCGGAGCGGTTACAGCAATGCCGTGCAGTGGTACTAATCCAGCCCAACATGGGTGCTGTATGCCGTGAGGCGTAAAGCTAAACTTTCGGTGCAATGGATATTCCCCGTGGCACGGACAGGTGCACCGGATAACCTCTGTGTTTAGGCGAGAAAACTCAAGCGCCCGATACCTTTTTACAAATGCAAATAAAAACCCTGCTGGGATGCAAGGGTCGTCAGGCACTGAAAGCAGTTGATGCTGGCGAGCTGGTCAACGCATGGAAATTGATTTTGTTGCCTGACAAACCATCGTTCACTACGTAGGGAAAGATCATTCCCTACGTAGCGAACGATCTTTTTCTATAGGATTACAATATTGGGAACAGCACTCCCAACCTCACAAGAACGTTGTCTCGACCCCGTGAAAACAATGATTTGATACCATAAGAACACTGCTTTGATGCCATAAGCACAGGGCGTTGATGCCATAAGCACAGTGCGTTGATGCCATAAGAACATAGCTTGTCATCAACGGCAATGGCATCGCGCCAGTCTGTTCTCAAGGTCTTCCTTTGTGTCTGTGCCATGATTCGATGTGGGGAAATCTGGCGAGACTAAAACGGCAAGGAGTCAAAGTGTGTGCCTGTGTCTCAACTCGTGGAGAAAACAGAGAGAAGAAGGTCATAACCTTAATTCCGCAATCCTACTAATAGTCTCAGAACATTGTGGTCAATCCACCAAGAATAGGATTTCTCTTTCTCGAACTGGCTTTTTGTCCTGTCCTGTACACCTAAAATTCGTTCATAGTATAAAAAATCCAACGTAGGGAACTATATTATCGTATTTTATTGCTATCTTTGCCGTGTCATTGAAATTTTTGCTTCTTTTGTTTTTACACCATAAAGTTAGTAAAGATTCTGCAAATGACAATCCTCTGACAGACTTAGTGTTCCTCGGAGACTGATAAAAGCATTAATAACAAATTACACGCTTATTGCGGAATTAAGAGATAAAGATTATGAAAAAACAGACTCAAGCCATACATGTGCCCTATAAGCGGCGCGACGCTTACGACGCACTCAGTATGCCGGTGTACAACGCAGTAGCCTATGAGTTTGACAATGCTCAGACGATGAGTGATGCCTTTTGCAACCGCATCGACGCACCGGACTATTCCCGTTGTGAGAATCCTACGGTTTCCAACTTTGAGGAGCGTGTCAAGGCCCTCACCGGTGCAAAGAATGTCATTGCACTCAACAGCGGTATGGCTGCCATCAGCAATACGGTGATGGCGCTTGCCGCACAGGGCAAGAACATTGTGACCTCGAAGCATCTCTTCGGCAACACGTTCTCCTTGCTCATGTCCACACTCCGCAAATTCGGCGTGGGCTGTAAGCTTGCTGACTTAACCAATCCGGAAGCAGTAGAAAGCGTTATCAATGAGAACACATGCTGCATCTTCCTGGAGATTATTACCAACCCGCAGATGGAGGTGGCTGACTTGAGCAAGCTGGCTGAGATCGCCCATGCCCATCAGATTCCACTCGTGGCAGATACGACGACAATCCCCTTCACGATGTTCTCTTCCCATGATTTGGGTGTGGACATCGAGGTGGTGTCCAGCACGAAGTATGTCAGCGGTGGCGCCACATCATTAGGCGGCCTGGTCATCGACTATGGCACCACACCCCATTTCGGCGATGTGATGAAAAACGAGATGCTCTTCAATCTGGGTGCTTACATGACGCCGCAGGTGGCTTTCATGCAGACCATGGGGCTGGAGACCCTCGACGCACGCTATCGTGTGCAGTCCTCCAACGCTATGGCCTTAGCCCGCAAACTTCAGACTCTGCCTCAGATCAAGCGTGTCAACTATGTAGGCTTGGAGGATAATCCTTTCCACAAGCTCGCACAGCGGCAGTTCGGTCCCACGGCGGGTGCTATGGTGTGCATCGACTTGGAGTCGAAGGATGCTTGCTTCAGCATGATCGACCATCTGAAGCTTATCCACCGTGCCACCAATCTCTTCGACAACCGCACGCTGGCCATCCATCCTGCGAGCACGATCTTTGGCCTCTTCCCCGACAAGATGAAAAAGGCAATGGATGTCAACGACACGACGATCCGTCTCTCTATCGGCTTGGAGGATGTCGACGACCTCTTTGAGGACATCAAGCAGGCTTTGGAGGGCTAATCATAGGAATTATGAGAGTTACGCAATACGATTTCGATACGATCATTGAGCGCCGTGGTTCGGGTGATCTCATGCACGAGGCGCTGAAACCACGTTGGGGTCGCGACGACCTGCAACCCCTGTGGGTGGCAGATATGGACTTCGCCGTCTGCCCGGCGATTCTTGATGCCTTGCGCCATCGGCTGGAACATCCTATTCTCGGCTACACTGTAGAGCCGGAAGATTACTTTCCCGCTATCCACGACTGGGTGCTCTCCCATCATCAGTGGGACATCAAGCGGGAGTGGCTGTCATTTATTCCCGGCATCGTCAAGGGCATAGGACTGGTCTGCAACATCTTTCTGAAACCCGACGAGAAGGTGATCGTCATGCCGCCGGTCTATCATCCTTTCTTCCTCACGCCCCGTGGCAATCATCGGGAAGTGGTGTGGAATCCGCTTATCAGACGGGAGGATGGCTACTACGACATGGATTTTGATGGCTTGGAACGTGTCTGCGACGACAAGTGCCGGTTGCTGATCCTATGCAATCCTCACAATCCGGGTGGCATCTGCTGGACACGTGAGACGCTCCGCCGACTGGCTGACTTCTGCTATGACCATCATCTGCTGGTCATCTCGGACGAGATTCATTGCGACATGGCACTCTTTGGCTACCGCCATATTCCTTTTGCCAGTGTGTCGGAGAAAGCCGCCAACATCAGCATCACGTTCCAGTCGCCTACGAAGACCTTTAATATCGCTGGCATCATCACCAGCCACGCCATAGTGCCCAACAAGGAATTGCGTGACCGCTTCTTTGGCTGGCTCAAGGCCAACGAACTGGACGAGGCGCATATCTTTGCCCATATTGCCACGATAGCCGCCTTCCGCAAGGGAGAGGAGTGGCGTCGGCAGATGCTGGCTTATGTCGAGGATAACATCCGCTTCGTGGAAGATTATTGTCGGGAGCACATTCCTGGCATTCGTCCTTTACGTCCACAGGCTTCGTTCCTGGTATGGCTCGACTGCCGTGACCTTCATCTCAGCCACGAGTCGTTGCTCGATCTCTTTATCGACAAAGCTCATCTGGCACTCAACGACGGTGAGATGTTTGGACCCGGCGGAGAGGGTTTCATGCGACTCAATGTAGGCTCGCCGCGAGAATATATCCGTCAGGCTTTGGAGAAACTTGCCAAGGCGGTGAAAGCTCTGTAGGATACACCTTATTATATAGGACGGCTGTCAAGAGTCGAGTAGTCATATAAAAACAAAAAAAGGAGGCTGTGTCAAAAGTCCATTTTGAGCCATCTCGAATTTAACACATTAAAGCCCGAGCTTGTGAAAGTTCGGGCTTTGTTATGTCCCCCAATAAATATAATTTTGGGTATTGAATTTAAGCTATGGCAAAGGTACAATTTAAAACTTACACCCTCAACGAAATTGTTCTCTTTCCTTCCAATCTTGGAGAAAAAATGCCCAAGGATCATCCAGTCCGCCTCCTGAGCAGGATAGTGGACGGGCTCGACTTGACCGAGCTCATCCGCACATACAAGTCCGGCGGCACAACTCCGTTCCATCCCCGTATGTTGCTCAAGGTGGTGTTCTATGCTTACATGAACAACATATACTCC
>ONHQ01000073.1 GCA_900317685.1 uncultured Prevotella sp.
AACAATGAGAGTCTTTGCTCATCCGTCATGTTTCTATGATTACGCATACTGATACACTTTTTTGAATTTCTAAAGTGTCAACTTATTCAGTACACGTCAATTATCAGGCAGCAAAATCAATTTCTACACATTGACCTGCTCGCGTTCATCTTGTTTCTTTTGCAAACTTACGCAATAATTTTGGAATGTGAAACTTTAGGAGAGTGATTCTATGCTTAAGAATAATAATGTCAGGGTACTCATCAGTTGCGTACATCGCTATGACGGTGAGACCAGGCCGTAGGCTTATATCTATCTGGCAAAAGCAATTGCGAATCCGTAGTGAAGTGCTATTATAAAGGAATATCCTATTAGAAGAAGCGACCGTCACTCTTGATCGTCAACGCATACAAAATAAAAGTGACGACAGAGGCTCACAGAATTCCTTTTTTTGTTATCTTTGCAAGTGTAACCAACAACAAAAATAAATGCAGACTTTCCCACTCCATAAATGCCTGATGACATTTCTCCTTCTCGTGTTCCCTGTATGCACTCATGCTCAGGTGCTCATCAATGGTCACCAGCCGTTTGTCGACAAGGCGCATGGACGCTTGCTCTATGTCACGCCACGGACAAGCCTAAGTCAACTGACAGCAGAGGTGGAACCCGCCGACGGGTGGACGGCATTGACGGTGAATGGGCAGTCTGTCGTCTCTGCAACATCTGTTGACTTCGGCAATGCCACCGGCGGACGCACGTTTGCGTTACATGGCAAGTACGCTGGTCAGGACAGTACGATGACGATAGCATTCACCTGTCTGCCCATCGTGAAGATGAAAAAGGCGACGGCATTCACCGATGACTATGAGCCCTGCCAGATCATCGTCGATGAGCCCGACTCAATCCACGCCTCTCCCCTCTATGCCGGTAAGGTGAAGCACCGGGGCGGTACTACCAACTTTCCAGACCGGCATAAGCGTAACTATCATTTCAAACTGCTGGACGACAAAGGGTCCTCGCTCGACCGCCCGCTGCTGGGCATGCGTGAGGACAACAGCTGGCTGCTTGATGCGGGACAGATCGACCTCTTCCGCATGCGCAACCACATCTGCCATGAACTCTGGCTTGACTTTTCCACGAAGCCTTACTACCACAACCAGGAGCCGGAGAGCGTCAATGGCTGCCACGTGCGCCTCGTAGAGCTGTTTGTCAACGATGAGTACCGGGGCGTGTATACACTCATGGAACCCGTCGACCGCAAGCAACTGAAACTCAAGAAATATAAGAAAGGCGTGAAGGGATGCCTATGGAAGGCTATCGGATGGCAGGGAACAACGTTCTATGACGCTATCACTTCATACGACAACCACAGCGTTACGCTGCTGAATTACGAAGCCAAATATCCGGAACCGGGCGACGACGCCGACACCACCGACTATGCGCCCTTGGCCGCGGCGGTAAACTTTGTCTTGAACGCTACCGACGAGGACTTCAAGCAACATGTTGCCGAGTACTTCGATGTGCCTGTAGTGATGGACCTCTCGCTTTTCATAGAGATGATCAACGGCATAGACAATGGTGGCAAGAACTGTTACTGGAGTGTCTATGACAAAAACAAAAGTGGACGGATGAGCATCACACCGTGGGACATGGACGCTACGTTCGGACAATACTATGCAAACGACATAGATCCGGCGGGCCTTACAAATCCCGACAACCCAACACCCTACTTCACAAACCTTGAGACGCGGATGAGTGCCACAATGGGCAAAGACTATGACACCAGAAAGCGACAGCGCTATGCTGCGCTGCGGCAGACGGCCTTCGACGAGCAGCAACTATGCGTCCGCTTCGAGGCGCACTACGACACACTCGCCTACTGTGGAGCCTCAGCACGCGAGACCGAAAAATGGAGCGGCGACAGCGACCTGGGCGGCAAGTCTTTGAACTTCCAGCAAGAGCTGACGAACATCAAGAACTGGATACATCAGCGGCTCGTCTTCCTCGACAGCAAATACGGTTATAGCCCGACGGGCATCACGTCGGTCCGCACCCAGCCTTCCGACAACGCCTGGTACACACTCAGCGGGCAGCATGTCGTCCGTCCGACAAAAGGCATCTACATCCACAAGGGCAGGAAGGTGGTCTACAGGGGAGGCGCAAGGTTGTAACCAGGCGAACAGAACGCACGGACCAAACTACGTCCCCAAGCGACTTTGCCGGCAATCTCTGCCTGCTACCCTCTGTATTTGCTTGGCACGGTACCGAAGGCGGCCTTGAAGCATTTGTTGAAGTACGACGAGTCGGGGATGCCCACGCGATAGCTGACCTCCGAGACCGTGTACTTGCCTTCGAGCAGCAGGGTGGCGGCCTTGTCCATGCGGCGCTTCATCAGATATTTATTGGGCGACATGCCGTAGAGCTCCTTCATCTTGCCATAGAACTTCGTACGTCCCATGGACATCATGGCGGCAAGCTGGTCAATAGAGAACTGCTGGTCGGCAAGATGCTGACCGACGAGCGCCTCCACCTGCTCGCGGAACCGTTTGTCGGCCGGACTGGTGAGGAGCACCTCATCGTCAGGCGATGGGTTGGCAGTGGGCACCGCCGCTGTCTTGCCTTCCTTAGCGGGCTGCTGCTTCTTTCTCTGTTGCCGCCATTTGATGAGCTGCATGGCGCGGGCGATGAGCAGACGGTAGTTGCAGGGCTTGACCATATAGTCGTCGGCACCGGCCTGGTAGCCCTTGATCTGATGTTCCTCGTCGTCGAGAGCGGTGAGCATGATTACGGGGAGGTCGGCCATGCCCTCCAGTTTGCGTATGCCGCTGATGGTGTCGTAGCCGTTGATGCCCGGCAACATGATGTCGCAGAGAAGCAGGTCGGGCTTTTGCGCGGCGATGTCGCACAACGCATCTTCCCCGCTGCTGTAGGTCACGGTACGGAAATATTTGCCCACCTCGGTCTTGATCTGTTCCTGCATGTCGGGTGCGTCCTCGACGATGGCCACAAGCTGATGGTTGAGCGCGTTGGGTGCCATGTCTTGTATGATCTGCAGGCTCTGGCTGTGGTCCTCGCCGTCGTCGTGTCGTTGCGGTTCCTGTTGATACTCTTCGAGGCTATAGCCCTCATTGTTGTCGGGGATGGAGAGGATGAAGCGCGAGCCACCCTCAGCGGCAACACGCTGGTAGACGAGCGTGCCGTGGTGAACCTTGGCCATGTTGTAGGCCGTGTAGAGTCCAATGCCCATGCCGTTGTGCGAAACATAGCCGCTCATATAAGGATGGAAGACACGCTCTTGCTGGTCGACGCTGAGCCCCGGTCCGTTGTCCTCCACGGTGATGATGAGCTGTCGCGCAGTAGTGTTCTGGCGGACGGTGAGCGTCACGTCACCTTTCTCGGGTGTGTATTTCACAGCGTTGGAGAGCAGGTTGTAGACGATTGTCTCTACCGCCTGCGGATCGAAGGCCACGGCAAACGACTTGGTGAAGGTCACGAAGTTATAGTTCAGATGCTTTTGTGTAGCCATTCCCCATAGATCCTGATAGATGTCGCGGAGAAAGGCGATGATGTCCCCGTTCTCGACTTGCAGCCTGATGTTGCCCGTGTTGAGCCGGCGGAACTCCAAGAACTGGTTGACAAGGCGCATGAGTCGGTGGATGCCGCGTTGTGCCGTCTGTATGTCTTTGCGCGAGGGTTTCTCAGGCTTGGCGATATTCTCTACCGCATAGGAGAGCACGGCGAGCGGCGTGCGGAACTCGTGGGTGACGTGGGTGAAGAACGAGGTGCGCATCTCGGTGAGCTGTTTCTCCATCTTCATCTGCTGGTGGAGCTGCAGCCGCTCGCGCGCGTTGCGGTAGACATAGAGGATGATGGCGGCAATGAGCGCAAGGTAGACAGCCCATGCCCACCAGGTGTTGTACCACGGCTCGCTGATGTGAATGGTGAGCACACGCTCAGGTCCTACGGCTTTCTCCGTCACGGCACGCACATGGAAGACGTAGGTGCCTGGCGCGAGATTGGAGTATTCGGCTTGTGGCGTGGCTGTCACCGGTCGCCACTGATGGTCGACACCCTCCATATAATATTGGTATAGCTGCGCCTGCATGTTATTGTAGGCGAAGGACGAGAAGTGGAGGGTAAGCGAGTTTTGCGTGTGGCTGAGCGTGAGTCTGGCAGTGCTCTGCAGCGGGCGGCTGAGCACAGTGGTGTCGAGACCCTCGTAGATAGAGATGCCGTTGACGAGCAGGTCAGTGACGAGCACATGCGGTGCGGCAACCCGGCGATGGAGTTGTTCGCGTGCCGGGTTGATGGTGACCATACCATTGCCGGTGCCGAAGATGATGCGGCCGTCGGGCAGTCGCAACGCACAGTTTTCGGCGAAGGTGTTGCCCAGCACGTCGTTGGTGAGCAGGTAGCGCCGGATGTAGTTGTCGCGCGTGTCCACACGCGAGAGTCCGTTGTCGGTGCCCGCCCACAGATAGCCGTAGCGGTCGGTGATGAGCGATTTGATATTGTTGTTCGACAAGCCGTTGCGCTCAGAGAGCACATGGCAGGTCATGTGGTTCAGTCCTTTGGAGAAGTCGCAACGGATGAGACCGCCCACCGTTCCCGCCCAAACTGTGGTGGGCGTGGTGGCGCACACGCAGGTGACCTCGTCGGCCGGGAAGCGTCCGTTCAGCACGCTGTACCAGTGGAAGTCCTGCGGCCGTATGTTGCGATGGTTGATGTCAGCCGCATAGAGTCCGTTGAGAGTAGCCACCACCATCAGTCCGGTTGGCGTGATGGTGATGTCGTGGATGCGGCTCTCGTTGTATTGATTGGTGATGATATTGTCCACGTCGAGGCGGCTGCCGTGTATACCTCTCACAAGGAAGAGTCCTTGTCCCCAGCATCCTATCCACACGCGTCCGAGGCGGTCTTCGGCCAGCGAGTAGAAATCATTGATCTCCACGCGCTTGCCCTTGACATAGAGCGTCATCTGCTTTCCGTCGAGCCAGATGCCGTTGCCGCGCGTAGCCAGCCAGGTATGATGACGGCTGTCGGTGAGACTGTTGAGAATCGTGGCCGGGACGGCACCTTTATAAGCAAAGGCGTGCTGTGCCATGTCGTAGGCATAGAGCTGGTTGTCCTTTGCCATCACCATGAGCTGCCCTTGCGGGTTGAGATAGAGATAGCGCACAAAGTTGGTCCAGTCGCCTTGTTGCTGCGCGTCGATGAGATCAAAGACCGCACTGTTGTCCGATGGCGTAAGACAGACCACGCCGGCATTTTCCATGCTCACCCAGACAGATCCCGTGCGGTCAGTGGCTACGTTGAGGATATAGTTCGAGGTGATAATGGCGTCGCGGTCGCTGGCAGTATAGTGTTCGATGTGCCCCGTGGCATAGTCATAGACGAAGAGTCCGCCGCCGTAGGAGCCGATATAGTATTTTCCGTCGTATCCCTTGGTGACGGCAAAGATGGTATTGCGCTCTTTGTTGGTTTTCAGTCCGGGTATGAGGTCGAGCTTTCTGACGGGTCCTTTGGGGGAGAAAATCCAAAGGTTACCGCTTTGGTTGGCAACGAATTGCAGGCCGTCGACCCTGCTTTGTACGGCTCCCTTTGGAATCTGCAGCGATTCCGGACGGCTCCATACCCATACGGTACGGCTGCCCTGCCGCTTCGGTTGCAACAGCAGTGAGGCCTCGCCGGCACAGAAGAGCCACTGCCCCTGCCACCGCACGCAGCCCTTGATGGCTCCGATGTGTCCGATGCTTTGCGGCAGTGTGGTGCGGTAGAGCAGACGGCCGCTGAGGTCGAAGATGTAAGCTGTCTGATTGATCTTGCAGAAGGCGAGCACGCGGTTGCCGTAGACGTAGCAGCCTTGGAAACTAACTTTAGGCAGGAGAATGCGGGAGCGTCCACGGCTGTCGATGCGTGCGATACCCTTGTCCGTGGCCGCCCAGATGTTGTGCTGCTCATCCTCTTCGATGGTGAGCACGCGGTCGCTCTTGAGGCGGTGATTTTTGGAGGTGTAGTCAACGATGTGGAAGCGGTTGCCCTGTTGGATGACATGGCGCAGTCCCAGCGTGTTGCTGCTCATCCACATGCCGTCGGCCACGGCGAGGGCCTTGCGGTAGGGCCGCTCCGTGTCGCGCCGGCCGGTGAAGTCGACAAAGCGTCCGCTGCCCAGGTCAAGGCAGGCATGGGTATAGGTCGACGTGCTCAACCACAGCGTATGATGTCGGCGGTCGAGATAGAGTTTGCCGATATGCTGCGGCAATGAATTTTGTCCCCGTGGTCCGAAATCGTTGAAAGGCACAAAGCGGTAGCCGTCGTAGCGGGCCAGTCCGTTCGTGCCCGCCATCCAGAGGAAGCCGTCGTCGTCCTGGACTATATCCCGGATGGTGTTGCCCGGCAGTCCCTGTGCCGAGGAGATATGTGTCATTTTCAACCGGCCGGGTACGCGCTCACCAAAGAGGCAGGCCGGAAGACAGAGGATAGCGACGAGCAACAGTGCTCTTATATACTCAACTTTCGCAAGTGAATAATCCGAGATATATAGGTGCATAAAAATAGCTAAAGGCTTCCGTAAATCGCGGAAAATCAGTATCTTTGTAG
>ONHQ01000013.1 GCA_900317685.1 uncultured Prevotella sp.
ACTTCTGTCAATAAAAATAGGCAGCTATCAAATCGAAACCTGATAGCTGCCTAATTTATGATAGGCTGGGCCAAAATCTGACTTTTGACACAGCCCCTTAGGGAGAGGGCTCTTATTTCTTATTGAGCTTCATCAGCCTGTCATACTCCTTTTTGGTGATGCGCATAAACGAGCCGTGCTGGGGAGCTGTGACGCCCTCGATGTCGACGGGATCGTGGAAGTTGCGCAGATGGCTGTCGGCCTTGCAGATGCGATAGTGCTTGGGATGATCGCTATACTGGATGTAGGCCACGCGCCACGTGCTGTCGCCGATAAGCTGGAACGCCGAGGAGCCCTCGCAGTTCTTGCGGCCTTCAAAGCTCACGTAGTCGTCGTCAATGGGTTCGCCCCAGCCATGGGTGAGATGGTCTGATGTTGCTGTGTAGATGCCCGGCTTGCCGCCTTCCTTCTTGATGAGCATGTGGTACTTGCCATCGCTGAGCAGGTTGATGTCGCAATCGATGGTGGCATAGCCCCAGTCGAAGAGCAGACGCGGCGTGGTGATGCGCTGGAAGTTCTTGTCGGCATAGCTGTAGTACATTCGGTCGTATTTTTCCTCTGGACGGTTGAGCATGGAGTAGTAGATCATGTAGCCGCCCTTGTCGCCGTTGGGCCACACGTAGCTGGGATCCCAAAAGATCTGTGGCGCCCACACGCGGTTGATCGTCGACCAGTCTTTATAAGGAGAGGGAGCCGTAGCACCGTCGCAGAAGATGCTCATGCCCTTGCGGAAGTCAAAGGTCACGGACGTCCAGTGGATGAGATCCTTGCTCTTGAGCAAGTCGATGCCGTAGTTGTCCCACTTATGACTCTTGGCCACACACATGTCGGTGGTGACCATGAGATAGCCTTTTCCGTTGTAGGCTCGGGTGATGTAAGCGTCGCGCGTGCCGCCCTCAATGCGGGCATGCTCCTTAGGATCAAAGATGGCATTGCCGCCGAGAATGTCGGTATAGTGGTATCCGTCGCGGCTCACGGCATAAGCGGTGTACTCTCCGCGATCGCTCATATGGCAATAGAGATAGCCGTAGTCGCCTTTCTGCAGGTTCTGTGCCGAAGAGGGTAAGGAAAGGAAAGCCAGGCTGAGTGCTAAAAGTAGGTTCTTCATGGGTAATTATTCTATGATTAGTTATATTTTGTCTTGTGATCTATATTATCTTTGCAAATGTAGTGATAATTTTTGAAACGCCACCCAATAATGATGCAAAGATGGAGAAAAATAACTAATTTAGCCGTGGCAATCAATAAAGCCTGACTGAAGACATTCAAAAGACTTACTATATATGACAGACATGGACAATAAACGCTATGGACATTTCGACGATGCGCATCGCGAATACGTCATCACTGATCCTCAGACACCATGGCCGTGGATCAACTATTTAGGCAACGAGGACTTCTTCTCGCTCATCTCCAACACTGCCGGAGGCTACTCGTTCTACAAAGACGCAAAGTTCCGCCGCATCACACGCTACCGCTACAACGACGTGCCGATGGACAACAACGGCCGCTATTTCTACATCAAGGATGGTGACACAGTGTGGAACCCGGGATGGAAACCTTGCCGCACACCGCTCGACAGCTATGAGTGCCGCCATGGTATGAACTACACACGCATCACGGGCAGCAAGCTCGGTGTGGTGGCCAGTGTGCTTTTCTTTGTGCCGTTGCACACGGCAGCTGAGGTGCAAATGCTGTCCTTGGAGAACAACAGCAACGAAGTCAAGCATCTCAAGATCTTCTCCTTTGAGGAGTGGTGCCTGTGGAACGCTGCCACTGACATGGAGAACTTCCAGCGCAATTTCTCGACCGGTGAGGTGGAGATAGAGCAGCAGACTTCTACGATCTACCATAAGACAGAATACCGCGAGCGCCGCAACCACTATGCTTTCTACCACGTCAACACACCCATCCAAGGCTTTGACACAGACCGCGAGAGCTTCGTGGGACTCTACAACGAGTACTCGGCACCGCAGGCCGTCGTTGAGGGGAAACCGCGCAACAGCGTCGCTCACGGATGGAGTCCCGTCGCCAGCCACTATATCGAGGTGGATCTGAAACCGGGCGAGAAGCGCGACCTCATCTTCCTGCTGGGTTATGTCGAGAACGAGCAGGACAAGAAATGGGAAAGCAAAAAGGTCATCAACAAGGAGAAAGCCCACGTGCTCATGGACCGTTTCGCCACACGCGAGCAGGTCGACAAGGCATTTGCTGAGTTGAAAGCCTATTGGGATCAGCTGCTCGACATCTTTGTGGTCGACAGTGGCAACGACAAGCTCGACCGGATGGTCAACATCTGGAACCAGTATCAATGCATGGTCACGTTCTGCATGAGCCGTTCTGCATCGTTCTTCGAGAGTGGCATTGGCCGTGGCATGGGCTTCCGAGACTCCAACCAGGACCTTGTGGGCTTTGTACATCAGATTCCTGAGCGTGCCCGTCAGCGCATTATCGACATTGCCTCAACGCAGTTCCCCGACGGCGGATGCTATCACCAGTACCAACCGCTCACCAAGCGTGGCAACAACGACATAGGTGGCGGATTCAATGACGACCCATGCTGGCTTATCTTCGGCACTGTGGCTTACATCAAGGAAACGGGCGACTTCTCGATTCTCGACGAGCCCGTACCCTTCGACAACGTGCCGGGCTCTGAGGTCTCACTCTTGGAGCATCTTAAGGTTTCATTCAATCATGTCATCAACAACCTGGGTCCTCACCGTCTGCCGCTCATCGGACGCGCCGACTGGAACGACTGTCTCAACCTCAACTGCTTCTCATGGAACCCCGACGAGAGCTTCCAAACGACGGAGAACAAGAGCGAAGGATCCAAGGCTGAGAGTCTGATGATCGCCGGACTCTTCGTTGTCACGGGTCGAGACTACGTCGCTCTCTGCCGTCATCTCGGTCACAACAACGAGGCCGACCGCGCACAGAAGGCGGTGGACGACATGGTGGAGGCTGTGGAACAACAAGGATGGGACGGCAAGTGGTACCTGCGCGCCTACGACTACTTCGGACATAAGATCGGCTCTGACGAGAACGAAGAGGGTAAGATCTTCATTGAGAGTCAAGGATGGTGCACGATGGCCGCCATCGGCAAGGAAAAGGGCTATCCCGAGATGGCCCTTGACTCAGTGAAGGAACGCATGGAGTGCGAGCATGGCATCGTGCTCAACAACCCGGCCTTCACCACTTACCATGTAGAGATGGGCGAGATCTCGTCCTATCCCGAAGGTTATAAGGAGAACGCCGGTATCTTCTGCCACAACAATCCGTGGGTGATCATCGGCGAGACGGTAGCCGGACGCGGCAACGACGCCTGGCGCCACTACACCAAGATCCTGCCTTCCTATGTGGAGGAGAAATACCAGACGCTGCACAAGGTGGAGCCATACGTCAATTGTCAGATGGTAGCCGGCAAGGATGCCGCACGCCCCGGCGAGGGTAAAAACAGTTGGCTTACGGGCACGGCGGCTTGGATGTGGTACACGGTGAGTGAGTTCATCCTGGGTATTCAACCCGACTACGAGGGGCTGCGCATCGATCCGTGCCTGCCTTCGACGGCAAAGGAATACACGGTGAAGCGCCGCTTCCGTGGTGCGCTCTACCATATTCATGTGGTCAATCCCGACGGACATCAAAAGGGTGTGCGCACGATCACCGTAGACGGCAAGTCCATTGACGGCAATCTCGTCCCATGGTCAGAGGGTGAGCACAAGGTGGAAGTGGTGATGTAAAAGCCAATAAGCAACTATCATCTAAAGAATCCGTACATACTTTTATAGGTATCTACGGATTCTTTTTCGTTTCTATCAACACTACCAACTGTGTATAAAACATTGTTAAAATCAGCGGCTGCTTTGTTGATAACAGAGGGATAGAAACGTTATAGAAGCGTAAAGCAACAAAAAGATGGACAGTCAAGCATACATATCCCAAGCCACTGCACTACGACGGAAAGCCGTGGAGAGCAGCCGTCGCTATGGGGCTTCGGCAGAGGAGGCTGAGGATATTGCGCAAGAAACGATGATCCGGCTATGGCAAGTCTGTCCCAGAATTGACACAAGACAAAAAGCTGAAGCCTTGGCGGTCCGCATTGCTCACAATCTAACCATCGACTGGCTACGACGCGAAAAGCGACGAGCTCCACAAGAGGAAATCCCGGCGGAGTCGTCCGACAGCCACTGTCAAGCCGACGCTCATTTAGAAGAGCAAGAAACCGACGAATGGTTGCGGAAGCAACTGGCTGACTTGCCGAGTACTGAGTATACGGTGCTGCACTTGCGGCAGGTGGAGGAACTCGACAACGGAGCGATCGCTCAACGCCTGGGTATCGAAGAACGGTCGGTGGCCACGCTGCTCTCCCGGGCACGACGACGATTGCTGGAAGAGATAAAGAAGAGGAGGAATCAACCATGAAAGCATACACGAAAGCATACATACAGTCGCTCATCGACAAATTTCTCGACGGGCAGACATCGCCGGAAGAGGAGCGGCTGCTCGCCGAGTACTTCCGCACCGAAGCCGTGCCACCCGAGTGGGAGGACTACCGCGAGATGTTCGCCTGGTTCGATGGTGGCATGAGGGGAAAGTATCTGCAAGACGATGCCGGTGGGGCGGAGCTGTCTGCCGACGCTGCTGGCAAGTCATCTGCACCGTCCACTCCCTCTGCTTCCGCCGAGTCCGGCATAGCCGCCTCGCCCCGTCGTTCCCGTCTAGTTCGCCTGGCCCTGCCGTGGCTGGCCGCTGCCTGTCTGGCCGGAGGCCTCGTATGGGGCTTGTGGCCGAGCCATGATGCCGGACAGAGGTTGACGGCGACCACCGCCACTGCTCCCCGGCGAGCTGCCCATGAGACCTCTGTGCCTTCCGCTGCCCCCTCAGTGGTAGCAGCGACGGATGCTACGACAAAAAGCGGCAATGTAGCGCCCACGACGGTTCCGGCCCGCAGAATGCCGGTCGCTCATGCGGCTGCACCGTCCCACGGCGAGACGCATGGCAGCGTGCCAACAGATGAGGCTGTAACGGTCGGACAAGCAGACAGCCTGCTGCTCGCCGAGGCCCGTGAGCGTCTTGCCCAGTGCCAGGCGATGGGCGACAGCGTTGTGGCCAGCCATGCGTTGCTGTTGGCAAGCATGATGGAGACCAAAGCCATGGTCGCCGAGGCTAAGCGGGACATCGCACAGGCCAAGCTGCTCATCGACTCTTATGACAAGCAACATGTTTCACCAAATAACATCATAGAACTATGAGAACAATTCATTGCATCGCTGCCTGCCTGTTGGCCATGGTGCCAATCCTTGGACAGGCGCAGGAGAATATAGAAAGGATGAAGGGCACCATCGCGCGCACGGAAGGGGTCGCGACAACCAATGAGACAGAGAAAGATCCTACGACACTGAACCTGCGATCATCGCGGGAAACCTATGGGTTTACTGTGAAAAGAAACACCGCCATCGTGCAGAATGCCCTCAATGCCTTCGACCGCGATGCCGCCAAGGCCTATAGCGTGTACCGTGGCGACAACGAGTCGCTGGCGGCTGGCTACTCGGTGGGTGGCGTGCGTATCGGAAAAGGCTATGACCACTTCGTGCTGGAGTGCTTTGCCGACAAGGACAACCCCGATCGCCGCTACGCCTATGCCCTTGAGTGGAACGAGGCCAAGAGAGGCAAGATCGTGGGCAGGTTGACGAAGGTATACGGGAAGCGGCCGGGCAGCAGCGTGACCGTGACGACCGTCACAAACACATTACCCTCGATGGAAGACGTGCAGACGAAAACGAAGACGGGAACGAAGCGGGCCTTTATCGTCAACGGCGAGATGACCAATGAGAAGGTTGGCGCCATCATTGAGTCGGCGACGAAGAAGATAGAGGCGAAGGGCTACAAGGACATTGCGGCGGAGCTTCGGCAAGAGTGGCAGACGGTGAGGGAATCGGAGAAAAATGGCAAGAAGGCTGCCGAGACCATTGTCTATGACAATGGGAAAAGTATCATCAAGCGATACAGCAACGGCCCGACGCTCGTCGTCGACGAGGATGGCAACTTGGTCTTCAACGGCAACAAGGGCAAGATTGTCATCGACGAGGATGGCAACATTGTCGCCACGAGCTATTCGGGAAAGACCGTCGTCATCGACGAAGACGATTAGCGTGGGGCTGGTGGCAACGATAAATTTCTCTCTTAATTAATGTAATATATATAACGAAAAGGGGGCGGCTCCGTGATGGAGCTGCCCCCATTTCGTTGGTGTACGCCACAATGTTGCCTCGTAGCGTCGGGATTGTCATTGCATGACGCCTATCCAGCGCAGAATATCGTTGAGATTGGCCACCACCATGAGGATGACCAGAATGGTGATGCCCGTGTACTCGGCATAGATCATGAACTTATCCGAAGGCTTGCGGCGTGCAATGATTTCGTAGAGCAGGAAGAGCACGTGTCCGCCATCGAGGGCAGGGATAGGCAGAATGTTCATGAAAGCAAGGATGATGCTCAGGAAAGCCGTCATCTTCCAGAACATGAACCAATCCCACTGGCTGGGGAAGAGGCTGCCGATGGAGCCAAAGCCACCCAGACTCTTTGCGCCGTCAGCGGTGAAGACATACTGCATGTCGCTGACATAACCGGCCAACACGTCCCAACCATACTTGCATCCGGCGGGGAAGCTCTCCAGAAAGCTGTAGCTCTTATGCGTCATCTCCTTTTCATAGAGCTGATAGATGCTCGGCACGGCGAAGCCAACCTTCAAGTCAGCAGTGAGCGTCGTGGCGAGTGTGTCCTGCTTATTGGTTGCCGCGCGGCTCACCACCAGCGTCACCTTGCGAAGGCGCAAGCTGTCGGCAGTGCTCTTTGTTGTGGTAAGCTGATCGCTGATGCGGCTGATCTCATCGGTAAACTCATTGTAGGAGTCGACAGCCTTGCCATTTAGTGCTAAGATCTTGTCGCCTTTCTTCAAACCTATCTTCCATGCTGGGGTCTCTATTGAGTCCTTGCTGTTCTCCGCTACCGGCAGGCGCTGCAGCACTGTGTCTACGATAGCAGGAGTGAACGGAGTCACGAAACGGGGCGTTGACTTCAACATGCCCAACAGATTGATATGACCGGGCAGGGTGATGCGCATCTTCTTGCCGTCACGGATGATGTCGGCATAGTGAGCTTCGGAAAGGTCGCGGTAGACATCAACGTTGAAGTCTTTGAACGGACGTTTGTCGGTACCCACCAGAATATCGTGGTCGCGGAAACCAAGTTGCTTGGCCTCGGTGTTGAACTTCATACCTTGGCTCATGTCGGCCACACGCACGTAGCTCTCGCCCCAATGGAACATGATCATGGAGTAGATGAACAGTGCCAGCACAAAGTTGACCGTCACACCAGCCACCATGATGATGAGCCGTTGCCACGCCGGCTTGGTACGAAACTCCCATGGCTGTGGGTCACGCTCCATCTGCTCGGTGTCCATGCTCTCGTCGATCATACCGGCGATCTTGCAATAGCCACCGAGCGGCAACCAACCCATGCCGTACTCCGTCTCGCTGTTCTTGGGCTTGAAACTAAAGAGTTTGCCGCTCCACTTGCCAATGGAGACGTCGAAGAAAATAAAGAACTTCTCCACCCTGACGCCAAAGAGCTTGGATGCCAGCGCATGTCCGCCCTCGTGGAGCAATACCAGCAACGAGATGGACAGAATGAACTGGAGAAGCTTAATCAGAAAGATTTCCATTTATAACTTATAAATTACTAATTGCGAATTACTTGCTGTTGCTTTGCGCCAGCGAATAGCCTGCCGCGCTTTGCCTGCTGAGGCTCGCTTACCTGCTTGCCTCTGCTTGTGAGCGCCGAGCCATCCGTTCGGTTTGCCGCTGTTGTACAGCGGCCGTTTACGCAGCGGCCGTTTACGCCGCGGCCTGTTGTACGGCGTCCCGGCCCATTCTACAGTGAGGCCTCCACGTTTTGCCTTGCTATCTCCCTTGCCTCCTTATCAGTTTGCAGATAAATGTCGAGGTCTGGGTTCTTGTCAAATGTAGCCTGCTCCATGGTCTTGCGGATGACGTCGGCCATACCAAGGAACGAGCAACGGCCTTGACGGAAAGCAGCGTTAGCTACCTCATTAGCTGCGTTGAGGATGCACGGCATATTACCGCCCTGGCGGATTGCCTCATACGCAAGCGCCAGACATTCAAACTTCTTAGTGTCGGGCTCAAAGAACTCCAGCTTCTGTGCCTTAAACAGATCGAGACGCTCACCATTGAGAGGCAGACGCTCGGGGAAGGAAAAAGCATACTGAATGGGCAGCCTCATGTCAGGAACACCAAGTTGAGCCTTCACGGCGCCATCCATGAACTGCACTCCACTGTGCACGATGCTCTGCGGATGGATCAACACTTGTATCCGGTCGGCAGGCACGCCGAAGAGCCACTTAGCCTCCATCACCTCAAAGCCCTTGTTCATCAGCGACGCTGAGTCGATCGTGATCTTGGCGCCCATGTCCCACGTGGGATGCTTGAGAGCATCGGCTGCGGTGACATGCTCCAACTGCTCATGTGTGTAGAGACGGAAGGGACCACCGCTACAGGTGAGCAGAATCTTGTCCACCTCGTTTCGATCCTCACCGACCAGACTCTGGAAGATGGCACTGTGCTCTGAGTCAACCGGCAAGAGGCTTACATGGTATTGGGCCACCAAGCTAAGGATGAGCTCACCGGCGACGACAAGCGTTTCCTTGTTGGCCAGGCAGATCTTCTTGCCGGCCTTAATGGCGTTGATGGTAGGTACCAGACCTGCAAAGCCCACCATCGAAGCCAACACGGTATCTATCGGTCCGGCCTCCACGATTTCTTCCAAAGCTTTCTTTCCCGCATAGACTTTGATGTCGGGACGGTCAGAAAGCGCGGCCTGCAATTCCTCGTAGTGATTCTCATTGGCGATGACCACAGCGGCCGGATTGAACTGTCGGGCCTGTGCGGCCAGCTTCTCCACACTGTTGTTCGCCGTGAGGCAGTAGACCTCATAGCGGTCGGGGTGCTGGGCGATGACGTCAAGAGCCTGTGTGCCGATACTACCCGTGGAGCCGAGTATGCAAATCGACTGCTTACGCGGCTGCTGATCGTTGTGAAGAGTTGCGTATTTTGTCATTTCTATCTTTAAGTGCTATATATATAATAAGGTGTAGCCGTTGCAGACTTAGCGACAACGCCTACAAGTCGAGCAGTCCGTCGGGAATGTCCAAGACGATCTGACGGCCCGCCATATCTATGTCGACGACCAGTTCTTCCGAAGCAGGAATGAGCACCTCGCTGCCGTCTTCCCTTTCTACTTCCAACAGCGTGTTGACCGTAGAGACATCAACGCCTGACACGTGACCGACGACACGACCACCATGTTGATGGTCAAGCACCTCAAAGCCTTGTAGCTGTTGCCACGACACTTCCGTCGACTCGCCATTGTCGGCAAGGCTGTGAGGGAAGTACACGTCGCATCCCGTCAGTTCACGTGCCTGCTGCTCGCTGTCGATGTCCTCCAGTTTCATCAGCACCACGTCGTCTGACCGGAAGCGATATTCCTCGATAAAGAACGGCACAAGGATGCCGTCGATGTCGAGCACGAGATAGTCAGCATCGACACGGTCAAAGACATCGTCGTCGCACTGCATGCTCAATTCGCCTTTCACGCCATGGGGTTTACCCATGCGCCCTATCTTAAAGACATCCTCGCGTCGTATCATGGTCTTGTTTTCATTGCGTTAATCGTCCACTCGCTCGATATGCGCACCCAGCTCATTGAGTCGCGTATCAATATTCTCGTATCCACGGTCGATCTGCTGGATGTTGTCGATGCGGCTGGTGCCATTGGCACTCATGGCTGCAATCAACAAAGCAATACCCGCACGGATATCCGGACTTGTCATGCGACCGGCACGCAAACGGATGCGATGATCCTGACCGATGACCACGGCACGATGAGGATCACAAAGGATGATCTGAGCACCCATGTCGATGAGCTTATCGACAAAGAACAAACGGCTCTCGAACATCTTCTGATGGATGAGTACGGAACCGCGCGCCTGTGTGGCTACGACGAGAAGCACGGACAGCAAGTCGGGAGTCAGTCCTGGCCATGGAGCGTCGGCTAATGTCATGATCGTACCGTCGATAAACGACTGCACCTCGTAGTGGTTATGGTGTGGAATGACGAGGTCATCGCCTTCTTCCTTCACCTTCACGCCCAACCGACGGAAGGCATCAGGGATGATGCCGAGGTTGCGCAGGGACACATCTTTGATGCGGATGCCATTGCCAACCATTGCCGCCATGCCGATGAACGAACCTACCTCGATCATGTCGGGCAGTACATGGTGCTCAGCACCGTGCAGACTTGTTACTCCGACAATTGTGATCAGGTTGCTGCCGATGCCACTGATGTTGGCGCCCATAGCATTGAGCAGATGGCAGAGCTGTTGGATATAAGGTTCACAGGCGGCGTTGTAGATCGTCGTCGTGCCTTTAGCCAGCACGGCAGCCATGATGATGTTGGCCGTACCGGTCACGCTGGCTTCGTCGAGAAGCATGTAGGTGCCCTTGAGATGCTGGGCCCGTATCTGAAAGACGCTGCAATCCTCACTGTGCTCAAGCTTGGCGCCGAGTTTCTTGAAGCCAAGGAAGTGAGTGTCAAGACGGCGGCGCCCGATCTTGTCTCCTCCGGGCTTGGCCACTGTAGCCTTACCAAAGCGACCAAGCAGTGGGCCAAACATCAGCACAGAGCCGCGCAGGGCAGCACACTTCTTCACAAACTCCAGGCTGTCGAGATAGTCGAGATTGAGCTCGTCTGCCTGAAACGTATAGTCGCCGGGCGCATTGGCTGTCACCTTCACCCCGATGTCCTTGAGCAGTCTGATCAGATTGTTGACGTCGAGAATATTAGGGACATTGCTGATCCTCACTGCGTCGCTCGTGAGCAACGTGGCGCAGATCACCTCCAAAGCCTCGTTCTTGGCACCCTGAGGCATGATGGTTCCACTCAGGGCATGGCCGCCTTCGATAATGAATGATGCCATAAGCTGTCGTTATTACTTTCTTTTGCGTTTTCTGGAAGGAGCGGGTTGTTGGCGCTCGCGCGTGTTGATCTTCTCAAACTTAAACGTGTCCAAGTCGAGTTGAATCTTTCCATCGGTATATCGTGCCAGGTCGTCGGCGACTTTCTCATTGTCGCTGTAGCCGTGGCTCCACTGCACGAGGTCGCGCTTCATCTGGTTGGCTGTCAGTGCCACGAGATGGTCACGCTCTGGTCCGGGCTCCATCGTCTTCAGCTGATCAAAGAGTTCAAAGACCATCGAACCATAGTGGCGCACGGGAATACGCGACATCGGATAAGGCACCGCCTGGGGCTTGTCAAGGATCACCTTAGCCTCACTGACATCGTAGGGCCAGTCAATATCCAGCTTGAAATCGGTCATCAGTGCCAGATGGTCCCAAAGCTTCTGCTTATAGTCTGCACTCTCGCGTACCTGTGGGAACATCCGCTCCATCGTAGCGACGATTGTATATGCACAGCGCAACCGCTCGGCCTTGGTCTTCAGTCCTACGGCATAGTCTGCCATGTTCTGCACTTCACGGCCATATTCCGGCAAGACGAGCTTCTCGCGCTGGGTGTTATAGTCTAATCCTTTAATATTCATGTGTGGTAACGTGTGGCTTTCGCCATTTATGTAGTGTGGAGTAGTAAGAGATTTGCTTACAGAAGTTTACGTGGTAACTTCGCCACAAAGTTCTTGAGATAGAACGGCACGAAATAGGCAACATCCTCAAACTTCTCCTGAGCCATGCGCTTTTCTGCCAGTGGCAGCATGTTCTTGGCGATTGGCTCAATGCCTTCGATGAAGTGTGCATTGGGATGATTGATGGCATCCTTGCATTTCAGCGCACCGTTACCGAAGAAGTAGACAGGATGCTCATCGAGAAATGCTTTGTAGGTATCGCCGTCCACCACATCGGCATGGATGGGACGCACCTCATGGAGTGAGCGGTCGAAAAGTTGGGCATAGACTTCCATGCGACGGGCATCAAGCATCGGACACAGCAACGCATCCTCTTCCTGCACCATCTCCTGCAACAATACCGGCACACAGAGCAACTCCAGTGTAGGCACGCCGATGAGCTTCAGCCCACGGCCATAGCAGATGCCCTTGGCCATCGACACGCCAATGCGCAGGCCTGTGTAAGAGCCAGGACCGCAACTCACGGCAACGGCATCCAAGGGGATGGCATGGTTATCGGTGAAAGAGAGTGCCTCGTCGACAAACGATCCCAAACGCTCGGCATGATTGGGGCCGCTATGATCTTCTTTCTCAAAAAAACAGCTTCCGTCTTGCGTGACGGCTACGGAGCACACATTCGTGCTCGTTTCTATATTCAGTATGCAAGACATAATCTAAAACTCTTTGTATATTCTCACTTGCTTATCTATCAAGTATGTCTATTCTGTGCAAAGATAGCTAATTTGTAGCACTTAGAGAGTATTCAACACGCTTTTTTAAGAAAATAAAGGAAATAGTCGGTCTGCAAGCACTTATCTCCCCGTTTTTTTGTATATTTGCACGAACTAAATTATATCAAGTCGTTATGATACAGTCAATGACAGGCTATGGCCGCGCTACAGTGACCTTTCAAGCCAAGAAGATACACATTGAGGTGAAGTCGCTCAACAGCAAGGCCCTCGACCTTTCCACACGCATCGCTCCCGTCTACCGCGAAAAGGAGATGGAGATCAGACAGATGATTGCCAAAGCGCTCGTCCGTGGCAAAGTGGACTTCTCTATTTGGATTGAGAAAGACGACACACAGGCCAGTATGCCCATCAACACCGAGATTGTAGAGTCGTACTATAAGCAGATCAAAGCGGTCTCTGCCAAGACCGGCATTCCTGAGCCGCAGAACTGGTACGATGTGTTGCTGCGTCTGCCCGACACTCTCGGGAAACCGGAGGAAGAGGAACTCTGTGACGAGGAGTGGACGACCGTACGTGCGGGTATTGAGGCTGCTCTTGCTGACCTGCAGGCTTTCCGCCGTCAGGAAGGTGCCGCACTGGAGAAGAAGTTCCACGAGAAGATCGACAATATCGAGGCATTGCTGAAGTCTATCGAGCCCTTCGAGAAGAGCCGCGTGCCTAAGATCAAAGAGGCGATCGTCAAAGGCCTGGAACAGATCCCTGAGGTCGACTACGACAAGAACCGGTTGGAGCAGGAACTCATCTATTATATCGAGAAGCTGGACATCAGCGAGGAGAAGCAGCGACTGACCAATCACCTAAAATACTTCCGCGAGACGCTTGCCGAGGACACTCCCAACGGCAAGAAGCTGGGCTTCATCGCACAGGAGATGGGACGCGAAATCAATACTACGGGTTCCAAGAGCAACCAGGCTGAGATGCAGAACATCGTCGTGAAAATGAAAGACGAGCTCGAGCAGATCAAGGAACAGGTGCTCAACGCGTTGTAAAGAACAGCTTCCCCCCCACCAGCCTCCCCCCAAAACAGCCTCACCCCCAACCCCTCCCCAAAAGGGAGGGGAGTGATATGCTCCAAGAGTCGGGCAAGGGCGCAAAAACACAAAGAGCGCAGTAAGGGCGCAAAAGCGCCAAAGGGCCAGCGCCAAAGAATCAGCGCCAAAGGACCGCAGCTATTCAGTGAGCCAGCAGGTTTGCAGAACAGCAGTTTATCGCTTGGTTCTGTATGACGCTGCTCAGCAGCGTCCTCCCGTCTTGTCCCTCATTCATTATTCTTCATTCATCATTCATCATTTTACAATGGGTAAACTCATCATATTCTCCGCACCATCAGGCAGTGGCAAAAGCACCATCGTGAGCTGGCTGATGAAAGAACATCCCGAACTGAAGCTGGCCTTCTCCATCAGCTGTACGAGCCGTGCACCGCGTGGCACCGAGCGCAATGGCGTGGAATATTTCTTCCTCACTGCCGACGAATTTAAGAAGAAGATACAGGCCGGCGAGTTTCTGGAATACGAAGAAGTCTATACCGACCGTTTCTATGGCACGCTGAAGTCGCAGGTAGAGACGCAGACGGCAAGAGGCGAAAACGTTGTCTTCGACGTCGACGTGAAGGGTGGCTGCAACATCAAGCGGCAGTACGGCGACCGCGCCCTGAGCCTCTTCATCCAACCACCATCGATCGACGAACTGCGCAACAGACTCGTACATCGTGCCACCGATGCGCCGGAAGTCATCGAGCAGCGACTGGCCAAAGCCTCCTACGAGCTGACCTTTGCTCCTCAGTTCGACCACGTTGTTGTCAACGACAACCTGAAGAAAGCCGAAGAGGAGACCTATCGTCTCGTCAAAGATTTCCTGGAGAAATAACCGCACCACGCTATGGCTCGTATCGGCATCTTCGGAGGCAGCTTCAATCCTATCCATGTCGGACACATCGCCTTGGCGCGCCAGCTCCTTAGGTTGGCACGTCTTGACGAGATTCTTTTTGTCGTCTCGCCGCTGAACCCCTTCAAGAAGCAGGCCACCGACCTGATGGCCGACGACTATCGTCTGGCCCTCGTGGAGATGGCATTGCAGGAAGAGCCCAAGATGAGAGCCTGCGATGTGGAATTCCATCTGTCCAAGCCTTCTTATATGTGGCGCACGCTTGAGTATCTGAGCCAGTCGCGCCCTGACGACGAGTTCGTGTTGATCATCGGTGCTGACAACTGGTTGGCCTTTAACCGCTGGGCACACTACGAAGAGATTCTCAGCCGCTACGAACTCGCTGTCTATCCGCGCCCCGGCTATCCCATTGACACCACTTCTCTACCAACCAACGTACATGTATACTCCACCATGCTCTTTCCGGAAAACAGCACAGAGATCAGACGGCGGCTCGTTGCCGGTGAGTCGATCCACGGATTGGTTCCGTTAAAGATTGAAACGGAACTGACTAAAAATAAACATTAGCAATTACGCAACGCTTTTCGAGTGGAGGATAGTCATCAAAAAACGTTCCGACTTATAGGTAAAACGTTCGTCAGTCAATTGGCAAACAATTGTCAACCAATAGGCTGACGTTCGTTTGACCAATCGTCTGACAATTCTTTCAGAGTCGCAGAAACAGCCCTTTCTATTTCAGCGCATGCAATACTTGTGCTGCTGCCTCGGTAGCGTAGTGCCTGTCGTAGCCTGCGTTGAAGCGCAGCGTACCCATTTGCTTGTCGTTGGTGTTGATGATAATCTGATACTCCCCGACGGTATAGGGCGTGGCAGAGTTCTTTGAGGATACGCCCGTAATGCTGTCAAAGGGGATGCGTTTCCCGCCAGCAATGAGGAAGCGACCGGTTGCGTAGATGAGAATTGTGCCGAGCGGTTCGTTGGCCCGGCTTGGGTCGATGATCACAACGTCGGTAGGTTGACCGTATTGTGCAATGATTTCATCCAAAGTAGCCTTGTCGCTCGGGTCACCATCGATCAGCCATTGTGCTTTTTTATTGTGTTTATACATCAGCAGGACGAGGCCATAGATGAGCAGTAGTATTAAGGCTGCAGGCCACCAGCCGCACAAGAGCAATATGAGAGCGACGAGGGCGTAGATGATGAATCCTAGGATGTTGTTTCTTCTTTCCATAGCTGGGATGTTGAGGGTGAATGGCAGGATGTTGGTGAGTGAACGATGTTACTGCCCTCCGAGCCGTTCAAAGTAGGTGATGATCTCGTCCCATGTCTTAAACTCATCGCTGCCGAGCTGAATGCCCGTACCCATGAAATTGTCGTCAGGGAGCATGTCTATGAAGTAGTCGCCGTAGAGCAATGCTTTTTGGTTGGCATAGATGACGTGGTCGTGAGCTGGCGTGGAGAGATATTGCTCCACCCATGCGGCCGCGTCGGCCAAGTGCTGATGGTCGTTGGTGGGAGCCGTAGCGACGATGTAGACCTGATAGTTTTCGATCAGCATCCGGTAGGCTTTCACCAGACTTGCTTTGGGTTTGCCGTAGCCGTCGACCAAAGCCGAGAAGTCGATGTAGACGATGGGACGCTCACGTTCTTCTTGTTTGTCGTCGATCCAGCGGATGACCGGGACCACGCCATTGAGGAAACTCTTGTCGTCCATGCGGTGCTCGCCATGGAAGTGAGCGGCTTGGGGATAGTGGCTGCGGTAGAGGTCAAAGGTGTGGACCACCGGATCCTCGTCGCCGAAGAGCCCCCATACGTGGCTCTGCTCTTCCTTTTTCTGCTCCTCATCCATGGCTTCCAACTCTACAAAGCACTGGTCGGTCAGCTCTTTATATTCTTTTTCAAGGGCTTTGGTGACCATAAACTCTGTCTCGCCGTCCTGACGGGGATTCTGCCAGGTTTGCTTTCCGGTCATGCCATGTTCCTTCATGGTCTGTGCCATCTGGAAAGCGGGATTGACCAGGATACGGTCGAAGCCATAGAGCAGTTCGGTGTACATGCCGCCCATAGAGGTGCCGATGATCAGATCAGGCTTTTCTTCCTCTGCCTTCTGCCGCAGTAAAGCCAGTCCGTCGGCAGGGTGGAGGGGGATGTCATAGGCTACCACAGTGGTGTTGGGGAAGATCTGGCGGATCAGCTTCACCGTGCCAGACGAGGCTGCGGAGCCGAAGCCGTGGTTATACATGATCTTCTTTCCCTTCATCAGCTCAGGGAACTGCTTGATATATTCGTTTTCCATGTGTGTGCGTTATTTCTTTTCCTGATATTTCTCTTCATCGTTCTCGCGTATCTCCACGCGCCGGATCTTACCGGAAATCGTCTTTGGCAGTTCATCGACAAACTCGATGACACGCGGATACTTGTAGGGTGCGGTCTCGTGCTTGACGTGGTCCTGCAACTCCTTGACAAGGTCCGGTCCGGCTTTGGCTTTGTATTCCTGACTCAGAACGATCGTTGCTTTCACCACCATGCCGCGGATGGGATCGGGAACGCCCGTCACGGCACACTCCACAACAGCGGGGTGGGTCATCAACGCATTCTCCACTTCGAAGGGTCCGATACGGTAGCCGCTGCTCTTGATGACGTCGTCGGTGCGGCCTACAAACCAGTAGTAGCCCTCCTCGTCGCGCCACGCCATGTCACCAGTGTGGTAGATGCCGTCGTGCCAGGCCTCCTTGGTCTTCTCGGGATCGCGGTAATAGCCTTTGAACAGACCGATAGGTTTCACGTCACCGATGCGGATGCAGATCTCGCCTTTCTCGCCATCTTCGCAGTCAGTGCCGTCGGGACGGAGCAGGCATACGTCGTACTGTGGGTTGGGTTTGCCCATGCTGCCGGGTTTCGGCTTGATCCATGGGAAGGTGCCAAGCGTCATCGTTGTCTCAGTCTGGCCGAAGCCTTCATAGATATGTATGCCTGTGCGCTGGTAGAAAGTCTCTTCCACGGAGGGATTCATCGCCTCGCCGGCGGTGGTACAGTACTCCAGACTGCTGAGGTCGTACTTGGAGAAGTCCTCAAGAATCATGAAGCGGTAGATAGTAGGCGGCGCACAGAACGAGGTGATGCGGTATTTCTCGATCTGCCGCATAATCTTTTCGGCCGTGAACTTTTCGTGATCGAAGACAAAGACGGTGGCTCCGGCAAACCATTGTCCGTAGAGCTTGCCCCACACGGCCTTGCCCCATCCTGTGTCGGCTACGGTGAGATGAACGCTGTTCTCGTTGAGGTTGTGCCAGAAACAGCCCGTCGTGAGGTGTCCCATGGCATAGAGGAAGTCGTGGGCAACCATCTTCGGCTCGCCGCTCGTGCCGCTGGTGAAGTACATCAGCATGGTGTCCTCGTTGGTATTGACAAACTCGGGACGACGGAAATGAGGCGCCTCTGCCCATTCCTTGCGCCAGTCGTGGAAGCCTTCGGGCACGGCTTTGTCCTGCTGGGCCATGGAGTTTACGGCCACGAGTTGCTTGACGGTGGGACTCTCTGCCATGGCTTCGCTGACCTGTGTGGTGACGTATTCGTCGTTGCAGCAAATGATTGCCTTCACGCTGGCCCGGTTGTTGCGGTAGATGATGTCGCCCTTGGTGAGCATGTGTGTGGCAGGAATGGCAACGGCCCCCAGCTTGCACAGGGCCATCATGCTCAGCCACCACTGGTAGTGGCGCTTGAGGATGAGCATGACCTTATCGCCGTGGACGATGCCCAGCTGCTGGAAATAGGCGGCTGTCCGGTCGGTTTGCTCCTTGAACTGGCGGAAAGTGGTGTGCACCTCTTCGCCGCGTTCACTGGTCCACAGCAGGCATACCTTGTCGGGCTTCAGGCGTGCCCACTCGTCCATGACATCGTAGGCAAAGTTGAAATTCTCGGGAATAATAAAATGAAGGTGATCCTTGAAATCTTGTTCCGACGTGAAATGCGTCTGAGTAAGGAATCTTTCTATCATGATGGTGAATGAATTTTTACCTTTTAACGTGTAAGCGTCTTGTGGGAGACAGATTAGATGATGATGCTGATAAACGTGGCGGGCTTTTCTCCGAGCGCACGCATGCAGTGGGGATGACGGCTGTCGAAATAGATGCTGTCACCGGCGTTGAGCACGAGAACCTTTGAGCCGATGGTGATTTCGAGCGTCCCGTCAATCATGAAGTCAAACTCCTGGCCGTCGTGAGTGTTTTTGTTATGGTTGCGTCCGTCGGGCAATGGATCCACAGTGACGAAGAACGGATCAATCTTACGCCCTCGGAATCCTGCGGCAAGCGACTGATAGCGATAGTCATTGCCGCGGTCTATCTCCTGCCCCTGACCGGCTCGTGTGACGAAATAGCTGCTCATGCGCGGCTCTTCACCAAAGAGCAGAACATCGAGATCGATGCCGTAGCGTTTGGAAATCTTGCTGAGCCGGTAGACAGAAGGGTCGGCCTCGCCAGACTCAATCTTTTGATAGTGCTCCAGCGAAATGCCGCAGAGGTCGGCCACTTCTTGTGCCGGAATATTCAGAACTTCGCGCAGGCCTTTGAGGCGCTCGCCGATTTGCTTGATTGATTCTTCCATGATAACTCTCGTTTTGTTTAGCCAAAAGTACAAAAAACTTAGCAAAACGCAGTCATCTCTTACAGATTTCTTTTTCAGACTGTAAATAAAGCATAAATCGTTGCGCACAACTATGTGGGGTGTGCAATGTCGTCTGCACAATGAGAAAACAAGTGTGCAGAAACATTCTGTAGAGGTTGTTTTTCACGTCAACCGTAAATTTGGGGCATCAGCGTGTGCTTACAGTGGGTCGTGAGGCCCGGTCACAAAAAAAGCCCGAAGTACCTCACGTACTTCGGACTTCTCAAATGATAATGTATGTATAATTGAATTGCTATGGGCAATTTTCGATGGGCTTAGTCAGCAGAGAGGCTGAAGCGCTTGTAGGCAAGAACTTTGAGATCCTTGCTCTGCTTAGCGAGCCACTGAGCTACGCTTGCCTTGTCACCGTCGCCGAACTGGAACTCCTGGTCGACGAGGCAGTTCTCTTTGAAGAACTTGTTGAGGCGGCCCTTAGCGATGTTCTGGATCATCTGCTCCTTGAGGTTAGCGGCAGCCTCTGCGGCAACCTTTGTGCGGATGTCCTTAGCCTTGTCAGCATCCTCCTGAGTCAGCCAGCCCTTAGCCACGTTAGACTCGATGTGATCATCAGAGTCAACGAGGTTGGGGTTGATGCCAGCCTTCTTCAGAGCGACATTGACCTGGCGCTCGATCTGCTCTTCCTTGGTCTTCTCGACAGCCACGCGGAGCTCCTCGTCAACAGTAGCCTGAGGAACAGAAGCCTCGTCGAGAGCGACAGGCTTCATAGCAGCCACCTGCATGGCTACCTTGTGGCCTGCATCCTCGTTAGCAGCAGAGAGCTGAACCATAGTGCCCAGTGTGTGGCGGCCCATATGGTCGTAGGTGTAGATGTTCTCGCCCTCAAGCACATTGTAGCCATCGAGTTCCATCTTCTCACCGACAACGCCAGAGCGACGTGTCACAGCCTCGGCAACCTTCAGACCATCAGCCAATGTCAGTTCCTTTACTTCGTCGAGTGTCTTCGCCTTAGCAGCGATGGCAGCATCGAGAATGTCCTGAGTGAGCTGAACATAGTCAGCACCGTTGGCCACGAAGTCGGTCTCGCACTTCAGTGCGATCATGGCAGCGAAGCCATTGACGTTCTTCACCAGCACGCAGCCGTTGGATGTGGTACGGTCAGAACGCTTTGCAGCGATAGCCAAACCACGCTCGCGAACGAGCTCCACGGCCTTGTTAATATCACCATCAGCCTCGGCCAGAGCCTTCTTGCAGTCTTTCATGCCTGCACCGGTCATAGCGCGGAGCTTCTTGATGTCTTCAATTGTAACAGCCATAATGGATAAAAATCTATTGGTTTATGATAATGAATTGCTCAATTACTCAGCAGCAGGAGCTTGCTCCTCAGCAGCAGCTTTGGCAGCGGGAGCCTCTGTTGCAGCCTCCTCGCGGCGTGCGGGGCGACGGCTGTGACGCTTACCCTCAGCAGCCTCTTCGGCCTGCTCGGCAGAAGCCTTCTCATCAGCCTTCTCGACCTTGCGCTCCTCAAGACCCTCAGCGATAGCACCGCAGACAGCATCGAGAACGACCTCGATAGAGTCCTTAGCATCGTCGTTGGCAGGGATCACGTAGTCGATGTTGCGAGGATCGGAGTTGGTATCAACCATAGCAAACACGGGGATGCCCAGACGGTTAGCCTCCTTGACAGCAATGTGTTCTTTCATCACGTCGATGACGAAGAGAGCAGACGGCAGACGAGTCAGGTCAGCGATAGAACCGAGGTTCTTCTCCAGCTTGGCGCGCTGACGGTTGATCTGCAGGATCTCACGCTTAGAGAGGTTGGAGAATGTACCGTCGTTCATCATCTTGTCGATGTTCGTCATTTTCTTCACAGCCTTGCGGATGGTCGGGAAGTTGGTGAGCATACCGCCCGGCCAACGCTCGATGACGTAAGGCATGTTGACAGAGGCAGCTTTTTCAGCTACGATGTCCTTAGCTTGTTTTTTAGTAGCGACGAACAGAATCTTCTTGCCGCTCTTAGCAATTGCCTTCAGAGCGTCTGCAGCCTCGTCGATCTTGGCTACGGTCTTGTTGAGGTCGATGATGTGAATGCCATTGCGCTCCATGAAGATATAAGGAGCCATAGCAGGGTTCCACTTGCGTTTGAGGTGGCCGAAATGGCAGCCAGCCTGAAGTAACTGGTCAAATGATGTTCTTGACATAGTGTCTTTGTCTTTTTTAATTGTTTACTTTCTTTTTAATTCTTGATGTTGTTCAGAATCAACGGTGCAGTAATCCAAGTCCGGAGTCTGCACCGTTTAGATGCTAAACTATGCGCTAACAGCCAGCAGCAGATTAACGCTTGCTGAACTGGAAGTGACGGCGAGCCTTTGGCTGACCTGGCTTCTTACGCTCAACGGCACGGCTGTCGCGTGTGAGGAAGCCTGCGTCCTTGAGAGCCTTCTTGTCTTCAGCGTTGATTTTCACCAGTGCGCGAGCGATGGCGAGGCGGAGAGCCTGGCTCTGGCCTGTGAAGCCCCCACCGTCGAGGTTGGCTTTGATATCGTATTTCTCAGCGGCTTCGAGAAGCTGCAGCGGCTGCTTAACCACGTACTGCAGGATGGCCGATGGGAAGAAATCCTTGATGTCTTTCTTGTTGATAGTGATCTTGCCGGTACCTTCAGAAAGGTAAACACGAGCTACAGCGCTCTTACGGCGACCGATTGCGTTAATAACTTCCATCTTACTCCTTATTATTTATACTGGTTAATGTCGATAGTCTTTGGCTGCTGAGCCTCTTTGTTGTGCTCTGCGCCGTCGAATACATAGAGGTTGTCCATCAGAGAGCGACCCAGAGGACCCTTGGGCAGCATGCCTTTGACGGCGTGGCGGATCATCTTGTCGATGCCGTCCTTGCGCTTGCGCAGCTCGGCGGGTGTGTTGAAGCGCTGACCGCCTGGATAGCCAGTATAGCGTGTGTAGACCTTGTCGGTCTCCTTCTTGCCGGAGAAGACGACTTTGGCAGCGTTGATGATGATGACGTTGTCACCGCAGTCTACGTGCGGAGTGAAGTTGGGTTTGTACTTTCCGCGGAGCAGCTTGGCGACCTTGGAGCACAGACGACCCACAATCTGGTCAGTGGCGTCGACAACGACCCACTCTTTCTTTGCTGTTTCCTTGTTAGCGGAAATAGTCTTGTAACTTAAAGTGTCCATTTTAAAAATTGAATTACTACTAAAAAACTTTTGATTACACTTTGTGATAACAGAGACCTCGCGGCGCCTCCAGTCTAAAAGAGACCATCCACAGCATTATCTCTGATGCCGGTGAAGATTCACTAACCGTCGTGTCTCGGCCAAATGAGACAGACTATTAACACCTCACGGCTGCGGAAGCTCTAAGATGCACTCCCACAATCGGTTTGCAAAGTTACCACTTTTATTTGAGACGCTTGTCTGTGGAGCGTTCTTTTCTGCTTCTGTTTATTGATTATTAACACGTTTATTGATTATTAACTACGGTTTTTGCGCTTCAATGGTTGCTGATGGATTATTCTCCCGAAAACGTTTGGAAGATATGGAATAAAAGATTAACTTTGCATTAAACAATAAACACTTTGATTATGATAGGCTTTGTGTCAACAAGAACGCCTGTAAAAGGTAAGTTCGTAAAAGAAGTGAGGGAGGCATTGGTTCGTTGTCTCTCAGGTAATTTCAATGAGGACGAGAAAAAGAATATTGCTAAAGATCAAGCTCTCAGACAAAGATACCATATTATATGGGGGTGAATTCCCTAATCCTAATAAAGATACATAGCGTATGTATCGAGCGTTATACATATAATTAATTTTCCTATAATTCATGGCTTACGATTATCTCATAGTTGGCTCCGGTCTTTTCGGTGCCACATTCGCATATTTTGCTCATCAGCAGGGCAAGCGGTGCCTGGTCATCGACAAGCGCCCGCAGCTCGGCGGTAACGTGTATTGCAAGAACATAGAGGGCATCAACGTACATCAGTACGGTGCCCACATCTTCCACACCTCTAATAAAAGGGTGTGGCAATTCGTCAACTCTTTGGTGGAGTTCAACCGCTACACCAACTCGCCCGTAGCCAACTATCAGGGCAAGCTCTATAATCTGCCGTTCAATATGAACACATTCTATCAGATGTGGGGCGTGACGACGCCTGCCGAGGCTATGGCGAAGATCGAGAGCCAGCGTCAAGAGGCGGTGGCGAAGATGCAGGCAGACGGCGTCAGCGAGCCGCGTAACCTTGAGGAGCAGGCGTTGACGCTGATCGGACGCGACATCTATGAGCGGCTCATCAAAGGCTATACCGAGAAGCAGTGGGGACGGAAGTGCACCGATCTGCCGGCGTTTATCATCAAGCGTCTGCCCGTGCGTCTGGTCTTCGACAACAACTATTTCAATGACACTTATCAGGGAATTCCTATCGGAGGCTACAACCAGCTCATCAACTCTCTTTTGGATGGTGTAGAGACCAAGACCGATGTAGACTTTTTCGACGATCGTGCTCATTGGGAAGGAGTGGCGTCAAAGATTGTCTTCACGGGTGAGATAGATCGTTTCTACGACTACAAGCTGGGACATCTGGATTTCCGTACTGTGCGCTTCGAGACTGAGGTACTCAATGAAGCCAATCACCAGGGCAATGCGGTGGTGAACTACACCGAGGCCAGCGTGCCCTACACCCGTATCATCGAGCACAAGCACTTTGAGAGTTTCGGACAGGCTGTCTACGACAATCCCAAAACGGTCATCAGCCGTGAGTACAGCACCGAGTGGAAACCCGGCATGGAGCCTTACTATCCCGTCAACGACGAGAAGAACAACCGGCTCGCCGAAGCTTACCGTCAATTAGCCGCCCAGGAAGAGAATGTTATCTTCGGTGGTCGACTGGCCGAATATAAGTACTACGACATGGCGCCGGTCATCGAGAAGGTGATGAAGATGTTTGGCGAGTAAACGGGCTACAGAAGTAGAAAGTAAAAGTAACGATGATGTTGGAAGCTAATAATAATTACGACAAAGTTCATTTCGCGGTGTTAGCAATAGGAGCCACAGCAAAAGCAATGCATACGGCTCCTTCGGACATCTATCTTAGACTTAAGAAGTATAACTTGGTAAAAGAACTGTTATTCGACTGCTATGACACTTTGCACGCTGAAAGTATAGAGGGTGTAGTTTGGAATATTACAGAAGCATTAAAGAGCAGAGAATCATGAGATTATACCATGGGTCATACGTAGTGGTGCAAGAACCACTTGTCTATGTTGGTCGAAGGTCATTGGATTTCGGCCCCGGCTTTTACGTGACCAAGCTAAAGGACCAAGCAGAGAAATGGGCCCGCAGAGTAAGAACTATCAGAAATACTAATAGCGCCTATGTCAGTGCTTACGAATTCGACATCGAGACTTGGCTTAAAACCAAAGCTAACGCTCCTCGACATCTGGTCTTAAATGCTTATGATGAACAATGGCTTGACTTTATTGTGGCAAGCAGGAAAGGTCAACAGCCATGGAAAGGATTTGATGTGATAGAAGGAGGTGTTGCAAATGACCAAGTAATCGATACGGTAGAAGATTATTTTGCTGGTCGTATTACTATAGAGCAAGCTCTTGGACTTTTGCGTTTCGCGAAGCCGACACACCAAATGTGTATTAACTCTCAGAATATTGTAGAACAGTATCTTAAATTTACGGATGCATTTAAAATAGAGTAAGATGCGTGATCAAGTGTTATGGCGTAAGATTGCCAGAATAATAATACTAATAAAAGATCAACTTGGTATTCCTGTGGAGAAGGCAATGGATTTGTTTTACAGATCCCATACCTTCGAGCTACTTAATAATCCTGAGACAGGTCTCCAGCTGATGAGTGATCAATATATCTTTGAGGATTTTTGCAAAGAGATGGAAGCATGATTTATTGATTGCTTCATCGTAAAAACAGCATTCTATGGCAGAGACATTAAAGGAGAAAACAGCTAAAGGACTCTTTTGGGGCGGCATGAACAACTTTGTGCAGCAGGTGGTGGGACTGGCGTTTGGCATCATACTTGGCCGTCTGCTGTCGCCGTCGGACTATGGCATGATAGCGATGATCACCATCTTCTCGCTGATTGCCAATGCTATACAAAACAGTGGATTTGGTGCGGCGCTGACCAATCTCGACCATCCGACAGACGAAGACTACAACTCTGTGTTTTGGTTCAACGTCACGGCGAGCACGACGATGTACGTCATTCTTTTCTTCTGTGCACCGCTTATCGCCGACTTCTATCACACTCCTGCCTTGGTACCATTGTCGCGCTACGTGTTTCTGAGCTTTGTGTTCAGTTCGTTTGCCACGGCTCCCTATGCTTATCTCTTTAAGAACTTTCAGGCCAAGCTTCAGACCAAGAGCGGCATCATCGCCGTGGTGACGTCGAGCGTTGTGGGAGCCGTGTTGGCCTTTTTAGACTTTGGCTATTGGGCGCTGGCCACACAGAGCCTGGTCTTTGTGGCCGTGAGTTCCGCTATGGCGTGGCACTACTCAGCCTGGCATCCCACGCTGCATATCGATTATCGTCCTGCCATGCGCATGTTTAAGTTCTCGTGCAAGATACTTGCTACGACCATCGTCACGCAAATTAATAATAATGTGTTGAACATACTCCTTGGCCACTACTTTTCCGCTCACGACACGGGCAACTATAATCAAGCTTACCAATGGGATTCGAAGTGCTTCAATCTTGTGCAGGGCATGGTCAACCAAGTGGCTCAGCCTGTGCTTGTAGACCTGCGGCGCAATCAAGGACGTCAGGTACAGGCCTTGCGCAAACTGATGCGTTTCACCTCGTTCATCGCTTTCCCGTTGTTGCTGGGCTTCGGTCTTGTGGCTCGCGAGTTCATCGTTTTGGCCATCACAGCCAAGTGGTTGCCCTCAGCCGAACTGCTTCAGCTGCTTGTCATCAGTGGAGCTACCTTCCCGTTGGTGTCGTTGCTTTCCAGTCTTGTCATCAGTGAAGGGCGCTCAGGACTTTATTTTTGGATTACAGCTTCACTGGGAGTTGTGGAGATCGGTTTGATGCTGTTGCTCTATCCTTATGGCATTCGCACGATGGTCATCGCTTATGTCCTGGTCAACATCGTGTGGCTGTTTGTCTGGCATTTCTTTGTCAACCGTATGGTGGGCTATTCCTTGTGGCAGTTTCTCAAGGACACCATGCCCTTTGCGCTGGCAGCTTTAGGCGTGATGGTGGCCACTCATCTTCTCACAAGTGCCATCAGCAATCTGTGGCTTTTGCTGTTCTCCCGTATCATCATCGCCGTATTGCTCTACTACGCCGTCATGCGTGTGGCGCGCGTGAAGATCTTGCAGGAGTGTATAGACTTCATATGTAAGAAAAAACGCTGATAATCAAAGAAGCGCTGACTGGCAGTGTGCCCGTCAGCGCTTCTTGGTTTTAGTGCAGGAGGTATTCCACTATCAGTGTACTGTTGTAAGCTAAGAGATAGACCGTGAGCACCATGGTCGTGTTCTTAACTGTTTGTAACCATTTGCCTTTGAGATCAGAGTAGAGACAGGCGATCGCCACGGGAATGAAAAACATCCAGTGAGCGCCGTTGATGTACACTTCGTTACAGCCAAAGCCCAGGACGATGTGTATCAGCAGGTCCACGGCCCACCACGACAACAACATTTGTATGATGCGTCGCTTGCGTCCCACAATGATGCCGGCAAAGAATAGAATGGCGACCAGCGCGTTGATCACGTAGTTGATCCATGAGCGATAATGCACGACGGCGGGGCGTCCGAGATAGATGTCGCCGAGGAGATAGTCGCGGTGCAACTGTATGGACTCACCGAAGAGTCCCTCTGTGAAGCCATAAGTGCGGTGGGCCGACACACTGATGTATTTCAGGAAAGGCTTGTTGCTGAGCTGTTCACCTGTTATCTTCTTGTTTAGAATCTTGTTGATGGAATCTTTTTTCGCCAGAGTAGGGTCTTTTGCTCTTGTCTTTGCTACGATGATGGCCGACTTCTGCGCGCGCGGAACTGCCAGCTCGTAGTATTGTGCGGTGGCCCCGGCCACGAGCAGCAGCGTAGGCAAGCAGAAAGCGAGTAAGATATTCTTCCATTGAAATGTCTTCTTCCCGTCGACGAAGAGTCCGCCGAGCAGCGTCTTCACGCCGTTGGTGAGCGTCACTCCAGTGGTGAGCAAATAGAGAATAGCACCTTTCCACCAGGCGACGGGCTTGTTGTCACGCAGACATTTACCGAAGACATAGAGCGTGAGCGTGAGCAGAAACGCCGACACGATGAAGTGGTCGGGCGACATGGCTGCCGTGAGTACCGAGGCAAAGGAGAAGAACAGAGCCGTGAGCCATAGGCTGTCCTTTACCCCTAAGCCCATCACCTCCTTGAGTGTGCGGTAGGTAAACAGGGCCGTGTAGGTGGAGAGCACCGTGATCAGCACACCTATAATAATAGGAGCAGCGTTGAAATCGAAGGTCACCATGATCCAGTGGTTGAGCTGGTATAGTGGCCAAAAGAAAAACGTGTAGATAGGATGACGGTTGATCTCGTAGTAAGCAGTGTACTGCGTCAGCATCATGTAGGCGTAGGGATCGTAGCCAGAGAAGTGCAGCTGGTTGTTGAACAGCCACCAGGCTCCTACACGACCGTGGCGGGCCATGGTGAACCGGTCCCAATGAGCATAGACGAGCAGAGCGTTGAGTGCACCGAAGACGAGGACAGAGACCAAGGCAAGCCATCGCTCGGGTTGATTGCGCAGGGCAAAGATATTAAAGGGATTCTTCATAAAGGTGCAAAATTACAAAAACTTTTCGTTCCAAAGGCGACGTAAGTCGAAATAATGTAGTATTTTTGTACTCATAAACATTATATTCCAGAATTAACCATCACACACGATGAGCAAGATTATCGTCAACTATACGCTTAATTTAGGCACCATGGCCAACAAGGTGGCTTTGGGCAAGGCACGCCAAGACAACAATACGACATTCGAGCGCTTGGGCTATCCTGTGGAAGATTTTGTCTGCAAGAACTATAAGTTGCCGTTGCTTCCTAACCTGCAAGGGCTGTGGCTCCACGTGAAGATGCTGCTCCGGCGGGGCGGGCACAACGATTTTTATTATCAGTATCCCACATCAGCTCGCAACGGATTCCCTATCGTAGCGCGTCTGCTTCATCTTTTCCACAACCGCATCATCCTCATTATCCACGATGTCCAGTCGCTGCGCTATCACCGCGACCCGAGTCAGGACATTGGCATCTTCAACTCGGCTGATCTCATCATCGCCCATACCGAGCCGATGCGTCAGTGGTTGATTGACCACGGTGTGAAGACGCCCATCGTGTTGCTTCATATCTTCGACTACTATTCCGATGATAATTTCCTGCCTGTAGAGGATGTCGTTGACGGCCACGACGAGATTGTCTTTGCTGGAAATCTCAGGAAGTCGGAGTTCCTTCCCGCTTTGTGCCGTCACTCTTTTCCTGGTCTGACGTTCAATCTCTATGGCTTGAAGAGCGACATCGATCTTTCATCCTATCCACATATTAAGTATTGTGGCGTGTTCCAAGGCGACCACACAGGTACCATCCATGGCGGTTGGGGACTGGTATGGGACGGTGACAGCATCACCACGTGCGGTGGCGTGCTGGGCGACTACCTGCGCTATAACCTTCCCCACAAGCTTTCTCTGTATATTGCCGCCGGCTTGCCTGTCATCGTATGGAGCCAGGCAGCAGTGGCCGACTGGGTGAGGCAGAACCGGCTGGGCCTTGTCGTTGACAGCCTGGAGGAGCTGCCCGAGCGCATTGCAGCCGTCACCGAGGCTGAGCACCGCGACTACATTGCTCATTGCCGGGAGATGGGCAGTAAGCTTCGCAACGGCGAGATGCTCAAGGCCCGGCTGAGCGACTGACCGACTGACCGACTGACCGTCGCTGGCGGTTTACTCTTTCGTCCCCGGCTCTTTTCTTGCGTCGTCGATGAGCGTCATGAGCAGGTCGCTCTCACCGGTGATGACCTTTCGGCAAAACATCTTTCCCGACTTGGTGATGCGGTCGAAGTCAAACTCATCGAGGATTTTGATGTTGGTGCTGTAGTCGATGAAGGTCAGAGGCGTCAGTGCTGTCAGGCTCTTGTAGCGTCCCTGTGCAAGCATACAGCGGTCGGCATATTGCGGCGAGTTGAAGGCTACGGTCTGCACGAAGGTTTCTGCCGGGCAGAAACTCGTCTTGAAGTATCCCACTAAATGCTCATTGTTGTCCCACTGATTGAGCACGTCGAGAGCCAGGTCGGGTGTGATGGCCCACCAGGCGGCTCCTTTGTAGAGCGTGTATTCCTTGTCGGGGCAGTGGATGGTCAGTGTTTTGCGCACACCGATTCTTGTTACGACCTCCCGCAGTCCGTTGCGTGCTTTGCTGAGCAGCGTGCCGTTGGCCCATGGCTTGTCGGCGAAGAAGCGCAGTTTGGCGTATTGTTGCGATACCTTTCCTTGGTGGAGCAAGGAGATGCCTTGCAGGAAGATCTTGCCTTGGGCGTTGTCGAAGAACTCCATCATCCTGCTGTTGCTCCATACGGGATAATCCATGCCGCTGAGCGTGATGAGATAGTCGAAGGAGCCGGCGGCGAGTGCAGCGCGTATCAGTTCCATTTGATACTCCACTTCGTTGATGCTTCCCCAGCAGACGTTGACGCGGTGCTCGATGAAGTGGGCGTTGGGCTGATCAATGGCTTCGGTAAACAGCCTTATGTCGCTTTTGGCGTCGATGTGAATAAAGAACTCTGAGCTTTCCGGCAGGCTGTCGATAAGCCGCTTCAAGTGGATTGGATCTTTATGTGCAGAGATAAGAAATGCGAGTTTTGCCATATTGTGATAATCGTATGTTTATTGATTGTTATTAGTTTCTGTCTTCCATTCCTTGATCGTCCTCTCCTTTGTGGAGAAGTTGATGCCCACCTTTACCACCTTTCTTCCGTCAGTTTCGTAGGGGATCGCGTAGCCTTTGTCTTCGATTTGCCGGAGTGCCTCGTCGACGCTGCCGTCGATTTTCAGTTCCATCACATAGATGGCCGTGTCGGTCTTGAGCAGTATGTCCATACGTCCCTTTGCCGTGCGCACTTGAGTAAAGACGTAACGGTTGAGGAAGGAAAACATCACGTAGAGCATGGCAGTGAAGTGTCCTTCGCTGGTGGGCGCATCTTTCAGCGTGTCGCTCTGATAGGGAATAGAGGCAAAGAAAGCACGTGCCGCTGTTAGCGCTTTGTCGACATCTCCGTCAAGAAGTCCTTCGCTGATGTCCCAGCAGGCGTTACCGGCCTGCACGGAATCCGGTGATACAAAGTAGGGAAGCAGACAACGCATCATGCCCACCTTGACTTCTTCGTTGGGAAATCCTAAGGTATAGCGTTGTGAGCGTGGATCGTAGTCTTTGATCGTAATGTATCCACTCTGATAGAACAGGGGCAAGATGGAGTGCATGTCCTCTGTGGGCGCGTCGAAATCCTCGGCTTCGGCTTTGCTGTCGTCAATGGTAGTGATGTCGGTATGGAACTTCCGAATCATGTTGACCAGGAAAGAAGGCGTGCCGGTAGCGAACCAGTAGTTGCCAATCTGCTCGGTGTCCATAGCATAGAGCAGGCTGAAGGGATTGTAGACGCCGGGCGACTTGGCGGCAAAGTGGTAACCGTCGTATTGCCGTTTCAGCTTTTGCAGTACATCGTCCTTCGATGTGTTCAAGTTTTGAGCCAGTCCGCTGATGCCCTCTTGGAAGTTGTCCTCCAGTTCTTGTTGCGTGATGCCGCATAGTGCTGCGTATTTGGGCAGCATAGAGATATTGTAGAGGTTGTTGAGTTGGGAGAAAATGCTCAGCTGAGAGAACTTGCTGATGCCCGTGATGAACACAAAGCGGAGGTAAGGGTCGAGGTCTTTCAGCGGAGAATAGAACGATTGCAACTCGGTGCGGATGGCCTCCAGCCGCTCCTTGTCGTGCAGCACGGTGAGCAGAGGAGCGTCGTATTCGTCGATGAGGATGACGACCTTTTCGCGAGTCTTGGCATAAAGGTTCTTTACGAGGTTGCCCATCCTCGTCGTAATGTCGCCGTTATTGGCAGTAAGTCCATTATCTTTTTCTGCCCATTTCAATTGTGTGGCGATGACGTTGTCCAGATCCTCCACCGTCCCCCGTTTGGCCGTGGAAAGGCTGAAGTGCAAGACGGGATATTGCTTCCATTCCTTTTCCAACTGCTCGATGGCCAGTCCTTTGAACAGCTCTTTCTGCCCACTAAAGTAAGCGTGGAATGTGCTTGTGAGCAGGGATTTTCCAAAGCGGCGCGGCCGAGAGAGGAAGACAAACTTCTTGGTGTTGGCCAGCTCGTACACGTATTGCGTCTTGTCAACATACACGTATTGTTCTTCTCTGATGTTAGAGAAGGTCTGAATGCCTATGGGATATTTTATCATGGTATGGTGGAATGGTAACTACCTGCAAATATAAGACAATTCTTTGATATAAGCAAGCAAAATCGGCAAGGTTTTCCGCTTTGTGCGGAGATGTCTATCGTCGTCCGATGGCCTTATGCAATCGGTTGGTAATCGCTTTGCCGATGACGCGGAAGTTGCCATAGCGCAGGTTGAGGAATAACTCCTCTAACGAGCGTCCTAATTTTATCCAGGGGTGTCCCCAGGCACTGCGCCGGTAGAACCGCTCTTTATAGGCCACGTTGTCGATGACATATCGCGGATGTCTCAGCGGAAACTGGAGCTCAAAGCGTTTCATCGTAAAGATCTTGCGCAGTCCGCGTGGTGTTGTCTTCTCGCTGGCGGTGTAGTGCGTGGAGTCGGCGGTGAGCCCGATGTTGTTGATGAGGTTGCGCTTCGGCATGATGGCAAGTCCGTTGTTGAGCATCATGCTTGCCCAGAAAATAGTCTCATAGTAGGGGATTCCCGAGGCTTTGTGCTTGCGGGTTAAGTCCATCATGGACTTTCTGTATTTGCGCTGTCTGATGATGTCGTTCATCAGCTTCACGGCATTTGGGTCGTCAAGAAACGAGTATGTGCCGTCCCATGTGTCGATGACCCTGCGCCAGGAAGCCCAGCCCCAGATAGAGAACGTGGAGGTGAAGAAATAGTCATCGGGCACGTCGGCCGACACCTCGTCCTCGTTAAACCCCGAGATAAGCCAGACGCGGTTGTCATGCTCGTAGCGGTCGAGCATCTCTTTGCAGAAAGGGAAGAACGACTGCGAGGGCACGTCGTCGTCCTCAAGCACAATGCACTTGTCCACCATAGAGAACGCCCATCGCTGCGAAAGGTATTCCGAAGGGTCGCAGCCTTGGTTTTTCTCGCAGTAGTGGCGCTGCACGTCACATTCCCAGTCGATGTTTTCTGCAATCTTGCGGCAGGCCATGATGCCCGGCATGTCGCGCTCGCCTCGTGGTCCGTCTTGGTAGAGAAAGAGATGACTGGGGCGTGCCTGGCGCACCTGCTCAAACACTTGTTGGAATTTATCGGGGCGGTTGAAGAAGAGCATCAGCACCGCCACATCGGTTTTATAAGCTTGCATAGAGGATGATGGTTGTATTGTGGTCAGTCAGGTTATCTGTTGTTTTCGCCGTCCAACCGCCGGATGATCTTGTAGGGATTCCCGGCGATGACGACATTGCTGGGCACATCTTTGACGATGACGGTGTTTACGCCGATGGTCACATTGTCGCCGATGGTCACGTCGCCAATGATTTTCGTACCGGCCGCGATGAACACGTTGTTGCCGATGGTGGCGCTTTTTCCTTCCTCCGGTGTCTTGTGCCCGATGAGCACGCCCGGGTAGAGTGTGCAGTTCTCGCCGATATGCGTTTTCGGGTTAATGACAATGGATCCCCAGTGCCATATCGTCAAGCCCTTGCCACAGGTGTTGGGTGGGATCTGAAAGCCGGTTTTATAGCTCAGCCGCCGCAATCGCCAAGCCCAATAGACATGGCCGATGAGGTACCAGCCACGTTGTGGCGCATTCTTGTAGTATTCCAGATGACGGAGCGCCACGATGTATTGCCAGATGCAGTGCTGGTCTGACATGGGGTTGGTGGCGATGCGCTCTTTCCATCGGCTGAGCAGATGCAGCTGTTTCTGATAGTTTTTTGAGTCAGCTCTGAGAAACTCTTTGAGCATAGCTCGGGAATTTATCTTGTCGGTTGCGGCCATGTTTCTTCTTTTCGCTTGTAGTAATGTATGTATTGCAAAGATACATTTTCTTTTTTAATATCCTTTGTTTTTCCCTCAATTATTTATTTCGTCACAGTGGATATTTTCCGTGGGTTGGATATGAGTCTTCTTCTTTGGTTACAGATCCGTAGTTGGTTAGAGGGGACGTGGCCCGAGGAAAATTGCTTTTAAACCCAAACCAGGAAAACCTCTTTGTGTCAGCGCCAAGGGCTTAGGCCCTTTGCCATTTGCGGTTTGAGGGTAGATTCTCTTATGTTGAATCGTAGCACTGCCACAAAAGAATAAACCTTGAAAACAGGCTGGCGCAATCCCATTGTCGTTGATGACAAGCTGTTTTTTGATGGCATCAAAGCCCTGTTCTCACGGGGTCGAAGTACTGTTCTCTCGGGGTCGAAGTTGTGTTCTTGTGAGGTTGAAGCAAGGTTCCCAATATTGTAATCTTATAGAAAAAGATCGTTCGCTAAGTAGAGAAGGATCTTTTTCTACGCAGCGAACGATTGTTTGTCAGGCAGCAAAATCTCTTTCCACGCATTGCCCAGCTTGCCGGCATCAACTGCTTTCAGAGCTTGATGGTACTGCTTCCTGTCTGATAGTTTTGGGACTCGTATGTTGCCATGTTGCTGACCTGTGCGATTTGAAGCCTTATACATTTCATTCCATTTTATTTGGTCTTTCCCCTCGTTTGCAGTACCTTTAAATAAGGTACGCTGCACTCGGGAAAGCCAAATAAAATTTCATTTCATTCCATTTTATTTGGTCTTTCCCCTCGTTTGCAGTACCTTTGAATAAGGTACGCTGCACTCGGGAGAGGCCAAATAAAATTCCATTTCATTCCATTTTATTTGGCCTTTCCCCTCGTTTGCAGTACCTTTGAATAAGGTACGCTGCACTCGGGAAAGCCAAATAAAATTCCATTTCATTCCATTTTATTTGGTCTTTCCCCTCGTTTGCAGTACCTTTGTAATCAAAAAGAAAGATATGGACTACAAAGAGCAACTCTATAAGTATAACCAACCCAATCTGCGGGCTTGCCAGTTGAAGCAGCTGGAGATACTCAAAGACATCGATAAGGCTTGCAAGAAGATGGGCATTAGCTATTGGCTCGACGGCGGCACGCTGTTGGGTGCTGTGCGCCACGGTGGCTTCATCCCATGGGACGACGACATCGACATCGCCATGGATGTGAAGGATCTGCACCGCTTTGTCAAGGAGGGACAGGCCTATCTGCCTCAGAACCTGATGATACAGTCGAGGGAGACTAATCCGCAGGTGAGGGCACAAAACGTGAAGGTGCGTGATCTCAACTCACTCTATATCGAGAAGGTCGACAACTTCGTCGACGACTACGAGAAAGGCATCTATGTCGACATCTTTCCCTTTGACCGCCATCCCAATGCACCGAAAGCATGGATCAAACGGTTGAGTATCGGCATCACGAAGAGCTCGGCTATCCTCAACCACTCACATCGCTACTCGCTGCGCGCCGTGGCGGAGTTTTTCTGGTTCGGCGGCAAGAAGTTGCTCTATACTGCTCTGTGGCGTGTGCTCATGCTCTGCTGCAAGTCAACGCGCTACGCCGACATCCCGTCGATGAATGGCTATGGCATCACCCACGACCGTTCTACTGTGCTGCCCTTGGGCAAGATACGCTTCGAGGACACTGATTTTCCGGCCCCACACGACCCCGATCAGTACCTAAAAAACATCTACAAGGACTATATGACCATCCCGCCCGTGGAGAAACGCCACTTCCATGCGATTCTCATCATCCCTGACTTGAAGGTTCGTGAGACCGGGAAGTGACTGGCAGAAAAGAATAGATAAGATAGGGAAAAACTCTTTTTGCTAATAAGAAAAGCTGACAAAAGATCGTCAGCCTGAGCTTTCATTTTAGAGAGGAAAACGAGGGCAAAAAGAGGCAAAAGGTCTTTGCTTCATCCAAAGAATAGCGATGAAACGATCAAAAACCGATGTTGTAGTCCTCAAAAAGGTTGTTTGATCCGATGAAAAAGGCTTTCTGATAGGATGAAAAAGGTTTTTTGATGAGAAATTCTCTAGAGAATTTTTCATCAGAAAGCCTTTCTGACAATGAGCTAAAAGTAGTGCTTTTCTAAACTGGCTGAGAATCAGTATTTTATCAAAACCGCTCAAAATTCGCAAAATCGCCGCCAAAGTACTGCTTGCTGGCAAAGAACGCATTCTCAGAGACGGAAAATTGTCACAAAAGCTAACAATTTAGTCTCTGCTTAACCCCCTGGCTCTGATAGTGCATCGTGCTTCTATGGTTTTTTCAGCGTCTCCAGCGAGTGGCTTAGTCCCGTCGCGATGTCGAAGAGCGGCTGCCATCCCGTGCGCTCTATCTTGGAGATGTCGAAGGTGGCCCGCGTCACGGGCGTGGTGTTGCCGTGGTTGTCTGTTGCCGGTATGTCGAAGACCACTTTGCGCTGGGCCCATGCGGCCACCTGCTCAGCGAGCTGTCGGATGGTGATGTTGCCCTTGGCGTCGGCCACATTATAGGCCTGGGCACTCTCGCCGTGAAGCAGCAGGTGGAGGAGGGCATGGGCACTGTCTACGACATAGAGCCAGCTGCGGTATTGCTCGCCACGGCTTTTCAGTACGATGTCCTCGCCCCGGAGTACGTTGCGGAAGAACTGGGCAAAGACACGGTTGTCCGACTCGGTGAAGCCCGGACCGTAGGTATGGCACAGGCGGGCGATGGTCACCGGTGTGCCATACTCCGTGGCGTATGCGATGCAGAGCGTCTCAGCAGCCCGCTTCGACGAGGGATAGCAGGCGCGCGGCGTGGCGCAGTCGACATAGCCGCTGCTTGTCTCGGTGAAAGCCTGGCCGTCGCCTTCGCCATAGATCTCGCCCGACGAGACGTAGACCATCTTGCGCAGGCCGTGCTGCCGGCCATAGTCCAGCAGGTTGGCCACACCGTCGATGTTGGCTTTGATAACCTCCACGGGTTGCTGTTTGAAGAAGTTTGGGCTGGCGTTGCTGGCCGCGTCGATGATATAGTCGTAGGGCGTTTCACCCGTGACAGGCCGTGTGACGTCCATCTCCACGAACGAGAAGCGAGGGTCACCGGCGTAGGCGGCAAAGCGCTCCTCGGCTCTCCGGCGGTTGCGCCCGGCGGCGAAGACCCGCAGATTGCGGTGAGGATCGGCCATTACGATGTCGACCACGCAGGCACCGACCAATCCTGTGGCACCCGCCACGAGCAGCGTGCGTCCTTGCAGGGCGTCGAAGGTGAGGCCTTGGGCATAGAGCCGGCGGATGTCTTCCTGGTAAGGTGTCATTTCAGCCATGTCTCCGGTTGTATCTTCATCAGTGCCTTGAGAATTTCCAAGTCCTCGACAGTCGTGATCTTGATGTTCTTTTCCGATCCCGGCACGATGTGCATCTCGCGTCCGCCGAGCTCCGCCATCAGCGTACAGGAAGCCACCGAGTTGGTGATGCCCTTGGCTTTGGCTTCCTCGTGGGCTTGGATGAGGTTGCCCAGCCGGAACGTCTGTGGTGTCTGCGTGCGGATGAGCTTGTCGCGTGGGATGCTCGTCGTGGTGGTGAAGCCGTCGTCGCTTTCGAGGATGGCCTCGCGGCATTTAATGCCCGTGATGGCGTAGCCGTATTTCTGGCAGATGGCGATATTGCTTGAGATGATGTCTTGTGAGAGCAGCGGACGCACGGCATCGTGCACCAGCACCAGGTCGTTGTCCTTGCATCCGGCCTCGCGGAGACCATAGATGCCGTTGTGGATCGACTCCTGCCCGTTCTTTCCGCCGGGGAAGATCCACTTCAGCTTGGTGATGTTGAACTGGTTGGCGTAGGACTGCAACACCGTTTCCCATCCCGAGAGACACACCACGGCGATGCCGTGGATGTCGGGATGCTGTTGAAACGCCTTCATCGTGTGGATGATGATCGGGCAGTTGTCTACGTGCATGAACTGCTTGGGGATGTCCTGCCCCATGCGGTTGCCGGACCCGCCGGCGATGATGAGTGCATAGTTCATATAGTGGTGTCTGTTTTCTTCATGGCAAAGATAACACAAATATCTGAAGTTGACAAGGCTTTGCCGGTCTTGTTTTGATTATCGGCTTTTATCCTTTCGCTATCTTCCACTCTTTGATGGTACGTTCCTTACTGCTGAAATTGATACCAACCTTCACCAGGCGACGACCGTCTGATTCGTAAGGAATGAGATAACCCTTGTCGTCTATCTGAGTAAGCGCATCGTCGACAGAGCCGTCTATCTTCAGTTCCATGACATAGATTGTGCTTGCTGTTTTCAGCAGAATATCCATTCTTCCTTCCGCTGTGCGTACTTGCGAATAGCAGAAGTTACTAAATAACGAGAACATCACATACAGCATGGCGGTATAATGCCCCTCTGATGTTTTCATATCCTTTAGCGTCCCTTCCTGATAAGGGATGGAGGCGAAGAAACTGCGTGCTATATGTAGCATACCGTCAAGGTCATCTTTCATCAGTGCCAGCCACATATTGCCCAAGGCACTACTGGCCTTTGCACTTTCTTTACTGACATAAAAGGGGATGAGCGAATGCAGCAGCCCTACTTTCACCTCTGTATTTGGAAATCCAAGTGTGTATTCCATGCTAAAGGGATTGTAGTCCTTGATGGTGAGGTAGCCGCTCTGGTATAGCAGAGGAAGCACGCTGACCATGGCTTCAGTGGGCGCGTCGAAGTCGGAAGAGAAGGCTTTGCTCTCTTCCAGTTCGGGGATAAACGTGTTGTGAGATTGAAGTGTCTTGATGAGATAGGTCGGCGTGCCCGTCTCGAACCAGAAGTTTTCCAACTGCTTGGTGTTCATTGCCCGCAAGACGCTGAACGGATTGTAGACACCTTCGGAGTTGCGGGAGAAATGATAGCCGTCGTAGAGGTTCTTGAGTTTGGACAGGGCTTCTTGATAGGTGATCTTGTTATATTCTGCAATGCTCTGTATGCCGTCCTTGAAATCCCGCTCTATCTCCTCTTGTGTGAATCCGACAATGGTAGAATATTGCGGCGTCATGGTGATGTTGCTCAAGTTGTTGAGTTGAGAAAAGATGCTCAGCTGTGAGAACTTCGTGATGCCGGTAATAAAGACAAAGCGAAGGTACGGATCCAGTTTCTTCAAAGGAGAGAAGAAAGACTGCAAGACTGTGCGCATGGCATCTAAACGCTCCGGATCATGAAGCACAGTGAGCAATGGTGAGTCGTACTCATCAATCAGTATGACTACCTGTTTTCCGGTCTTCTTATAGATGTTCTCTACCAACAGTCTAAACCGTGTACTGATGTCACGGTCAGTGGATGTCGTGACTCCATAGCTCTCTTCCATTGAAGAGAGGGTAGCATTGATGTTGATTTCAAATTGCTCGGTGGTTCCCAGCTTGATATCGCTCAGGTCGAAGTGTAGGACGGGGTATTCGGTCCAGTCCTGTTCCAGTGTTTCGATGTCCAATCCACTGAACAACTCTTTCTTTCCTCTGAAATAGGAATCGAACGTGCTGACGAGCAGAGACTTGCCAAAGCGGCGTGGGCGAGATAGAAAGACATATTTCAAATCGTTTGCCAATTCGTACACATACCGCGTTTTGTCTACATAGATGCAATTCCTTTTGCGGATCTCACTGAATGTCTGTATTCCTATCGGATAACGTATCATAGTACTTTCTTTTTCGCAAAGTTAATAAAATAAATGGCAACACCAAACTATTCTCTAAGAAAAGTGGTTACTGACAGATTTCTGTATCAATAAAGATAATCAATGTAGAGTGCACCATTATAAATAAGGAGATAGAGCGTGAGGACACCAATGAGTAGACGAGGACTTAAACGGATCCACTCTTTGGAAGAGTGCGCAGTGTTCTTCAATAGGTACGCCACCGCTATGGGCAAGATGATGAGCCAGTGAGCACTCATGATGTAGGCTTCGTTGAGGCCAAAGCCCAGCACTACATGGATGAGCAGGTCGAAACCAAGAAACGACAGGGCCAGCCAGAGAAAGCGGCTGCGCCGGCCTGCCCATACGCCTAAGAGGAAAAGCAGAAGCACGAGGGCCTCCACGATGTAGTTGAAGGCAAAGCGATAGTGTACGATGACGGGACGGCTGCGCAGCACGTCTTCGAGCAGGTGGTCGCTATGCAGCTGGATGGGTTCGCCGAGTACGTTCTCTATCAGGCTCCATCCGCGTGGCGTGCTGATGTCGGTCCACTGCGAGAACTCACCGTTGGCGATGGGCTTGCCCTCGTGGGCGTGGATGGCTAGACGGCTGTCTTTGGCGGCCTTGAGGGAGTCTTGTCGGACTACAATGGCAAGGGCTGTGCGGCGGATGAGTGCCGTGTCGGCGGTGGACATCGTGTCGGCGACTTGCTGGTAGGTCTTGGCAATGAGTTTATCGTGCTTCTTCGCCTTGGCCTCTTGACGTGCGATGAAGTTCGGTCGCTCAAAGGTGTACCATTCCCAGCGGGCAAAGCCCCAGATGAGAGCAGCAGGTAAGACAACGGTCAGCAGCAGGTTGGCAGGACGCCAGAAACGCTTGCCACTGACGAAGAGGTTGGCTAAGAACACTTTGATGCCGTTGTTGAGCGAGATGCCCGCCGTGAGAAAGAACAGCAGAATCGACTGCCAGCGGGGCATGAGCTTGCCTTCTTTCATCTTCATGCCGGAGAGATAGAGCACCAGCGTGAGCATGAACATCGACAGGCAGAAGTGGTCGGGAACGCTGATGGTCACCATCACGTAGGCGAAAGAAAACAGGAAGGTGGTCAGCAGCCAGGCATCGCCGAGGCCGATACCTACTACACGGTGGAGCAGACGTACCATATATATATAGGTGTAGTAGGCGCAGGCTACGAGGATGCAGCCCATGATGAGCGGTACGGCGTTGCGGCCCGTGAGCCATACCACGGCAGCGTTGAACTGTGAGGGCAACCACATGAAGAAAGCCAGCAACGGATGGCGGTAGATGTTGTAGGCGGTGGTCCAGCGGTCGATGACAATATAGCTCAGCGGATCGAAGCCGGAGATATGGAAGGTGCTCAGCACCAGTCTGCGATAGTTGTCATTGAGATGGCTCAGCTGATGCCAGTAACGAGCGATGACCAGCGCGTTGAGTAGGGTGACATAGGCCAGGATCAGGGTGCGGCGGATGATTTCTTTCTTGTTCACAGCCATGGCAACTAACGTTTAAGAAAGAACCGGACCAGCAGAAAGTTGACTGGCACGCAGACGCAGAACATCGGTATCGGTGCCCACCGCTTCGGCACACCTAAGTAGATGAACAGCGCGAGCATGGCCATCTGCAGCAGGTAGTTGACCACATGGCTCAGTGCGAAGCCGGCTCCGTGCTTCACGTTGGCCTTGACATGAAAGGTGAAGTGGGTGCTGGCATAGAAGTTGAAACAGAAGCTGACTGCATAGCCCACCGTGTTGGCAACGCCCGCACTCGTCCATTGGAGCAGGAGCAGGTACACACCATATTGTATGAGTGTGGCCACGCCGCCGACGAGGCCGAAGCGCAGCACTTCGCCCAACTTCTCCCGCTTGTCTTTATCTAAATGGCTTGTAATGTCTTTCATCTGCATATTGCAACATTTCTTTGTCGCCACGACTGTCGCCGTAGGCGGTGATATGGTAATGGTCGCGCGCCCTGCTCAGCAAGGCTTGCACCCGGCGCACCTTTTCCGGACCATAGCAGTTGGCGGTGAGGAAGCGGCCGGTGACCTTGCCGTCGACGACCGCTATACGGGTGCCGACAATGGAGAGACGGTGACCATTTTCTTCATGACTGAAGAACGGAGCCACCCAGTTGTCAATGCTTGCGCTGACCACCATCACCTGTGCGCCCGCATCAATGGCGTGGCGTAGGACAGCGAGTCCTTGGGGACGCAGAAGCTGCCTGTTGTCAGCGGCAAAGCGACGGCAAAAGTCATTGAAGTCGTCCAACGACATGCCGGCGAAGAAGTGGGTGAAGATCTTCTGTTTCGCTTTCCAGTTGGGATAGAGGTGGAGTTTCATCAGCATGAGTTGGGGCAGATAGCGCAGAAAGCCGGTCACCGTCCGACGGGTGCCATGGACATAGCGGATGAAAGCGATCAGCGTGTCGCGCGTAGTCAGCGTGCCATCGAAGTCGAAGAGAATTAAAGACTCTCTTCCCCCTAACCCTCCCTCTCCCTCGAGGGAGAGGGGGGAATGCCAATCGTTTTGGGCTTCGCTGTGACATGTGGCGCTGGACTGGCTCCCCCTTAATTCTTTCTTCTCCATTTGAGATTTCTTCTTATTGTTTATAATACCCCTTAAGTCTGTAATTGAATGGAGACCTATTTATGCTTTAGTGAAGACCTTTCTTCTTTGAATCAATTCCTTGTTATCAGTAAATGATGACGAGGAATGCGACAAACCAAGCCAGGACATCGAGCTGGATGAAACGGTCGTGGAGGATGACCTTTGTGGGGTTGCCGCTCTTCTTCTCCACCACGGCAATCTGCAGGTAGCGCAGGATGCCTACCAGCACAAAGATCGACGTGAGATAGAGATAGTCGTTGTGGAAGGCGGCGATGACTTCGGGACTCACCGTGTACATGATATAGCACACCAGCGTCACGGCGGCCGTGATGGTGATGCTCTGGTTGATAAACGTCATGTTGTAGTGGATAGTGTTCTTGCGTGGTGGCTGTCCCGTCTGCTCCATGCGCAACACATCGTCGCGCCGCTTGGCCAGACTCATGAACAGCGTCAGCAGGAAAGTCATCAGCACAATCCACTTGCTCAGCGCGATACCCGTCGCAAAGCCACCGGCAAACAGACGGAGCACAAAGCCGAAGGCTACTACACACACGTCGATGACCGCATACTGTTTCAACTTGGCACAGTAGCCGAGGTTCATCAGCCAATAAAAGAGGATGACGCTGCCCACGCTCACGGCATTGCTTTCCATGTCGTTGCCTACGGTAAGGAGCAGGGCGCAACTGCCCATCGACAGGACGAACAGCAGGAACATCAGGCCGTAGGCCTGCGCCACAGAGACTGCACCGGAGGCGATGGGGCGGTGGCATTTCTCAGGGTGACGGATGTCGTCGGCAAGGTCGCAGATGTCGTTGTAGCAATAGATGCTCGACGCCACGAAGCTGAAAGCCATGAAGGTGATCAGTGAAGACAGCAGAGGCTGGGTCTCGAAGAGCTTTCCGCCAAACATCACGGGGCAGAAGACGAAGGCGTTTTTCATCCATTGAGCCGGACGGATGAGTTTGAGAAGACTGGTATAGTGCATGAGTATTTCTTTTATTTTTCAGTTGTCGTTTTCATTGAAATCGTTTCTCCACCGCGTTCTGTATCACGTGTGTCACCTTTTGCAGTACCCATGCCAGGGGCAGGGTGATGACCAGACAGAGCAGGAAGGTCGGCCAGTAGGACAGCGACTTGGGGAGGTAGGCCAGCACAAAATGCTGATGGATGAGGTAGCATTCCAGGCTCAGCGCGCCCACGAAACGGAAGCAGTAGTTCACCTTGGCAGGCAGACGGCGGAAGACGCGGTTGAGGATGAGAATGGCTGTGACGGTGAGCGGAATGTAGAGCATACGCTCGATAAACAGCGGAAACTGTCCGTGCTTCTCCTGCTCCAGGAAGATGCTGGAGGCAAGTGCCATGACAAACATCAGGAAGACCATCCAGATGCCTTGTCCGTCGACGGTCTGTTTGCGCCGTACCATCTCGCCCATGTTGATGCCAATGAAGAAGATCGGCACACGACTCCAGAAAATCTCAAGGTGGCCGACGACGTGGTTGATTGGTGTCACCCACTGCACCAGAATGCACCACATCACCATCACCACGGGCAACCAGCGGTAGATGGGATGGCGACGGATCAGCTCCATATAGGGCGGGGCAAAGAGATAGAGCATCATGATGGCGGGAATGTACCAGAAGTTCAACTCGTCGCGGAGCCAGAACTCCCAGTTGAAGCCTAACTCGCCGATGAGGTCGATCCACGACCAGGCTGAGCCGCCATGAAACTTAGGCAGATAGAACAATGCCGCGATGATGAGCCATGCAGGATAGATGCGCACAAACCGACGGAAATAGAAACGCTTGACGGAAGAATTCTTTGCCCACGAGAACCACAGGCCTATACCGCTGAGAAACAGAAACATGTCCACGCCGATGTTGCCCATTCGCCGAAGACCAAAGAAGGTGTCGGAGCGGGCAAGGTCCACATGAAACAGCATGATGAACAGCATGGCGGCTCCCATCAGCTCGCCACGGAAGCGGCTGATGTTTGCAAGTTCTATATCAGGAATACGTTTCACAGTGTTGAATGTTGAGAGTTGAAAGTTAAATGATATGTGATGAGTTGCTCAATGTTGATGTATTCAATATTGAGGTTCTCAATGTTGAGTTATTCTGAGTGATTCAGTATTGAGTTATTCAATGTTGAATAATGAGTGTTGAATGATGAGCAGGTCTTAGCTCCTCACTTCCTTTGGGCTTGGAATCTTCTTCATCACTTCTTTCAGCAGCCAGGCAACACCCAGGGAGGTGATGACGTAGAGCAACAATCCCGTGTAGTTGTCACCCTGGCGCGAGATGGGGATAAACACCTTGCGCAATACAGGATGGATGACGAAGAGAGCCGCGGAGATGGAGCCCAGCCATGAGAAGGCATACCATAGGGTGTCGCGCAGACGTTGCATTGGCAGCAGCGAAAGGGTCTTCACGAAATAGACTGTGGCGTAGCACACCATTGCCGGAACGAAAGCCCAAGCGTAGTAGTTGGCACTCATCGACACGATGAAGAATGAGCAGACGACCCAGCTCATCAGCGCGCCGCCGAAGTTCATGCGCACCAGCATGATGCGCTCGCCATAGCGCGCAAAGAGAATGCCGAGACCGAAGGGCAGCATGCCGCCCATGAAGTTGTAGCGATAATAGTTGATGGTATCACTCTCGGGGCCCATCGTCATTTGTATTCCGAGACATACGGCCATCAGTCCTGCTGTCCATCCCCAATGGCGGCGGTAGAGCAGCAGACGGTAGACGAGGTAGAGCTGGAGCATCAGACCGAAGAACCAGTAAGGACCCGGCCAGATGTTGTCGTCGGGATGGGCAAGGAAGTTGTTCACCATTCCTAACTGTGTCACGATTTGCACCACGGTGTAGTGCCAGCTGCCCGGTGTGATGGCGTCGACAATGGTGAAACAGATAAATCCGACGATCATCATCTTGAATAGTTTCAGAAAGTGATAGCGGATGAAGCCCCATGTGTTCACCTTCGGTTCCAGACGTGGGCCGGGCTTGGTGTTGCCGTATTTCCTTTCCAGACCAAAGGCACTGAGGAAGAGGAAGACGGGCACACCATAGTGCCCGAAGAACGAGATAAGGTGCATCGGCAGCAAAGTGTCGGGGCGGGCGCAGACTTGCATCAGCCAGTCGACATTGTGCTGGAAGTATTGATATTCGTTCTCCTTCACCACAGGATTGAGCCAGTGGCAGTAGTTGTGCAGGAAGATGCCGAGGATAGCCAGTCCCCGCATCACGTTGCATTCCGTACGAGTTAATAATTCTGCGTTCATTTTTCTTTGGGTCGTAACTTGTCGTAGTCAACCTTGTTCTTGAGTATTCTCGGTCGCGAGGCATCGTACTCGGGCGACAGCAAGTTGTATTGTGCGTGATAGTCTTTCGTGGAGATGCCGGCGAGCCATAGCAGCATGTGCGGCAGGGCGTCGGTCATGAAGGGCTTGCGACGGGCTGCCTTGATGGCCTGGAAGATGGCGGGATGCAGCCGGGCATAGCTCCGGGAACAGTAGATCCAGAAGGGTACCTCGAACTCGTAGTGTGCCAACGGCCAGTCTACTTCGGCGCTATGGTTGCGGCACACGATGTTGCGTCCGGGCTCATAGCATTCCTCGCCGTGGTCGGGCATGTAGATGACGATGGCGTTGCGCTTGGAGAAACGCTTGACGATAGCCGTGACGATGGAGTCGTTGTAGTGCACGGCATTGTCGTAGTCGGCAATCATCTGTCGCCGTCCGGGTCCGAGTTCGGGTCGGTGCTCTTTATAGTCGTCGGGAGTGAACACACGCTGGTTGTCGGGACAGCGCTGGCGGTAGCTCACGTGCTGGCCGATGAGATGGAAGATGATGAGGTTGTGGTGGGTCTCCTGTCCGGGCCGCACGCGGTCTATGGTGATCTGCCCGTCCTTCACCTTGCTGTCGTAGTCGCTCAGCAGTCCCGCATCGTAGCGGTAGAGCTGACTGTTGCGGGTGTCGAACTGTGCCTCGCTGAGCGTGGAATCGTTGAGGAAGAAGCCGCCGGAGAAGTCGTACACGGCCTCCTTGGCACGCGGCAGGAACTGGTTGGTCAGGAAGGTGACATGGTAACCGGCCTTGCGGAACAGTTCCGGGAAGAGCGGATAGTCGCACCACTCGCCTTTCTCTCCGACGACGTGGGTGGAGAAAACATTCTTAAAGACAAAGCTGGTCAGGTTCCAGCAGCTCACCACATCGGTGAACTTGGTGAGGAGTCCTGTGCGCTCCAGCTTTTTCTGCCGTGGTGTAGTGTTGAGGAAATAGTTGTATTGGGCATCGTGCGCCTTGCTGTAGCTCTCGCCGATGATGAGCACGATGGTTGGCGAGGTGTAGCTGCACGAGTCTACCTTGGCATTCTTGGCGGCGGCAATGCACTTCTCCACTTGCTGCGAAGCGAGGTGGTTGCTGTACATGCTGAAGGCCAAGCGGTAGATGGGCAAGTAGAACTGTGCGTGGTCGGCGGCGGTGAGCTTATGCTCGATGGTGCCAATGGTCGGTGCCGTCATCATGCGGGTCATCTCCACCTTGTTGTGCCAACTGGTGATGGCGCTGGTGATGAGCAGGACGGCCACGGCGATGCCACTGATCAGCGTCACAGGCACGTGTTGCCAACGTTGGCGGGTACGGTCTTTCCATGCTTCAAAGAGCAGATGCTGACGCTCTGTGAGCAACCGGCACCACCGGTGTCGCAGGGCAATGAGGGCGTGAACCACGATGAGCAGCACGATCCAGCCGACCGGCGAGAAGAGTACATCGGGAGTGAGATAGGAACTTAGAAACTCACTGGCCTCGCGGCTGTCGGTCTCTGCAACCAAAAGGAGCATGGCCGGATTGAGTGTGGAGCCGAACTTCCAATAGCAGTAGACATCGGCCATGGTGGTGGCGTAGAGGACTACATAGAGCAGGCGGCGCACCCACACACGTACCTTGTGGGGCAGAAGGGCCAGCACCACGCAGGCAAGATAGGTGTCGAGAAACAACTCGAGAAAGAGATTGTCGTAGAGGAAGTGGTCGCTGTTGAAGTCCACACGGTCACTCGATGGCGCTATCAGAGCGGTGACAATGCCAAGAGCGTACATCATGAAGAAAAATACACCATTGCGTGTAATAGGCTTCAAGAGAAACTGTGCTATACGGTGTAAACGGGTCATATAATAGATACCTATGAGTTGTGAATCACTTTAACCTTGCAAAATTAAGCATTTTCCGGCATATAACCAATTTTTGAATGTTGAATGTTGTGTGTGGAATGAATGGAATGTTGAATGATGAGTGTGGAATGATGAAAGTACAGAGTGTCGACTGATGAATGCACGGAGTGTTGACAGTTGAGAGTTGAACGATGAATTGGCTGAATGATGAATGTTGAGTGATAAATGTTGAATGGGTTGAATGTGGAATGCTCAAAGCTTAACAAAAAAGCCAGACTACGGATAAGGTAGTCTGGCTTTCTTTCTATAGGATGGGCAGCAGGGCCGCTAAAACGAGCCGCTGCCATAGTCTTTGCGTTTACTTAGAGCGCCACAGTCCGTGGAGGTTGCAATACTCACGTGCGTAGACGTTCTTGGCGTCGGTCTTGAACTCTGCCACTGGCTTGTCGCTCGGGGTGAGATATTTGCGCAGCACCTCGTTGTTGTCGGTGATGAGCTCGATGAACTGGATGTAGTGAGCCTCAGTCATGGGATGCTCAACCTCGCCTACGGTGACGCGGTATCCGCCCTCGATCTTCTCCACAACGGGAACGTGCTTCTCTGTGGCAGCGTCGGTGGTGTTCTCCTTGAGCTGCTTGAATCCGCATACGTCCTTGTCGGTGGGAACGATAACCTCTACGATGTTGCCGCACTCAGCGCACTTATATACTTCGTTTCTCTTTGCCATAATGTTTTTGTTGTGTTAAATGTTGTTTGACTTTATATCACTCACAAAGATAGCATTCTTTTCTGAAAGTAACAAATAATTGTGCGGAGGCAGTGCGTGTTTTATGATATTTTGACTAAAAGCTATTGTTCCATGTCTTTCTCGGCCATGCACTCCATCTCCACCAGCCATTGTGGACGGCAAACCTTGGCGTGGAGTAGTACATAGGGTATGCCAGGATGATGGCTGTCGAGATAGCGTCCTACGGTCTTGCGGTCGGCGAAGTCGCGCAGGTAGACGACGAAGTAACGGATGTCGCTCATCTGTGCTTCTCCGTCAGCAAGCAGTGCACGGATATTGTCCAGCAGTCGCGCGGTTTGTCGCTCCACGTCGCCGGGGTAGAGCACTTGCCCTTGGTTGTCGATGCTGGCCGTTCCCGAGATATAGTAAATATTGCGGTGGGGCAGTGTCAGTCGGGTGCCGCGCTCAAAGGCTACGCCGTATTCATGGGTAGGGTTGAGATGGCCGAGGGCTTGAAGATACTTCAGCTGATCGGACTCTACGCTGGGCAGCGAGAGAAAGTCGATGGCCACGGTGGCGTAGCGCGTCTCGGAATAGCCTCCGATACCCGTGCTGGCTACATAGTGAGTGTCGGCGGTAAGACCGTAGCGACGGAAGACATCGTTGCGTGCCCGCACCACACCGTCGTAGTTTACGTCGATGTCGGCAACGTAGATCCAGGTGCGCACGAGGTTTTCGCGAATGGTCATCTCTGTTCCTTGCAGGCTCTGGATGTATCGCTCAAAGAGGGTGAGTGTTTGTAGATAACTGCTCACGCCTTGTGCTTCTTCATCGCTGAGACGCAGACTTTGGAACCGGAAGCCGTCATCGTTGTGTCCGGCTTCCGCCAACAGAGCGATCTTGCTGCCGTCGGCCGGTGCTTGCCCTATGATGGTGCAAGGATGCTGGGCGAGACAGTCTTGGTAGAGGGGAGAAGTCTTCAGCGTGTCGTATTGGTTGAGGATGTCGCTGAGAAATACTTTGCAGTAGCGGAGTTCGCCGGCGGTCTGCTGGTTGTCGTTCAGCCAACTGTCGAGTTGTTGTTTGATGTCGGCTGTCTGTTGCTCGAAACTGCCTTGTTGTTGTGCTTTAAAGATTTTGTATTGATTCATGATTCTAAGTTTTCTTTTGTCGGGTAGCTCTGGCATCTTGTGTTTTAAGCATAGCTGTGCATTCCGCTGAGCAGATAGTTCACGCCAAAATAGGTCATCAGGATGCTCAGGAAGCAGAGCACCATATATATATGGTACGCACGCGGGCGCGACAGTCGCGGCAAGCTTTGTGTGTGCAAGGCGATGGCGTAGAGCATAAAAGTGATGAGCGCCCACGTCTCTTTCGGATCCCAACTCCAGTAGCTGCCCCAACTGACATTGGCCCAGATAGCCCCGAGGAAGATGCCGATGCCTAAGGTGACGATGGCGGGATAGAGAAACACGCGGCTGACCACCTGCAGGGCTTCCGCCTGACGGGGACGCACGAGCGCAGCGAGTCCGCAGAAGAAGGTGATGGCGAGAAAGGCATAGCTCATCATCATGAAACTCACGTGGATGCTAAGCAGTGGCGAGTTGAGTACGGGCATGAGCGGGCCGATGGCCGGATCCATGAGGCTGATATGACTCACAAGCAGGAAGAAACCGGAGATGAGAAAGCCGAAGGCGCACATCAGCAAGGTCAGACCATTGTGCCCGGAAGACTGTGCTGCAACAAAGATGAGCACGAAGAGCTGCGACATCCATGCCACGGCGAGTGTCGTCTCATAGCCATTGCCCAGGGGAATGGTGCCCGAGATCACCCAACGGAGGGCAAGCACGAAGGTCAACAGTAAGAACGAGAGCAGGAGCAGAACACGAAGGGGGTGAGCCGCCTTGGCGGAGCGTCGTGCCATAAAGACTAAGGCCAGCAAACCCAATGTGAGGTTGAAGATGAAGAGAATCGTGGTGTAGGGCAGACGGTTGTAGATGTTCTCGGCCGCAAGTCGCCCCTCTGATGGCAGGCTGTTGCCGCCGTTGCGCTGTTGATACTTGGCGATGGCGTCCAGCGTGCTGTTCACGGTGGCGAAGTCACCGCGCCGGGCTACCACGAAAAGCGTGGCAAACGTGCGTCCGATGAAGTCGGCATCTTTTCTTGGCAACTCTTTGGGAAACCGCTCAAAAGGTGAGAACCACAGTGTGCGGTGGTGGGAAAACGTATAGGGATAGAGCGTGAATGGGGTACCCTGACGTAGTGTCATCATCATCTGCAGCTTGCTGTCGATGTCGGCGCAGGCCTTGTGAAAGGCATCCTTGTTGGTGCCGTGGGCGTAGTCATAGGCGGGTTGCCCCAGGATGTACTCGCCGTCGCGGAAGAAGGCGTTTACGCTGGCGTATTTTCCTATGCCTAATTGCCGGCGCATCTCGCTGCTCTTGATACGAATGAACGGCTCGCCCGACCAGTCCTCGGGGTAGAAAGTCCAGCCCAACAGCACCTGCTCAGCGGTGTAGTCCTTGTAACTGCGGTTGCCATGGATCTTCTGCACGAAGTCGAGCGCATAGGTCTCCACGGGACAGATGCGGTCGTTGTACTCCATAAGCAACTTGCCAAAGCGGTCGGCGGTCTCCCGAGGCACGCTGGTCTGGGCGTGGCTGGTGACGGGGACTGCCAGCAGTAATAATATAGTCTTAGTAAGAATAGAGCTGCGCCTTGCTTGCGATGTATTTTCCTTGCTTTCATTAACGGTGCCGCCCAAATGGGACAGCTGTCGGATACTGCGGCGGAACGTGCCCTTGGGGTCTATGAGCAACCAGAGCAATGAGAAAAAGAGCAGGCCGTAGCCCGTGTAGGTGGTGGGGATGCCCCAGCGGTCGCTGCTGACGCTGAGTATCGAGCCGAGGTTGTCGGTGTCGTAGCTGGCTTGGTAGAAGCGGACGCCGTGGTAGACAAAGATCTTGTTCATCGATACTTGGGCGTGGGTGATGGTCTTTCCGTCGGCGATGGAGAAGCGTGTGATGTAGTCTGAGGCGGCGGTAGTGCCGGGATGATTCACCACGTCGAAGCGGTCGAGTCGGACGACAAAGGGCAGTGGCTGGCTCTTGGTCTCGGTCATCGACATCATCTCGCGATAGCTGTCTACCGCTTCGCCTTGCCGTAGATGGAGCGTGCCGCTGAACGAGGTGAGGTGGGTGAGCAGGGCACCCAATAATATAATAAGGAGTGATAGGTGGAGCAGCAAGATGTTCCATTTCTTCACGTGTCGCTTGACAATATAAGTGATTCCGCCTGCTGCTAACAGAGCCCACAACAGCGTGAACCACCATGCGCCATAGATGTGCTCACTGACAAACGGCGCGTTAGAGCAATGCTCCACAACGGTGGCTGCCGCCATGACGACGATGAGAAGCACGTAAAGGGTGAGAAGAGCTTTCTTGATAAACACCATGTTCTAATGATAATGACTAAAAACGACTATGAGTGTGTTGGTATTGTATTGGGCATCATGTATTTTGAAAAAAGAGAAGTCATGCGGCATGACTCAGGGTCTCCCGACTCCTTGCCCTGACCGCATGACGAAAAACATGATGTTATATAGCCCGTAAGAATTTCACGACACAGTCGCGATCTTTCTTGCTGAGCTTGTAGAACTTCGCCGCAGCGAAGTAAGCCTGGCTGTTTTTGCTATAGCCGTGCCACATGATGGCCTCGATCTCATTGCGCGCACGGCAGTCGTGGAGTCGGTCTTCGGCGCCGGTGTTGGCCAGCGAGAGTCCGCGTCCCCACAGTGGTGTGGTTCTGCACCAGCTGCCGTGAATATCGTTCTTCATGCACAGCTTGTGCTGCACGAAGTCAGAATAAGGATAAATCTTCTGATGTGGATATTTCGGCAGTGGTCTCAGACTGATGTTATTCGGACTCCAATAGTTGTCGTCTCCGGTCGTCCACTGGGGACGGTGGCAGTGAGCGCAGCCCATGCTCATGAAGAGCTCCTTGCCGCGCTGCACATCGGCGTCGTTGAGGTCACGGGCGCGCGGGATAGAGAGTCCGCGGTGCCATACCATAAAGTTATAGAACTGGTCGTCGCTCATCTCTGCCTGAAACTTATGCCAAGGATTGTCGAACTGGTTGGTGCCGGGGCGCAGCAGGTTGTAGACCATCGCCTTCACGCTGTCGCGCGAGCCGTCGCCGTAGTAGGGTGAGGTTGGGTCGGCCATGATCTGTTTCAGCACATTCTCGTTCTCCGACATAGCCTTGGCCCAAGCGTTGGTCGTGTAGAGATAGGGACGGTCGGAGCGCGACACGTTGGTGATGTTCCAAACGGCGTTGGCGCCGGGACCGTCCTGCAGAGATGCACGGGTGAGGGCATAGGTGAAGCGCTTGAGCATTTTCTCGACAGGCTGTCCTTTAGAGTCGGTGCCGGGAACAGTGAACTTATACCAGGCACTGGCTGCCATGTCGTTGGCTCCTTTGTCCCAAAAGCTTGGGTTCAGTTCCACGCCGACAGCAGCTTCTTTCTTATATTGTGCGATGATAGAGTCTTGGGGAATGGCATCGATGAGACCCGTACCGATGACGCCGATCGTCGACTCCAGTCTGACAGCATAGTTGGTCGGCTTCGGGTCGGTGTTGAAGGCGCTCTCTGGGATCGTCACCTCAGGAAAGATAAGGTCGTAGGTTTCGCCGTCGGGAAACTTCATTGGCAGGCCCGACTCCATGGCGGTGACGTGCTTCCACTCTATCTTGATCTGACTGCCATCGATAGGTGGCAGGAAGGGCGCATTAGAGAGTGTCTGTGGCATGCCCGTCACCTCAGAGATATAGGCACCGTCGTTGCTGCCTTCGGATTTAGGATGGTAGACAGCTAACAGATAGCCGTTGCCGTAAGTCGAGGGGTAGGAGGTCTGTCGCTTGCCGTGGCCGTAGCCCGGGTGACAGTCGATGCACGAAGAGCGCAGATAGGCCGGGCCGAGTCCTTTGAAGGGGGCTGTGTTGTCGGTGAAGTTGCGCTCAAAGACAGCCTCGCCGAGTTTGAAGGCCAACTCCAGTTTTTCGTTGTCCTCCACAGCGGGCGTCTCGTCTTCATAGCAACCGGCAGTGACGTTGTCGGTGGTGCCGAGTTTACCGCCCGGATACCATTCGTCGGCAGAGAAGTTACCCACGGTCTTTCCTACATATTCAGCGTCTTCCACATTGCCCTGCCCGCTGACATCAGGGTCATTGTCCTTGCAGGCAGACAGCCCCATGGCCATCAGTCCTGCAAAGAGTAAGAGAGATTTATTCGTACAGTAGTTCATTGTCATGAAAGTGATTTGAATTTTTCTCTTTCCTCCCGCCTTTTGGAGAGGAAAGAGCTTACGCGTTATTGCTTCGACATCCACTCACCGGCTTTGGTGAGGTCAGCGTCGAGTGCTTGTATAGCCTTCTGAGATACGCCCACCTTTTCGTTGTGGATGTTGTTGACGAAGCCGCCCTTCAGCGTCTTGCATTCATCCAAAGCCGCAATCGAAGCCTTCAAGTCGCTCTCAAGTTGTGCAAGTCCCTCATAGTTGTGATTCTTCATAAACTGAATGAGCGACTTGCTGGCGTCGCGGCTGTTGTCGTCGGAACGCCCACCGTAGAGACTGTTCTCAATAGAGCGGATGTTGTCCTGGAAGTCATAGAACGAGCACTCGCTGTAAGGCGACTCGATATAGTTCTCGTCCTCGCCAGAGTAAGGATTGCCAATCTTCGTGTTTGCAACCTCGTCGCAGATGTTCTCACATCCAGCGATGATGATGGCGTTCATGGCTGCTTGCCAAGTACGGTAAGTACTTCCGGCGTTGCCTGCTGCAAGGAAGTTCTGACCATAGGAATAGTCACCGCCGTTGACGGTTGTTGCGTATTCGAGTTCCTCCATGCGGTCCTTGTGTTCCTTGGGTGCGTTTTCGTTCCACGCCACTTCCATCTGCCAGCACTTGTCGCGCAGGTCAAGGGCGACGACCTTAGCGAAGACCAGTTCCTCTTCACCGGTGACGTTGGCATTGATCTTTGTGAAAGCCTCGTCGGTCTCGTTGGCCTTCAGTGCGTCTACAGTGCGGTTGGCACCATTGCGGAAGAGCACAAACTCGATGCCGTGGAAGCCTAATTGTGTCTCACCGAGCACGGTGACGTCGTTGTCCTCCTCCATTTGCTTGACCTGCTCTTTGTTTTTCAGTGTTGTGGCAAGTTTGCTCACGTTGAGTGGCCAGGTGTCGATATGCGGGTCGATGCCGAAGTCTGTAGCGGCGCCGAAGAGGAAGGCCTCACTGCTCTCGTAGTAGGAGCGTGCTTTCTTGAAGGTCTCACAAGTCTGGTCGATGTCGCTCTGGGTGAGCGTACCGGCGCGGAACTTTGTTAGGTCGTTGTCGAGCTGGGTGTAGAGGGTTGCCGTCTCCTCGGCGAGATATTTGTAGGTGCTGTTTACAGTGTTGGCGATGTACTGCTCACCGATGGCTTTCATCTCTTTCTGTGCGTTGGTGAGCCCGGCTGTATCGCCATTGTCGTTGTTGTCGTCACTGCACGATGACAGTCCTGCTGTGGTAAGGAGAGCTGCCGCGAAGAGCAGCGCATACTTGGTAAATTTTCTCATTGTGATGTATTTGTTGGTGATGTATTTGTTTTCGATGAAAGGAATGGTTAGAGGAAGAAAGCCTCGTAGGCGATACCTATGTTCAGGCTGGGCTCGTTGTTGTACTGGCTTTTGAGGAAGCGGTAGGAGTAGTCAGCCTTGATGGCAATTTGCTTGATGGGGTAATAGTTGAAGCCGAAGGTCACGGCCTGCTTCTTTGTATATTCATAGGAGGGCTCACCTTTGGCCGGAATATAAGAGTTATAGTAGTCGTATCGGCCAAAGAGATAGAACTTTTGCTGGTCGGCGTGCAGTTTCTGAATCTGTGAGAAGATGTCGTAGCCGGCTTCCACGCCGATGGCTACGGCATTCTTTCCCACATAGCTTTTGTCGTAGGGGGCATTGTTCGACGTGCGGTTGATCTTCACTATGCTCAGTGTCTTGGCGTCGCTCAGATAGCCATAGTCGGCCTGGCCACGTACGATCCAGTTATATTTATGAAAGGTAAAGTCGAAAGAACCGAAATACACGCTACCTTTGATGTTGTCGTAGGTCTTCGTGCCTAACTTCTCTCCCTGGGTGTTGTAGTTGTCACCCTCCATGTCGTGGGGGAAAGTATTGTGCATCGACTGTCCGTAGTATCCGCTCAGTCCCAGTCGCAGACCGTCTATGGCGTAGTAGTCGAGGCGGGCTGCAAAGCCGTATTTGTTGGCCACTTTGTATTCAAATGGGCTTCCCGCACCGGCATTGATCCATCCGTCGCGGCTGAACTTGAAGCCGTCGAGTCCGGCAAGCAGCTGAGCCTCGTAGCGGAACTTCCCTGCGCGTCCCCAGAAGCTCACGCCCGTGTCGTGCCATGTCGAGGGCAGAATGGTGTATTCACCTTGCGGGCGATAGACGGTGAAGAAGTTGAGTGGCTCGTGGTGGGCGTTGAGTAGTCCCACGGGCACGACGATGTGTCCGGCACGGATGTTGGCCCAGCGCGCGAAACTCTTTTGCAGCCAGAACTGTTCCAGTTCCACCTCACCGCCTTTTTCCGTATCGGTTTCCCATTCACCGCTCTCCTCATATTCCTGTTCCACCGACGAGCCGGTGCCGGTGTGCTCAAATTCTATCTCCGAGCCCATCGTCCAGCCTTTGCCGAAATCGTAGCCCAGATAGATGACAGCATGGGGAATGTCGAAACGTCCGTGACTTGGGTCATGTCTGTACTGGCTTGCGCGAGAATAGCGGTAGACGTTGTCGCTGTAGAAATTGCGGCTGTAGGCAGCCTCGCCGTATCCGCCTACGCTCAGACGGTGACCGCCGGCGTGAGCCATCACCGAGTCTGCGGCACTGACTTGTGCCTGCATGGGCAGGGCTGCAAAAGCGAGCGCCAAAGACAGCAGGCTTGTTGAGATCTTCTTTTCCATCGTGTGTTACTGTTGATATTTACTTCTTTTTTGCGGCTGCAAAGTTACGGAGTATAGGGAATGTTGACAATACCTAAAATTCGTGAAATCTGTAAATGGCCTTGGTATCCTCATTATTGGGGATAAATAAAGCCTGATGTCGCTGTCGATCCTATTGTTTACTGTGAGAGTCATTCTTAATAAGGTGGTAGTTTCGATTTTGTCAGATGTTAATAAGTCCTTAATATTTGTGACTTGGTTTTGCGGGGTCGTTCGTTTTGTGATATTTCTCGTTCCAATATTTTTCGCAAAGTTGGTATTCGTCAGATTTCTGGTTGATGATGACTAAAAGGGGCTTTACTTATTTTTAGGTATTGCGTGACTGAAAGAAAATGTGTAATTTTGCATACAGTGAACAAGAATCAGCTAAGGCAATGAAAAACGTGAAGATGTATGAGGCGGGCGACAAGATGATCTCGGTCATCCGCGACAACTATAATATCCTGCAGGCGATGAACTCCTTTGGCATCTACCTCGGCTTCGGCGACAAGACGGTTGATGAGGTGTGCAAGGAGCAGGGAGTGGACACCTTTACCTTCCTGACGGTCATCAACTACACGGTCAACGGCTACGAAGATAAGCTCGGTGTGGACAGGATCTCCATTCCTACGCTGCTCAAATATCTGCGCGCCAGCCACGATTACTATCTCGATTTCCAGTTGCCGATGATCCGCCGTGAGCTCATCGACTCGCTTGATGAGAACGACAATCTTGCAAGACTGATTCTGAAACTCTACGATGAATATGCCCACGGCGTGACGGTGCACATGCGCTACGAGGAGAAGCATGTGTTCCCTTATGTGCAGAAACTCCTCGACGGCGAGATGTCAGACGGCTATGACATCGACACTTATTCCAAACATCACAGCCAACTCGACACGAAACTCAGGGAACTCAAAAACATCATCATCAAGTATCTGCCTGCTGACGGACCGCACAACAACAAACTTATGGCCACACTCTACGATATATATAATAATGAGGAGTGGCTCCATCTCCACTGCAATGTGGAGAACGACATCTTTATTCCGGTCATCCGCCATCTCGAAAATCGACGAAAGCAACAGAGCGTGGAGCTCAACGGCATTCCCGGCATGGTGAAACACGAGGGTGAGGACGACCCGTTGAGCCAGCGCGAGCGTGATGTCATCGTGGCACTTGTGCAGGGCATGTCCAATAAGGAAATTGCCGACCATCTGTGCATCTCCACTAATACGGTCATCACCCACCGCCGCAATATCGCCAAGAAACTGCAGATACACTCTCCTGCCGGATTGACCATCTATGCCATCGTCAACAAGTTGGTGAGCATTGACCAGACATTACAAAAGTAGGAGGTCCTCTTCTCCTATTCCCGTCCCCCTGCTAATAATGCTTCCATGGGCATTGTCAAGACGACATTGTCGGAGTTGAGCTTTTCTTCTACTCGTTGAGATCTCCAGTTAGACTCTTTCCATCCTTTTATGATTTTATCAGTTCTACTTTCTGTCTTTTCCGTTACGCCCAGCATGGCAAACATTTTGTACTGAAAACAGAATAACCGGCCGCAAACTTGCGAATATTGAAAATAGTTATTATCTTTGCAAACAAATGATATACGGACGCTATGATTGTCACTTTTGAAAAGGAATTCCTGCAGAACTTGTATGAGAATGGTAAGGCAACGGATATGAAGCACTGGTATCAACCCCAAATCGTAAAGATGTACAAGAAGATCGTTGATATGATGAAGAGTGCGAAACACGTCCTGACACTTACCCAAATAGGTTCACTACATTATGAGAAATAGCATGGTGACAAAGAAGACCTTTCATCAGTAAAGGTCAATAACCAGTACCGTATAGAATTTGAGGAGACTAAGCAGAATGGAGAAGATATTTCCACTATCTGCAATATAACGGAATTAAGCAGTCATTATAAATAGGAGGATGTTATTATGATACACATAGACGGAGTTAAAGACAATATGATAGCTAACAACGTAGATCCTTTTGAGCCAACTCATCCTGGAGAAGTTATCCGGGATGAACTTGAAGACAGAGGAATATCGCAGCGTCAGCTCGCTAAGAAAATGGGTATGTCCTATTCTGTTCTCAACGACATCATCAACGGCAAACGTGACATAAGCGTTGAATACGCCATGATGCTTGAGGCTGCATTAGGCATTGATGCAGACTTCTGGATTAACATGCAGACGCAGTATTCAAAGCAGATGGCAAAACATGACAAAGGGTTCTTGTCAAAACTTGAGAATATCAGGAAAGTTGCCGCAGTACTTTGACGGATGAGACCAATACCAACTTATAAAGGAAGTTACGCATTAAAAGTAAGGGGGTTATCTTTTGTGGGAGAAAGTTGTGGAATCTCGATGTTATTTAGTAAAATAGGCTCGTCGCTTTCTTAATGCTTTCTCCATCCCTTTTACGGAGGGCGGGGAGAGTCTTCCTTCCCTTTTAGGGAGGACAGGGAGAGTCTAAAAAAATACGCTGAAACTCTCAACGAGCTCCAGCGTATAGCCTATGTTTAACTAAAAATCCTTTTCAAATCAAACGTTGACCTCACGGTCTCCGTTATCATCCGTTAAACAATCTATCAAATCTACCTTAAACCTAATAACTAAAAACCTAAATCTATTACTACTAACCTAAACAATCTATTAACCTTTTGACGTGTGCAAAGGTACTATGATTTTCTTATTTCCACAACATTTCCTGTGATAATTAAATAGAAAAAAGGCTTTTATTGATGTAAATCAATGGGTGTTTGCGTACACATAATAAAATATTGCAGAATCGTTGGTTGTTGGGTATTCTTTTCGTAACTTTGTCTTAGTAAAAAGGAATCATACTATGCGTGTACTCATTGTCAACACCAGTGAAAAGACCGGAGGTGCCGCCGTGGCCGCCAACCGGCTCATGGAGGCTCTCAACAATAACGGGGTGAAGGCTAAGATGCTTGTGGCCGACAAACAGACCGACAACATCACGGTGGTGGAGCTGCCCCATCCGGGACATCATCGCTTCCACTTCCTTTGGGAGCGGTGGTGCATCTTCTGGCGTCTTCACTTCAAGCGGGACCACCTCTTCGAGATCGACACGGCCTGCTCGGGCACCGACATCACCTCACTGCCCGAATATAAGGAGGCGGACGTGATCCATCTGGCATGGATCAATCAGGGAATGCTGTCACTCAAGGACATCAACAGAATTCTGGAGGACGGCAAGCCTGTGGTGTGGACCATGCACGACATGTGGCCTGCCACGGCCATCTGTCACTATGCTCTGTCGTGCCCTAACTACACGACGCATTGCCAGCAGTGCAGACTCTTGCCCGGTGGCGGCGGTAAGCACGATCTGGCCTATAAGGTGTGGGAGCGTAAAGCTAAGATTTTGGCCAAGCATGCCATCAAGTTCGTGGCGTGCAGCAAGTGGCTTGCCGGCGAGGCCCGTCGCAGCCGCCTGCTCATGGGCCAGGACATCACGGCTATTCCCAATCCCATCGACACACGGCTGTTCCGTCCCGGCGACCAGCGTCAGGCACGGCTGAGCATGCATCTGCCACTCGACAAGAAGCTGATTCTCTTCGTTTCGCAACGCGTGACCAACACGATCAAGGGCATGGACTATATGGTCGAGGCTTGCAACAAACTCGCCACAGACCATCCTGAACTGAAAGAGCAGTGGGGCGTGGTGGTCATGGGAGGACACGCCGACGAGATAGCGGAACGGTTCCAGTTGCCCGTCTACCCCTTGGGCTATGTCAACAACACGCGGGCCATCGTGCAGGCCTATCAGGCAGCGGACGTCTTCGTGATTCCGTCGCTGAGCGATAACCTGCCCAACACCATCATGGAGGCACTGGCCTGTGGCGTGCCGTGCGTAGGATTCAACGTGGGAGGCATCCCTGAGATGATCGACCACCAAAAAAACGGCTATGTGGCCAAATACCGCTCAGCCGACGATCTCGCTGCCGGCATCTACTGGACACTCCATGAGGCCGACCACCAACAGCTCAGCCGTGAGGCGGTGAACAAGGTGGAGCGCAACTACAGCCAGCAGAACGTCGCAGTGAAATATATAGAGGTATACACCAACGCCATTGCGCAAAGAACATTCAGAATATGATCAAGTTTACCGTTGTCACCATCACTTACAATGCTGCTTCCGTGCTGCAGCCCACGCTTGACAGCGTGCTGGCGCAGAGCTACGCCAACGTGGAGCATTGGATCATCGACGGCAAGTCGGCCGACAACACCGTGGCGATGGCTGAAGACTACCGGCGGCAGACCGAGCAGCAGGGCAGCAGGCATGTGGTCTGCATACAGAGTGAGCCCGACCGTGGCCTTTACGACGCAATGAACAAGGGGCTGGCACTGGCTACGGGCGACTATATCGTCTTTCTTAATGCCGGTGACGCTTTCCCGTCGGCCGACACCTTGCAGCACGTAGCGGACTGTGTGAAGCCCGGCGAACCGTTGCCTGGCGTGCTCTATGGCTTTACCGACATCGTGGACAGCGAGCGCCACTTCGTAGCGCACCGCCGCCTGCAGCCGCCCGCCCATCTGACGTGGCGCTCGTTTTGCAGGGGTATGCTCGTCTGTCATCAGGCTTTCTATGCCCGTGCCGACTTGGCGAAAAACAATCCCTACGACTTGCGCTACCGTTTCTCGGCCGACGTGGACTGGTGCATACGTGTGATGCGTGAGGCTCAGCGCCGCCATCTCAAACTTGTGCGCGTCAACGAGGTGGTGGCAAACTACCTCGACGGGGGCATGACAAACAAGAACCACCGTGCCTCGCTCATCGAGCGCTTCCACGTCATGGCCCGACACTACGGCCTCGTCACCACGTTGCTCATGCACCTGTGGTTTGTAATCAGAAGACCCTCCTAGCCAAGATCCTCCTAGCCCCCTAAAAGGGGGAAAGCAGCAACCCTGGCAGGGGAAGTGGCAACCTAAACAGCAGCGGGCTCCCCCGAATCCGAAGGAATTCTGGGGAGCCCGCTGCTTGGCTATAAGAGATATGTTTTTATGGTTCTATAGTTTCTATAGCATCTATAGTTTCTATAGCTACTATAGCTACTATAGACTATCCTTATGCGCATCTGACGATCATGCCGGGACGCACGCGCTGCGTCTTGCGGAAGCCGTTGAGTCGGCAGAGCTGGTCGACAGAGATGTTGTTCTTCTCGGCAATCGATTCCAAAGAGTCGCCCTTGACCACCTTGTAGTAGATGCGCTCGCCGCTGTCGTTGCCGGCATAGCCACCGTTGACCTGCTCGCTGCTGTAGCCGCCATTGCCCACCTTGCCGCGGGCACGTGTGGCGAGATCAGACTCACTGTCGTAGCGACGGCGGTTGAAGACATAGTAGTCGCCCGTGACATCCTGGTTGCGGAAGTCGAACATCAGTGCCGGGTTGAGGGCTACGCCGCACAGACGCGTCTCGAAGTGGAGGTGAGAACCTGTGCTTCGTCCGGTGTTGCCGCCCAAGCCAATAGGCTCGCCGGCGCGCACCTGCTCGTTCTCGCTGACGAGTTGTTTGGAGAGGTGACCGTAGATGGTCTCAAGGCCATTGGGGTGGCGGATGACGACATAGTTGCCGTAGCCGCCGGCTTCGTAGCGCACGATGCGCACCTTACCGGAGAAGGCGGCACGGATGGTGTCGCCGATATATACTTTGATGTCCAGACCTTTGTGCATACGGCCCCAGCGACTACCGAAGTTACTGGTGACGACGCGGCTTGGCGTGGGCATGCAGAAATGACGAAGGTTGATGACGAAAGAGTCGGGAAGCTCGGTGGCGCGATGTGCGTAACGGTTGTCCCACTCGTCACCGTAGAGCTTGGCAGCGGGCGACTGCAGGTTTTCTCTTTCTGCGAAATGGCTGACCTCAATAGAGTCCAACTTCTTGGCGCGGCGGTCGATAGGGGCTTGTCGTGCCAACAGGTCCTGTCCCAGGACGGGCTCCGCCGCTAAGGCGAATAGTACGGATATTGCGAATGATTTTATTGCCGATCTTAATGTCATAAAGTTATTTTCTTACTATCATAGGTTTAAGCCTTCAGGAGGAAACGGATTCCTTGCAGTGAGATGAGTGTATCATACAACAATACATCAAAACGAATGAAGACGTTACAAAGATAATAAAAATGCGGTAAAATTATTACTTGACGTTCGTCTTTTATTGTCTCTTTAACACAATTCGCTGACTTTATGTGTCTGTTTAACAAATATTTCAACGGTGTTAACGCAAACAAAGAGCACGATGGCAGGGCTTTTGTGACAATTTGATAGTGCCCTGCTGTCGTGCCTTTCGGATTTCCGGCATCGTTGAACCATGGCACTATGGCATGGACTTGAGGTAGTCGAGGAAGCGCCGGGTGTCGTAGTTCATGATGAGTTCGTCGGGGAAAGCAGTCTCCTCGATGAGGGGATAGAGCCGCTCGTAGTCGGCAATCTGGAACGAGATGTGGGCGTCGGAGCCGAGGATGACGGGCACGCCGTAACGTTTGCAGAGCCTGAGCAGCTCAACGTTGTTAGGCCGTGCCATCACCTTGTCGCGGTGGGGCGAGAGGCTGTGGTTGTTGATTTCGAGCAGGGTGTGAGTTTCCTTGGCGGTCTGTACGATGGGCTTGAAGTCGAGGTCGGTGGTGCCGTCGCCGGGATGGCTGATGATTTGCACAAAGGGATTGCGCATGGCGGCTATCATGCCTTGGGTGTTCTCCTGCCGTGTGCCGCCCTTCCAGCAGATGCTGTGTATGCCGGCGATGCGCAGGTCGAGCATGCGCAGGTGCCGCTCGTCGAGGTCGAGATGGCCTTGTGTGTCGAGGATGTTGATCTCGCAACCGAGCATCAGCCTGACGCCGTACATGGTGCGTGGCACGACGTGCATGTTACTGAAGTAGATGGGGTTGCACGTGCCAGGGATGCTGGGGCCGTGCTCGGTGATGCCTAATATTTCCAGTCCTTTGTCGGCGGCGGCGTGCACCATTTCCTGCATGCTGCTGTAGGCATGGCCGGAGGCCACCGTGTGGGTATGGACATCGAGTAATACTTTTTTCGTCATGGTCTGTCTTTGTGTCTTGTAGTTTGTAATGTGTGATACAAAGGTACAAAAAAATCGGAAGCCGTAGAAGCTTCCGATTTGCTTTTTGTGTCTTTTTGTTGGTGAGATGGAATGTCCTTTTGAAGGCTAAGTGATATTTCCGTTAGGTCTACATGCAAGCCCATCCGAACTTTCGAACGAGCTCGGTGAACAGTCCATGGTCTTTGACGGGTAGATGGACGGTAATGGATTCCTGTGAATCGTTGTTGAGCGTATAGCCTTTTTCTGGTAGTCGCTCTTCCGGCAGGGAGTTGCCGGGAAAGGGGCTGATGCATAGATGGTCACCATGACCATCCACGTCATAGTATTCCCCCTTCACCTCAGGAGAGACAAACAATTGCTGCAGGTCAACCTTCCCGGTAAGAAAGTCGGTCAACTTGTCATTGGATATTTTTACTGCCGTGTATTTAGGAGCTTCGTTATCGTCATACAGCAGGCAGAGGTATTGCGCGTCAAACTTATCGCGTGCAGTGAACAGTTGTGGCTCATCGTAATAGTCCAGTATTTTATCTATTCTTAGCTCGTTGGTCATCGTCAGTCCTCCACTTTGGCTTGTTTAACATTGAAATCCATGCTACGCCACCATGAGTAATGAGAATCTCGGAATGTCTTTTTCATGACACCGTCTTTAGGTTCCAACTCTACAGCGGCAATTACAGAATGCTTGAACTTGGGCAACTTCAAGCGTTTCAAAGCATCACATTTATCTTTGAACAGCGAAACGGCTCTGATTATACACTCATCTATGCCACTTCCTGAAAATATCTTGTGGGGTTGCAATCTTCTTTGAGAAAAGAAGTCAGGGGATGTAACAGGATTGCCCATTGGCTATCCTGTAGTAAACACCCTTGCAAGGAACTGCGTCTGAGGGTGGGCATGCTTTGGGTAGTTCTTCAAACCATTCCATACGCTACGTTTTATGCAAATATAAGCATATTCCTCCGCTTCTCCAAACTTTGGGCTGTTTTTTTAACAATGAAAAGCGAATATCGGCATGTTTCCCGATATTCGCTTTTATAGAGGTTCGCAGGGGACGCTTTGGCTTTAGAAGAATCCCTTGTCGTTGTCCTTGTTGTTGAGCTTCTTCTCGTCGTTATTCTGCTTGCCTGAGAAGAGGTTGTAGCTCAGCGTGATGCAGAAGGTGCGCTTTTGACTGGTGACGCGGTTCCATCCATGCTTGTCGAGTACGTCGTTGTCGAGGATGCTGCTGTTGTATTTGGCGGCGGCGAAGGGGAAGATGCACACCAGACCTACCATCAGCTGCTCCTTCTGGTAGTAGACCATGAGGTTTTGCGTGTTCTCGGCCGAATTGATGAAACTGCCGCTGAGCATCTTGTGCGGAATGCACTGGTAGTATTCGGCGCCCCAGCAGCCCTTGCGCATGTCCACGGTCCAGGCCAGCGGCATGTAGTGGTGGTGATGCGTGCCGATGATCTCACTCTTCTCTTTCTGCCAGCGGTAGCCACTCTCCAATTCTATCGAGAGCAGGTCGTTGCTGAACGGTCTGAGAGCCAGCGACCCCGAGAAACCATAGTTGAGCAGGTAGTCGCAGTTCTCGTCTCGGCCCACGATGACGCGGTTGCCGTCTATCGTTTGCCACTGGTAGTAGGTGCTGAAGTCGTCGTCGATCTTGCGGGCGTCGGCTGTCAGGTCCATGTTGAGCCAGGGCAGGTTGAGCGAGTAGGTGAGGCTGATGTTCTTGTCCAGTGCGCTCTTCAGCCATGGATTGCCCGAGTAGAGCAGTCCGGGAATGGTCACGGTGCTGTTGTTGCTCAGACTGGCGATGTTGGGCGTGATGGTTGACATCTTGCCGTGCAGGCGCAGGGCACCGTTCTTCACGTTGTAGGTCAGCAGGGCGTCGGGCGTGAAGTAGAGCTTGTGGTAGTGGGTGTCGTCGTTGCTCGTGTTGATATAGGGGGGCACAGGATTTTTCTGTGGACGAGCCCTGACAATCACTAACCCAAAACTTGCGTGAGACGGTACATGAAGAAGGATATCTCATTGACCCCTTTAA
>ONHQ01000066.1 GCA_900317685.1 uncultured Prevotella sp.
AGAAGACACGGATGTCCAGCCTCATGTGTATTCTATCACATCCTTTAGTCATAGGTTGCAGAGTATAGGGCCAGACAATTACTTTACCGCCAAGGCAAGTGTTGCAACAGACAAAGGTCATGTTCAGATTGGGCAAATGGCTGATGGGCGGATAATTGTCAGTGACAAGACCCTATGGCAGCAAGTGTTCCGGTAGTTGGCGAAACCGAACACGATTTGCGAACACGGAGGGATGATTCATTGATTTGCTATAAAATATTACTGTTTATTTGGCTATGAAATTAATTTTATCTACCTTTGTAGCCAAATAAAAAGCAATAATATGGTAATAGGTAGAGACAAGGAGATAGTAGAACTGAATCGCTTGTATAGCAGCCATCAGGCACAGTTCGTGGCTATTTATGGACGGCGCAGAGTAGGGAAGACTTTTCTTGTTGATGAGGTATTCAAGGGAAGGATAACGATCCGCCATGCAGGTCTGTCGCCCGTTGAAACCGATAACAAAAAAGACTTGCTTAGGGAACAGTTGCGTAACTTCTATTATTCCCTCTTGAGACAGGGCATGAAGAAATCCAGAATACCATCTTCGTGGCTTGAGGCATTCTTTTTGTTGGAGACATACCTTGAGAAGATAGACAACGGCAAACGTCAATTAGTGTTTCTTGATGAACTGCCATGGATGGACACTCCCCGTTCCGGATTCATGACGGCATTGGAGTCTTTTTGGAACGGTTGGGGATGCCACAGAGACAACTTCATGCTTGTAGTATGTGGATCGGCTACGTCGTGGATGCAGGATAAACTCGTCAATAACCATGGAGGACTGTACGACAGGCTTACTTACGAGATTAAACTTTCACCATTTACTCTGAAGGAATGTGAGCAGTATTTTAAGGCTGCTAATGTACAGATGTCCAGATATGACATTACTCAATGTTATATGTCCATAGGCGGTATACCTTATTATCTTGGATATTTTCAGACTGGCAAGAGCTTTGCACAGAATATTGACAATATGTTTTTTGATGCGGGCGCACGATTGACGGGTGAATATGACCGGTTGTTTACTTCCGTGTTTACACGTCCCGATGATGTGAAGAGAATAGTTGAGTGCCTAAGTGCACGCAACTACGGTTTTACAAGGAACGAGATAAGCGATATTACGAAACTGTCCAACAATGGAAATCTCACGAAGATGCTATATGCCCTCATTGCCAGTGATTTTGTTGTTAAATACGTTCCCTTTGGGCATAGTAAGCGTGAAGAGTATTATAAACTTGTCGACCCATTCTGCATATTCTATATCCGTTTTGTTCTAAACAACAGCAAGGCGGACAAAACCTTCTGGATACACAATGAAAATACACCTGTTATTGTTTCTTGGCGTGGAATAGCTTTTGAAAATGTCTGTCTCTCTCACATTAAACAAATAAAACATGCCTTGGGCATTGACGGCGTGGCAAGTTCTCAATCTTCGTGGGCATTAAAAGGTGATGATGAGCATAAAGGCGCACAGATTGACCTGCTTATAGATAGGGCAGACCATGTGCTTAACCTTTGTGAGATGAAATTTTACAGTGATGATTTTACTGTAGACAAGGATTACTATCGGAAGCTTCAGTATCGTCAGAAGTTATTGTCAGACAGACTGCCAAAGAGAACAGCCATACATCAGACGCTTGTTACTACCTATGGTCTTAAATACAACGAGTACAGCGGTATATTTCAGAATGTCGTAACCCTTGAGGATTTATTTGCCATCTAAAATCGGCAGACAGTGTCTGCTGAATTTGCATTCTTCTTCCACTTTGCATAAGCTTTAGCTGCACTCGGCATAACCCAAGCAAGCTTGGTTCTGCACTCGTTTGCAAAATCTTTGCGAACACCAAATACGATTTTGCGAACACGGAGGGCAGATTTGAGAAAATAACGAGACATCTTGCCTTGCATTCGTGTTCGCAAAATGTTCGCAAAAAGAAAATCAGCAACCTAAGAATCGTCTTAAGTTGCTGATTTTCAGTGTGGACCAGCTAGGGCTTGAACCTAGGACCTCCAGATTATGAGTCTGTTGCTCTAACCAACTGAGCTACAAGTCCAACTTATGCGAACCGAAGGGGCCGATAAGATTTGTGGTGCAAAGATACAAGTTTCCGGTCGAATAGCCAAATATTTTTTGTGAAAAGTAGATAATAAGTCTTCACTATATTGGCTGTTAGGGCTAATTTGACTATCTTTGCAAGCAATAAACACAGCGAAGCAGAATCGATGAAAAGCGAACAGATACTAAACACAGACCCTCATGTGGGGCTCAGCGACGCGCAAGTAGCAGACAGCCGACAGCAATATGGCGACAATGTGCTCACCCCGCCGAAGAAGACTTCCCTTTGGAAGCTCTATCTCGACAAATACCGTGATCCTATCATCCAGATTCTTCTTGTAGCCGCACTGGTATCTTTGGTGCTGGCCTTTGTGGAACATGACTTCGTGGAGACGCTGGGCATTTTCATCGCTATCTTCATTGCCACGACGGTAGGCTTCTACTTTGAGTGCGACGCCGCGCGCAAGTTCCGTGTGCTCACCGCCATCAACGAGGACCAGCCCGTGAAGGTGCGACGCAACGGCAAGGTGATGGAAGTGCCCCGCCGCGACGTTGTTGTGGGTGACATCATCCTGGTGGAGACGGGCGACGAAGTTCCCGCCGACGCTGTTCTCGTGGAGGCTGTCAACTTGCAGATCGATGAGTCGAGCCTGACAGGCGAGCCGCTGACTTCCAAATCGGTGGCGGACACGCAAAGCCAGCAGTCTGCTGACACTGCCAGTCAACTGTCATCACTCAACACTCAACATTCCTCCGAGGCTTATCCCAAGAACGTGATCCTTCGCTCCACGATGGTGATGAACGGTCGCGGCACGGCAATTGTCATGCGCGTCGGCGACAGCACTGAGATCGGAAAGGTAGCCACAGAGGCCACGGAAGCCACCCAGACCAAGACACCGCTGAACCTTCAACTCGACAAACTGGCCAAGCTCATCTCCAAGGTAGGTACCGGCGTCTCCATCGCCGCCTTTGTCATCTTCCTTGGTCACGACATTCTCACCAACAGTCTTTGGCACACCACCGACTATCTCTCCATGCTGCAAGTGGTGCTAAACTACTTCATGATGGCCGTCACGCTGATTGTCATGGCCGTACCCGAAGGTTTGCCGATGGCCGTGACGCTGGCCTTAGCGCTGAACATGCGCCGAATGCTGAAATTCAACAATCTCGTACGCAAGCTGCACGCTTCGGAGACGATGGGAGCCGTCACCGTTATCTGTACCGACAAGACGGGCACGCTGACCCAGAACCGCATGACCGTCCACGACATCCAGCTCGTTGAGGGCGACCGCCTCGTCAAAGCAGAAGAAGCCAGTGCCGCGACAAAAGCAGGATTTGCCGCAGCCGTTGCCGCCAACACCACGGCAGAGCTTGACGAAAACAACGCACCCATCGGCAACCCCACCGAAGGAGCCCTGCTCATGTGGCTGCAACAGCAGGATGAGGACTACCAGCAACAGAGAGCGTCACAGCCCGTTGACAGTCAGATACCCTTCTCCACAGAAAAGAAATACATGGCCACCACGGTTGTCCGTGGCGACAAAAAGCGTACATATATAAAAGGAGCACCAGAGATCATCGCCTCGCTGTGCGGTCTCGCCGAGCCTCAGCTGAGTCACCTGCGTGAAGTGCTGTTGGGCTATCAGCGTCAGGCCATGCGCACACTGGCCTTTGCCTGGCGCGACGGCGACTTCAGCGAAGAGGGCGGATACACGTTCCAAGGCATCGCCGCCATCAGTGATCCTGTCCGCGAAGACGTACCCTCAGCCGTATCCACCTGCCGTGACGCCGGCATCAAGATCAAGGTTGTCACCGGCGACACCTCAGCCACAGCCGTAGAGATAGCCCGTCAGATCGGCATCTGGCCTAAGGAAGAAACCACCAAGGCCGAAGAGCTTCGTTGGCACATCACCGGCAGCGACTTTGCCGCACTGAGCGACGAGGAAGCCTACGACCGCGTGGAGGACATCCGCGTGATGTCGCGCGCACGTCCGACAGACAAGCAGCGTCTCGTGCAGCTTCTTCAAAGACACGGCGAAGTGGTTGCTGTCACCGGCGACGGCACCAACGACGCACCGGCTCTCAACCACGCCCACGTGGGACTCTCGCTTGGCTCGGGCACATCGGTAGCCAAGCAAGCCTCCGACATCACCCTGCTCGACGACAGCTTCCACTCCATCGCCAACGCCGTGATGTGGGGCCGCTCGCTCTACAAAAACATTCAGCGGTTCCTCTTCTTCCAGCTTGTCGTCAACGTCAGTGCCCTGCTGCTCGTCCTCGGCGGCAGCATCATCGGCACGGAAATGCCGCTCACGGTGACACAGATCCTTTGGGTCAACCTGATCATGGACACCTTTGCCGCCATGGCCCTGGCCTCGTTGCCGCCCTCGCGGGAAGTGATGAAGGACAAACCGCGCAAGTCTTCCGACTTCATCATCTCGAAGTCGATGGGACGCGGCATCCTCGGCTGCGGCATCGTCTTCTTCGCCATCATGTTTGTCTTCCTCATCTGGTGCGAGCGCCATGGTGCGGGCAGCATCATCGACGTACATGAGCTGACGATGTTCTTCACCACCTTTGTCATGCTGCAGTTCTGGAATCTCTTCAACGCAAAGTGCTTAGGCTCCACACACAGTGCTTTCCACAACCTGCGCCACGACGGCGGCTTGCTGCTCGTGTTGCTGCTGGTCTTCTTTGGACAATGGCTCATCGTCACCTTCGGCGGCCGCATGTTCCGCACGCAACCATTGAGCGCTGAGGAATGGCTCATTATCACGGCCGCCACATCTGTGGTACTTATTGCCGGTGAGCTATGGCGGGCCATCAAACGAATCAGGGAGGCCAAAGCATGAGAACGATCTATTTAGGCAAAGACAATACCGCGGACTTGGAGCCGGCCGTGGCCACCATTGGCTTCTTCGACGGCGTGCACCGCGGTCACCGCTTCCTCATCGGTCAGGTCACCGACGAAGCCCGTCGCCGTGGCCTGCGGTCGATGGTCATCACTTTCGACCAGCATCCCCGTCAGGTATTGCAGCAAAACTATCAGCCTCAACTGCTGTCCACCCTCGAAAACAAGCTCGTGCTGCTCTCGCGCACGGGTGTCGACTACGTTGTGGTCGTGCATTTCGATCTTGCACTGGCCTCGCTGAGTGCCCGGCAGTTCATGGAGCAGATTCTCCATCAGCGGCTTCGTGTCAAGCAACTGGTCATCGGCTATGACAACCGCTTTGGCCACGACCGCACCGAAGGCTTCAGCGACTATGTGCGCTACGGCCGCGAGATGGGCATCGACGTGGTGCAGAGCGAACCCTATCTGCTCCATGGCGTGAAGGTCAGCTCGTCGGTAGTGCGCTCGTTTATCCAGGCTGGCGAAATAGAAATGGCCAACGAGTGCCTGGGCTATCCCTACACGATAGAGGGCAAAGTCGTGGACGGCGTGAAAGAGGGCCGCCGCCTGGGCTTCCCCACAGCCAACCTTGTGCCCTCCAGCCTTACCCAACTCTTGCCTGCCGCTGGCGTCTACGGCGTGAAGGTACGCACCGAGGGCAGCATGACACAGCGCCCGGGAATGACCAACATCGGCATGCGACCTACCTTTGGCGGGCATCATCAGACGGTGGAGACCAACATCTTCGACTTCGAGGACGACATCTACGGTCAGCGGCTGCTCCTCTCTTTCTATTGCCGCATCCGCGACGAGCGCAGGTTCGACAACGTCGAGCAGCTCATCCAACAGTTGCGGCAGGACAGAAAAGACATTGAAGAGCGGTTCCGGCAGCATGGCACCATCGTGTCTACATCACATGATTAAAGCCGAAAAAGCTCCGCAACAACCCATCAAGAACATATTTCAATCAGTCATCAACCATGAAAAGAAGTTCACTGCACGATATAGCCAACATCGTATTATACGTCATTTTGTTTCTGCTCATCCAGTTGGCTGTCACCTTCGCCGTGGCGATCATCGCCATGTGGATCGGCGGCACACCTTGGCCGACCATCAGCCAGCATCTACAGACCGGCTCATTAGGACTGAACGGCAAGGAACTGGTCGCTGCCACAGCCATCAGCAGTGTGCTCACCTTTTGTCTTTTCCTCGTCTGCCACTGGGCTTCTGTCAAGCGCGACTGGCTGGCCACGCGTCCTTGGACAGCGCTGATATGGGTGGTGATCCTTGCTCTGGGCACCATACTGCCCTCGGAATGGCTCGTGGAGCGCATGGAGATCACGCTGCCCGAGAGCACCGAGAAGCTCTTTGAAAGCATCATGGGTGAGCCGCTCGGCTATGTCGCCATTGGCATCCTGGCTCCGTTGGTGGAGGAACTCGTCTTTCGTGGTGCCATTCTCCGCACGTTGCTGAAGCTCTTCGACCGCAAATGGCATTGGGTGGCCATCGTCATCTCCGCCCTCATCTTCGGTGCCGTGCACATGAATATCCCACAGTTCGTCCACGCCGCGCTCATTGGCTTGCTCTTAGGCTGGATGTACTACCGTACCGACTCCATCATTCCCGGTGTGGCTTTCCACTGGATCAACAACACTGTGGCCTTTGTCATGTTCCACATGATGCCGCAGATGAACGACGGCAAACTCATCGATCTCTTCCACGGCAATCACACTTCGATGATGCTCAGCCTGCTCTTCTCGCTCTGCATCTTCCTGCCCGCCCTGTTCCAGCTCAGCATCAGACTAAAGAGAGCCAAATAAGAGAGCCCAAGCCCTTCTCTAGCCCAAGCCCTTCCCTAGCCCAAGCCCTTCCTTAACCCTCCCCAAGGGGAGGGAATGGCAATACCGACAAGCCAAGTTCATACTTTCAAAAGGTAGGATTTGGTGATGTCCATAATAATTAGTAATTTTGGGGCCAAAATCATATAATTTATGTCTTCACTAAAGAAATTCATTACTAAAGCTGTTTCTCTGCTACCCCCCCCATTGAAAAGGAGTTGCCTTTTCTGGTCTTGTTCTTCCTGCTAATCGCATTATCTCCTATCAAGCTCCTTATTGCAGGGTTGCTAAACCCATTGCATATGGAGACATCCGTTTTCATTCATTTGTGCCGTGCCTTAGCTATCAGCTATCTCTTTACTTGTATTGTCTATTACTCTCACAAGTCATGGGTCAAAGGTATGTTCTATGCTATAGGCTGCACGCTATTTGGAGTAAATGTATTTCTGTGGCTGGTATTCCACAAGATCATTTCTCCTCAAATCATCACGCTTATTGGAGAGACTAATACTACCGAAGCTTCTGAATTTCTGTCCACGTTTCTTTTGAATGGTAAAGGCTTGCTTTCTTTGTTCATCTTAGCTTTGACCATTGGCATAATCATTTTGGCAGAGAAGAAAAGAAGCCTATTGCAAATTAAAAAGGCTGTTAGCAAAAGAGTCATAAATACCATTGTCATAATAGCTTCCGCTTTTGGCTTCTGTCACTTCAATATATATTATCAAATCTTTAGCAGTAAAGCCGTTGATGACAATTTCTTTGGAGACATGTTTCCATACGACGCACTTACTGCAACCATCTATTCTCTACATGCCATCAGCATAACAAGCCATCAAATGGACTATGCGATTAAAATAGCAGAAGCTGAAAAAGCAGGTACCATCACTGAGAAAGACTCTCTCCACATCATCATGGTCGTCGGCGAATCTTATATCAAGAAGCATTCTCAAGTCTATGGTTACGACCTCCCAACGACCCCACATCTTGAGCAGGAAAAGGAGAGAGGAAATCTTTTCGTCTTCAACAATGTCGTTTCACCGTTCAATAGTACTTCTCCCACACTAAAGAATTTATTCTGCTGCAATTCAATTGCAGACGGTGAGAAATGGTATAAGTCACCATTCTTTCCTACTTGCTTTAAAAGATCTGGGTACACAATCAACTATTGGGATAACCAAAGAGTAACGAAATCACAAGGTACATGGGACTTCTCTATGAACTCGTTCCTCTTTGACAAGAGGCTCTGCAAGATATCGTATAGTGAAGCTGCACCGGAAGGTTTCCCGTACGACGACCAACTAATTACCGACTTCGAGAATGGCAAAAAGAAAAAGAATGGTAAATATGTATTTGACATTTTCCACCTTTGGGGCCAGCACGTCGATGCATCAGAACGTTACCCGCACGACAAGTTCACCCGTTTCTCTGCCAAGGACATCCGCAACAACGCTCCTTACATGACAGAGAGCAAGAAGCAGGACATCGCCAACTACGACAATGCCACGTACTATAATGACTATGTCGTCAACCACATCATCAACCTCTACCGCGACAAGAACGCGGTGTTGGTCTATTTCTCTGATCATGGTGAGGAAGTGTACGACTACCGCGACTCCAAGGGACGCGTAGAAGCTGCGCCCGGACAGGAGAAAAACTGTCTGAAGTATCAGTTCGAGGTGCCGTTTATGATTTGGTGCTCTGATAAGTACAAAGCATTGCATCCCGATGTGATCCGTCGTATCAAGGCCTCGCTCAACCGCCCGTTCATGACCGACAACACTTGCCATCTGCTCTTCGATTTGGCTGGCCTAAAGACCATCTACTACCGACCGGAGCGTGACCTCATCAGCACGAAGTTCAAGCCATCAAAGCGCATCGTCAACAATAATACCGACTTCGACGCGGTGATGAGAAAGTAAAAAATGCCCTTCCCTAGCCCTCCCCAAGGGGAGGGAATGGCAATACCAGCAACACGTCAGTGCCCCAACGGGGCACAAGCATTGATAACCCCGTACAAGCGAGAAACGAGCGCAGTACGGGGCTTTTTCATTCGTGCACCCCTCAACACTGAGGTGCCCCGAGGGGGCACACGAGCATTCTATGCGCAAAAACACGCGGAGCTCTTTATCCACGAATTCAGCGACTGAGTCATATTTGCAAAGATAATCGCAACGCGAGACGCGTTGCCTCCTATTTACTACATCATAACTTATAGCCTAAGAACAATGACTATCTTTTTGTTAACGCTCCGCGACGCGGAATCAAGAATACATCCGAATATAAAGAATATTTATTCTCGATATTCGGGTATATTCTTGATAACATCGAAGATGGTGCGTTAAAAGAGAAACGGCAACAATAGACACGTTTCGATCCAGCTATAATTCCCCTTCTATTTCTTTACAAAACGCCTTCAACTTTCACTCACAATCTAGAGAGCGAAAAATCAACCCGGCGACCTAAAATCGACAAAAGCCAGACTTCTTCCATCGATCTTTGCTCTTTCATGGACACAAAAAGGTACTTTGATGCTGTCATCTCGGCGTAATGACACGATCAGAAAGGCGAGACGACAAGGTCAAAGTACCTTTCTGATGAAAAATTCTCTAGAGAATTTTCGGAAAAAAAGGCACTTTCATCTTAGCAAAAACCTTATATATTCATAATAGACTGATTATCAGCGATATGTAAAAACGCCCCATTTTTCGCAAAAATCAGAGCGAAGGAGGTGTTCGTGGAAAAGAATCGATTCTCAGAGCCCGTTTTTTGTCAGTTTTCACAACAAGGAAGGAATGCGTTAAACGATGAAATAATGGGTTACTTTATACGTACACGTGAGTCCTCTTCGAGGACATTCCCCATGCACGAACTACCCCAGGTCGCTCGCTTTTGTGAGGCTTCGCCATCACAAAAGCTCGACGACCTGGGGACAATCATGGTGTGTCCCTTTCAGGGACATTATACGGAAAGAGAGCTTGGCCCCTTACAATCTGTAATTACTCTTACTAAAGTTTCCCACTTGGCTTATAATGCGCTACTACGAGACTTATGATTATGTAAGTCTCTGGATTGCAGCGTATTAACATTTTGTCAAAAATCGT
>ONHQ01000016.1 GCA_900317685.1 uncultured Prevotella sp.
TGACCCGAGGCACCCCCTACGTTGTCGATCTCTGGTGATCTTCAAGGGGGTCATTTTTCAATTAGCGCAAGGGGGTCATTTTTAGGCTAGCGTGAGCACAACTTTTTCGCTGAGGCCTAAAGCTGTTTTAATGTCGTTTTCATCACACAAAGATACTTGGCGACCATCCAAAACGGGAGTGTAGATATTTCTTGTATTAGCCGTTACACGGGCTTTTACATAGTTCATACCCATGCGACTCATATTGCCAATATTTTCATCCGTATCACCAAAGTCACTTGAAATATAGCTCGTGAAGTGACTAGAAGCGTCTGTTACATGGTTTATCTCCTCAACGACTCCATAAGTGGTTGAGTTTTCTTCGTGATTAACCTTCACTATGTCAAAAGGACTGAGGATTTGTTGTTTGTCAGTCCAAAAGTAGAATTCGTCAATTGTTGACGGACTCTTTTCTGTTGCCGATACTTTACCAATTACTTTTGCCATAATCAAAAGAGGTTTAAAAGTATATCTTGTCCTAAATAATTTGACTTACAGTATGTCTCAGTAAGAAAAACGGGATAAAGATGGTTTGCCCATCTACTATCCTTCCCATAGCAAACAGGGAAAGCTTCCCTGATAATGTTTGCGCTTATGATATTTACGAGATCTGTATCTATTGATGCTCCTGGCTCTTCCAAAACCATCTCGCATTTTACGACATCCGAGAAATGCGTTTCACGGTAATCAGATTTTCTCAGCCGCACATACCATATAGCAAATTCACTTTCTTTATAGTCTTTGTTCGCTTGGTATCTGTAAACCTTTGTTCTCTCGAAAGGTTTCAGATTAGCTATTGTCTTTGACAGCTTGTGGCCATTAAAATCTTTGAGTAGATCTGGATTGAACATCTTCGATACACCGACAACATGCTTGTAATTGGAACGAAGTAGATTCCATTCTGTCTGACTGAGGTTCGTAAAACTCGGGTTGTACTCCAATGAGCCATCTTTGATGAGATAATGCTCATTGTCCAACAGATTCCTACTGCATAGTTCGCGGACCATCATCTGTTCCTCGTCTGTCATCTCAGATTGTATTTTAGCTGTTCCGCTATTTTTAAATCCATTTCTGTCTTGGGTAATCTCTTTGTTGCCATCAGTTTTATATAATAGAATTTTGTCTATCTTAATGCCATGGTTCTTTACAAATTCATTTTTGTAAAGTTCTTCATTTATCTTGTCGCAATAACTCCGACAAAAGTCAGCCTCCTTATCTTCATCCCAATTGAAATTTTCTGGTAGTGACAGAACTATTTTCCTCGTGAGAAGACACTTCTTAAAAATATCATGTGAGGGTCGTTGACAACAACCAACAATTATCTGTCCTGCCAAGAACGGGTAGATACCATTACCAACTGCAATATCATCCACCTTATAAACATGTCTTGAACCGTCAAGAAAATAGTAAAACAATGGCTTGGCGGCAAGCTTGTTTATCTTGTCACCTAACGGGATTGTCTCAACTCTTCTTAAGTCTGACTCGGCTATGCTTTTACCTGAGGTAGATGTTGCTGGCCTATCATCATAATCCAAGGTCTCTGGAGCAGGATCGTCCAAAGAGAATTTCTTGGTCTTATAGCAGTAATATCTGCCTTCACCTTCCTTGTCAATAAAATCTAATATCTTTCCCATATAGGAGAATTAACCTGCTCTGACTGGAGGACAAAAAGAAAGCGTACCACTCTTCTCTTCTGCTCCTAAATCCAGGCTATCCGACCAAAGAGGCCCGCACAACGGAACAGAAGGAAGAGGGTACGCCTATATTGGCGCATCCTCGTCCCTTGAAGTTCGCTGTGCAAAATCTGGTCGGATATTTGGATTTAGAACTTCTTAGAATTAGATACGAATTCTATTCACCCTCGAAAATTGCGCAATCGGCAGAAGCTTCATGCGTTTGCAAATTTACAAAGAATTATTCGAAACAAGAAATAATATGATAGTTTTTTATATAGCACCTTATTGATCCCGTCATCCAACTCTTTTTTATAGTTCCTTTGACAGGAAAAAGTTCCTCTGATATCTACAATGCACCAACTTTTCTTTCTCAGTTTGTTTGCCTCAAATGATTTTTTAGTAAATTTGCAGCAAACTTTTAGAGGTCTTTAAAACAAAGGCACGATATAACTGGGGGATGCGTTCTTCGAACGCATAAAGAAAGTTGGGCGTAAGTAGCTGAGAAATTGAAAAAAGTGATTAGCTTTGTTGCGCCAGACAAGCTAAGGCCATTTACTTACTAGGGCAATAGACCCTAATTTGCAGCGTGGCCCCGTCTCCTAGTAGACAAACGATTGTGCCGTTGGAGGCCTTATAGAAGATTACACCTGTCCAGAGGAGTCGGGTCTGGCAATGTTTTAACAACAAAAGCCAATCACGATGACAAAGGTAACAAGAAAAAACGGAATCGGCAAGGATCGCGAGTTTAAAGTGGTTCACGTTAACGCGGCAGGCGTCGATATTTCTCCGAAGGAAATGCAGGTGTGTGTCCCGAGCGACCGTGCCGAGAAGTGCAACCGCACGTTCGGCGTGTACACGAAGGACTTGAAAGATATTTCCGCTTGGTTGCGTCAGTGCGGCATCGAGACGGTGGTGATGGAATCTACCGGCATCTACTGGCTTCCGCTGTTCCGCATTCTCAATGGCGACGGTTTCGACGTAGTGCTCGTCAATCCTCGTGAAGCCAAGAACTATGCCGGGAAGAAGACCGACGAGGCTGATGCACACTGGCTGATGACGCTGCACACTTACGGGCTTCTTAAGGCATGCTTTCAGCCCGACAATGTAACCCATGAGATACGGAATCTGGTCAGGCACAGAGACAACCTGATAAAGTCATGCAGCCGCGAAGTTCTGCACATTCAAAAAAAGATGGAACAGATGAGCCTGAAACTGGACAATGCCTTCAGTGACATACTTGGCAAGTCAGGCCAGGCCATCATAAAAGCAATACTCGATGGAGAGCGTGATCCTGGGAAACTGGCGGAACTGGCCGACTGGCGCTGCAAAAAAAGCAAGGAGGAGATAAAGGCATCCCTCCAAGCCACATGGGACGACGACCATCTCTTCATCATGAAGCAATGTGACGACCTGTACCATTACTATAAAGACCTCATCAAGGATACGGAGGCAAAGATAGAGGAACTAGTAAACAAGTACTCAGCAAGGGTCGACAAGGACAAGATCGCCGACATGAACCGCGCAAGAAGCAGAAACAACTGCACAACGATGTCAGCTTTGACATTGAGCAGTATGCTTACAACGTCTAGGGTGTCAACGTGATGCGTATGCCGGGAATGAGCAAGAACTCGGTACTCCGACTGCTTGCAGAACTCGGTCCGGACTTCGTAGAGAAGTTTCCTGACGCAAGGCACTTCGAAAGTTGGGCGAACCTTGTTCCGAACAACAAGATATCAGGCGGCAAGCTGCTGTCAAGCAAAGTTCCAAACAAGAACAATCCTGTAGGACAGGTGTTCAGACAATGCGCTAACGCACTATGGAGGTCAAACGAACCGTTGGGAGACTACTTCCGCCACATCAAGGCACGCAGCGGACATTTACAAGCTATGGTTGCAACAGGCAAGAAAATGGCTAGAATCTTCTACACAATGGTCAAAAACAAAAAAGAATATGACGTGTCAATATATGCCAAGAGCAAGGAAAAAAGCCTCGAAAGAAGAATCAGGAAACTTCATGCGAAAATTCTCCGATTACAGAACGAACAGGCGAAATCAGGGCTTAAGGTAACAGATGGCACCGATTAGTTATATAGAAGTATGGAAAATCATGAATCACAGACAGCCCTGCGCGAGCGGGTCAGTCTCCGGGAGCCTCATCGCTGGGCGGTGATCTTCTGGAATGATGATTTTACCACAATGGATTTTGTGGTGAAAGTGTTGGTGGAAGTCTTTCGCAAGTCAGAGGAAGAGGCCGAGCGACTGATGATGGAAGTGCATCATAAGGGCCAGGCCATTGTAGGCACCTATACCTACGACGTAGCCGTGAGCCGATATAAGTGGGCCACGGAGATGGCGCGTGCCGAGGGCTTCCCCTTGAAAATAACATATAAGGAGGTTTGACAATGGCAGAGTTCTTAGGAAGTACCGAGCAGGTCAGCGACATGCTGATGGACGCGCGCAAGCTCGCCGCCAAACTGCAACACCAGTTTGTGATGCCGGAACACATGCTCCGCGTGATGATTGATATCCCGGAAGTGAGAGACGCTCTGACGATCTACTCTGTCCAGCCTCACGAAATACCTGATGCACTGGAGAAGTTCTTCAGTCAGCAGGAGCGGGTCACTATAGCCGAAGGAGAATATCCGGGTATGTCGGAGCAGGCCGCACAACTGATGCACCTCGCCTTTGTCAATGCCTACAATTCGGAGAGTTCCCATCTGACTATCGCACACTACATCGATTCGTTGATGAAGATGGAAGAGTCGTGGGCTTCTTACATTTTGCGCAAGGCCATCAACGACGACACCGCCGGGTTTATGGCCTGCCTGCTTGACGAGTATCGCGACAAGGTCTATCCCTCGATGGACAGCAACGATTACGAGGATCCCTACGACGACCTCTTCTCAGACGAGCAACCTGCCGACTGGCATATCTGGGTGACGTGCATCAACGACGATGTGGCGAACCACAATCCGCTGATCGGACGCCAAGCAGAACTGGAGCGCACCATACAAGTGCTCTGCAGAAAAGACAAGAACAACCCGCTGCACGTCGGCGAACCCGGCGTCGGCAAAACGTCGCTCGTCTACGGGCTCGCTGACCGCATCAACAAAGGTGAGGTACCTGAGCGCATCAGCCACTGCCGCATCTACTCGATGGACATGGGCACGATGCTGGCCGGCACGCAGTACCGCGGCGATTTCGAGCAACGTATCAAGAAAGTGATGGAAGGCGCGCGCAAAGAAGGCAACGCCATCATCTATATGGACGAGATGCACAACATCGTCGGTGCGGGACGAAGTAGCGATGGATCGATAGACGCATCGAATATGCTCAAGCCCTATCTTGAGTCCGGAGACATTCGCTTCATTGGTTCCACTACCTACGACGAGTTGAAGCGGTGGCTGTCCTCTTCCAAGGGTATCCTGCGGCGCTTCCAGGAGATAGACATCAAAGAACCGTCTGTCGACGAGGCCATCAAGATCTTGCAGGGACTGGAGAAAGGGTATGAGGACTACCATCACGTGAGATATACCACTGAGGCCATAGAGGAAGCGGTCAGAGCATCGGCAAAATATATCTCCGACCGCTTTCTGCCCGACAAAGCCATTGACCTCATCGACGAGGCCGGCGCCTATCACGAGCTGCACCCCACACAAGGCAATGAGCAGATGGTGGACAAGGATCTGGTGCGTCAGGTGCTGGCCAAGATCTGCAAAATCGACGCCACAGCGCTCAGGGACAGTGACAACCAGGCCTTGCAAACGCTCTACGATCGCATCGCCTCAAAAATCTACGGTCAGGACGAGGCCGTCAGACAGGTAGTGGAATCGGTGGAGATGGCAAAGGCCGGGCTGCAGGAAGAGAATAAGCCCTTAGCCAGCCTTCTCTTTGTCGGACCTACCGGTGTGGGCAAGACCGAGGTGGCACGTGTGCTGGCCAAAGAGTTGGGTGTCAGCCTCGTGAGATTCGACATGAGCGAATACACAGAGAAGCAGACCGTCGCCAAGCTCATCGGCAGTCCTGCAGGCTATGTCGGCTACGAGGATGGCGGCCTGCTCACCGACGCAATCCGCAAGACGCCCAACTGTGTGCTGTTGCTCGACGAGATCGAAAAGGCACACAGCGACATCTACAATATCCTGCTGCAGGTGATGGACTACGCCGTGCTCACCGACAACAAAGGCCAGAAAGCCGATTTCCGCAACGTCATCCTCATCATGACCTCCAACGCTGGTGCACGCTATGCGTCACAGTCCAACGTCGGATTCAATGGGCACACGTCGCGGGGCGAGGCGATGCTGGCACAGGTGAAGCGTACTTTCACGCCAGAATTCATCAACCGCCTGTCCGCAACCGTTGTTTTCCACGACATGGACGAGGAGATGGCACGACTGATTCTGAAGAAGAAGTTAGGCATACTCCAGGCGCAACTCACCAAGAAAGGCGTGACGATGGAGGTATCCGACGACGCGATGGCCCTGCTGTTGAAGAAAGGCTTCACGGTAGAGTACGGTGCCCGAGAGATGGATAGGGTGATAGCGCATGAGCTGAAGCCGCTGCTGATGCGCAGCATCCTGTTTGGTGAACTGGCTAAGGGCGGCAATGCTAAGATAGAAGTGAGAGATGGCAGTCTGGCAATTGGATAAGGACTATCTCGCTTTTCCCGATCCTCATACCGGCGAACCGGACGGTTTGCTGGCTGTCGGTGGAGACCTGAGTGTAGACCGGCTGGTGCTGGCCTACTCTCATGGTATCTTTCCTTGGTATGGTTTCAAAGAGGAAAACGAGATCCTTTGGTTCTGTCCGATGGACCGCTTTGTCATTTTTCCCTCAAAAATCCATATCAGCCACAGCATGCGCACGCTGATCAACAGCCATAGATACCGGGCCACTTTCGACCAATCGTTCGATGAGGTCATCGGCGAATGCGCTAAGGTCGACGGCCGCGACCGTCAGCCGGGAGCGTGGTTGGGAAGTGATATGATCATGGCCTACCGCCGTCTCCACGACAAGGGCTTTGCCCGTAGCATAGAAGTATGGGAAGACGACACTCTTGTCGGTGGTCTTTATGGCGTGGCACTGGGCCGTAGCTTTTTTGGAGAGAGCATGTTCTCGTTGCGTCCTTCGGCTTCGAAATATGCGCTCATCGCTCTGGCCCGCTGGATGGAAAGCGTCGGTGGCTGCCTGATCGACTGTCAGTTCGAGACGCCCCACCTGAAAAGCATGGGTGGAGAACATGTCGACTACGACACATACATGAGGATGATCAGGGAGTAACCCGCAATACGAGCCTCTGCTACAACTTGAGCATGGGGCTATATGCCGTTATAGAAATGTTAGATTGATGCTTGAAAGACAAAGCATTCAAAACGGAATGATTCGAACTTGCAGTAATAGGAAGAGCAGAGCATAAAAAAAAAGAGTCAACTCATCAAATGAGTTGACTCTTTCATTATAAGTGACTCGCATGGGGTTCGAACCCATGACCCCAACATTAAAAGTGTTGTGCTCTACCAACTGAGCTAGCGAGTCAACGGTTTTGTATACTCGTCGGGATTACTGGACTCGAACCAGCGACCTCGCGCCCCCCAGACGTGTGCGCTACCAACTGCGCCAAATCCCGTAGTTTTTAAAACCGAGTGCAAAGGTACACATTCTATCTGATTCCACCAAATTTTCGGGCAACTTTTTCATTTGTTTGTTGTTTTTAATGTAAATATATAGGGCGTAACTACGTTATTTCAAGGGATATTTTGTATTTTTGCAAGACGTAAAAAGAATGACGCAAAGTACAATTGATGATGTTCAAGCAAATACATATTGCCCTGTGGTTGCTCTTGGCGCTGTGCTTAGGGATTACTGCTTGTGGCGGTGATGACGGATTGGTGTCACCAGACAATAGCAGTTTGGTCACGGACACAGCTGAGATTGACAGCAACTATGAATATCAGTTGCCGGTCATCTTCCATGTTCTTTATAAGGATCAGTCCGACCCCAGACAATATATTCCTGCCGCACGCCTGAAAAATCTGCTGCAATATGTCAACGAGATCTACCAAGGCGGAATCTATGGCAAGAGCGAGAACCTCCATCTGAAATTTGTCTTGGCCGAGAAAAACGAAGCAGGAAAGAAGCTCGGAACACCCGGAGTCGAATACGTGAAATACGACGGCGAATATCCCATTGACGTCAACGCCTTCATGTCGGACAACACTGGCGCCAATGTGAAATATATTTGGGATCCCAACAAATATATCAATGTGATGATGTTCAACTTCAAGTCGTCATCTTCCAATGAGGTGACATTGGGCATCTCACACATGCCGCACACGGTCGACAATAGGGTAGAGGGCTTGGACAATGTGAAGACGCAGTATATCACCAAAAGTCTACTGAAGTATCCGCTCTGCTCGTCTATCAACAGCATCTATGCGGCGCAGAGCTCTGAGGGCGGTTATTTCCAATCCGACCGTTACACAAATGCCAACCATGCCACAACCAATCTCAACCCAGCAGATGTCGTCGTCACGATGGCACACGAACTGGGACATTATCTCGGTCTCTACCATGCTTTCACAGAACATGAGCAAGATGGAAGTTACCAGCCTGTGGACTCTTGCGGTGACACCGATTACTGCAAGGACACACCACCGTACAACCGGATCGAATATAACAACTATCTGGAATCACTCATCGGCAACAATAACAATCCGAACACAACTCAGATGATGCTGTCAAGAAATTCCTGCGATGGTAAGACCTTTGAGTCCGACAACATCATGGACTATAGTCTGACGATGGGATTTCAGATCACCGCAGATCAGAAGAAACGTATCAGAAACGTGCTCTACTACAGTCCCCTCATTCCGGGGCCCAAGAAAAACAATATCAACACCAGAACGCGGGCCACGGACGACAGCCACCCGCTGGATTTGAGATTCACCATTATTAAATAAGCAACCTATAGATTATGACATACAGTATTACAGCTCCGAAAACGCTCAACGCCAGCATCAAGCTGCCAGCGTCGAAAAGCATCAGCAACAGGGCACTGATCATCTATGCCCTCACCGGCGGTGGGCATGTGCCCACGAACTTATCTGACTGCGACGACACCTCCGTGGTCATCAACGCCTTGAAGTCCACCAACGAGGTCATCGACGTCAAGGCAGCAGGTACGGCCATGCGTTTTCTCTCGGCATATCTGTCTCTCACACCCGGAGAACACGTCATCACTGGTTCTGAGCGCATGAAGCACAGACCCATCGGCATCTTGGTTGACGCTTTGCGTGCGCTGGGTGCTGACATTGAATACGCCGGCGAGAAAGGCTTTCCTCCCCTGCGCATCAAAGGCCATCAACTCGAAGGCGGTCAGCTCGAGATCCCTGGCAACGTCAGCTCTCAGTTCATCTCTGCTCTCCTGCTCATTGGCCCTATGCTGGAAAAAGGCTTGCAGCTCACACTTCAGGGCGAGATCATCTCGCGCCCTTACATCGATCTGACACTGTGGGTGATGGAAAACTTTGGCGCACAAGCCTGTTGGGTGGACAACAGCACGATAGAGGTGAAGCCTCAACCTTACGTCAACAAGTCCTATGTCATCGAGAACGACTGGAGCGCAGCCAGCTACTGGTATGAGCTGGTAGCGCTCTTCGGCGACAGCATGCCCGAGGTGAGACACAACGGACTCATGGACAGCTCGCGCCAGGGCGACTCGATTATCAAATACATCTTCTCGCTCTTAGGCGTGAAGACCACATTCAGCACCGATCCCGAGACGGGCGAGACCATCACCACGCTGAGACATAAGATTGGCGGTGTACAGCATTTAGACTTTGACTTCATCAATTGCCCCGACCTGGCACAGACCGTTGTGGTGGCCTGCTGCGCTTTGGGTGTGTCATTCCATTTCACGGGATTGGCGAGCTTGAAGATTAAGGAGACCGACCGCATAGAGGCTTTGAAGAACGAACTCCGCAAGGTGGGCTTCCTCATCCGCAGTGAGAATGACAGCGAACTGATTTGGGATCACGGACGCTGCGAGCCTACTTTCGAGCCCATCGACACGTATGAGGATCACCGCATGGCCATGTCGTTTGCTCCTCTCGCCATCGTGCATCCACGTCTTCGCATCAATCATCCCGAAGTCGTCAGCAAGTCTTACCCTCATTTCTGGAGCGACCTGCGTCAAGCCGGCTTCCTTATTGAAGAAGAACCATGAACATCATCGTCTATCTCCTCATCAGTCTCTTCGTGCTGGGACTTATCAGTGCGGGCTCCAGCTTGCTTTCCCGTCATCGCGGACACGACGAGGCACCGGTCATCCCCGATGCCTCGGACAGTTGCGCCTCGTGTACGGGATTCAACGACAAGTGTGAGCAGGACTGTATGTTGGAAGCAGCAACAAAGCCCATCGAGTATTTCGACGACGAGGAACTCGATGCTTTTAAGGGCCATCCTTCCGACAAGTACACCGACGAAGAGGTAGAGCAGTTTGCCGAAGTACTGGAGTCGTTACGCCCGGAGGAGGTCGCGGCATGGGGCCGGAGCCTCAACCTCAGGGGAATAGAATTGCCCGATGCTCTAAAGGACGAATACGTGGCAATGGTGAAATAATAAGAGAATAACATTCAAAGTGAAGTTTCGCTGCTTATATCTTTTGTCCGCAGTTCTACTGTCTGCCGTCATCTTGGTCATAGCAGGCTGCTCCAGTAGCAAGAACACCGCCGGCACACGCTGGTGGAAGGCCTTCAACGCCCATTACAATACCTATTACAATGGTACGTTGGCCTATATTGACGGTTCTCTGGAAAAGGAAAATGGCAACAAAGACAACTTCACTGAACTGATTCCGCTCTATACTGTTGGCAACAAAAGCAGCCGTGAGTTGGGGAAATCCAGCTACGACAGAGCGATAGAGAAATGCCAGAAAGCCATACAGCGCTACAGCATCAAGCGCAGACCCGTATGGGACAAAAGCCGCAAAAAGACGGAGCGCGACATCGAGTGGCTGCAGCGGAAAGAATACAATCCCTTTCTTTGGAAGGCCTGGATGCTGATGGGACGCTCGCAGTTCTATGAAGGTGACTTCGACGGAGCCGCTTCGACGTTTAACTACATGTCGCGTCTCTATGCCACCCAACCGGCCATCTACAGCCGGGCCCAGGCTTGGCTGGCCAAGACCTACGTGGAGAGTGGGTGGCTCTACGACGCCGAGGAGGTCATCCGCAATGCCCGTCGTGACTCCATTCCCAGTGTGGCTCGCAAGGAATGGGACTATACCTTGGCCGACTACTATATCCACGCACAACACTATGCCGAGGCGATACCACATCTGAAAAAGGTTATCCGCCATGAGATGCGACGCAAACAGAGAGCACGCGAGTATTTTTTACTGGGACAGCTCTATGCGCTGACCAACATGAATCAGTATGCTTATAAGGCCTATCAAAAGGCTGTCCGCGCCAATCCGCCCTATGAACTCGAGCTCAACGCCCGTGTGGCTCAGACGGAAGTAATGGCTTCACGACAGTCGGGAAAGATGATTGGACGGCTCAAACGCATGGCCGCTTCGGACAAGAACAAGGATTACCTCGACCAGGTGTACTATGCAATGGGTAACATCTACCTCTCCCAGCGCGACACGACAAAGGCGATTGCCGCATACGAGCGGGGCGGTGCCAAGTCCACACGCAATGGCGTGGAGAAAGGTGTGCTGATGCTGAAACTTGGAAATCTCTATTGGGACAAGGAGCGTTTTGCCGATGCTCAGCGCTGCTACACCCAGGCGATCGGCATGTTGGACAAGGATCGGAAGGACTACGCCCAGCTCACCGAGCGATCCAAAGTCCTTGACGCACTCGTGCCCTACACCGAGGCTGTGCATCTCCAAGACTCTTTGCAGTCCTTGGCAAAGATGGATGACGCACATCGCAACGCTGCCATCGACCGCGTCATCACGGCTTTGAAAAAGAAAGAAAAGGAGGAGAAGCGCGCACAGGAAGCGCAGGATGCCTCCAACCGACTGTCAGAAGGCAATGACATGGAGCGTACGCAGCAGAAATCATCGCAGCGCCAGACCGGCACCATGGGGTCCCAGCTAAATGGTGCCTGGTATTTCTACAACCCTATGGCCGTGCAGCAGGGCAAGGAACAGTTCCAACGGTTGTGGGGAAAGCGCAAGAATGTCGACAACTGGCAACGCGCCAACAAGACGGTGGTGGCGGACGGACTGTCGAACATGAACATGGCCTCAACTGACTCCTTATATAATAAGGACACCGAAAAGGAAGCCACAGCAGACTCTGCAAGCGAAGACGAGAAGACGCTTAAGCCTTCTGAGGATCCTCACACAAGAGAATACTACATGGCGCAAATACCGTTCACGGCAGAGCAACTCCAAGCCAGCAACAGCATCCTTTGCGACGGACTGTTCAACAGCGGCATCATCTTCAAAGACCAATTGGGCAACATGGAGCTCAGCCGGAAAGCCTTGGAGCGTCTGAACCGCAATTATCCCGACTACGAGAAGGCTGATGAGGTGCTCTACCATCTCTTCTTGCTCTACTCGCGCATGGGCGACACGGCCCAGGCTCAGCAGCAAGTGGCGACACTGAAAACCAAATTCCCCAAGAGCCATTGGACGACGCTGCTTTCAGATCCCAACTATCTGTCCAACGCACGCTATGGCGAGCAGATAGAGGACTCGCTCTATGGTGCCACCTACGATGCTTTCAAGGCTGAGCGATATAGCGAGGTGGCGGCTAACAGCCGCGTTTCGGCCCAGCGATTTCCGCAAGGACAGAACCGCGATAAGTTCATCTTCATCGGTGGACTGAGCCTTCTCAACGAGGGCGACAGCCAAGGATGTCTCGCAGCAATGGACTCTCTGGTAGCCCATTTCCCCGAGAGCAAGCTGGCCGAGTTGGCCGGAATGATCATCAACGGAGTGAAGGCTGGCCGCCAACTCCACGGCGGACATTTCGACATCGGCAATTTCTGGCAACGGCGTACCGAGGTGCTGACCGAGGCAGACAAGAAGAAAGAGATGAAACTCAGCAATGAGCGCAACACGCCTTTCTGCTTCCTGCTTGTCTATGCCCCCGATTCTGTCAGAGAAAACCAGCTATTGTTCCAAGTGGCACGCTACAACTTCACGAGCTATCTCGTCCGTGATTTCGATATTGCCATTGACGATTTGGACGGCATCCACCGCATGAGGATCTCCGGATTCAACAATTACGATGAAGCACGACAGTACGCCAATCAGGTGCTGCAACAGCCTTCTATCCAAAAGCTCACGGGCAAGGCCCGTGCATTCATCGTTTCTGAGACCAACCTGCCGCTGTTGGGAGCCCAGTTTAGTTACGACGACTATTCCAAGTTCTACAACACCCATTTCGCGCCATTGAAGATTTCCACTGCCAGATTGCTGATCGATCCCGCGGAAGTCGTCACGCAACCAACAAAGGAAAAGGTGCCGATGACGGAGAAAGAGGTCGACGATTATCTCAACGGCATCACGGTAGAACCGGAAAATACGCAGGATGCATCCTCTACCTTCATTCCCGTTGACAATGACGCTGACAAAGACAACCGTAAAGGTCAGTCGACAGAGGTGGAGACGGAACCGGAGAAGGAGCAGGGGCAGGGCGGCACCATTGTCACTGCAAACGATGATGACGCAAAGACTGCACAGCCCGCAGCAAAGCAAGAAAAGGCAGTGAGCAAGACAGCAACACCCGTTGCCAAGCCCAAGCAGCAGGTTACACAGGAGCAACAGCCCTTCGTGAAACCAAAAGAAACGGCGACTAAGAAGGAAGTGACAGCCGGGAAGACGGTCAATAAAGCCGCAGAGAAGAGCCAGACAGAAAAGCCGAGGCTCTATCCCGACATGACCAATGGCGCCGAGATCATCTTTGATGACATGCCGGCAACAACGAAGCCGACAACAACAGGCGTCGCGACAAATAAGAAACAACAAGGCAGCAAACAACAGACTGCCTCTAAGCAGGGCACAACCGCCAAGGGTGGCAACAGCAAACAGACTGACAAGGCGAAAGCCAAGCCCAAGGAGCAGCCCAAGAAAGAGAGATCTTTCGACTTAGAGGACGAGTATTACGATTTAGACGGATTTTAAAGATGAACAACGGAGACATATTATGGGTAGATGACGAGATGGATTTGCTCAAGGCTTATCTCATCTTTTTGGAGAAGAAAGGCTATCAGGTTGCCACTGCCAGCAATGGTGCCGATGCCATAGAACTCTGTAAGACACAGACGTTCGACCTGATCATGCTCGACGAGATGATGCCGGGACTCACAGGTCTGGAGACTTTGCAGCGTATCAAAGAGATACAACCTCAGACACCCGTGGTGATGGTCACTAAGAGCGAAGAGGAAGATATCATGGACCAGGCCATCGGCTCTAAGATAGCAGACTACCTGATCAAGCCTGTCAACCCCAGCCAGATACTCCTGACACTCAAGAAGAACATCCATCGGCGTGAGATCGTCAGCGAGGTCACACAGAGTTCCTATCAACAGGAATATCAGCAGCTTTCCATGCAGATCGATGATTGCCGCACGTGGACAGACTGGATGGAGGTCTACCGCCGCCTGTCTTATTGGGACATGGAGCTGGGCAACACCGACAGCACCTTTGCCGAGATGCTGAGCATGCAGAAAGAAGAAGCCAACAACGGCTTTGCCAAATATATCAAACAGAACTACCTCGACTGGGTGGATCCGCGTCGGTTCCTCCAGCAGAAAGCAGGGGAGGACCGCCCACAGATGAGCCCCGACATCTTCAAGAAATGCGTCTTTCCCGCCATCAACGACGGCAAGAAAGTCTTCCTCGTCGTCATTGACAACTTCCGTTGGGACCAGTGGCGCACGCTGGCAACGGAGATTGGCGACCTCTTCGACATACAGGAAGACATGTATATGAGCATTTTGCCGACAGCTACACAGTATGCCCGCAACGCCATCTTCAGTGGACTGATGCCAGTGAAGATCCAGCAGATGTTCCCGGAACTGTGGGTTGACGAGGACGAAGAGGAAGGCAAAAACCTCAACGAGGCGCCGCTCATCGCCACACAGATTGAGCGCTATCGCCGTCACGACCGATTCTCTTACCACAAAATCAATGACTCGGCCGCTGCCGACCGCTTCCTGCAACAATACAACAGCCTGAAGGACAACGATCTCAACGTGGTAGTGATCAACTTCATCGACATGCTCTCTCATGCCAGAACGGAATCAAAGATGGTACGCGAACTCGCCAGCGACGAGGCTGCCTACCGCAGCATCACGCAGAGCTGGTTCCGCCACTCTGTCATCGGCGAGCTTTTCCGACTGCTGTCTCAGAGCGATTACCGCGTCATCCTTACCACTGACCATGGTTCCATCCGTTGTGAGAAGCCCATCAAGATCGTCGGTGACCGCAACACCAACACCAATCTGAGATATAAACTGGGAAAGAACCTCAACTACAACTCCAAAGAGGTCTTCACCATCAAAACGCCCAAAGAAGCTCAGCTGCCGGCTCCCAATGTGAGCACGACCTACGCCTTCGCTACGGGAAACACGTTCTTTGCCTATCCCAACAACTACAACTACTACGTGCAGTACTATCGCGACACCTTCCAGCATGGTGGCATCTCGATGGAAGAAATGCTCGTGCCACTGATCACGATGAAGGCAAGAAAGAAATAATGCATGATGGAAGTAGCGGACATTAAGCGCCAGGCGCTCGACTTAGGCTTTTCTGCCTGTGGCATTGCAAGGGCAGAGCGCGTAGACGACAAGACTGAGCAGGGACTGAGAAAATGGCTCAGCGACGGCATGAATGCCGGGATGGACTATATGGACAACTATCTCGACATGCGTCTGGACCCTCGGCTGATCATGCCCGGACTGAAGACCATCGTCTCGGTAGCGTTGAACTATGCACCCGCACAGACGATGCCAAAGGACCAGCCTCAGATGGCAAGCTATGCACTCGGGCAGGACTACCACACCGTCATGCGCGACAAACTGCTGCAACTGGCCGCACGCATCATGCCGGAAGAGGTCCGCTTCAATGGCAAAAAGCCGATTCCGTCGACACGCTATCGCGTCTTTGTCGACAGCGGACCTGTGCTGGAGCGCTACTGGGCAGTGAAGGCGGGACTCGGATGGGTGGGGAAAAACCATCAACTCATCATCCCTCATGCCGGGAGCATGTTTTTTCTGGGTGAGCTCTTCCTCGACATTGAACTTCCACCCGACGATCCGATGCCTGAGCGCTGCGGCATTTGTCGCCGCTGCATCGACGCCTGTCCGACTCACGCCCTGCTTGAGTCGGGTGAGTTCAACGCTGATCGCTGTCTCTCTTACCAGACAATCGAGAACAAAGGCGAGCTCAGCGAGGAAGCACAGTCGGCGATGGGCAATTGCTTCTACGGTTGCGACCGCTGCCAGCAGGCTTGCCCATGGAACCGTTTTGCCAAACCGAATTCCACGCCGGAACTGCAACCCAATGAAGAATTGCTCGAGATGACACTCGACAAATGGCGGCAGCTCTCTGTCGAAGACTACCGCAGGCTCTTCAAGGGCTCTGCCGTAAAGCGTGCGAAATACGAGGGACTGATGAGAAACATCCGTCACCTGAAACAAGAATAAATCCTGATCAGAATAGTATCTGACCCAAATACCAAACTTAATAACAAAGACCAATATGCAAGTAATCATTGAAAACGACTACGAATCACTCTCCCAGTGGGCTGCGGCTCATGTGATCCAACGCATCAACGCATCCCGCCCCACTGCTGACCACCCCTTTGTCTTAGGCCTGCCAACGGGTTCCACACCCGAGGGCATGTATGCTCTTTTGGTCAAGGCCTGCCAAGAGGGCAAGGTTTCTTTCCGCCATGTCGTTACCTTCAACATGGATGAATACGTCGGTTTGGCTGAGGACCATCCTCAAAGCTACCACTCTTTTATGTTCAACCACCTTTTCAACCATATCGATTGCCCGCGAGAGAACATACATATCCTTAACGGCAATGCCGCGGATCTGCAAGCCGAATGCGAAGCCTACGAGCGAGGCATCGAACAAGCAGGCGGCATTGACCTGTTTATCGGCGGACTCGGCGTTGACGGCCATATCGCTTTCAACGAGCCGGGATCGAGTCTGCGCTCACGCACGAGAGTGATGACGCTCAACGACGACACCCGCATCGCCAACTCACGGTTCTTCGATGGCGATGCCAGCCAGACGCCAAGCCAGGCACTCACCGTAGGCGTGGCCACCGTGACCGACGCCCGTGAGGTGATGATTCTGTGCAACGGACATCATAAGGCACGTGCGCTCCAGGCGGTAGTTGAGGGTCCTGTCTCGCAAATGTGCCCGGCCAGTGCCCTGCAGCTCCATCCCAACACAGTCGTTGTCTGCGATGAGCAAGCCACCGACGAACTGAAAGTTTCCACCTACCGTTATTACCGTTCACTACAAAAATGATTCATTTCAACCTTACTTCCCATATAGTTCTAAACAAAGTAGCCGAGAATCTCTATCAGCCAAAGACGGCCGTTGAGCGTTCGGAGCTAACCCGTTTCGAGAAAATCCGCACTGACATCTTTCCCAAAACAGAAGATGCCGTGAACAACATCGCCGACGCCATCGAAAGAGAAATCAAAACCAAGGCACAGGAAAACAAGCCCTGCCTATTGGCACTCGGCACCGGACAGAGTCTGACGCCTATCTATGAGGAGCTCGTGCGCCGCCACCAATGTGAAGGATTAAGCTTCGGCAATGTCATCGTCTTCAATGTCTATGACTACTTCCCACAGAAATCCAGCTCTGCCATCACCAGTCTGCGGCAGTTGCGAGACCGCTTGCTTGACCATGTGGACATCCGCCCGGAGCACATTTTCTCACCCGATGGCAGCGTCGCACAAGAGAATATTCAAGATCAGTGTGCGCTATATGAGCAACAGATCCGGCACTATGGCGGTCTGGACATTGCTCTTCTCGGCATCGGACGCAGTGGCAATATTGCGGCCAACGAGCCCGGCTCTGTCATCACGTCAAGGTCGCGGCTGATTCTGATCGACAGTGTGTCGCGTGAAGAGATGACGATGAGCTTTGGCGGACAAGAGCCCGTTCCGCCTTGCAGCATCACGATGGGCATCAGCACGATACTGTCCGCCCGCCACATCTACCTCACGGCATGGGGTGACGACAAGGCCGACATCATCCAAAAAACGGTGGAAGGGCCTATCACAGAAGACATCCCGGCATCGTTTCTCCAGACTCACAACGACGCGCATGTGGTCGTTGACCTCGCTGCCGCCGCTAAGCTGACCCGCATCGTCCACCCGTGGCTGGTGTCCAGTTGCAAATGGGATGACAAGCTTACCTGTGCCGCTGTGGTGTGGCTTTGCGAGAAGACGCAGAAGCCTATACTGAAACTGACCAACAAAGACTACAACAGCAATGGTCTCTCCGAGCTTTTGGCGCTCTACGGTTCGGCTTATAACTGCAACATCAGAATCTTCAACCACCTGCAGCATACCATTACAGGTTGGCCCGGCGGCAAGCCCAATGACGACGACACCTATCGTCCGGAGCGTGCAAAGCCTTATCCCAAGCGGGTCATCGTCTTTTCGCCTCACCCCGACGACGACGTTATCTCGATGGGTGGAACCCTTCACCGCCTTGTCGAGCAAGGACATGATGTCCACATCGCTTACGAGACAAGCGGCGACATCGCCGTCAATGACGAGGAGGTGACACGCTTCATGCACTTTCTCAACGGCTTCAACCAACTGTTTATGAACGCCGGTGATCAGGTCATCGTCAACATGTATCACGACATCAAGCAGTTTCTTGCCAGCAAGAAAGAGGGTGACATTGACACACAGGACGTAAGGACGATCAAAGGACTGATCCGTCGTGGCGAGGCCCGCACGGCAAGTACATACAATGGAGTGCACTCTGATCATGTCCACTTCCTCGACCTTCCGTTCTACGAAAGCGGCAGGGTGGAGAAATATCCGATGACAGAACGTGACGTGAACATCGTGCGCAGCCTGCTTCAGGACATCAAGCCCCATCAGATCTTTGTGGCCGGAGACCTTGCCGATCCGCATGGCACACACCGCAAATGCACCGATGCCGTACTCGCCGCCATAGACCTTGAGCAGCAGGCGGGAGCGGAGTGGCTCAACGATTGCCGCATCTGGATGTACCGCGGTGCCTGGGCTGAGTGGGACGTAAAGGATATAGAGATGTGTGTGCCCATGTCGCCGGAGCAGCTGCGCCACAAGCGCAACGCCATTCTCAAGCATGCGTCTCAAGCCGATTTCGCGCCTTTCTTGGGCAACGACGAGCGACTGTTCTGGCAGCGCGCGGAAGACCGCAACCGTGCCACGGCAAAGAAGTACGACAATCTCGGCCTCGCCTGCTATGAGGCTATGGAAGCCTTTGTGGAGTATAAAAGGAGCTGACACGAGCCGTTTGACTGAATGGTCTCGCACTTTTGCTGAAAGATTGAAAAGATATTGCGTTCTTTTTCGTAACTTTGCAACGATCGAAGGATGTCAGACTACAGTTTGTAGGAAAGACGTCATCAGAGAGTGAGTTCATACGATAAGCGACGATATTTCTGACAGAATAGTCTTTTCATTCATATACTTGCGGTGCAAGTTTCGTGGGGACACGAGGCTTGCACCATTTTATTAAAACGGGTATCATGACACAAGACTATATATGCACAAGAATAAAGGCAGCGCTTCAATCGGTTTTGGGCTCATTATGTTGCAAAATAAGTAATGTGATTGATCGTTAATAATAGCAATGAGAAGAAAATACAGACTATCTCCTGAGTATGCCATCTATGTGGTGATGTGGCTGCTGTTTTTCCTGCTGCCCATCATCATATTCTACTTGCGCTCGTTCACTGTGACGCAAGCAGAGTTTCATTGGGAGGAAGTCTTCCACATCTGGCGGTGGTTTTTGATCTTCTGCCTGTTCTTTTTTATTCATAACTTCCTGCTGGCCCCGCTGCTGATCAAGAAGATGCGTGTCGCATATCTCTGTTCGGTGCTCGCTTTGCTGGCAATTTTCTTCAGCGTGTCAAATTACCTTCATGGTCCGGATCCTGGAAGAAATCGTCCGCCTCTTTGGCTGATAGAAAGAGAAAACAAATTGGCGCAAAAGGATCACATACAGCCCCCGTTTCCCATGCGTCACTACGATGATCGCCACTTAGGACCATTGGGGCCGGGGTATATAGTCAACCTGCTCCTGCTCATTGGCGTGTTTGGACTGAATCTCGGCGTGAAGTTCTATTTCAAATCAGAGCAAGACCGCAACCATCTCCAACAACTTGAAAAGGAAAGAATGTTTCTGCAACTGCAATATCTGAAGTTCCAGATCAATCCCCACTTCTTCATGAACACCCTCAACAACATTCAGGTACTCATCGACATGAACGCGGAGAAAGCCAAGGAATGCCTGAGAGAACTGTCTGTGATGATGCGTTTCGTACTCTATGAGGGAGATAAGGACAAGGTTTCTCTACACAACGACATTCTTTTCCTTCTCAATTATGTGAAGTTGATGCGACTGAGATACAACGACCGGCTGACCGTGACGATTGACATCCCCGAGAATCTTCCCGACGTAAACATACCGCCGCTGATCTTCCCTACCTTCGTAGAGAACGCCTTCAAACATGGTGTAAGCTATAAACAGAACAGCTTCATCAACATCACAATGGACGTTGAGGACGGTGATCTGCTCTTTTCCTGTATCAACAGCAAGAAGCCCATGACGGAGACCAGCAAGGTGCCTTCCGTCGGTGGAGTAGGGCTCTCCAACGTGAAGCGAAGGCTGGATCTGATCTATGGCGACCGCTATACGCTGGATATCAACGACAAAACTGACGTGTACGACGTTCTTCTCCGACTCCCCATACAAAAGATTGATAACAATGATTAGATGTTTAGCAATAGACGATGAGCCACTGGCTCTGCAACAACTGGTTAATTTCATCGGCAAGATACCTTATCTGCAACTCGTCAGGGCCTGTTCCAGTGCCACAGAAGCAAAGGAGGTGTTGTCGCAAGACATGGTAGATGCCGTGTTTTGCGACATCAATATGCCCGACCTCAATGGTATGGACTTCATCAAGAGCTTGTCGTATCCGCCTCTCGTCGTCTTCACGACAGCCTATTCAGAATATGCGGTGGAAGGTTTCAAGGTCGATGCTGTGGATTATCTTCTGAAGCCTTTTGGACTCGACGACTTTCGCCGGGCAGCAGAGAAACTGCGTCGACGGCTGGGAGAAGAAGGGCAAGTTGCAACACCCGCCGCTTTGCAACAATCGTCAGTGAACACTCAAGAACCGGGAAGCGCCACTAATACCGACTCTCATCTACCAAAGATAAGCAGCAGCACCGATTCTCTCTTCGTCAAGGTGGAGGGGCGTATGGTCAAGATACGGCTGAGTGACATCATCTACATCGAGGGAATGAGCGAATATCTGAAGATTCATCTCGACGGAAAGGATGACCACGGACTGCCACGTCGCCCTGTGGTCTCGCTCTATTCGCTCAAGCGGTTGGAAGAGCGCCTTCCCGACTGTTTCATGAGAATCCATCGATCGTATATCATCAACCTTCGTCGTATCCAGGAAGTAAGCAAGACGCGCGTGATGCTCGACAACGATGTCCTGCTACCCATCGGAGATCTGTACAAGGACAAGCTCAACGACTATCTGTGCAGAAACTATATTGGCAAGTAAAGAGTCTGAATGTAATTGATTTTACTGCCTGACAGACAATCGTTCGCTGCGTAGGAAAAGATCATTCCCTACGTAGCGAACGATCTTTTTCTATAGCATTACAACATAGGGGACCTTGCTTCAACCTCACAAGAACACTACTTCGAGCCCATGTGAACACTGCTTCGAGCCCATGAGAACACGGCTTGCCATCAACGACATCACCAAGAAGGAAGGAAAAATAGTCCCGCTAACTACTAGCAGATGCAGAGTATGATAACGAATAGCCGCCCACAGGAAATATCCACTGCGCCGCAAAAGCTGAAGGAAAGATAGGTTCTTCATCATTTCAAGCGGTGTCAGATCTATGGCTTCCTTGCCTTCATTCGCTGAACAGATGCGGTGGTTCACTGAACAAAAAGCAACACATTCGGCAGGATTGCGTATCTTTGCATCAGTAAAAGTTCTTAGAGAATTTCAGGTTTCTATAATTATTATGAGAAGACAATTGTATGATAAGGGAGTAAATTAGATTTTACCATTTAGATCAATATCTATTCAGGTAACAAAAAAAAGAGGCCGGAGCAGTGATTGCCCTGGCCTCTTTGCGTATAAATGGATTTTCAGATATTTCTGAAGCGTGTTTCCTTCTCTTATGCCTGCTCTTCACCAGCCTCCTTATTGACGATGCGGGAACCCCAAAGCGCATAGAAGAACATGTAGCACATAGCCACGAGAGGCACCACATACGAAACCATGTATCCGGCTCTGTCAGCAATAGCGTTCTGTACCATTGGCAGGATGCCGCCACCAACGACCATCGTCATGAAGATGCCACTGGCTGCGGCGGTGTACTTGCCCAAGCCTTCTGTAGCAAGGTTGAACGTGCAGCTCCACATCACGGAAGTGCAGAGACCACAGCAGACGAGCAGGATGGCACTCAACGGCAACTCTGTCATCTCGAAACCGGAACCAGTGAACACAGGAATGGCACCGGTGACGGTCTTGGGAAGCACCATGGCTGTGATGATCAAGCAGACGCCAATAGCGTTGGTAGTGCTCATCATCACACGACTGGAGACCTTTGAGCCGATCAGTCCGGCCACAAAACGGCCGACAAGCATCAGCAGCCAGTAGGTACCGGCAGCAAAGCCTCCGATCGTTGCAGCGGTCGCCACATTGAGGCCTGCGCCTGCTGCCGAGGTATCACTCAGGAAGAAGTTGAGGGTGCCGGGGATGCCGACCTCTGTACCAACATAGAGGAAGATGGCGATCACGCCCAACGTGAAATGACGGAAATAGAAAGGTGAGTGCTCAAAAGTCACACCTTCGATGTTGTTGCTCTCGGGATCAGCGATGGGGATGAAGCTGAGAATGATGAAAGTAGCAGCAAAGATGCCCATAGCCAGATAGAGCACGATGTTGACATCGCTGATGGCGGTGTCCTTCGTCACCGTGCCGATGAGTGCGCCAACGAGCATCGGGGTGAGCGTACCCATGAACGAGTTGAGCGTACCGCCAATCTGCAGCAACTGGTTGCCTTTCTTTCCACCACCACCAAGAAGGTTGAGCATTGGGTTGACAACCGTGTTGAGCATGCACACTGAGATGCCTGCCACAAACGCACCGAGCAAGTAGACATAGAAGTTGGTGGGCAGACCCATCAACAAACTATGGGTGAACAGCTGGCCGGAAAGGAACTGGATGAAGACACCGAAGAAGCCAAAGGCGACAGCCACCAGTGCCGTCTTCTTGTAGCCGATGCGTTGCAGCATCTTTCCGGAAGGAATACCCATGAACAGATAAGCCAGAAAATTCATCATGTTTCCAAGCATACCCAGTGTGTTGGAACCTTCGAGTGCCGGCTGATTTTTCCAGATGACACCGATAGGAGCGGCGAGATTCGTGACGAAGGCGATCATTCCGAAGAGGAAGATCATGGCCACGATGGCGATAGAACGCCCTTTCTGATTGTTCTCTTGCATTTTTCTTATTTATGTTTTTAGTTAATATTTCTCTTTTAGATACGATTGAAAGGTAGAAAATACACAATCTATTCCTCTGGCAAACGGCCGACGAGCAACATTGAGAAGCACCGGCGATACTCACTCACCATTTTGGCGTGCCCTGCTTTTTGGTAACATTCGTGAAACACTGCCGTGAGCGAGAACCGTGGGTATATCTCTTCATAATGATCAAGCAACGCAAGCTTCATTCCACGTGGATCATTGGGATCGACATGAGCCTGCTGCAACACTTGTAAAGCAAAGGTACGGAAAAAAGCCGTCACCTCTGAACGTATGCTATCTTTCATGATGCAAAGGTAAAAAATAAAACCACAAAAACCAAGAAAAAAAAGTTAATTGTCGGTGCTCTCACCCTGTCTTTATTCCTCGTCACTTGCCCACGACTGCCGCAAGATCATACTTTGACGAAATGGGGATGGTTGTCGTCACCCAAACGGGGATTGAAGCTGAAGCCATCCTCAGCAAACGCACTCAAAGCCTTTGGGTCATTGAGCCTGTTCTGAATGACAAAGCGCGCCATACCTCCTCGGCATCCCTTGGCATACATCGACACAATTTTGAACTGTGTACCCTGATCGACATAGAAGTAGGGCTTCACGACTCTTACCTCTTTCTCCACGCGCTTCCAGTCAAAGAGATGCTCAAACTCCTCGGTAGCCAAATGGAGCAGCACGCCGTCGTCGGCTTTGACACGCGCAATGAGTCGGTCGGTCAACCGCTCTTTCCACCATGCGAAGAGCGTCTTTCCGTCCGTCTCTTGCAATTTCACCTTGCCTTCCATTCGATAGAGATGGATGCCATCTAAAGGACGCAAAGCGCCATAGAGAAAAGAAAGTATCCGCAAGTGGTCTTGCGCAAACTGAAAGTCTTCAGCTGAGAACTCGTCTGCACAAAGATGCTTATAGGCTTGACCATAGTAAGCGAGGATAGCGGGAATGCGGTTATCGTCTACCATGAACTGCTGGAAACGCTGATGATTCTCCATGGCAATGGCTGCACTACAGTGCAAAGCCTTGGCGAGATCTGTGACAGACCATTGAGAGAGCTCCATCGCCAAGCGATGCGCTTCGTCGTCAAAGGCGGGTGTCGTCATTGTGAGAACACGTCCGTAGTCTGCGGATCTCATGATTTTGGCACTGGCAAGTATCAGTTGCATCTCTAAATATTGGTGTTATGGTGTAAATAAAAAGGGATCGTTGTTGCCGCTTTTCGTTGGATTAATGCCGAAAAAACCAAGCCGTATATTGGTCAAACATTTGTTTGGCTTTAGGTTAAACAAATGTTAGCCTTAATTCTAACAAATGTTTTACCTAAGGTCAAACATTAGTTTAACCATATAGTTTGAAGCATTTTTACGTATAAACTAAAGCTTCAGATCGTTGATCCTAAGCCTGTCGGTTATTAGAAAGCGATTCGTAATGACCTGATATACAGAGATAAGCATCTATTCAAATCGTTCTCACTCGATGATCTTAAACTCGTAGCCTTGGTCCTTGAGCCACTGCAGTGCCAATGGCAGAGCAATTTTAAGCTTATCGATACTCTTGAGCGAGTCGTGAAAAGTGATGATAGAGCCATTGCGGGCGTAGCGCTTGACATTGTTGAAAACGTCCTGCGCTGTCAGCCATTTGGAGTAGTCGCGCGTGACCAAGTCCCACATCACGATCTTGTATTTTCTTTGCAGCCACCAATATTCTGAGTGGCGCATCCAGCCATGTGGCGGTCGGAAGAGATGGGATTTGATCAAGTCGTTGGCCTGTGCCGTATTGATGGCATAGGTGATCGTCCAGTGTTTGAAGGCTCCGATATGATTGAACGTGTGATTGCCAACCTGATGTCCTTCCTCGACAATGCGGTTGTAGAGGTCATGATTACGCAATACGTTCTCTCCAACCATAAAAAACGTAGCCTTGGCACCGTACTTTCGTAAGGTGTCAAGGATAAACGGTGTCGACTCCGGAATCGGTCCGTCATCGAAAGTGAGATAAACGGCCCGCTCGCTCTTATCCATTCGCCACAAGGCATTTGGATAGAGCCAGCGGAGCCATTTAGCGGGTTGCTCTATAAACATAGGGTTATTGTCCTAACTGCTGACCGCCTTTCCCTACATACATGCGATAGTAGGCATCGATCTGGCTGTTTTGTTTTCTGGCCAAAGCAGGGTCAACAAGTTCCGTGACCTTCGCCATCTCGGTCATAATTGACAGTTGCATGAGGCAGTCACGTTGAGAGCCTTGGAACCAAACGCCATCCTCGCTCAGATAGTACTGCTCGTATTGGCTGGCATTCTTCCATACTTCGTTGATGATCTCCAGTGCCTTCTTCTTCTGACCCAACAGTGCGTAGGCATGAGCAATGTCATTGCCACCACTCATGTAGTTCATCGGAATGTTGTAGGTCGGGAGCTCTTTCTCTGCTTTCTGCAACACTTTCAGTGCCTTAGCTTTCTGTCCCTCAGCGATGAGGTGAAGGGCAAGCTGACCGAAGAGACGGCGATGGGTGTAGCACATGCGCATGACGGTCTCGTCGATATACAGACCCGGCTTGCTCAGACCACCATAGCGGTAGCGGAACATCAGGTTGTTGTAGACCTTCTCTGTGTCGTAGTTCTTAGCGCCCGGAGCGTTGGTTGTGAACGGCGAGATGCGGTTGGCAAGACCTTCCTGAATGAAGTTGTCACCAAGATTCATGTAGTTTTCCTGGCCCACAGTCAGAGCGACATAGATAGGACGCGTCCAGTTGCAATGAGCAATCATCTCCAGCATCATCAGGTCGTTCTTGTAAAGAGCATTCTTGCCTTTCAGCGAGATGACCATACGGTCGGGTATTGTGTCGCTGGCCATCATCATGCCACTGTGCTTGACAGCGTTCTTGTCGATGGTGACGTAGAGCGTATCGGTCGGGATAACGTGCATGTCTGCGTCTTTGGAGCGCACCCAATACTTCATCACGTTGGCCAACTCGAATGGATTATCACCAAACTGAGCCTTAGCAGCCATCGGGTTCTTCTTGTAGAAGTCGAGGACCTGTGACTTCAGACTTGGGTTGACTTCAACATATTCGTTGGTTCCCGAGCAGTAGTCGAGACGCGGCCAGGTGATAGGCACGGAAGGCGAGCCATAAGCCGGACGCTTCATCTGGTCGATATACCAGTCGGTCTGCAGATAGCTGAGGTTGCAGACACGAGCGTCGGTACGTACGCCCTCTGTCTCCTGGTTGTACCAGAGTGGGAAGGTATCGTTGTCTCCGTTGGTGAAGATGATCGGGTTGCCCTTGTCCTGAAGCGTCATCAGATAGTTGCGGCCGAAGTCGCGGCAGGTGTAACGGCCTGAGCGGTCGTGGTCATCCCATGTCTGGCTGACCATCTGAATAGGAACGAGCAGACACACGAGACTGAGGGCTCCGATAGCAATCGGGCTTTCGACCTTGAGATATTTCTTCATCAGATCAACCAAGGCTGCCACGCCCATACCACACCAAATGGCAAAAGCATAGAACGAACCGGCGTAAGCATAGTCACGCTCACGCGGCTGCACCGGCGTCTGGTTGAGGTAGACGACAATGGCAAGTCCTGTCATGAAGAACAGGAAGCAGACTACCCAGAACTGACGAATGCCGCGACGGCCACGGAAAGCCTGCCAGAAGAGTCCGATGAGACCCAACAGCAAAGGCAGACAATAGAAGACATTGTGACCTTTGTTCATCTTCAGATCGTCAGGCAACTTGCTCTGATCACCCAAGCGGGCGTTGTCGAAGAACGGGATTCCCGTGATCCAGTTGCCGTGCTCGGGCTCGCCATTGCCCTGAATGTCGTTCTGGCGACCGGCAAAGTTCCACATGAAGTAGCGCCAATACATGAAGTTGCACTGGTAGGACAGGAAGAACTTGATGTTGTCGATCTGTGATGGCATCTTCACGGTCATCTGTTCACCGCAACGGTCATAGGGTACCTCGGTACCATTTACGCCACCCATCCAACTCTCGTAGTCCTGCGCATGGTTGCTGTCCCACATACGGGGGAAGAGCATGTTCTGCGCATAGATGTAGTTGCTGCGGTGAGAGACGATGAAGTAGGAGTCCTTCTCATTCTTGGAAGCCTTTTCTTTACGGCTGTAGATAGGAGCGCCTTCGTTCATCTTAGGCTTGCACATATCGCCGTCCTGCTCCAAAGCGACCTGCGAGGTGTAGGCCTGACCATAGAGTAGGGGATAGCTGCCATACTGATCACGGCTGAGATAAGAGCCCAACGTGAAGATATCTTCGGGAGAGTTCTGGTCCATCGGCGGATTTGCAACAGAGCGGATGACGATGAGCGCATAGCTTGAATAGCCGATCATCAGCATCAGCATGCACAGCAGCACGGTATTTTTCAGATGAGAACTGACAAGATATACTGGCTTCTTCTCAACCATCTTCTTGCGGTTGAACAGCCACCAGACGACGGCAAGGATGATGATGCCGCAAACAACAGCATGCCAGCCGTAGCCGATAAACGGAATTCCGATCAACGCGAAAGCCAAAAGGGTAGAGATGTTCTCCAGTTTCTTGTTGCGTCCGACATAGCTCTCGTAGATGGCCCAAAGGGTGGAAGCCACCAGCAACGCAATGTAGATGATCAATCCCGTGTTGAAAGGCAGGCCCAAAACATTGACGAAGAGCAACTCAAACCAGCCGCCCACAGTGACAATGCCCGGGATGACGCCGTAGAGAACGGCAGCTACCAGCACAAAAGACACCAAGAGGGCGATCAGAGAACCCTTCAACTCGATGTTGGGGAAACGTCGATAGCAGTAGACCAGCACGATGGCAGGCAGACACAGCAAGTTGAGCAGGTGTACGCCAATGCTCAGACCTGTCATATAGAAAATGAGTACCAGCCAACGGTCGGAATGAGGCTCATCGGCATGATCTTCCCATTTCAGTATCAACCAAAACACGATAGCGGTGAACGCAGAAGAGTAGGCATAAACCTCACCTTCCACAGCGGAGAACCAGAATGTGTCACTCCATGTGTAGATCAAAGCGCCCACAACACCACTGGCCTCAATGGCGATGGTCTTGCCCAGCGTCAATGATGACCAATCCTTAACGATCAGCTTGCGTGTCAGGTGAGTGATCGTCCAGAAAAGGAAGAGGATCGTGGTGGCCGAGAGCAGAGCGCTCATCGTGTTCACCATGCGTGCTACCTGACTGGGATCGCTGGCAAAGTGACTGAACAGATTGGCCGTGAGCATGAAGAACGGTGCCCCAGGTGGGTGACCGATTTCAAGTTTATAGCCTGTGGTAATAAACTCTGGACAGTCCCAAAACGAGGCTGTCGGCTCGATGGTGGAGCAATAGGTAAAGGCTGCAACGGCAAACACAAGCCATCCCAGCACATTGTCCACTAATCTGTACTGCTTCATTATTTTATTAACCTATAATTGTGTTATTGCAATAAAAACTTTGCAAAGATAGCAAAAAGCAAGGAGAATAGACGATCTTTCAGGACTTAATTTAATATTTTTATCTAAAGATGAGAGAAAATTAATCTCGATGCGACTTCAATGATTGCCATCCCGAGCTGCCAAAAGCCGAGCATTCGTTTTAGTGTCCAGCTTGTCGGCTTTAAAATAGCCACGTTCCCCCGAGCTTTAAAGCGCTATTTTTTACGATAATGGCTGTTATGATAAATAACTAATTTAAGACCTGTCTTACTTTCAAAAGCTGGCCATGCTATTTAGTTCTTCCCCTCTATCCAACATCACCACACAAAAAAGCCCTTCATTCTCACGAACAAAGGGCTCATAAAAGAAATTAAAAAATAAATCGTATTATTATTGTAAGAGAGATTCTATTTATGAAAATAAGATGTATTTAGACTGACTTAATTATTTCGATTTTGCGGCTACCGATTACTGAAGAAGCTCATGGATCTCGCTCAGAGGACGCTTCTCCTGTGTGCCGTCAGGCATGGTAACCATGAAGTAGTCGTATTTTGACTTTCCGTTGTTATATTCCACCACAGCGACACCACCGTTGCGGAGCTGCAATGTGAAGTAGCCCTGACGCTTGCCATTGACATAGTTGCCATGGAGCTTCTCCTTGCCGTTGACGTAGTATGTGGTGACCTCACCATTGAGAACGGTGTTCTTGTCATTGCCGAGATCGATGAAGCTGTATCCACCCTCAGCCTTGAGATTGCCGTTCATATAGTAGTCCTGGAAGACATCTTCCTTGTTGAGTCCTTTACCATCCTGCTTGAGCAGACGATAGTAAGCAGCCTGACCACGATCCTGTACGTTCTGCTGATTTGCAGCGTAGTAGATAGTGTCTGCAACAACAGTTGCACTCTCGCTCACATGCTTACGAGCTGAAGCACTCAGAACTGCGAGAAACATCATTGATAAAATCATCAACTTTTTCATATCGGTTTCCTTTCTTAGTTTTACTTTTTCTTTTTGACACTGCAAAGGTATGCATTTTATATTGAATCTCCAAATTCCTTTAACACTATTTTATCATTATTTTTAGCCCTAATTTTAATTATAATTTAGAAGCCGCCTTTAATTCTATTCTGACACAATTCGGTGTTTAAACGAGCAAAGTGTAAGTTAGGTCTTTACAAGTAATATGTATTTAAACGTTTCAGATGACATTATGTTAGTCAGTTAGTGCAACGCACAATTTACGTGTAAAGTGATACTGTTTTTAACTACAATACTTAAGGCTTATTTTGTAAGTAACGTTTACTGTATGTACAAATTGATATAGATCAAGATAATAGACTTACGAATCGAAAGTATAAGAGAAGAAATACATTAGTTTTTGATAGATTATTAGTGGGAAATTAATGTTTTAATTTCAAATTGTCAACACTAACTCCCTCTGAAAGTACGTCCAGGTCCACCGGAGTAGTGATTCCATCGACCAATCCGGCATCGCTATGCTGCCACAAGAGCGGCTTAATGTCACCTGCCAACGGCGGTTCTGATGAGCTGTAATGGGAAACAAAGAGTCGGGCGGAAGCAAAGCGGGGATAAAGATGTTCATTGAAGAATCGGGTGTAGCAATATATAATAGGAGTACCATGATAGTGGGAGGCAAGCAAGTGAACCATGGAATCGAGCTTTTCATGTAGCTCTACCCTACTCCATCCTTTCACCCCCTCCTCTTCGACATCAATCATTGGCACGAGATCCTGATGGTGGCGGTTGACGATGGAATAGAAAAGGCGGAACTGCTGCCGGACGGTGCTGCCGGAGGTAAGATAGTGGTAGGTACCGACCGGAATGCCCGCGGCACGGGCGCGGGCAATGTTCTTGAGATAAAGGGAGTCGATATGATCGCCTCCCTCCGTGGCTTTAATGTAGACAAACTTCACGCAAGTGTCATGACTGACACGGTCCCAGTTAATAACGCCCTGGTGATGAGAGATGTCAATACCGTCGTAGTCCATCCGGCCATGCCGGTCGTGTACTGAGGTCAATTTCACACCGTTGCTGAAGTATCCATCGATGTCTGGCAGACTGTCGCGAAAGTTAGGAATATAGATAGCTGCCAACACAAAGCTGATAAACAGCAGGGCGATGATCGTTATCAACACGAGCCATGACCGATGGAGGAAACACCCGATCTGATGTCGGATGTGATAGTACTGATAACTGTAATGATGATGATGGTGATGATGCACATGGGCATCATGGAGGCCTCTGCCTCCTGAACCATTTTTATAAGGATTTACTGTTGGTGTCATTGGTTGTTTGTATTGAATAAGTTGTATTATATATAATATGTGTATAGGTCTATTCTGATAGCCGTTTTATTGAAATCTGAATCCTCTCAGCATTCTTGTTAAGACTGGTTTACCACCTTTCGTCGCGGGTTGCAAAGGTGGCATGCCTCTCACAACCGACACGGCCCAACGGTCAGCGGAAGGCGAGACGGAGTTGACAACGGCCAAATCTGTCGGTCGACCGTCGCGGTCAACGGCATAAGAAACGAGCACCGTTCCTCTACCATGATAGTCGGAAATAGTCTGGGCGGCCATATAGCGTTTGGCCAAATCTTTGTCCTTTTCAGTCGGTAGCTGGTCGGGAGTATAGCAAAGCGTATCATTACCAACGCTATTGGGCAGTGTGGCATAGGCAGGCTGATGGGCAACAGCAGGTTTCAGAAGGTTGCGGTAGTGCTTGGTCAAAATCGATTTAGCGTAATCGTAGTGCATCTTAAGTTCCGAGGTATAGCCGCCGTTGTCAAATCCATATCTGACACGCATACCAACAAGAGAGTCTTCCGGCCAGACAGCCAATACTTCTACGGACTGCAAACTGTTATATTCATTGTCATTAAGAACACTCGTCAACAACGTAATCAATGGACTGTCGTCTGATGATTGCAACTGATAGGTCTTCATCAAATCGGCGAGGTGCAAGATCTTCTGGGTGTGAAGATCAAAGACGCAAAGAAGATGGTTGTCGGCAGACGGCTGTGAGCTCAGAGACTGAGGTGCTACTTGACGGTCCAGTTGGTAGACGATGTATTTGCCCGGACTATAGCTTTTGATCGTAGCAGAAGCAGAGACATAACAGAAGTGGCGGTCATCGGGCAGACTGTCGAGCTTACCGGCCACCGGGGTTCCAAAGTGTGCAAGGAAACTGCTAACGGAAGTATCATAGTCAGTACTTTCTGACATCAACACCGTAGAGGCTATCTGTTGCTGCAAGGCACTGACCTGTGTCGAATCAATAACCACCGGCCATTCTATATCTAAGTCCACGACGTTGAAGTCAGCCCCTTGACGCATGAGCGTGTGACTCTTGTCATATCTGACAATATAGGCGTATTTGCGAGGTGTATCAACAACCTGTGCCTGCAAAGACATGCACGGCAGCAACATCGCGAGACAAAGTTCAACGCAAAACAATATGGTCTTTTTCATGTGCATAAGTTATCTATCAAAATTTTAAGACTTTGAGATCCGCGCCAACACGCACGATTCTCATCATCAACAGTAGGCCTCACGCATCCGCTTTCGGGCGGGCGGTCCCCGCGGGCTGTTGGGCAACAGTCTTATTTTTCAACGTACCGACGCTCTCCTCCTTGGTGACGTACTTTTTCCAATAGGTGATGAGCAGCGTCGTCAGCGGCAAGGCGATGATCAGGCCGATGAAGCCCAGAATAGCACCCCATACCGACAACGAGAGTAGAAGAATAGCCGGATTGAGTCCCATGGCCTTTCCCATGATATGCGGTGTGACGATCATATCACTGATCACCTGCACCAATGCGAAGAGTCCAACAGCCAAGCCGAAGACCACCCAGAAGTTCTGACCGGTGTCGGCAGCCTTGAGCATAGCAAGGAAAGCTGTAGGGATGAGGGCGAAGGTGTGGAGATAGGGCACCAAATCCAGCACTCCGATGAGTATACCCAAGCCAATGGCCATCGGGAAGTCCATGATGGTAAACCCTATGCAGAACATGATGCCCATGCAAAGAGCCACCAGACCTTGACCGCGAATGTAGTTGTTCAACTCCCGTTCCACGTCTCCTGCAAGTTCATGCCAGAAGGGGCGGTTCTTCACAGGGAAGATGCGGATCCAATTGTCCGTAAGAAACTCGTAATCCATCAGGATGAAGAACATATATAATAAGGTGATCAGTGAGGCCACTATGCTCATCACGATACTGGCCGTCTGGCTTACGACAGAGAACACCTTTGGCGCCACGTTCTTCAAGATATTGGTGAAATCAGGACTCTTGAAGAAGTGCTCTACCGTATGTTGGTTATTGATGAGCCAGTTCGAAATCCATCCACTGATATTGTTGGTGTGTGCAGCTCCGTGCACCCAATGGGTGAGGATGACATACAAGCGTTGGAACTGCTCGATCATTGGTGGGATAATGAAATAGAGCATACCGCCGATGACAGCGAAAACTACGATCATCGTGATGATAATCGACAAGGCCCGCACCCGCACATGAAGCTTGTTCTCCACAAACTTCACCATGGGATAGAGCAGATAGGCAAAAAGCCACGCTACAAAGAAAGGCAGCAGCACACTGCTCAGATAGTCTACAAGCAAGAACACAACCAATACGATGGCTCCTACTCCTACCCAACGTATGAAACGGTCAAATGTGATTTCTTTTGGCATAATACGATGATGATCTAATGAATTTCATTGCATAGGATTGTCCAAGCGCTATTTCTCAAAGAGATTGCGGCTTTGCGCGTTGCGCTTGTCGTCCAACAGTGCTTTTTGGAAACACTCGCGGCAAAGGGGTTCATATTCTTGTTTCTCGCCAAGCATCACCTGCTCCCTGTCGTTGACCAGACGGTGACTGGCATATGCTAGCGCGCCACACTTCACACAGATAGCGTGCACTTTAGTCACCTCGTCGGCCACTGCCATCAGCGAAGGCATAGGTCCGAAAGGATTGCCAAGGAAGTCCATATCCAGCCCTGCAATGATGACCCGGACACCTTGATAGGCAAGCTTGTTGCACACGGCTACAAGGTGGTCGTCGAAGAACTGTGCCTCGTCGATACCAACTACGTCACAGCCTCCCGACAACTTCAGTATCTCATCGGACTGGTGCACGGGTATGGATCTCAGCGCAGTATGGTCATGGCTCACCACATCCCGGGGCGAGTAGCGCACATCCATTGTCGGCTTGAAGATCGCAACGTGTTGTTTGGCAAAGCGGGCGCGGCGCAGACGGCGTATCAGCTCTTCAGTCTTACCGGAGAACATGCTGCCACAGACCACCTCAATGCGGCCGGGGCGACGGCTCTCCCCTATCAGATTCTCTGTCATCTATTCTGTTTTCTTTTTTTATTTGCAAAGATAATAAGAAAAGACGAATAGACATCATTTGTATATCTACATTTATACATAGCAAAGAAAAAAGCAAATAAAATTTGGGCGTAGCGATTATTTTGCTTATATTTGCAAATGATTATGGGTACATTGTATATCATCCCCACTCCGGTGGGAAACATGGAAGACATTACGATGCGCGCCTTGAGGATACTCAAAGAGGCTGATCTGGTGCTGGCTGAGGACACACGTACCTCAGGCAACCTCTTGCGCCACTACGAGATCAGCAATCATCTCATGGCCCATCATAAATTCAACGAGCACGGGACGACATCAGGTATCATCGAGCGTCTCAAGGCCGGACAGAACATTGCGCTGGTCAGCGACGCCGGCACACCAGGCATCAGTGATCCCGGTTTCTTCCTTGCCCGAGAGGCAGCACGCAACGACATCGAGGTGATCACACTGCCCGGTGCCACAGCCTGCATCCCTGCCATCGTGTCGTCGGGACTGCCCTGCGACCGTTTCTGCTTCGAGGGTTTCCTGCCACAAAAGAAAGGGCGGCAGACGCGACTGGAGAGTTTGAAGGATGAGACACGTACCATGATTTTCTATGAGTCGCCCTACAGATTGCTGAAGACGCTCAAGCAGTTCGCCGAAGTGTTTGGCGCTGACCGGCAGGTCAGCGTGGCCAGGGAGATTTCTAAGATTCATGAGGAACACGTCAGAGGCACACTCGAAGAGGTCATCGCTCATTTCGAGACGACAGAACCGCGAGGTGAGATCGTCATTGTGCTGGCTGGCAAAGATACGAAAAAACATCAGGTATGACATTACGCTTGCTCCATACTTCTTTCTTGTGCATGCTTCTCTCATGCATCACGCTTCTTGTAACTGGCTGTAAGGGAAAGAAGCAAGCTCCCGTCATGCTCCAAAATATCCAGACTTCGGATTCTCTGAACAAGATCGTCGCCCAACGCGACAACGAGATCAATGACATGATGGCGACACTGAACCAGATTGAAGATGGTTTCGAAGTCATCAATATCGCTGAGGACCGCGTCAACATCGCGCAGACAGGCGAGGGAGACGCCACGGACAAAGCCAAAGAGATCGCAAAGAACATCAAGGTCATCACTGACAAGATGCAGGAGAACCGTGCGCTCATCAGCAAGTTGCAAAAGCAATTGAGGCAGAGTAGTTTCAAGAGTCAGGAATTCAAGCGCACCATCGAGGGGCTCATGAGACGCATGAGCGAGAAAGATCAGCAGTTGCAAGATCTGAGGGCTGAACTCGATGCAAAGGATATTCATATCTCTGAACTCGACGAGACTATAGACAATCTCAACAACAATATCACCGATCTGCAGAACGAGAGCGAGCAGAAGACGCAGACGATCAACAGCCAGGATATGCAGCTCAACACGGCTTGGTATGTCTTTGGAACGAAGAGAGAGCTGAAAGAGCAGAACATTCTTGTCGGCGGAAAGGTGCTGCAGGCGTCTTTCAACCACAACTACTTCATGAAGATCGACATCAGAGTGGAGAAGGACATCAAGCTCTACTCCAAGTACGCCAAGATCCTCACCACGCACCCGTCAAGCAGCTATACGCTCCAGCGTGACAATTTCAACCAGTATGTCCTGCACATCACCAATCCGCAGTTGTTCTGGAGTACGAGCAAGTATCTCGTGATATTGGTGAAATAGATATAATATAAATAAGGTATGATGACCGACGAAGACTATATGCGACTGGCATTGAGCGAGGCTCAGGCTGCCTTCGACGAAGGAGAGATTCCCGTGGGTGCTGTCGTGGTGAATAAGGGCCGCGTCATTGCCCGGGCCCACAACCAGACCGAGACGCTCCACGACGTTACCGCTCATGCCGAGATGCTGGCCATCACCTCAGCCGCCAACCTCTTAGGCGGTAAATATCTGACGGATTGTACGCTCTATGTCACCGTTGAACCCTGTACGATGTGCGCCGGTGCGTTGGGCTGGGCACAGGTGGCACGTGTCGTCTACGGAGCCTCGGATCCCAAACGGGGCTATACCAGCTATGCACCGCACGCCTTGCACCCTAAAGCCTCCACCACCTCCGGCATACTCGAAAAGGAGTGCACCACACTGATGCAGGAATTCTTTCGGCTCAGAAGATAAACACAACCATGGCTACGCACAACGATGTCGGCAAATGGGGCGAAGAATATGCGACCCAATATCTGAAAGGCAAGGACTATCTCATCCTTGACCGCGACTGGAGACCGGGGAAAGGGCTCGTCGATCTCGACATCGTATGCCTCACTCCCGACCGCCGGACAGTAGCCTTCGTGGAGGTGAAGACGCGCAGCAAGAAAGAAATCACCGATCCGGAAGAGGCTGTCGATATACGTAAAATGAGACATCTCGGACGCGCTGCCGACACATATGTCAAGATCAGAGACATCGTGGAAGAGTTGCGTTTCGACATCATAACCATCATCGGAGAGGAGAATGATCCTCATCCACAATTAGAACATATACAAGATGCTTTCAATCCGCTCCTTATTTAAAAGGAAAAACAACAGTGGGAACAACTTTCGGATCACACGTCTGGAAGAGACCGACAGCACCAATGCTTATATCCACCGCATGCTCACTGACCCGCAGCAGAGTGAGTCAACCCCAGCGGCCGACCAAGCCCGCTACAGTGTTGTCACTACAGAGTTCCAGTCGTCCGGACGTGGACAAGGGACAAATACATGGGAAAGCGAGAGAGGCAAGAATCTGCTCTTCTCTATTCTCTGTCATCCTGTATGGGTTCCTGTCACCGGCCAGTTCATTCTCTCAGAGGCCATCGCCTTGGCAATCCGTGACGCGCTGGCAGCCTACGACGAGCATTTCACCATCAAGTGGCCCAACGACATCTATTGGAAGGACAAGAAAATCTGCGGTATACTCATTGAGAACACGCTGAGCGGCGGACATATCAAAAACTGCATCATCGGGCCGGGCATCAATGTCAACCAGCAGGTCTTCCATAGTGATGCGCCCAATCCCGTCTCGCTCTACCAGATCTTAGGGCACGAAGTAGACCGCGAGCCCCTGCTGCAGGATATCCTCAAACGCTTCAACGCCAACATCGAAGCGACCATCAATGGCGACTACGCCACAATCGTCAGCAACTACACGTCATGGCTCTACCGTCTCCACGGCTTCTATCCCTATCGTGATGCTGAAGGCGAGTTTGAGGCAGCCCTTGTAGAAGTGGAGGACGACGGACATCTCGTGCTCCGCGACCGTGAAGACCGCATCCGCCGCTATGCCTTTAAGGAAGTAGAGTTTATCATCAATGCGTAAATCGCGCAACATTTTGACTTCAATATGATCCGTTGCTGCCATTCTACAATCAACAATCAATAATCAGCAATCATCATTCAACATTCCACTAATTCCGCATTCAACAATCAACACTCAACATTCAACATATGAGATTCAAACGTATTCTGCTCAAGCTCTCCGGTGAGAGTCTGATGGGCAAGCAAGGTTATGGCATAGACCCCGAGAGACTGAGCGACTATGCCGCACAGATCAAGGAAATCCACGACATGGGCGTACAGATAGGTATCGTCATCGGTGGAGGCAACATCTTTCGCGGTCTCAGCGGCTCGCAGAAAGGCTTCGACCGTGTCAAGGGCGACCAGATGGGTATGTGCGCAACAGTCATCAACTCCCTGGCTTTGAGTTCTGCCTTAGGTGCTATCGGTGTGAAAAACAAGGTGATGACAGCTATTCGCATGGAGCCTATCGGTGAATTCTACAACAAGTGGAAAGCAATCGAAGCCCTGGAGTCCGGCTACATCTGCATCTTCTCTGCCGGTACAGGCAATCCTTATTTCACCACCGACACGGGATCTTCACTCCGTGGCATTGAGATTGAGGCCGACGTGATGCTCAAGGGTACACGTGTCGACGGCGTCTACACTGCCGACCCCGAAAAGGATCCGACGGCCAAGAAGTTCAATGAGATCAGCTACAAAGAGGTGCTCGACCGTGGTCTGCGCGTCATGGACCTGACTGCCATCTGCATGTGTCAGGACAACAACCTGCCGATCTATGTCTTCAATATGGACAAGAAAGGCAACCTCAAGAAGGTCATGGACGGTGATGAGATCGGTACGCTCGTGCATCCATAAGCTGTAAGGTGATCACAATCAAATCGTATTGCATATTGCCCAATACGATTTGTTCTACAATAAAATATAAACGGCTTAGCCCCGCCAGGAAAACCTGACGGGGCTAAATCATGCTTAGAGTGCCCATTAACGGCGGTGCACTATATGCTAAAACGGTATTGGCCTCCGCTCTCCCCCAATTTGGGGAAAGCGATAAGAACCTTAACCCTTGATGATACCTTGCTCGACGAAGATCTGCTTAAGGATCTCCACGCCGCGCTCAACCTGCTCTTTGCTGTGAGTAGCCATCAGTGCGAAGCGAACAAGCGTGTCTTGCGGAGCACATGCCGGCGGGATGACAGGGTTGATGAATACGCCACGGTCGAAAGCCAACTTAGTGACAAGGAACGTCTTGTAGCTGTCACGCACATACAGCGGAATGATAGGACTCTCAGTCTCACCAATCTCGAAGCCCTCCTCACGGAAGCGCTTCAGTGCATAGTTGGTCACGTCCCACAGGTGCTGGATGCGTTCCGGCTCTTCCTGAATGATGTGCAAAGCCTCAATAGCAGCGGCTGTTGCGGCCGGCGTGTCACTGGCAGAGAAGATATAGGTACGTGATGTGTGACGCAGATAGTTGATGGTGTCCCAATCAGAAGCTACGAAGCCACCGATAGAAGCAAGGCTCTTGGAGAACGTACCCATAATGACGTCCACTTCGTCCTGCAGCCCAAAGTGGTGACAGACACCACGGCCCTGCTCTCCGAAGACACCGAGACCATGAGCCTCGTCGACCATGATTGAGCAGTTGTACTTATGCTTCAGTTCCAAAATCTCCGGCAGTTTTGCCAGATCACCTTCCATGGAGAAGACACCGTCTACGACGATCAGCTTCACAGCCTCATGCGGCAATTTCTTCAGCACGCGCTCCAAGTCCTCCATGTCGTTGTGCTTATAGTGGAGCTGAGTGGCAAAACTCAGACGACGTCCGTCAACGATGGAAGCATGATCGCGGTCATCACAGATGACATAATCTCCACGACCGACCAACTGCGGAATGACACCCGCATTGACAGAGAAACCGGTAGAGAAGCAGAGGGCGGCATCTTTGTGCTCAAACTCAGCCAACTCTTTCTCCAACTGTACGTGAATGTCGAGGGTACCATTGAGGAAGCGGCTGCCAGCGCAACCGGATCCATACTTAAGAAGAGCTTTTTCGGCGGCAGCGATCACACGATCGTCTCCCGTCAGACCTGTGTAGGCATTACTTCCGAACATCAGCACCTGATGGCCTTCCATGGTCACTTCAGGGCCCTGCTTACTTGTAATTTCGCGGAAATAAGGATATACACCTTCCTCCATGTACTTCTGTGGTACACGGTAGTTCTTGTATCTTTCTTGTAACTGTCCCATTTTTTAAATAGGTGTAGATAACACTACGTTGTTTATACTTAGGCTGCAAAGTTACAAAATTTATGGCACATAACATGCTTTTTGAGCAGAAATCATCAGATTTTGCAATTTTTATTGATCTTTTCTTCTCTCATTTCATTTATATTACATAAATTTGCCCTTATGAAAAAGAAAATACTGTTCATCATCAACCCCTGTTCCGGGACGACGAGCAAACGGGTTATTCCAGAGTTTATCACTCAAAATATCAATCACGACCTGTTTGACATCGACATCCAAATGACCACAGGTCCCGGTGACGCCACGACGATGGCCCAGGCAGCCAGCGAGCGTGGTGTGGATGCTGTGGTGGCTGTTGGTGGTGACGGCACGGTGAACGAGGTGGCACGCGGTTTGGTGCACACCCACACGGCATTGGGCATCATCCCTTGCGGATCGGGCAACGGACTGGCCAGACACCTGCTCATACCACGTGACATCAAGAAAAGTCTCGGCATCATCAACGACTTCGTGATCCATGATCTCGATTACTGCGTGATCAACGACATGCCGTTCTTCTGTACCTGTGGCATGGGTTTTGATGCGTTCGTCAGCCAGAAGTTTGCCGAAGCAGGCAAGCGCGGACCGGTCACCTACGTGCAGAAAGTTCTGGAGGAAGGTTTGAAATACAAGCCGGAAACCTATATATTAAAGGACGACACGGGCACACAGAGCTACAAAGCCTTCCTGATCACCTGCGCTAACGCCTCGCAGTATGGCAACAACGCCTATATTGCTCCACAGGCATCGATGAGCGACGGACTCATGGACGTAGTTATCATGGAACCTTTCAATGTCATTGAGGCACCACAGATCGCCATCGACATGTTCAGCAAGACGCTCGACAAGAGCTCCCGCATCAAGACGTTCCGTACCAAACACCTGACAATCCACCGCAAAGAGCCAGGCGTGATCCACTATGATGGCGATCCGGCCATGACAGGTAAGGACATCGACGTCCATGTGGAGGAGAAAGGCATCCGAATTATTGTCAATCCCAATGGCGACAAACGGTTGCGTCGTCCTAATCTCTTGCAGACGAGCGCGGCTGATCTCTTCAATGACCTTTCGGGACTTCACGACGATCTCGTCAAGCAAACGCGGAGAGGTATTGCACTGACAAAGCTACTGCAAAAGAAATTCGGGAAGACGATCAACAACATTAAATAATAAGAAATCAACCCCAACGGCCTCACCCAACAGCCTCACCCCCTTACCCCTCTCCAAAGGAGAGGGGAGTAAAATGCTGCAAGGGTCGTATTCTTATAAAGATCTCATAAAGAAAGAAGCCTCAGATTTACACCTTATTATATAGAACACGTACACCTTATTATATAGAACACTCACACCTTACTATATAGGACACGTACACCTTTTATATATAAGTATTGATCTCTCTAAGGACAGACGGGTATTTCTTTGAAGAACAAGTGAAGATTTCATTAAAAAGAAATGGAGGATTTCCCCTTCTCAGAAAGAATGGCTATCTGACATAGAAGTCGGCGGTGAGCTGCTGATACCAGGCACTTCTGCTGCCGTCAGCATTCATCAGACATTGCTCGGAGCGCTCTGACGGACTATGGGAGGAACGGCTGAAGGTGACCAGCACACGTGAGAGAGGCTTTCGCGGGGTTGTCCTTAACAGCAGTTCGCGGGTCTTTCGGAAGCCCAAAAGATAAGCCTCGGTCTCCAAAGCCTCTTGGCTGAGCGTAGGTACAACGACGTTTACAACACCAGTGCCCTTGGTGTTTGCTTTTGCAAAAACAAAAATATCACGAAACGTCAGGCTGTTCTCACCCGCATGACGGGCCAGCGAGCGCGAAGCCTCGGGTGCTTTCAAGCTATTGAGAAAGTAAGGTGGATTGCAGACAATGCTGTCGTATGGTGCTGACGGATGAAAGTCCTGTAGGGCAGTGTGCGTCACAGTAACTCTGGAAGCGAAGGGGGATTGTCGCACATTGTCCGCGGCCTGCCCGGCGGCATCGTGATCCACTTCTATCGCATCGATGTCGGCTGAAGGAAAGCGTTGCGCCATCATCAGCGCAACCACGCCCGTACCCGTGCCGATGTCGAGGATATGATGTCCGCCTTCAGCCCATGCGCCTAACAGCACACCGTCTGTACCTACCTTCATGGCACAGAGCTGTTGTCCGACAAAGAATTGTCGGAACTGGAAACCAAATTTTTCTGTATGACTCATAACCTCTTAAACGCTCTCATAAACATAATATTTTGCTGCTAAGCCGATTGTTATTCACAGTTTAGCGTTTTTTATTGGAATGACTAAAACATTATGCTATAATTTTTGTAACTTTGCACATTAAAATAGCAAAAGATCCTTCACACAGCTTGAAACAAGGAACAAAATATTCATGAATAAGAAACCAAATACATCCATTCAGATGTTCGCTGACTTTGAAGGCGACGTCTCTACCCTTTTCAATACCCAGGCTCCTGATGAGGTTCCCGTGCTGACAACCCGCAACATGGTGCTCTTTCCTGGTGTATTGGTGCCAATCCTGTTAGGTAGAAAAGCCAGTATCAACTTGGCTAAGAAGCTCGACAAGTCTGGCAACGGCATGATTTGTGCCATCTTCTGCCAGCGCAATGCCGATATCGACTCGCCCAAAGTAGGGGATTTCTACAAGACCGGCGTCTACGCACGGTTGGTGAAGATGATCGAGATGCCCAATATCGGCAACATCACAGCGATCTTCCAGGCTCTCGGCCGCTGCGAGCTGGAGACCCTCTCAGGCTACAAACCTTACTACACCGGTATTGTGAAGCCCGCGCCCGAGCATATTCCTGACGACGAGGAGAAGAATACTGATGAGTACAAAACCTTTATGGCCGATCTGCACACGACCACAGAGCGACTTGTCAACATCAATGACGAGATCCCCAGCGAGACCATGATGCCGCTGAAAAATATGGGAGACGACACGCTGCTCATCAACTTTATATGCACCAATCTGCCGTTCTCTGTACGCGACAAAATCAAATTGCTGCAGATCAATGACATCTCACAACGCCTGGTAGAACTGTTGAAACTGGAGAACCGCGACATCCAGCTCAATGAACTGAAAAACCAGATCAGGCAGAAGACACACGAGGATCTTGACGAGCAGCAAAAGGAATATTTCCTGCAACAGCAGATGAAGAATATCCGTGAAGAGCTCGGCTCTGACGGTGGCTCCACTGAGAAGCGTGAACTGGAAGAGAAAGCCAAGAACAAGAAATGGCCCGAAGAAGTTGACAAACTCTTCAAAAAGGAGCTTGACAAACTCGACATGTTCAACCCACAAAGTCCGGAGTACAGTGTACAGGTCAACTATCTCGAGCAACTCGTAAGCCTGCCCTGGGGCGAATATACTGAGGACAACCTCGACCTGAAGCGTGCCCGTCGCATTCTCGACCGCGACCACTACGGCATGGAAAAGGTCAAGGAGCGCATTCTGGAATACCTTGCCGTGCTGCAGCTGCGCGGCGACTTGAAGTCCCCGATCATCTGTCTCTACGGTCCACCGGGAGTCGGCAAGACATCACTGGGCAAGAGCATTGCGGCTGCCATGAAGCGTAAGTATGTACGCATATCACTGGGCGGTCTCCACGATGAGAGCGAGATTCGCGGTCACCGCCGCACGTATGTCGGCGCCATGCCGGGCCGTATCATCAAGAGCATACAGAAGGCAGGCTCTTCAAATCCAGTGTTTATCCTCGACGAGATCGACAAGGTGACGCAGAACACCATCAATGGCGACCCGTCATCAGCCCTGTTGGAAGTGCTCGATCCGGAACAGAACAATGCCTTCCACGACAACTTCCTGGATGTAGACTACGATCTTTCCAAGGTGTTGTTCATCGCCACTGCCAATGATCTCAACACCATCCCGCGTCCATTGCTCGACCGTATGGAGATCATCGAGGTGTCGGGCTACATCACTGAGGAGAAGATCGAGATCGCCAAACGCCATCTTGTACCACGCGAATTGAAGAACACAGGCCTCGACACCATCGAGCCGCCGGTGAAGTTCACCAAGCAGGCACTGGAGAAGATCATCGAGTCATATACTCGCGAGAGCGGCGTGAGACAGTTGGAGAAGCAGATCAACAAGGCACTGCGCAAGCTTGCCTTCAAGAAAGCCATGGACGGTGAGTTGGAGTACACCACGATCACTCCGGCTGTCTTGCAGGATCTGCTGGGCAACCCGCCTTTCTATCGCGACATCTACCAAGGCAACGACTATGCCGGCGTGGTCACGGGACTGGCCTGGACAAGCGTCGGCGGAGAGATTCTCTTCATCGAGACTTCTCTGTCCAAAGGCAAGGGCGGCAAACTCACGCTGACGGGTAACCTCGGCGACGTGATGAAGGAGAGTGCCATCATCGCCCTGCAATATGTCAAAGCCCACTGCGACACGCTGAATATCGACTACCGCATCTTCGACAACTGGAATATCCACATTCACGTGCCCGAAGGTGCTACTCCGAAGGACGGACCATCGGCCGGTATCACCATCGCCACGTCGATCGCGTCAGCCATCACTCAACGCAAGGTTCGCAAGAACACTGCCATGACGGGCGAGATCACACTGCGTGGAAAAGTGCTGCCTGTGGGCGGTATCAAGGAGAAAATCCTCGCAGCCAAGCGCGCCGGCATCACCGACATCGTCATGTGCCGTGACAACAAGAAAGACATCGAGGAGATCCCGGAGAAGTATCGCAAGGGCGTAGAGTTCCACTATGTCGAGAACGTACAGGACGTTTGGGACTTTGCCCTCACCAACGAGATTGTGGATCACCCCGTCGATCTGTCCATCCCCAAGGAGGACAGTGACGACAATGACAAGAAGAAAGACGAATAAACATCAGCATGACATTTGAACTTCAACATACCGACAACGCCAGTGACGCACGTACCGGACTGATCACCACAGACCACGGACAGATCAAGACTCCGATCTTCATGCCCGTAGGTACGTGCGGCTCGGTCAAGGGCGTACACTTCCGTGAGCTTCGCGAGCAGGTCAAGGCACAGATCATCTTGGGCAACACCTATCATCTCTACCTTCGTCCGGGCCTCGAAGTGCTGCGTGCGGCAGGCGGACTGCACGGCTTCAACGGATGGGAGCGCCCTATCCTGACCGACAGCGGCGGTTTTCAGGTGTTCTCGCTGACGGGTATCCGCAAGCTGAGAGAGGAAGGCTGTGAGTTTCGCTCCCACATCGACGGCTCTAAACACATCTTCACTCCCGAGAACGTCATGGACACTGAGCGCATCATCGGCGCCGACATCATGATGGCACTCGACGAGTGTCCTCCCGGACAGAGCGACTATGCTTATGCCAAGAAAAGCCTTGGCATGACACAGCGCTGGCTCGACCGCTGCATCAAGCGATTCAACGAGACCGAACCGCTCTATGGTTATCACCAGAGCCTCTTCCCGATCGTGCAGGGCTGTACGTTTAAAGACCTGCGTCAGGAAGCCGCAAAGTTTGTTGCCGACAAGGGCGCTGACGGTAACGCCATTGGCGGACTGGCTGTCGGCGAGCCCACCGAGGTGATGTACGAGATGATTGAGGTGGTCAATGAAATCCTGCCAAAGGACAAACCCCGCTACCTCATGGGCGTAGGTACACCGCAAAATATCCTTGAGGCCATCGAGCGCGGTGTGGACATGTTCGACTGTGTCATGCCGACGCGCAACGGCCGCAATGCCATGCTCTTCACCTACCAGGGCACTATGAACATGCGCAACAAGAAATGGGAGATGGACTTCTCCCCTATCGATCCCGACGGTTGTGAGACCGACAAAGTCTATACCAAGGCTTATCTCCATCATCTGTTCAAGGCCGGCGAGCTGCTGGCTATGCAGATTGCCAGCATCCACAACCTGGCATTCTACCTCCGTCTGGTCACCGACGCGCGTCAGCACATCGAGCAGGGCGACTTTGTGCAGTGGAAGCGGTCAGTGATTGACCAGCTGGGCAGAAGAATTTGATTATCGTTACGATCATGAAAAGTTTTAGCAAGATACGTAAACACCGCAGACGCTATAAGGTAGCCCGTTGGATGAGCCGCCATCCGGCGTGGCTCCACAAAGGCTTTGGCTGGATAGCGCGCCACACCCGTCTGCTGCAACGTATATTGAAGTGGATCGGACATCTCTTCCGTTTCCTCAGAATTCTGAAGTATATCAACCCCTTCAGATATATCAAAAAGATAGACTGGTATATCATCCGCAAGTTCATCGGTACCTATTTCTTCTCCATCGCCCTGATCATTTCCATCTCCATTGTCTTCGATGTCAATGAGAACTTGGCGAAGTTCACGCAGTACCATGCACCGTTGCGGGCCATCGTCTTTGACTATTATGCCAACTTCATCCCCTACTTCGCCAACCTCTTCAGTGCGTTGTTTGTCTTCATTGCCGTGATCTTCTTCACATCGAAGATGGCCGGCAACTCTGAGATCATCGCCATGTTGGCTACCGGCATCTCGTTCAAGCGGCTGCTCCGTCCTTACATGTTCACGTGTGTACTGTTGGCCGGACTGTCATATTACCTCTCGGCCTATGTCATTCCCCACGGCACGGTGATCCGCCAGAACTTCGAGACGATGTACAAGAACAAGAAGAAGCAGACCGCAGCTGACAATGTGCAGTTGCAAGTGGGACCCGGCGTGATCGCTTACATCCAGCACTACGACGACACGCAAAAGCAAGGTTATGGCTTCTGTCTCGACCGTTTCAAGGATAAGAAGCTCATCTCGCACCTCACCGCCATGACGATTCAGTACGACACCGTCTCTGACAGCAAGTTCCATTGGAAGCTCAGCAACTGGAAGATCCGGCAGCTCAAAGGTCTGCGGGAGCATATCACCACCGGCGATGTCAAGGACACGATCATACAGATGGAGCCGATGGACCTCGTCTACTCCAAAGGACAGCAGGAGACGTTCACCTCACCGGCACTGCGAGACTACATCTCCAAGCAGATCAACCGCGGTTCGGGCAATGTGGTTCAATACGAGGTGGAGTATCACAAACGCATTGCCTCGTCTTTCGCCTCGTTCATCCTGACGATCATCGGCGCCTCGCTCTCAGCCAGAAAACGCAAGGGTGGCATGGGCATGTACTTAGGCATAGGACTGGCACTGAGCTTTACCTATATCATGTTGCAGACCGTTTCGGCCTCCTTCGCCATCAACGCGGGATTCCCGCCCATCCTCGCGGCATGGATGCCCAACCTGATCTTCATCGTCATCGCACTGATCTGTTACCGGCAAGCACCGAATTAATGTATAGTGTATAGTGAATAATGTATAATGTATAGTGAATAGTGTATAATGTATAGTGTATAAATTATAAATTATAAATAAAGACTGTTCAGAATAACACGTAAGGTGGATACACCTTATTAATATTAAACGATAAAAAGAAACATATATAATGAGATTTGAAGAATTAGACTTAAGCGATAACGTCCTTGACGCACTCTATGACATGCGCTTCGAGGAGTGCACACCCGTGCAGGAAAAGTGTATCCCCGAAATCCTCAATGGCCGCGACGTGCTCGGCGTGGCACAGACCGGAACCGGCAAGACAGCAGCCTACCTGCTGCCCATCCTTTCCAAACTCGACGACGGCGGATATCCCAACAATGCCGTCAACTGCGTCATCATGTCACCTACACGTGAGCTCGCCCAGCAGATCGACCAGGCCATGCAGGGCTTTGCCTACTACACGCCGGGCGTGAGCAGCGTGGCGGTCTACGGCGGCAACGACGGCAACCGCTACGACCAGGAACTGAAGAGCATGAAGTCTGGTGTCGACGTGGTCATCGCCACGCCGGGACGTCTCATCTCTCACATCAGTCTTGGCAACGTCGATCTGAGCAAGGTGAGCTTTTTCGTACTCGATGAGGCCGACCGTATGCTCGACATGGGATTCTCTGACGACATCATGAAAATCGCCTCGCAACTGCCCAAGACGTGCCAGACGATCATGTTCTCAGCCACCATGCCCAAGGACATTGAGAAGCTCGCACAGAGTCTGCTGAAGGATCCTGTGGAGGTGAAACTGGCTGTAAGCAAGCCTGCGGAAAAGATTCAGCAAAGCGCTTATATCTGCTATGAGACTCAGAAACTCAAGATCATTGAGGACATCTTCAAGGCCGGTGACCTGAAACGCGTCATCATCTTCTCGGGCAGCAAGCAAAAGGTGAAGCACATCAACCAGGCTCTCACCCGACTGCACATCAACAGCGGTGAGATGCACTCCGACCTTGAACAGGCCGAGCGCGACGATATGATGTTCAAGTTCAAGAGCGGACAGATCGATGTCTTGGTGGCTACGGACATCCTGGCCCGTGGTATCGACATCGACGACATCGCGATGGTGATCAACTACGACGTTCCTCACGATGCCGAAGACTATGTTCACCGCATCGGACGTACGGCGCGTGCCGACCGCGACGGCGTTGCCATCACCCTGGTCAACGAAGACGATATGTATGCCTTCCATCAGATCGAGAAGTTCCTCGGCAAGGATATCAAGAAGAATCCACTGCCCGAGGGTTGTGGCGAGGGACCGGAGTACACGATCTCGAAGCGCAATGGCAAGACATCGGCAAAGAGCCGTCGGCGCAAAGACCGCGACAACACGGCGCACAAAGACGCTAAACGAGGCAACCGCAACGCACAAAACCAGCAGGGCGCACAGGGCGAGCCACGCGACGACCGCCGCAACAACCGCCGGCAACGCGGCAACCGCAACAACGCTGAGCCTCAGACCAACGAGCAAAACCCAACAACCGACAACAGAGCCGACAACGCTCTGAACCCCAACAAGGGCAACCGCAACAACCGCAACAAGGACAGACGCAACGGCGACAACCGCAATAAGGACAACCGTAACGGCGAGAACCGCTACAACGAGGCACGCAACGCCGAGAACCAAAATGGCGAAGAACGTCAGGGACAGGAGCACAACCGCAACAACCGCCGGCAGCGTGGACCGAAGGGGGAAGGCCGTAATCCGCAAAACGGCAACAAGCAGGAGTTCAGAAAGAAAGGCTCACAGGGCAACAAGCCTAAGCCGAAGAACCACCCTCAGCAGCAACTTACTGCTCAGGCTGCCCCGGCACAGGGCAAGGGCCTCGGCAACGTATTGCGCCATCCGCTGAAATGGCTCCGCTCGTTGGGCCGTAAGAAATAAGACTCTTTAAACATCATACGATCTTATAATCATCAAAGACTATGGAAAAGAAAGAAAACGAAATCATGGATCGCCTGACCTCAGAGTGTACGACGATCGTCGTCGGCTGCAAGGCTACAGGCGATGGCTCACACATCTATGCCCGTTCCGAGGATTTCGACGCCATGCGCTGCAAGAACTGGCTGGTCTTCCCCGACACTGACAATGGTCCCGAGGAGTTTGTCGCCGACGACAGCGGCTTCCGCTGCCCGTTGCCGAAAAAGCGTCTGGGCTATACAGCCCTGCCCGACTACCAATACCACCACGAGTGGGGAAGTGCAGGCTTCAACTCTTTAGGTATTGGCGAGAGTAGCACAGAGACCATCTTCAGCAGTCCCAAGGCTCTGGAGTTTGACCCATACGTCAAGGATGGACTCGCCGAGAACTGCACCTACAACATCGTGCTGCCTTATATCCACTCTGCACGCGAGGGCGTGGAGCGTCTCGGTGCTCTGATCGAGAAATACGGTTCCGCCGAGGGCTTCGGTATCGGATTCATCGACAGCAAGGAGACCTGGTATCTTGAGAACTGCTGCGGACACCGTTTCCTGGCTTGCCGTATGCCGAACGACAAATACTTCGTGACGGGTAACCAAAGCCGTTTCCGTAAATACGATCCCAACGACAAGGAGAACTATATCGCATCAAAGGACCTCATCGAGTTCGCACAGGAGCACGGTCTCTACGATCCTTCCAAGGGTGAGTTTGACTTCCACGAGGCTTATTCCAAGGACGACAAAGACGACACCACCTATAACTATCCCCGTGTATGGGGATTGCAGGGTATCTTCACGCCGGGTATGAAGCAGGACGTGACCAAGAACACATTCCCCGTCTTCGCGGAACCCGAGAAGCCTATCACCATCGCCCGGCTGCGCAATGCGTTCCGCTTCCACTACGATGGTACGGATCATGATCCCTATCTGCACAACAACGGCAAGGAGCCTTTCCGTCCCGTGTCCATCTTCCGCACCACACAGACCCACCTCTTGCAGGTACGTCCGTGGTTGCCGAAAGAGATCGGCTGCATCACCTACGTAGCCAACGGCATGGCCGACCTCGGTGTCTTCCTGCCTATCTATCAGGGCATCTCTTCCTTCCCGAAAGCGTATAGCATTGGCGACAACCACTGCGACTCTGACTCTGCTTACTGGCGCTTCCGCAAGGTGATGACTTTAGGCATGGTCAACTACAACGCCTATGCACCACTGATTAAGGAAACCTACGCCAAACTCGAAGCCGAGAACGATCAGCGGCAGAAGGAGTTTGAGGAGCGCTATCTCGCCATCTATAAGGAGCGTCCGATGGAAGCCCACGACATGTTGCAGGCTTTCAGCGACCAACTCTTCAACCATGCCCTTGAGGTAGCTGACAACCTGGTCAACGAGCTCTTCACCCGCATCGCCATCGACACGCAAAAGGAATATCTGTTCCACGGTGCGTAAATGAATAATGAATATTGAATGATGAATGTTGAATTAATGAATGATGAATGTTGAATTATCCAATGATGAATTGGTTAATTAGCAAACATCCATCAGCGTTCGACATTCAACATTGATTCATTCAACATTCAACATTCAGCAATAAATAATAAGCAAATACCCCAAAGCCACCACTTCGGTAGCTTTGGGGTATTGCTTTTCTCCCCCCTTGGGGGGAGTTAGAGAGGGGCTACTTTGGGGTATTACTTTCTCCCCCCTTGGGGGGAGTTAGAGAGGGGCCGGAGTTAGAGGGGGGCTCCCACCTTCAGCCTATATTTATCGGTATACACGATGCTCATCAGCTTAGGTATCACATTGATGCGCTCTGTCAATGCCAAGGCCACATGCCCCATCGTGCGTCTGAGGTTCAGCTCCACACAGGGATGCACCATCAGTTTGTTATCCACGCTGACCACCATCATATCCACTCCCAGAGGGCCACGATAACTGTTGGCAAGCTCTCTGCCGAGCACTCTTGTCAACTGCTCTTGGATCATAGCGAGTTGGTCAGCACTGATCCAGACACCCAGTCGGGCTACCTTATCTTCTTCCGTGTCGAGCACACTACCCGAGTAAGCACCACTGCGCGTGTCGAAGACCGACAATCCGCAATAGCGCACTGTGCCGCGACCGTTAGACAAAAACTCCATCGCGAAGTCCGACACCTTATTATAATAGGGCTCCAACATAATACTTCCCTGCCGCTCAATGACGTTACGGGCCCAATTGCGCATCGGTATAGTGTACGACGTTAAATCCCGTCCGTCGAGATACCTGATACCTCTGCCGCTGCTGCTCCACGGTGCTTTAACCACGACGCGGTTATAGTCGTGCAGCAAAGACATTAAGCCACTGACACTGGACACGGCTGTGGCCTTTCCCACTGTATTGGGCAGAAGGCGCATAGCCGGAAGCACATGATCCGCAGCCCATTGACGATGGCTCATTTGCCTGATGGCCTCCAAACGATTCGGCATCGGCAAGAGTGCGGGAGACACCCCAGCCTTCACCATGCGATGAAAGAGTGCCTGGTCCCAGCCCCACGGATCGATCTCCTCAGGTTGGCGCACATCCAGCACGTCAGCAATATCTCGCCAGCTACGCCACGATCCTCTTGCTTTCAACCCCAAATGCCGGAAAGCTTCCTTAGCCGCTTCTATGTCTTCCACGATGACTTTGTCGCCTTCTTCGGCCCATATCATCGGCAGGAAGCCCAAGTCGTGGCGCAACTGTCGGGCAGCATGAGGAGCGGTAAACTGCTCTACATGCGCTCCTAAAGCAATGTCGTGTTCAGGGTTGAAAATGTGAATCATGTTTTATCCTCGTTGATTTATTAAATGCAAAGTTACAAATATTAGTGCAATTATATAGTTTTCTTTCTGATATTTGTGATATTTTCAAAGAAAACATGTAATTTTGCACAACCAATCTCCTTCACATGAACCTATCTAACAAAATATTTTTTCGTTACTTCATCATACTGCTTTTGCTGCTCAGCGTCACAGATCTTCGCGGTATGAAGCTCCTGCGGACAATAGACACAGGGCATCAGGCTGTGTTCTGCACTTATCGCGACCACAGCGGCATGTTGTGGGTAGGCACGTCGAGCGGCCTTATGAGCTATCCTCAGCTCACCAGCTCCATGCCAGCGAGCTATCTGCGTCCGTTGCCACTATCAAATATTATCGTCAAGATATGTGAGGACAATTTAGGACGTCTGTGGCTCAGAACACAGGCCAACCGCGCCGTGGTGTATGATTCCCGCACCAACGGATGCATCGACGACGTGGAGCACTATCTCCAGCAGCACGGTGTGAAGATGTGGTATGAGATGCTCTTCGATGCCGACGAGACGGGACGGCTGTGGTTCTACAAGGACAATCACCTCATCATCCACAACTTTGCCAACAGCCGTCAGTGGCAAGGCTATGCGCCGCGTCAGGCCGGCCGCATCGTCGATGTGGTCTGTCTGCGGCAATACACCTACGTGGTATGTGAGCAAACGATCTTCAAAGTCACGCTGTCAGGCAACAGACTGGCATGGGCTTTTGTGGCTAAAACGCCGAAACGCTTGCCTTACATGTCGACATTCATGATAGAGGACAATGCCCACAACCTGTGGTTACGCGTCAACGACACACTGGCACGATGGGATCGCCAAACTCATCGCTGGACTCTATATTCACAAATCAAGTCACAAGTGTCTGGCCTCGCATGCTATCGCGACGGACTCATCTATGCCTCCACCTTCAATGACGGCGTCTACACATTTCGTCTTGACGGAAACATCGAAAACCATTACTTTCAGGTAGCACCGATCACCGACGGACTCAACAACAACCATGTGCTGTCGATGTTCTATAACCGGGAAGACGGACTGCTGATGCTTGCTTATCACAAAAGCGGGCTGTCGCTCTTCAGCGACCGGCAGAGCGATCTGACCTTCCACCATATCCAAGCCGCCGTCCACAACTATCTGACCGAGGACATCATCGTCGTCAACAGCAGCGACTATCCCAATATATTAGTTGGAACAGAGGATAATGGTGCCTATGTCATTGACCGAGAAGGAAATATCACCGAAAATCTGTTTCAAGGCAACGCCGTCACCGCTCTGCATGCCGACAGCCGGCACCGCATCTGGGCCGGACTCTATCTTCAAGGTTTAGTATGCAACGACGGTCGGAAATTCTTTCCAGGTGCCTCTCCCTACAATATTATCGAGATCAATCCCCATCGCTTTTTTGTCAACCTCAACGGTGTGGGACTGAAAGTCCTCGACCCCTGGAGCGGCAAAACCGTCGACATACCTACCGACAATCCCTGGATCATGACCATCTGCCGCAGTGGCAATAAGGTCTATGGAGCCACACCTCTCTATCTCTACGAGATTGATGTCAACACACTACGGGTCCACAAGATACCGGCTAAGTTCTTTGGTCCGGACTTCAGCAACAACATCAAGGCGCTCTATGCCGACAGCCGCGGATGGATATGGATGGAGACCTATACCAGCCATACGCCACTGATCGTCTATGACACTCACCGCCACCGCGTCTATAAGCCGGCCGGCACGGAAGAGTTTCTCACGTCGGCCTTCACAGAAGACCATAGCAGACGCATCTGGTGCACGACAGATATGGGCATCGTATGCATTGATGTCAACATGCTTCACGCCTCGCCTTTCACCATCATCCCCTTAGGATTGTCGACTAACGTCGGATTCAACGACCGTGCGCTGATCACGCTGAGCGACGGCAACATCATGGCCGGAGCCACCAAAGGCGTGATGCTCATCAACCCGCAGCAGTTGATGCAACGACTCAGCAAGCGCAAGCAGGGCTTCCCCCTTCAGTTAGTGTCATTGAGTATCAACGAGAAATACATCTCACCGGGCGACACGCTGCATGGGCACCCCCTCTACCGCTGTGATCTCGCCTATCTGAAACATCTCGAATTGAAATCGTCAGAAAACGCATTGGCGCTGGAGTTCCGGCCGAAAGACATGATCTACAACGACCTGGAGCCCTGGACTTACTGCCTCAAAGGACTCAACGACAAGTTTGTGGACATGGTCGGTCACCGCATCGTGCTCTCCAACCTGCCGCCGGGCCACTACCAACTGCTGCTCAGAAAAGGCAAGCTCTTCAACGGCGCTACAGAGACTTTCTCCGTCCTCGACATCCATGTGGCACCGCCCTTCTACCGCTCTATATGGGCTTACCTGCTCTATCTCGTGCTTTTAGGCACTATCGTCTACTTCGGTGTCCGCTACAATCTCAACAGGAAATACTATAGCATGAGGATCAACTTCTTCACGCATATCAACCACGACCTCCGCACGCCTCTGACGCTGATCGTCTCACCGTTGGAAGGCCTGATACAGCAGGAGCAGGACGAGAACAAGCGCGGCATGCTGAAGCTCATTTATCGCAATGCCCGACGGTTGCTCGATCTGATCAATCAGATACTGGACATCCGGCGGCTCAACAACCGTCCCGAACAGCAGAAACTCGCCAACCACGACATCGTGGACATTGTCCGCAACGTGTTCCAACTGTTTAGCGCTGAGGCCAGACGGCGCAAGATGAACTATCGTTTCCTCTGCAAAGAGCAGCACATCACCATGCTGACCGACGCTGAGAAGCTCGACCGCATCGTCGTCAACCTCATTTCCAACAGCATGAAATATACGCCCGACGGTGGAAACATCGACGTGAAGATCGAGAAGCAGGGGCAGCACGTCATCATCGCTGTGGCAGACTCCGGCAGCGGCATCGCCGAGGAGGACAAAGGACTGGTCTTCCAACAGTATTTCCGCAACGAGAAGTCCAACAGGGCACAGTACAGTACGGGGCTCGGACTGTATATCGTCAAGAGATATGTGGAGATTATGGGAGGAGAGATCTTGTGCCTGGACAACCAGCCCAAGGGCACCATCATGCAGGTAAGTCTGCCCGCGGACCTCACGGACAACGAGTCTGAATTCAAAGAGAAGACAGCTCCGCACAACGAGAAAGAAAAACTCGTGCCGCAACCCGACAAGCATATCCTCGTCGTGGAAGACAACGACGACATGCGCGCCTACCTCGTCAGCATCCTCTCCAAGGAATATCACGTCGAGACGGCCGGCAACGGCGTGGAAGCCTTAAGCGTGATCGACCAAAAGACGGTCGACGTGGTGCTCAGCGACGTGATGATGGACGGCATGGACGGCTACACGCTGTGCAAGAAAATCAAAAGCAATGTCAACACCTCTCACATCCCCGTGATGCTTCTCACGGCCAAGGCGCTCGACCAGGATGAGTTGCAGGGATTGCAGATGGGTGCCAGCGACTACATGACAAAACCCTTCAACGTGGAGGTGATGCGGCAGCGCATAAGACTGCAACTCGAGCGCACCGAGCATGGACGGCAGTATATCAACAAAGCCATAGACCTGGAACCCGCCGAGGTGGCCATCACCACAATCGACGAACAATTCCTTGCCGACGTGAAGAGAATCATTGAGGCAAACATGGACAACGTCAACTTCACCGTCGACGATTTGAGCAACGAACTGCACATGCACCGCACCAACGTCTACAAAAAGATACAGTTCATCACAGGTAAGACGCCTTTACAATTCCTGCGACAGATACGCATGAAGCGTGCCCATCAGCTGATGAGCAAGGGTGGCATGCTCGTCTCGCAGGTGGCCTACGCCGTGGGCTTCAACAACCCGAAGAACTTCTCACACTACTTCCGCGAGGAGTATGGCATGTATCCCAGCGAGTATATGAAAACACAGGAGGAAGCAGACACAGAAAAGTAAAGTATTCTCAAACAGTCATCAACCGATCCAACGCTTGCCAGCCAAGGGTTGGATTTGTAGTAATGAGGGGTATGATTCGTTCATACCCCTCATTTTCATGTAGTTACATTTTCATTGTTTCTAAAAAACCACATAACTTTGCAGCGTCAAAAAACAATTCGTGAGAACAGTTGAGACTATAAAGTTTCGCAATAAGTGAGTCAATTTAGGTTATGTTATTAAATAAGAAGATAAGTACAAGTACAAAATGTTAAGTCAGATGTCTTCAAGGTAAAAGATTGAGTTCAGGATACATTTTTCCTAAAGAGAACCATTAGAGAGATACTTCTGTCTGTTGGTTGTCTGTCAGGAATGAGAAAATGAAAAGGTATATAAAATTAATAACAAACATAGATTTCAGAGATGAATATCAAAAAGCTACTTATGATGACTCTGCTCAGCATTTGCTGGGTAACGGTCTTCGCTGAGAACGATACCAACGTCCTCTTCAAATGGACAGCGGCTGCGTCAACCAACAACCAGTCACTGAAGGTTTGGTCGCAACCTAACGAGAATTCCAATACACCAAATCCCACCGAGTGGGTATCATCAGCAACGGAAGACAATGGTTTTGTCATTGACAACACCGAGGGATATTATTTCTCTACAGGCGCATGGAAGCGCATGATGATGATCAACAAAGAATCATTTAATGCTACAGAAATTCAGAATTTGCAAAAAAAATACAGCGACCTCACCGTCGCTGTGACGGTCAACTATCTCCGTGACGGCAACCAGAAAGACAGTGATCCCGCTCAAATCTCACTGAAATACCATAATAGTAATGAGAATAAATGGGTGGGCTTCTGTGATTTCGGCGAAGGCAAAGACTATAAATCGCTGACAAGCGACGGCTCCGTCACTCTCACCACCAAGGACCTCGTGGCCAAGCACACCATGGCGATTGAGGGAAAACATCTCAAGATCAAGTCTGTCATCATCTCTTATTTCTCCAAAATATTGGCCCAAGAGCGTAATAAGAAGTATCTGAGTGATAAGAATTATATCGACGCAAGTATCACTCCTTATTATATCGCCAGTTGGTATCAGAGAGAAAGCAGCAATCCGATCGACTTCTCTTCTGTTAAAGACAATGTGATGTTGGGCGACGTGATGCGTGTGGTCTTCCGCGGAGCTGTCGAAGACTCATATGCCTTCCTCAAAGACTGGACCAACAGCAATGAGATTATGACCGGCTCGGATAAGTTCAGCATCAACGGCTGGAAGTATATGGACATCACTGTCAACCAAAAGCTCAAGGACCTTATCGACAAAAACGACCTTTGGATAGGCGGCAACAACTACACAATTTCCGGCATCTACTTCCTCCATGACAACAAGAACTACGAGGACTGGCAAGACCGCAACTCTGAGGCCCGCTCCACCTATACGCCCTCAGACACTGAGAAAACATTGACAAACTGGAACAGTTTCACGGTTGACGGCAAGTACTTCACCTATAAGAATGGTGAGGAAAACAATGGCAAGATCGACAACACCAAGAATGCAATCATCCGCATCAACTACACCACAACGGCTGAAGGCGCGCAGATTTCCGTCAAAGATCCAAAGAGCGACAGCAATGGTTACTATGGTTCCTATACACGAAACCGACAATATGTAAGCGGTAGCTTCATCTACTACGATTACTTTGACCTCACATCAGGTACTGGCAACTTCGACATAGAGTTCTGCGACGCCATCACGAAATTCCATAACGTCGGCAGCAACAACGTGCCTGTGCTGGGCTCCGATGGACAGAAGACGGGTATGATGTGGCAAATCCAGCGCAACGGTATCTTAGTCAGTGGAAAAGAAGTACAGATCAACTGGGTATCGATTATCCCTACACAGGTAGCGAAATATGTCAGCGGCTACGCAGTCATCAACCATAAACTCTCAGCCAACTATTACAAGCCCATCTCGCTGTCATACAATATGGACGATCAGGAGACCATGAAAAAAGTCTTCGGCACTGACAACATCTATGAGTTAGGCACCACAGAGGTGAAGAAACAGCAGAACGCTACAAAAGGATACGACTACTACATCTACATCCATTTCAAGAAGGCCACGTCCATCCGCGCCAACTATCCCTACATCATCAAGCTCGACAACAGCGATCAGTCGACATTCTACTACGATGGTGTCAAGGCAAATACACGCGACTATACCACATATACCTTCTATACGCCTGCTTTCACCTATGCCTCAGACTTCACAGATAAGGAAAAGAGTAGTTTTGAGAACTATCTGAAGGACCAGCAGATGCTGTTTATCTCTACAGCTCCGGTCATCAAGATGAAGAACAGCAGCGTAGGCGACGTGGAGGTGATCACCGGTGTGGACGACTATACGCAGCTCAACACGTATAATAGCAGCAATGGCGGCACATGCGACTACTACTTCTACCAGGGTGCCCTCTACCCCAATGAGAAGGACAGAAGCATCAAGTCGGGACTCGCATTCATTCAGTTGACACCCAACCTGAAAAAGGTATTCGACAATCCCTCGGTAGTCTTCGGAACCACACAAGCCAAGAGCAGTGCATGCTACTCCCTCGTCTTCGATGACGACAATGCAACTACTGGAATCAATGCCATACAGACACACGCACAAGGGCGTGCCACCCACCAAGGTGTATACAACCTCAATGGACAGCGTGTCGCTGCTTCGGCAGATGAATTGCAACACTTGCCCGCCGGCATCTATATCGTCAACGGACACAAGCAAGTAGTCAGATAACATATACACAACAATATTAAAGAGCATACAAAATGAAAAAATATATCAAGCCTGAAACTACCTTAATTCCAGTAGAGTTCTGTCCTCTGCTTACTGGATCGAAAGAATACAACGATCTCGTGATCGTTGATGCTGGGGACGTACAAATCCCTGTATACACAAAAGACGACTCCGGTGCTGGCTCCATCATTGAGGATGCCAAAGCCTGGAAAGGTGGCGTCAACTTATGGGAAGAAGATAATTAAACCTTATACCTTTTCGAACATGTTGGGCGGAGCAGTAGTGATTACTGTCTCGCCTTTTTATTTCCACATCACGCAGCACGCTCTTAGCAAGCCCGCGCATAGGAAGCCAAGCCACTATAACGCAAGGCTTATCATCCAATACTATTTACAAAACTTTGTCAGAAAAACCACTCGTTTTAGAGAAGACACAACTCGCTGACAAGCAAAAAGGCAGATTGGTAAGAGAGAAAATCGGTCTCCGCGCATCAGAAACGGTTTCTGATGTGATCATCTTTGGTTTCTGACCCGATGAAAAAGGGTTCTTCCGCTTTTCTCGTTGGTAGGCACACAAGCTATTCTGTGTTGACAGTCTCGTCCTTCATGCCTAACAATAGTAATTTGAAGTATTCGTCATC
>ONHQ01000012.1 GCA_900317685.1 uncultured Prevotella sp.
ATAAAAGTGTTTTGGCGCAATTTGTTTATAATCAATTATTTACTAATATTTAACGCTGTCTGTAAAGATATAAATATGGTCAGGACACTACACTAGTTCTCCACTATTTATCCAAGGAATATCGCCATTCTCATAATATTCTTGTTTTGAAGCTGTAGGCGTAGATCCCGATGAGGTTTCAAAGACATCTGAAATTTTTATTTCTTTCCAACCGTGTGGAATTATCCTTTTCCTTTTATTTTTTTTCATATTCCTATTCCCCCTTTAGTTTTCTTATTTCCTTATCAAAATCCGAGTCAATCTTCTGTGTCTTGTTGAAGATATCATATTCCTGTTCTGCTTTGGCTTTAGCTTCTGCAGCAGAAATCTTTCCCTTGTCAGGCAAGATGTGGTAGTTGCGGAATTCCAAGAACTTGTTGACACTGGCAGAGAACTGATCCATCGTGAATGTGTTCTCACGTTCTATGAGATCCTCTATGTAGTCGAAGAAGCCTGTTACTGCACGCTCCAAACGTTTGATCTGTTCCGGTTGCAAGTAGTTTTTTGCTATGCTGACATCTGACTTCAAAACCCTGCCGTCGGGTGCATGCTTCCATGTTGTTAACCCCATGTGGTCTTTTGTATGATCCGCCTGCGTGTATATGATTTCAGCTGCCGTCATACCAGTGATGGCATAATGGAAACGATTTTGGATCATGGCATAGAAATCGCGAGTCGTTGGAGAGCTCTTATCGTAGTCGGTGCTGCACTCCGCATAAATGTCAGTAATCTGCTGCCATATACGGCGCTCACTTGCACGAATGGAACGGACGCGCTCAAGGAGTTCGCGGAAATAGTCTTTACCAAACACGGCAGTACCCTGCTTGAGTCGCTCATCGTCAAGGGCAAACCCCTTTGTGATGTATTCCTTCAACACCAACGTTGCCCACTGGCGGAACTTCGTGGCTCTGATGGAATTGACACGATAACCGACCGAGATTATAGCATCGAGAGAATAGAATTCTACTTGAGACTTCTGGGTTTTCCCTTTAATAGCTCCATGTTGAGTGGTTATTTCCAATTTGGAAACAACCACTTCTTTCTGCAATTCTCCCTCCTCGAAAATATTCTTCAGATGTTTACTTATAGCGGGAATTCCTACCCCAAAGAGCTGTGCCATAGCCTTCTGGGTACACCATATTGTGCCGTCCTTTACAATGACTTGTACCTTGCCCTGCTCGTCGGGCATGCTATATAGCAGAAACTGTATCTCGTTTTCCATTCTATTCTCCTTTTACATCCTCGTTGAATTTTAGACTTGCCAGTTGCTTCATGATCTCTTCCTCAAGCTTGTGGCTTTCCTCAAACTGCTTTGCAAGCGTCGATTTGTATTCTGTCATTCGACGGTTGAACTCTTCCTCGGTGATATCAACGTAGTCAATCTTGATGTCGAAGTATTGTCCGGCAGAAAAGCTATACTTCTTTTCCTTAATCTCATCAAGCGATACCACTTTAGAGAAATCATCAACATCTTCCATACTACGGAAAGTGTTCACAATCTTGTCCTCGTCGGCTGTACTGAGCACGGTCCGCTGGTTCTTGTCAACCTTTTCTATCGTTCCGAGTTTGGAAGCATCTATCAGAATGACCTTGTCATCCTTTTTGCCTTTATCGATAAAGACAACGCTGACATTGGTGCCCGTGTTGGCGAATATGTTGGAAGGCATAGAGACTATTCCACGCAGCCACCCCTTGTCCACCAACTTCTTACGGATGGCCAATGGTATCTTTGCTGATGCGGTGAGAAAACCAGTTGGGACGACAACAGCCGCCTTACCAGTGTCTTTCAGAATATAGAGAATATGCTGAATGAAGACAAGATATATCTCCATCTTTTGCTTGTCACCCTTTGGCACGTTTGGGATGCCAGCAAAGAAGCGGTCGGTGTTTTTGAATGCAGCATTGGTAACCGTCTGACTAAAGTCCTCTTTAAACGGAGGATTGCTGACTACATAGTCGAACATCTTATCGAACGTGCCGTCCTTGCGCTCATGTCCCCAGTCTATCAGTGAATCTCCTTGAATGACATTTGGCAATGATGAGACGAGATTGTTGAGGATCAGGTTCAGGCGAAGCATCGTCGTTGACTTCTGGCTCTGATCCTGCGTGAAGATAGAACAGTTTGCCTCACCTATCTGATGGGCCAAAGCCATCACGAGCGTACCTGTTCCTGCCGTAGGGTCGCAGGTTGCAGCACTATGGATAGTCTCATCCGGCGAAACAAGTAGACGGGCCATGATCGTCGCCACGGCATGAGGTGTGAAATACTCTCCATATTTTCCACTGTCTTTATTGTAGTCGCTGACAAGATACTCAAATACTGTTGAGAAGAAGTCGTACTTTTGATGGAATATATCCTCAAAGTTGAAGGTGGTCAGGTTGTTGATGAGCGCACGGGCAAAGTCATCGCGCTTATCGGGATCTGTCACATAGTTTGTCAACGACTCCAACAGTGCAACACTGCTCTTTCCGGATGTCTTGACACTAAACTTGTCGGCATTGAGCTGACCGAGCGAAACCATAGTATTGTCAAAAACACTGGAGAAATCGCCCTCGTTCATGCGATTATACAGATTGGCTATCAGATGTTCGGGCTTGAGTTTAGGCGTATCGGCTGGCAGATAGTCCCAAACATCCTCACGCTCCTCATCGGTCATAGCAGTATAAGCACTCTCCCAATGAGCAGCCTCGTTAAAACGCGAGCGATACTCTTCATTCTGAATATGCTTCAACTCATAACCGAACTTATCATTGAGGAACTTATACAGGAACATCTGTACGACAATTTTATACTCATTGCCGTCACCGCTCAATCCGTTGTTTCCACAAGTGGCGCGTAGCGCGTCAATCAGGTCTTCTGTTTTCTTTATTATATCTGATGTGCTCATTAAAATCTCTTATATTGGTGTTCGTACTCGTTGGTAATAATCCCTGCCAGATATCTGCGGTCGGCAGGCTTTGCTTTGACTTCCATCTTATGAAGTATCTGCGTAATGCAATTCTTCACCTGATCAGTGAAAAACGGTACATTATTGATGAGGTCCAAATTATTCAACAACATTGTATCAATATTGTCTTTCATCGTGTTGAGTGCAAAACATGTTTCCACTTCCGAGGGAGAGATAATCACCTTGCCTGTCGACTTTTGTTCTCTGATAATACGCTTGTGGGCTCTGACAAACTTGGCATCGCCCTTGTATTTCTTTTGCAGGGCAGCATTGCGCTTATTGATCTCCTTGATTTTCGTCATCATGTCGTCCATGAACCCGATGTCTTCCTTAGCTTCTGCAACATTGGACGGCTCAAAGCCTTTCTTTCTGAAATACTTTTTTATCTCGTCGAGAAGGGAGACATAATCGTCATCATCTTGGTCGATATTTTCAGCCAATTCATCCGAAAGTGCGCGCTTCTTATATTGCAGCTCGCTTTTTAAGTTGTCGTTGATGACCAGTTCCCCGCTTCCTTTCTTATGGAACTTGAATTCAATCGTGCCCAATGCTTCATTGACCATAGAGGCTACCTCTGCCTCATGGTTGAAGACATCCTTCAGATTGAGGTTGCTGATACGGTCGTTGACCACTTTCAGCAGGTTGTTGATATTGCCGGGTTGCATGGCCTTCACTTTCGCCTTTAGCTCTTCTGAGCCAAAAGTACGGACCTCATTCCATGTGGCTTTGGCTTCTTCAAGCTTATGCCGGATGATGATCAGTTTGTTGTGGTCATCAATATCTTCCATCTGCTGGGCAAACTCCTCCGCATTGTCGGTTGTGTAGTCAAAGAGAACCTCCTGCACATCCCTCATGGTTTCCTTGATTTCATCTTCTGAAACCATGACGTGCTCAACGCTCGCATCCTCAGACTGTCCAGTGTCGAACTTGCCGAGTTCTGCCGCATAAGCGTTGTTGATGTCGTTGAAGTTCTGCCTGATGTCGGCGAAATCAACTACATATCCGAATCGGATGTCCTTGTACGGTCTGTTCACACGTGTGAGCGCCTGAAGAAGATTATGGTCTTTCAACTTGCGGCCAAGATACAATCTCTTCAGCCGTGGCGCGTCAAAACCCGTCAAGAGCATATTATTGACTATCAGCAAATCAGGCTCTGCCTTCTTTCTAAATTGCAGAGAGATGTTTGCACGCTTCTCTTTGTCATAATAATCGTGCAATATCAGCTCTACTTTAAGTCCTGAGTTATCTTGGTTTGGCAATGTGCCATCGTCTTCCGGGATAACTGCACCAACCTTGGGTACGTATGTGTAATGACCGGTCTCATCCTTATGTGCCCCCATCTTATACAGACGGAACATCATGCGGGCCTGTTTATTTGTTTCACATACGATCATGCCGCCAAGCGACGGATCGTCCATTTGCAAGCGGAAGCGTTTGAAGTCATTGACGATATAGTCGAGCAAAGCTCCCACATACCTTTCATTCTCAATTATGGTTTGCCTCTTGATATCCTCCTTCTTAACCTTTATCGTTTCTTCGAGGTCGGACCATATCTCTTGTAATCGCAGCCGATAGCTGGTCTCTATATCCTCGCGCATCATGCGCTTGGTAAAGCCATCCTCAATAGAGCGATTGTAATAATAGGTACTGATATAGTTGCCAAAGACATCCGTGGTCTTTCGTTCCTCGCCGATAAGCGGTGTGCCGGTCAAAGCGATACGAATGGCCTTCGGATCACTTTCAAACAGGCGGCTGAGGAATGAACCTTTGGGGTTGTAGTCACGATGTGCTTCATCAAGGAAATATACCCGTTGGATGTTCGTAGCATATTTAGAGACGTTGATCTTACCGTCAGAATCTTTCAGTTTCTGAATATTGACGACGATTATCTCATGTTCGCCCGAGTTGTTCTCCTGTGCCTTTTCGTTGCTGAAAGTATTCATCAGCTCATCGCGATTCTCCACATTGATGACATGCAAGCCACGGTTGGAGAACTCTGTCGTAGCCTGTTCCATCAAATCGAGACGGTCTACGAAAAAGTAGAACTTGGGAATGATATGTTTCTCCGTATAATAGTCGGTAAGCACACGTGTGGCAAAATAAGAGAGTGCCGTCTTACCGGAGCCTTGTGTATGCCATATAATTCCGCTTTGCTTGCCATCATCAATGGTCTTGCGAATCGCCTGGGTTCCGAATAATTGAGGATAGCGCATTACATGTTTTTGGAGGACATGTTTTTGCGTGTCTTCATCAATATAATCGAGGTAGACAAAACCATAGCGTAGTAAATAAAGAAGACGTTCCCTGGAGCACAAGGATGTGATAATCCTGTTAGTCGGTGTCGCTGGATTCTTGTCCGTTTCGTACTCAGGGGAGGATTTCAGCACAATATTATTGTTGTCCTTGAGAATATAATTCTCAGTTTCTTCCTTCAAGGGCAAGTAATTGAAGTCCTTGTAGAAGTCGGCGCTTTCTTCGCGAAACACATTGAAGTGCATTCGCTTCTTATCTATACAACCGTAGAATGCGCCTTGGACAGGCTTGGACGTAGTAAAGTCGTACTCCTTGTTGTCAGAGAATATCATCAACTGTGTTAGGTTGATAAATCTGCGAAATTTGGGATTAGGAAGACGCTGGTCATTCATGCGATGAAGTTCAACAAGTATTCCGCCTTTGTTGTTGGGCTTCTTCACCTCAATAAAGACAAGTGGCAGGCCATTGATAAGCAAAGTGATGTCAGGCCGAAACTCGTCACCTCCGTTGATGCACGGCATCTCGGTCACACAGGCCCAGTCGTTAGCTTCTGGATGCTCAAAGTCAATAAACTTTATGCCGCTATTGGATGAAATCATCCTGTAGAACTCACGGCCCAGGTCTTCATTGTTCAGCTTATTACGGATATCGCCAAGCAGTAGACTGATGGACTCTTCTGTCAACCGAGGATTGAATTTCCTTATCTGTCTGGCGAAAATATCCTTGGCAATATTTGTCTCTGGGTCAAGGTCTAACTCCTTTAACGCATGATAAGTGTATCCGATGCGCGTAAGGTGCATCAGAGCAGGAAACTTAACTCGCGTATTCTCATTAAAACCTGCCATATCTACTTTTAGTCTTGTTCAATATGCAAATTTAGTGATTTTATTTGAAATTGCGTAATACCGTAATAAAAATATGTAGTGCTACATTTATCTCACTTCTTCTTGTAGTAGTGTGCATAGTTGAAGAAGGGCTCTGTGACTACAGTCTTGCTCGACGCGCGGTACACATTGCCGTAAGGATCATGGGCGCGTACGGTGATCTCTGCTGTGGGCGACGAAGGCTCGTAGTAGTAGAGATGGTTCATGATCAGATACTTATTGTTTTTTCCAACAAAATGATAGGGCACCGACACTGCGTAGCGATGGTGATAGCCTACGGCAAAGGCGTCCTGTCCTTCACCGCTGAGGCGCTTCATCGGGTGCTCCACACCGTTCTCGATGGCGTAGACCTTCCACCGCGAGTCGGCGTTGAAGACGTTGGCCACGATCACGCCTTTGTCGCGCGGCAGGCCCCAGTCGGCGGCATACGACTCACCGTTGAAGTCCGTGTCGGCGCGGAAGAGTGTCATCTGCGTCATGCGGTTCCACAGAGTGCCTTTATAATAATCGGTGTAGATCGCCGTACCTTGGAAGCCATAGACATAGTATCCGTTGGGCGTGCCGCAGATGTTGATGTTCGACTGCCAGATGTTTCCGCAGGCTGCCGCATGGCAATGCTCCAGGAGATGGCGGCCGTGGTAGTCTACCTCATGGTTCAATGCGAAGTGGGTGTGACCGCAGAAGAGCTCGTAGCCTCCTTTGAACGTGCTGAGCAGAGAGAGTATCTCGGTGAGGCGTGACGACGTGAAGTGTCCCACCTCCGTGGCGATGCCCACGGGTTCTGCACCTTTCTTCGGCCGTGTGCCCATGGTGAGTGGGATATGATAGCAGAGCACCACCTTCTTTTGTTTGTCGGCCAGGGCCAGGTCCTGCTTGAGCCACGCCATCTGCTGGTCGGTGAGCTCGCCGGGCTGCCAGTAGATGCTGCCGCGATAGAAGTGGCAATCGTTGAAGCACACATAGTGCTCGTCGCCACGGTCAAACGAGTAGTCGGTGGGTCCCCACGCCTCTTCCCATTTGCGCTTGTAGAGGTCTTTGCCGTCCTGGTCGTGGTTGCCGATGACGGAGAACAGTCTCATGCGTGAGGCACCGAGTGTCTTGCGAATCTTGGTCTCTAAGGTAGCGTTGAAGCCGCCATAGTATTGCACGTCGTCGCCCATGCTCAGTCCGTAGACGGGCAGGTCATTGGGCAGCGCCTTCAACGTCCGACGGACATCGGTCATCGTCTCTTTGGAGAAGCGTGCCACATCGGTGATCTTCACTGGATTGTCGTTTGGTCCTGTATAATAAGGGCTATAGGCGTTGGTCACCTGCGGGTCGCCGAAGACAAGCATGGCATAGCGGCTCTCCTTACCCGTGGGCAGCGGCTTCAGCCGGAAGTCATAGACAGAGTCAGCGGGCGTGATGCGCTGATAGATGCAGGCCGTGTGGTCCTTGTGGCTGTGCGTGGGCACCTCGGCCCAGTCGGGGACGGTGTAGTAGACGAAGTGTGCGGCGGCCCGGCGGCGCAGGGCATAGTGGCCCAGTGAGTCGGTCTTCACGCACTCGATGCCGTCGCTGACGGTCACAGCGGCTACCGGTGTGCCGTCGGTGCGTCGCAGCGTGCCTTGTATCATCGTAGAAGGCTTGGGAATGGGCTTCAGCAGATGAGGCTTGAGGGCGCGGCGCATGGTGTCGCGCACCGTGTCGGCATGGTGCTTGACGGCCGAGACCTGATGCTTGGGCTGGTCGTCGCTGTCGTCGGACTGATGCCAGACGCTGACCACAGCAGCTACGACCACGAGGGTAGCGATGAGCGCTGCCAGGGTGAGCAATAGTGTATGTCGTTTCTCTTTATTATCCATTGTGAAGCCTTTCAAGCGACAAAGTTACATAATAATAACGACTTTTTGTGCTTTTATTCCGTCAATATTTCGTAACTTTGCGCTGACAAAGACATTTTGAAACACTTTATTGATTAAATAACAACTCTAAACGTTATGGAAAAGAAAGGATTATTGGAGGGTAAGACCGCGCTCATCACCGGTGCTGCCCGTGGTATCGGCAAGGCCATTGCCCTGCGCTTTGCTCAGGAAGGTGCTAACATTGCCTTCACCGACCTCGCTATCGACGAGGAGCACGGCGGTCTGGAGACCGAGCGTGAGCTCAACGCACTGGGTGTGAAAGCCAAGGGCTATGCCAGCAACGCTGCTGACTTCGCACAGACTGAGGCTACCGTGAAGCAGGTTGTCGCTGACTTTGGCTCTGTGGAGATCCTGGTCAACAACGCCGGTATCACCAAGGACGGACTGATGCTGCGCATGACCGAGGCACAGTGGGATGCTGTCATCGCCGTGAACCTCAAGAGCGCCTTCAACTTCATCCATGCTTGTATTCCTTATATGATGCGTCAGCGCGACGGCCGCATCATCAACATGAGCTCTGTCGTCGGCGTGCATGGCAATGCCGGACAGTGCAACTACTCTGCTTCCAAGGCTGGTCTGATCGCTTTGGCAAAGAGTATCGCTCAGGAGATGGGCCCCAAGGGCATCCGTGCCAACGCCATCGCTCCGGGCTTCATCGACACCGCTATGACGCAGGCACTGCCTGAGCCCGTACGCAAGCAGTGGGTCAGCCACATCCCTGTACGTCGTGCAGGTACGGTCAACGACATCGCTGACACGGCTGTCTATCTGGCTTCCGACCTCTCCAGCTATGTCTCCGGTCAGGTCATCCAGGTCGATGGCGGCATGAACATGTAAGTTGTGTCGTATGCAAGTCGTTTACAAGGACAATCACATTATCATCGTATATAAGGAGAGCGGAGAGATCGTGCAGGGCGACAAGACCGGCGACGTGCCTCTTTCCGAAACGGTGAAGGAATATATCAAGGAGAAGTACCATAAGCCGGGCAACGTGTTCCTCGGCGTGGTGCATCGCCTCGACCGTCCTGTGGCTGGCCTCGTCGTCTTCGCTCGCACCAGTAAGGCCCTGTCGCGGCTCAACGAGATGTTCCGCAAAGGCGAGGTGCACAAGACTTACTGGGCGATCACACAAAACGTACCCGCTGAAGAGACGGGTACGCTGACCAACTGGATGACGCGCAACGAGAAGCAAAACAAGAGCTACGCCTACGACCGTGAGGTGCCGGGGGCGAAGAAGGCGGTGCTGAAATACCGTGTCATCGGACACAGCGACCGCTACCATCTCCTGGAGATCACGCTGCTCACGGGTCGTCATCATCAGATCCGCTGTCAGCTGGCTCATATCGACTGCCCGATCAAGGGCGATCTGAAATACGGTGCACGCCGCAGCAATCCCGACGGCAGCATCTCGCTGCTTTCCCATCGTGTGCAGTTCACGCATCCCGTGTCCGGCAAGGAGATCGATGTCGTCTCGCCGTTGCCGGAGGATAAGCTGTGGAGAAGCCTCAACCCCTAACGTTCTCTCCGTCCTCACCCCCCTAAGCCCTCTCCAAAGGGAGAGGGGAGTAATTACTTTCAAGGGTGTTCAGAGGGTATAGTAATTCCCTCCCCTTGGGGAGGGTTAGGGAAGGGCTTTGAGGAATGACTTAACAATAAACGAATGAAGGCGGGCTTAAGACCCGCCTTCACTGATTCTATGGAAGAGATGAATTAGTCATCCCATACTGATTTCTTGATGGTAGACTGATAGCCATTGTTGTTGGCATCCACATCGTCCCAGTCTTCTGTCTCAAAGGATGTATGCGACTTTGCCCATGCATCTTTTTTCTTCGATCCCTTGCTATATCCCATCATCTTATAGTCTTCAAGGAGCTGTTCCGAGAGATTGAGAAGTATTAAGTGTGTATTTGGCTTGATATATGATTCCATAAATTACTGATGCTTAAGATTCAACTATTTTATGATCACCTTCTTGCCATTCAACACGTAGATACCAGCGTGTGTCGGACGGCCATTCAAACGAATGCCTGTCAGCGTGTAGTAGCTGCCTTCTTCTCCAGCGGAGTGATCAGCTGTGCTGACGTTTGAGATGGCTGTGGTTGTGTTGGTGTCAAAGAGCCCCTCGATCACATAGAACTTTGCAGGGCTTGATCCTGGAATGTGCAGATAAGCCTTGTTGGCAGCCAGATTGCTGTCGTCGTTGGCAGCCACACGATAGAAGCCCAATGTGCTTTCTTTACCATTGTTACTGTCTACGATTTTACCGTCTTTGTCGAGGTTATAGCTCACACGAGTAAAGACGTAGTTCACGCCATTGGGCTCCAACTGATTGGTTTCCTCTAAAGTTCCTTTCAGCATATTACTCTCAATTTTGCTTTCTTCGCTATTTACATCCTTGACAAACAGAGGAATGGCATTCACACCATCAGTAGCCGAGCATGTAAGAATCACACCTGTTTCTTTTGGTGCAATGCTTATAGAAGAGGTCTTTGCAAGATGTGCATTGTTGTCCACTTCTTGGATAAAATTTGCTTCGACCTTCTTGCCATTGGTGAAGATGCCCGTAAAATCATATTTCTCGTTATGATTGCGGTATTCCGTAGCGTAGCTCTTACCGTTGTAGGGGTTGAACTTCTTAAAGGTTCCAGTGATACCGATCTTCTCAATGAGGGCGTTCTTTACGGTGAGGTTGATGTCATTGCCGTTGCCGTCGATGACGAAAATCGTCTTGCTCTTGTCTGCTTTATAGGTCTCACCGCTCAACTCTGTATTGTTGTTGGCGATACTGCCGTCGTTGTCCACTGTAGCAAGGATATAAGCGTTGTATCCTGCCGGCACCTGAGGAATGGTCAGCACCTGATTGGCGTTGGCACCAAACTTCAAGCCTTTGCCGAGCTCAACAGTCAGTGAGTTAACCTTGTCGTGTGGTACGTCGATGCCCAAATCTTGGGTCTCAAGAATATCAGAACCATTCTCCGCCTTCTGCAAGTCATTGCCCTGGAAATAGTTCCAGCTCTTTGCGTTCAGTGCAAATGTACCGTCAGAGATCTTTGCCCATTCGTCGCCGCCGGTGAAGGCATCGGCTGTTGTCTTGTTGTTGGTAAAGTCCCAAGTAAACGGATATGTCTTTTTTACCGTCTTTTTCTCATAGACCGTGACATCCGTCACATTACGGTCGAGCGTATAGTCTTGGTTGATACCTTCCTGTTTGATGGTGAGAATGCCTTGACCGCCGGTGATGGTCAACACGCCATTCTCTGTCATGTTAGCTTCGACATTTCCTTCCTTACGCACGAAAGTGTACTTAACAGTACCCTTTGTACCACCGTCTCCATCCGCCATACAAGACATGACGTGGAGGATGCCGGTTTCCTGACTGTAGGTGACTGTTGTGCTACCTGAGTATACTATAGTTTTAGCGTAATCCGTTTTATTATTTTCGATTAAGCGCAAGTCTGTCTGCAGGTTTCCGTCAGTCATTATACCCTTCTCGTCTGCGACCTTGATGTCGTAGATATCCGTCCATCCCTCATCCATCTGCTTAAAGGTTACATCGCCATCTTCCTTGACAATGAAGAACTCATAGCCATAATCGCCATTTTCTTTGTTGTGTCGGGAAGGTACACCCACGTTAAATTTCCCGGTGATCTCCTTGCCGTTGAGATCTGTAACATTTGATGCTTGGATATGATCTCCATGATTGACTGTATATCTGCACCATTTGATGCGGATATACTGTCCTTTCTTCAAATTTGGAATGGTCAGCACCCCCCCCTTGTACATAGTAACGAGCTGCACACTGCTCACCTTATCGTATGTCAGAGCATATTGCTCATCAAGGGTGAGTCCGTCGAAATCGAGATCCTTAGGCCAAGAAATCTTTGAACCAAATCCGTTAGCATCTGACTTGAACAGCAGTCCGGCAGTAGCGGGAACGTATAAAGCATTGTTGCCGTCGATGGCTGTGCCGTTAGCCATCACCGGAACGTTGAGATAAGTCAGAGCCTTAGAAGTCTGGTCGAACTGTCTAACCTTGTAGGTTACAGCCCAATCGGTAGTATTAGCATTCAGATCCTCCAATTTCACATTCGGATTTCTGAAGTCCCATTCGTGTTCGGAATAAGGCACAGTTATTACATAGCTGTCTGAAGAGCCATTGAGAGAGGCAGTTACGACTAATGCACCGCCATCACCCGACCAACTTACCTTTCCACTTTTGTCAACTATAGCTGATGTGAGACTTCCATAGGCCTTTACAGTGTAATTAGAGCCGTCACCGCCCTTTACTGCCTGAGTATAGTTCTTAGCGCCATTCTCGACACGCACACTCTTATTAGCAAAGTAATACTGAGATGCGAAAGTAAAGCTGTTTAGACAGAAGATGTCATAATTCTTAGCCTTATCGTCTGTTGGCACATATAAATAATATGTCTTGCCGGCATCGAGGTCAAATGTACCTGTAGCTACGCCGTACTTGGCTTTGTAAGATATAGTTCCTTTTTGGGTTGTTCCCTCATATATATGCGCATCAGCAGTACCTGAACCATTTTGATAGAATACGCCCTTCACAGTCAGCTTTCCTTTAGCTGACGGTTTGAAGATATAGTACGTACCCATTGTTGGCAGACCGTTTTTATCAACAGAGACGTGTACAAAGCCGTTTCGGTCAAGACAGGTCATACCGAGATAATTGTTTGTGCCATAAGACTTTGCCATGGTCATCTCGCCATCCTTTCCCACTTGCATATTCATATAAGGCACATCAAGGATGTGCTTATTGCTGATCTTTCCATCTGAGGTTAAGGTGTAAGTTTTTCCGGAAACAGAAGTCGTTGCTTCTTGCGCAGTGACAAGAAGAGTATAAGATCCGCTTTTATTCGTTATCGTGTCTGTTGCCGTGATAGTTGTCATACCAGTATTTACAAAACGAATCCAGCCATTTTTGTCGACTTGAGCTATCTTTATATTGCTACTGGTATAAGTTACGTTGTTGGTAGTATTATTCGGCTTCAACGCCATCACATCAAGGTCGGTCATCGATGCAGTTTGCTGCGGCGAAGCAAAGGTAAGGGAGCTACTTGAGCTGTAAGTCACTGTGACAGAGCTAACAGAGCACTCGCCTTTTTCTCCGGCTGTTAAAGTAACGGAGTTTGATGATCCTGTCCATGTAGAAGTCTTATCATCCCAAGTTCCGGGATTGGCAGTAAAAGAATTAGTTTTATCACGTCCTGAGGCATAGTCAATAACAATCTTCGAGATGTTTCCGTTTTTGGTAGACACCGTCAGTGCGGAACCATTTACCATCTTCACGTATGCATTCTGATAGCTGGTCCCATCCCCCGTGAATTCAAATTTGACGTCTCCAACAGTCGTAGTAGCTGGACCAGGACTATTGGAAAGCTTCTTAGAGATGGTCAGAGCCACCTCATCGGCAGAAAGCCGTGTCATGATACACAATAAGAGCATCATGAGAGCAAACAATTTTTTCATTTTTACATTCGTTAGGCGACTCCTCATGACAACTCATGCCAGAGACGTCTTTTGTTATTACAAGATGATATTTTGAGTTTTGTTTATCCTTATCCTCCGCTCACCTTTTCAGGAAAGCGTGCATAGTTAATAACAGCCTTATTATAGCAGGCTGTCGATCATATCAGCAGCGGGAAGTAGACTTAGTAATCTGTTGTGACCTTGCTGATTTTATGCAAAGAGCCATAGGCTCGTTGTATTTCGTGCAAAGGTACAAAAAACACTTAATATAGACATCTTCGTTAACTATATTTTAAACTTATTACACTGTCAGTAGCTGTTTAGCGATACAAGCCGAAAGGTAATAATCATGCTCCTCGGTCTTTAACGCACGCCCTTCGGTCGTATAAAGAATATAAACGAATATTGAGAATATTCACGTTGACTGGCACGCCCAAGGATAATGAATGATATTCTTTATATTCGGTTATATTCGATATTCCACGAAGTGGAGCGTTAAAAAGAAAGAAACAAAAACAAATATAGCCCTTGCTGTGATGCAAGAGCTTTCAGGGCTTTGGTCTAAGTTCGATGAATCGTTACCACTGCCAAGGGAGAGAATCACGAGAAAAAAGATAGCCTTCGCAGAGGCTATCTATAGGATGTTTACAGTTCATCGATATCCTGTGACGTCGTCTCGATGATAGCGGCGGCAAGGCTGTCGGCAGCCTGAACGATGGCGCAGAGCGGATACTCTATGCGTGCCGTGTCGTAGCAGCGCTCATCCTCATAGGAATTGAAGTTCAGTCCAAAAGCACCCATGTGCCAGCGGATGGCGCACATCTCGTCGTCGTTGAGTTGCAAGCCGCTGAGCAAGAGCAGGATGACACTCTTCTCGCCATGACCCATCGGGAAGTCTTTGTACGACACGTTATATCCTTCCGCGTCTTCCCACTGCCCGAGTTTGTTTTTACGCTTCTTGACAGTACGCTTATAGATGTCCATCTTGCACACATCGTGGAGTAGGGTAGCGAGGATGATGCTCTCGCGCTTGACCTCACCCATAGATGCGGCATCAAGGCCTTTCAAGCCCTCCCAGATAGCCAGACCGGCGTGGCAGACATTCAGACTGTGCTCACACAGCCCTCCCGGCACGTTGAGATGATGACCGGCAGAGGCAGGTGCCTCAAAGAAGCCACCCTTCTCAAGATCTTCGATCACATAGTCGATGCCCTCGCGCTTGGTTTCGCGCAACAGCGCTTCAAACTCTTCTTGATTTTTTTGCTTGTCCATATTATAAGATGATATGATGATTGCCGTGATATGCACATTACTCTGTTTCTATTGCAAAATTACTAATTTTTTCTGATCAACAGCCTTCATCCGGGTACCTTTGCACAACGTTGCGATAAAATAAGTGGGGCTGACAAGATCGTTTCTCTTGTCAGCCCCACGCTATTCATAGGATGCTGTCCGCCTTTGAGACCGGCATAGGGGTCAAGGCGTTGGCATTCTGTCTTACTCAAATGGGTTTTCTGTCGGGTATGGCAGGCTCTTTGGCTGGTTGTAAGCCACATCCTGGATGCCCATGTACTTCAGGAAGTTGAAGAGATACTTGCCGACATGGGAGAAGGCAACGGCACCATGGTGAGGATAGTGCTTCTCGATGAGCACGTGACGGTAGAAGCGGCCCATCTCAGGAATAGCGAAGATACCGATGCCACCGAACGAACGTGTCGGCACGTTGAGCACCTCGCCCTCAGCGATGTAGGCACGGAGCACACCCTCTGAGTCGCACTGTACACGATAGAACGTGATGTCGCCCGGAGCGATGTCGCCTTCCAGCGTGCCACGTGTGAAGTCTGGCTTGCCGCCATTCTCGAGCAGGCGGTTCTGGATGAGCTGATACTTGATGGCACGGCCGGCGCACATCTTGCAGGATGGCGTGTTGCCACAGTGGAAGCCCATGAAGGTGTCTGTGAGCTTGTAGTTGTACTTGCCAACGATGTCCTCGTCGAAGATGTACTTCGGCACGGAGTTGTTGATGTCGAGCAGTGTCACGGTGTCATCGCTCAGGCACATGCCGATGTACTCAGAGAGTGCGCCATAGATGTCCACCTCGCAGGCCACGGGGATGCCACGGCTGACGAGACGTGAGTTGACATAGCAGGGCTCGAAGCCGAACTGGCTTGGGAAGGCGGGCCAGCACTTGTCGGCGAAGGCCACATACTTGCGTGAGCCCTTGTGCTGCTCAGCCCAGTCGAGCAAGGTCAGTTCAAACTGTGCCATGCGGCGGCTGAGGTCGGGATAGTACTTGCCCTCGCCCATCTCGGCAGCCATGTCCTCGCAGACGTCGTCGATGCGTGGGTCGTTCTCATGAGCCTTATAAGCCACGAGCAGGTCGAGCTCAGAGTTTTCCTCGATCTCCACGCCGAGTTCATAGAGTCCCTTGATCGGAGCGTTGCAGGCGAAGAAGTCCTGAGGACGCGGACCAAAGGTGATGATCTTCAGACCCTTCAGGCCGATGACGGCACGTGCCACGGGAACGAAGTCAGCAATCATCTTGGCGATGTCGTCGGCGGTACCCACGGGATAGGCGGGGATATAGCCCTTGAGGTGACGCATGGCGAGGTTGTAGCTGCAGTTGAGCATACCGCAATAAGCGTCGCCACGACCGTTGATCATGTCACCGTCGCCCTCAGCGGCAGAGACGAACATGCAGGGACCATGGAACTTCTTGGCGATGAGTGTCTCGGGGGTCTCCGGTCCGAAGTTGCCTAAGAACACGACGAGGGCGTTGCAGCCAGCCTCGCGTACCTCTTTGATGGCCTTGAGCATGTCCTGCTCGTTCTCTACTGTTGTTGGGCAGTCATATATCTCGCCCTTGTAGGCTTTCACGATGTTCTCGCGACGCTGTGTGGAAAGGGCGATAGGGAAACAGTCACGGCTGACGGCAATGATGCCGAGCTTCACCTGAGGAATGTTGTTGCTTTGCATAATTTTTTGTTTAGTTGATTTTGGTGTTATTAGTTGTTGCCTATTATTGCTTGTTTCGCATTTCGGTGACAAAGATACACTTTTTCTTTGTAATGACAAAGAGATGATATAAAAGAAAAAGTTTTTGAGACGAAAGATAATATTAATAGGATGCCTCACCCCCTAAAAGCCTCACCCCCTATCCCCTCTCCAATGGGAGAGGGGAGTGAAATGAGTGATAAACAATATCCGTGAATAAATAGGAGAGGCTGCTCCTATTTGCATAAGACGCGCACCATGCAATATAAGACAAAGGAGGATTCACACTCTAATAGCTTGAAACTCGCACCATGCAAAATAAAGACGATGAAGGATTCATCACTTGAAAGTAACTACTCCCCTCTCCCATTGGAGAGGGATAGGGGGTGAGGCTTTGTTTCCCTTTTTTTTGAATTATTATCAGAGAGTAATAGTAGAATATTATTTTTTTTGTAACTTTGCAGTGCAATTGGTTCATGCGCTGAGCATGATGAAAAGGGAACCGGGTGAGAATCCCGGACAGACCCGCTGCTGTGTGCAGTCCTTTGAGGAGCGAACATGCGTGTCACTGACTACTTTGTTGGGAAGACCGTTCGCCATCCGACTGCGAGCCAGAAGACCTGCCATTGCACCCAAGGAGCATAGTCCGCGTGGATTCGGCTATTCTCTGACATGGTATAATCAAAGCGATGCAGATGCGAAAGAAACGTCATTTCACCATCCGTGCGATAGGGCGGCAGTTGAGGCAGTGGCTGTTGCTCACTGGCTTATGTGCCTGCGCGGTGACTACACAGGCTCAGAAGCGAGCTTCACGATCCTCGATGACCGACAGCGTCTTCCAGTTGAAGGAAGTCGTGGCCAGAGGCACACAAGCCGTATCGCCCCATCAGACGATTTCCCAAGAGCAACTCTCTGCCCTGGCCTCGAACAATGTCGCCGACGCACTGAAGTATCTCGCCGGCGTGCAGATCAAGGACTATGGTGGCCTCGGCGGGCAGAAGACGGTCAACGTCAGGTCGCTCGGCTCGCAGCACGTGGGCGTTTACCTCGACGGCGTACGCATCACCAATGCGCAGAACGGTACCGTGGACCTCGGCAAATACTCGCTGACCACACTGGAGTCGGTGTCGCTCTTCAATGCCAACAAGACCGAACCGCTGATGACCGCCAGTGAATATGCCTCGGCATCGACGATCTATCTTCGCACGCGGCGCCCCGACAGCACCTCGCTCACCGCCAGCTACGGCTATGGCTCGTTCAACACGCACAAGGCCAACATTACCTATTCTTATAAGCGGCTGGCTCTCGTCGACGCGCAGTACACCCACACCGACGGCAACTATCCCTTCCGCTATCATACCGAATACGAGGACACGACAGGCCGCCGCCGCAACTCCGACCTCGACCAGATGCGCATCGAGGGCGTGCTCTTCCACGGGCCGCTACAGTGGCACACCTATTATTATCTCTCCTACCGTGGTCTGCCGGGCGGCATCGTGCGGCGGCTCTCTGACCAGTACACCGACGTAGGCCGCGAGTGGGACCAGAACTTCTTCACGCAGCTCTCGTGGCAGGACCATTTCGGACCCGTAGGACTGCGCGCCATCGCCAAGTATGCCAACGACCGGCTGCACTACCGGTCGGACTACGACAACAATATCAGCGTGCACAGCAATGTCACCTATCACCAGCAGGATGCCTACGCGGCACTGGCAGCCTCCTATACTTATAAGGACTTCGGCATCTCGCTGTCGCCCGACCTGCGGTGGAGCGACCTCACCGCCGACATGAAGCACTTCAGCTATGTCTATCGTCTGGATAGCAAGAACGCGCTCACCGCCTTCTACCGTCACGGCGGGCTGTCGCTCAACGCCACGGCACTCTACACCTACTGCCGTGACCACACCCGACGCAAAGCCGAACCCCTGCACCGCTGGACGTGGGATGCCCTGGCCTCCTACCGTCTCGGCGACTGGACGCTGCGCGCCTTCTACAAAAGCGTGTTCCGCATACCCACGCTCAACGACCTCTACTATACGCTCACGGGCAACCGATTCCTCAAACCCGAATACACCAAGCAGTGGGACGCGGGCTTCACCTATGAGCATCGGTGGCTGCGCCTGCAGGTCGACGGATATTTCAACCATGTCAAAGACCGCATCGTCTGCCTGCCGCTGAAAGGGTCGTTTCAGTGGTCCATGCTCAACTACGGCTATACACGCTGCATCGGCACGGATGTCTCGGTCAACGCCACCTTCAAGCATCATATCGTTATGTTCTCCGCCACCTATCAGGACGACCGCAACCGCACCAATCCCGGAGGCAAGGACTACAACGACTTTGTGGCCTATGCGCCGCGCTGGTCGTTCTCGGCCATCTACACGTTTCTCTGGCGCGGGCTCTCCCTTTCGGTCTCGGATATGTTCGTCGACAAGCGCTACTGGACGGCTCAAAACAGCATTGACGCCCCCCTCGACCGCTACAACTGCATGGATGTGAAGGTCGGCTACCGTCTGCGTTGGTTCACGATAGAGGCCGAGTGCCAGAACGTCTTCGACAAGCCTTATGAGATGATTCAGCGGTGGCCTATGCCGGGACGGCGTTATGCGGTGACAATGAAATGCAACTTGTGATTGTTGTATGGTGATATTTGAAGGTAGAATGTTGGTAGAATGAAATATATCGCATGAAGATAATAGGTAGAAAGTACAAGACTATGGTAAAGAAATTGTTATTAGCGTTAGCGCTCCTCACCTCTCCCTTCTTTGGGCAGAGCGGGGCTTATTCGTCGTTGTCAGCCCAAACAAAAGAGAATCTGATCATTTGCAATGAAGGCAACTGGCAGAGTGACAACGGACAGCTGGCATATTATGACAGCAAGACAAATACGCTGACCAACCAATGGTTTCGTCATGTCAACAAGACGAAGCTCGGTGATACCCCCAATGATATTATCCAGGTCAACGACACGCTGATCGCCATTGCCGTCAACTGGAGCAACATCATCCAATTTATCCACCCCGATGGCACGGCCTGCGGGGCCACGGAGGGCGTGCCCAACAACCGCCGTCTCTGTTCCGACGGACAGTATCTTTATGTCACTTCGTATGCCCACAAATGTGGCACCACCACGTTCACCAAAGGCTATGTGGCCAAGATCGACGTGAAGACGAAAGCCGTTGTCGGCACCTGCGAGGTGGGCTGGGAGCCGGAGGGCGTGCGGCTCTACAAAGACATGCTCTATGTGGCCAACACCGGTGGCTATTCCTTCCAGGAGGGTCATGACTACGAGAAGACGATCTCTGTGGTTGATCCTACGACGATGACGCTCGTCAGAAACATAGACACAGGCTGCATCAATCTCTATAGCGAGATGTCGCAAGCCGGACAATATCTCTGTGTCAACTCAGCCGGTGACTATTACGACAATCCTCCCAAGACGGTCGTGCTGGACTGTGAGACCGACAAAGTCACCACTTTTGATTTCCCCTGCACCTACAACACCACCGACGGCAAGAAGTTCTACACCATCGGCTCGCAATTCTCCTATGACACGGGAGACTATACATGGTTTGTCAATACCATTGATCCGCAGACGATGACGGTCACCGATGGTATCTTCAACGACGCCATCACCAGTAAGATCAAGTCGCTCACCGCGCCCTACGAGATCTATGTGTCGCCCTACACGGGCAATCTCTACTTCACCGACGCCCAGAGCTATGCTTCCGCCGGGGATCTCTACGGCTACACCACCGACGGCAAGGCTCTCTTCGGACCGCTGGAGGCATATATCAATCCCGCACACATATTGGCACTCAAGCCTCAGACTGCAACGGCCATCAACTCTATAGCGGCAAAGAACCATGAGGCTGCGCCATCCTACAACCTTGCCGGACAACGTGTCAACGGGCAATACAAAGGTGTGGTGGTGAGAAACGGAAAGAAATATATTCAGAGATAACAATCATACACATTATATTATATATAGATTATGAGAAAAGTTCTACTCTTAGTCGTCCTTGGTCTGGCGGCACTCTCGGCTTCAGCCCAGAAAATCAGTACGTCAGCACCCAGCAAGTATCTGCAGGCTGTTGACGAATATCGTCCGGCTCCCGGGCAGTTTGTCAATACGCTGCCGAAATACGAAGCCGGTGACAACGCCACCACGATGGCACAGAAATGCACCGATGCCATCGCCAACGGCAAAAATGGAATGATCACGCTGGGTGCCTACGGTGGCTACGTGACATTTCATTTCGATCACAGCATCGCCAACGTTCATGGCCAGCGTGACTTCTTTATCGCAGGAAACGGCTTCGAGGGCAGTGCTGAGCCGGGCATCGTGATGGTGAGCAAGGACATCAACCACAATGGCATCGCCGATGATCCCTGGTACGAGATCGCTGGTAGTGCCGACCTCGACAGTCAGAAGAGGCCGGTCTTTGGCTATCAGATCACCTACACCATCGACTCGCTCAAGGATACGCCGTGGACCGACAATCAAGGAGGAAAAGGCGTAGTAGCTCGAAATATGTTCCATGGTCAGGAATATTTCCCGCTTTGGCTGCAAAGTCCGCTGACCTTCCAAGGTACGCTGTTGCCCAACAATGCCGCAAAAGTGGATGGCATTTGGAAACTCAAGAGCTACAACTACGGCTATGTCGACAATCAGTCGAATGCTGACACCACAGCCTGTAGCTTCGACATCGACTGGGCTGTCGATCCCGTCAGCCGTGACAGCGTGCTGCTCGACTATGTCGACTTTGTGCGGGTCTACACTGGCTTGAACCAAGCTGCGGGCTGGCTCGGCGAAACGTCCACCGAGGTCTGCGGTGCTGAGGACCGTCACCTGGACGCTTCGGTCACCACCGTTCAGCATCATATCGACGCTGTGGTCGACTTCGAGGACATCAAGCTCGGTACAGACTCTATCATGCCGCTGAGCGAGGACGACCCGGAGTTCAGCTCCAAGGGTTTCGTGTTCCACTACAACTATTCCCCCGATTGGAACTACTGGTCTGGCTTCTGCGTAACTGGCAAGCATGACACATCGTTCAAGGACTACCACGATCAGTACAACAGCTGTGTGGGTCACGGCTACGCACAGTCGCAGAACTATGCTGTCGTCTATCCGCAGGGCGAGGAGATCAGCGTCGCTGACGGTAAGAAGACGATCAGCGGATTCTATGTAGCCGCAAATTCCTATCTGCAAAATGCCATCCTCACCGGCGACGGCATGACACCGGGTGCCTTCACGAAGGGTGACTGGTATCGTGTGGATGTCATCGGCATGGATGGCGAGACAAAGAAAGACACGGTGTCGTACTATCTCGCTGACTATCGCTCCGACAACGAGGCTGACCACTACTATGTCAAGGACTGGACATGGCTCGACCTCTCGGCACTGGGCGACGTGACGGGTATCACCTTCCATCTGAGCAGTAGCCGCACCAACTCTTGGGGTATGACTACGCCGGCCTATTTCCTGATGGATGACTTCAACGGAGTTTATGACGGACGCAGCCGCAAGCTCGCTGCCATCACCAAGAACGACGCCCCAACGGCCATCTCCGCTGTCAGCGTGAACCGTGCTCAGGCTCACGATGGTGTCGCTTACAACCTCGCAGGACAACGTGTCGGCAAGGACTATAAGGGCGTAGTCATCCGGGGCGGTAAGAAATATGTCGTGAAATAGTCCCGTAGTGGGGCAGCTTCCCTAACGACCAACAAAGAAAAGGTAAGGAAACTGGAAAATCGGCACACCTGATCAACACGAAGGGGTGAGACTCAACCTACGGGCTTGACGGCGAGCTTGCTCGCAAGGCTATAATGTCCGCTGAGGGCAGCTTCCGGGAGGGCCGCTGCCCTCAGCGGCCTAACTATGAAACATACTTTATAAGAATCGCTGAATTTAAGTTAACGTTCCGCGTAGCGGAGCGTTAGTATCATACAGAACCACTGGCACGTATTTCTCTCGCAAAGCCGCGAAGGACGCAAAGTACTGAAGCACACCCAAAGGCTATCTACCAACATTCATCGTTGTCTTTCTTTTAACGCGCCATCTTCGATGTCATCAAGAATATAAACGAATATCGAGAATATAGGCACAGTGGATATTTTCCGTGGGTCGGATAAGAGATCTCTTCTCTGATCGATTACAGTTTATAGGAAAGGAAAATAGTCCCGGACGAAAATCGCTATCGCGTAAAATTGCGCATTGGCGCTAAAACCCGTACAGGACTATTTTCCTTCACTTACAGGGATGATTGACGGTACCAGAAAGGTGCGTCAGCGTATTTGCAGGAGGCACATCTGCCGCACTCTGTCCGTCATACCCTTGACGTCAAGGACACCATAGGCAAAGCCCTTACGCGTGAGCTCCACGGGCAGGATGTCGTCGTATTTGTCGAAGACGGGGGCCTCGTTGGGATAGAGCAGTTCCATGGCATCAAGCGGCTTCCCTATCTCATCGGCAAGGATGACAAAGAACTCCTCGGGCGACACCGACATGGTGAACTGCATGTAATAAGGCCGTACCGAGTCAAAGCCCTTCAGTCCCATCCGCTCGCCACAGCGAATCCTCAGAAAACGCTCCATGGCCAGGAAGGCATAGCTGCCCAACCATGGGAAGAGCGCGTACATCTGTCCGCCCAACGGCAACAGCCATCTGATGCCAAGCCCCGACTTCGTGGCGGCATCACGCGCCTGCGCCAGACGGGCACGTGCATGGGGCAGCAAGGCATGGTCTGCCATCAGCCGCTGACCATTCTGCTGTTCCAAAGACTCTTCACGATGGAAAGCTGCTGACGCCGGTGCCAGTATATCGTGCATCTTCTCCAAGATCCTCGTGTGGATGTCGCCGGGCTCGTCGCCGAAATAAGCAGGCACAATACCCTTAACGGGATGGCAATAGACCACATGGCGATTGCGGTCCACCTCCTCGACGACCCACACCCTGCCGGCAATGGCAATCTTGTCGCGCACGGGTGGCGGCTTGACGATGGTGCCCAGTTCCTGCGACTCACAGCGCACCTTATATTCCTCATTGTCCTGGAAGACAGCATAGAACTTGAAGTTGTTGACCACACGCTCCCCCTTGAGTCCGACGATGAGCCCGCCACGCTCCGTCGTCTCGATATGGTCAATCTTAAGCAGATGGCGCAACAGCGTGCGGTAGTCATCCTGCGAGATACCCCGGAAATAGCTCAGCGTCAGCACGCGGCGGGCGAGCTCTGCCGGTGTCATCTCCCCTCCCGATGCCAGTGTGGACATCGTCTGATGATAGAGCAGAGAGTAAGGCAGCCGTCCCGTGCGCGGCGGTTCCACCCACCGGTCTTTCAGATAGAGTTCTATCAGAGCAATGGCCTGCAAGAGCTTCCAGGGTATCGTCTCGGGCATGAGCGCGCGCTGCTCGGCATGGTCCTCACGGATGACGAACCACATCTCCGAAGGTGCCCCCCGACGGCCCGTCCGCCCCATGCGCTGCAAGAAAGAGCTGACGGTGAAAGGGGCGTCAATCTGAAAAGCGCGTTCCAGACGCCCGATGTCGATGCCTAACTCCAGGGTCGACGTGGTACACACGGTGGCCAGCGAGTCCTCGCGTTTCATCTCCTCCTCCGCACTCTCGCGGTAGCTCGTCGAGAGGTTGCCGTGATGGATGAGGAAACGGTCGGGCTCATGCACGGCCTCGCAGTACATCCTCAGCGTGGCGCACACAGTCTCGCACTCCTCACGAGAGTTGGAGAAGACGAGGCACTTATGGCCACGCGTGTGGTTGAAGATATAGAGCAAGCCCGGATCGGCTGCTGAGGCCAGCGGGCCGTTTTGCTCTGCATCCAAGCGGGCCTTATCATCATTAGTAGCGCGTGCGTTGGCATTATCGTCATTCATGTTAAGCGGACTGCCGCCTTTCATCTCCCTACGCGCTTCAGAAGGGTGCGACGGCTCCACGTTGGTTTGGAAGGGGTCGTAGCCATTGATTTTCTCCTTATCGTAATGTCCCCGAAGGATACTGCCTGTGATGGAGGTCTGCTCTTCGGGCAGCGCTACGCGATTTTCCGCCGACGGGTAGGAAGCCTGTTCCCCATTGTTGAAGAAGTGTGCCACCGAGATTCTCCATTTCGCTCCCGGTGCCTTGATACGTGGTATGACCGTGCCGCGCCCTGTCCCGGCGGACAGGAAGTTGCCCACCATCTTCAAGTCGCCAATCGTGGCCGAGAGCCCCACGCGCCGCGGAATGACTCCAGCCAGTCGCTGCAACCGCTCCAAGAGGCAGAGCGTCTGACCGCCACGATCGCCACGAAGAAAGGAGTGGATCTCGTCGATGACCACAAAGCGCAGGTCACCGAAGAGCGACGGTATCTGCGAGTGGCGGTGCATGAGCATGGCTTCAAGACTCTCCGGCGTGATCTGCAGGATGCCCGAAGGATGTCGCATCAGCTTTTTCTTCTGTTCCTGCGACACGTCGCCATGCCAGTGCCAGACCTCCACGCCACATTCGCGGCAGATGTCGTTGAGCCGCACAAACTGGTCGTTGATGAGGGCCTTCAGCGGTGCGATATACAGACAGCCGATGGAAGTCGGTGGCTGCTCCTGCAACAGCGTGATGATAGGGAAGAAAGCCGCCTCGGTCTTGCCCGCCGCCGTGGAGGCTGAGAGCAGGACATTGGCCTCGGTGTTGAAGATGGCATCGCCTGCCGCAGCCTGGATGGCGCGGAGCGCCTGCCAGCCCTCTTCATAGATATAGTGCTGGATGGCAGGAGAATATCGTGCGAAGATGTTCATAGCGTAAACTCGGCAAAGTCGGTTCCAGCGGTGCTCTGCTCCTTCTGCTGCTCCAGTTCGGGACGTGCATAGGCGAATGCGTCGCTGTGGAGAATATCGCTGACGCTGCTGCCCGGGTTCTGGACGGTGATGTCGAGCAATTCGATGAAGTCACGGATGACCTCTCGCGGCGTGATGTTGCCGTCGGCGCCGATACGGTTGTACTCTATTTGTATGAAGGTGGCGAGGTCGCTGTCGGTCACCGTACGCTCATAGCCATAGAGGGCGGCATGGATGTCGGCGAGCTTCTCGGCCAGGACGAGCATCTCCTCGTTGGTGAGCGGCAGGAGACGCAGCACAGGACCGAGGAGATCCTGATGGCCCTGCTGCGAGAACTTGCCCTCGGCCAAGCGCGAGCGAAGGGCCTCATAGCTGTAGATGCCGCGGTGACGGTCCTCGACACACTGGGGCGTGCCGCTCATGATGGTACCGATATACTGTGCCTTGCCCTGGAGCGCATCGTTATACATGGTGAGAATCTTCTCGTAGTTGTATTGCCGCGAGATAGCGTTGGGAATCTTGTAGATGTTGACCAGCTCATCGATGAAGACCATTAGTCCGTTGTAGCCTGCCTGGCGGAAGAAGAAGGCAAAGAGCTTGAGATAGTCATACCAGTCGTCATCGGAGATGATGACCGTCACCCCGAGCTCCTGTCGTGCCTCTGTCTTCGTGACGTATTCCCCGCGGAACCATTTCAGCACCTTGCCCTTGAGCTCATCGTCACCATTGACAAAGGCGCGGAAATAGAGCGTCAGCAGCCGGGCGAAGTCAAAGCCATGGACGAGGTCCTGCATCTGCCGGATAACAGCCATGATATGCGCTTCCACGGCCTCGTTGAAGCCCGGCGCATCCATGCTAAGTTGTTCCTGCTGCGCTGTCGCCGTCTGTACGGAGTTGATCCAGCGGTCGAGGACCATGGGCAAGGCACCGCCCTCAGGTTTCGACTTCACGCTGAGGTTGCGAATCAGCTCGCGGTAGGTGGCCAGACCCTGCCCCTGGTTGCCGTGCAGACGCCGCTCGGGAGAGAGGTCAGCGTCGACGACGACAAAGTTGCGGTCCATGACATAGTTGCGGATGGTCTGCAAGAGAAAGGACTTGCCCGAACCGTATTTGCCGACGATGAAGCGGAAGGAGGCACCGCCCTCGCCCACAATCTCCACATCATGGAGCAAGGCTTCGATTTCCTTGCGGCGGCCTACGGTGACGTAGGGCAGTCCCACGCGCGGCACGACACCGCCCTTGAGTGAGTTGATGATGCTCTGCGCGATACGGCGCGGAGGAATATTTCTGTTTGTCATTGTCATTCTTTCATTTTATCAATCAGGAGAGAGAGGTCAGGAAGAGCGTTCAACTGTCTTCTTTCAGCCATTGCTCCACATCTTCGCGGTAGTCCTCGATGAGTTTCAGTCCGTTGCCGTCGTCTTCGAGCACGATGTCGCCGATGCTGTCCATGGTTTTGTCGTTGATTTGCTCCACCATGACGCCTTCGGGGATATGGTGGTCGCGGAGGAAGCTGCGCCAGTCGCCGCCGGAGAGGAAGAGGCGGAGAAAGGCAAGGCCGGGGGAAGCGGCTTGAGAAACAGCGGTAGTTGTTGGTGCCATGGAGTCTATATTCTTCAAAGGCGCTGTAGTCTTCAAAGGCTCAGGAGTCTTCTCAGGCTCTGCTGTTTCCGTCGTAGCCGTGGATTCTACAGGCGCTACGGGCTCCGCAGGTGCTATCGTCTCCATGGTGTTGATGGGTGTCAAAGGCTCTGACTCATCGCTGGCGAGCTTCTCCATCACCACCTCGGCATCGCTTCTGATCTTTTTCAGTTTCGAGAAGTCGATGGAGACGCGCCGGCGCTCGGCCTCCTTTCTTGCTTCTTCGGCGCGCTCATGCTCCATCCACTGGCTGACAGCGTCTTTGATGACAGCGGCATAGGGCGCAGCTCCTATCCCCGGTTTGAGCATGGGCTTGATGCCCAAGTCGATTCTCATTTGCCGGTCGGCCTCATGGAAGATGGCGGTGAACGTGCGGCGTATTAGTGGCTGGTTGCAGATAAAGACATCCTTAGCCCACAGTCCTCCCTGGCAGAAGTAGCGCGTACGGGGCGACACCCGGATCTCAGCAGTGCGCACGGGCCGTGGGTTGTAGAAGACCGCATTGGCAAACATTCTCACCTGACGGCGCGTGCGGGAGCCCAGACAGAAGGTCTCGATGCGATGATGACAGGAATGCTCTATTACGGGGATGATGGCGCGAAGCACGGCGGTCATGCAGGCTGTTGCCTTCTCGGGAACTTTCTTGAACAGCACTTTAGCCGTAGGGTCGTAGCCGCTGAGCTGGATCAGAGCATCGAGGAGCATGGAGTCTTTCGCATCCTTATAGTCAGATAGCGTGGCAGCGAGTGCGTCGTTGTGCCACTCGTCGGCGAAGGTCTCCTGGAAACGTGGCGAAAGATTGTAGTAGACGACATAGTCGCGTAGCCACGGCCCGAGATAGCGCTGCAGGTTGGCATAGGTAGTCCGGTAAGCGGCAAGCATCTCCTGCAAGATCTCATATCCTTCTTCCGGCTGGTGGATGCCGATCTGCATCAGCGTCTCATAGACATAGACAAAGAGATAGCTCAACGGCACATCAGGAAACTTGCCCTGCCGCCACATCTTGCGGATGGTGAAATAGCTGCGCAGCTGCGCCACACTCATGTCGTTGTAGACGGGAAAATAGCATTGGAACGGCACGATGTCGGCACTGTCAGTATAGTTGGCCATGAAAAGAGCCTGCTCATAGAAGTTCTTCTCCCGCGTGATCTGCCAGGGTTGGCGGCGGATCATCTCCAAAAGTTCCACGATCTTCTTGGGTTGTCCGCCCATATCGGCCGAGGCCGCTATGTCCGAAGACTCCCAAGGCAGGAGTTCATCATCATCTTCTTCTGGCTCAAAGTAGTCCCAATTGTGAACGCTGTCAATATAGGACATATCCTCAGAAGCATCCGTCTGAAAGTCAGTGTCGCCACTACTGTCAGACTGTCCGTAATCGATCGGTTCATCCGTATAGAAATCGTCCAAGCTCATATCTTTCAACGGGAAGAGGCAACGTGAGCTTCCTCCATTTTACTTGCAAAGGTACGAAATAATCTTCATTTCACGCACGCTGCCGTGAATTTCTGATTGATTTTCTGAGCACAGGCTAACACGCTGTTTATGAGATACGCTGGAGGTGCCTCGACAAGATGATGACAGGCAACTGAGCGAGATCTGTCTCCTATAGCGTCCAGACGGTTTCGTCGCCACAGATATTGCGAATTTTCATGCGTAGTGGTTTCTTGTCGCAGCGTATAGAGCCGTCCCAGAACTCATCCGTCTTCTTGCCATTGAGGCAAACACGCCCTAAGTGATCGCGTTTGATCTCCACGTCGCTGTGCCACGGCAGGTTTTTCTCGGCATTCTCACAGTCGAGGCTTATCCACTCGATGGTCTCCAGTCCCTCGTCGCTGATGGTGATCGGCACGAACTTCTTCTCCTTGCCTTTGCTTTTCTGCTGGAGCACCTGCTGTTCACCCTTGAGATTCACCTCTTCTATCTTTTTCAGCACGCGGTCGCTGTGAAAGCTGTTGATGGTGACCTTCCATCCCGTGAACAGAGCGTCGTGTGTCTCGCTGACCGTCCACTCAGCGTCGTCCTCCACCACGATGTCGTCGAGGAACTGCTTCAGGTCACGGAGCTCTATCTCGATGGTTGTCTGGTCGTTCTGCTCTTTGATGAACTGTTCGATGTCGTTGCGGTCTGTGATGTCGATGTAGTAAACGATGACGCGCCGGATGTCAGCGGGCAGGTCGGGGAGTGCTTCGCGTATGATGCGGTTGATCATCGGCTTGTCGAGGAGTCGCGAGCTGCTGTCGAGCAGGTTGGGCAGATACACAGGCATGACGCCGTATTGCGTGCTGACGATGCTGCCCGCCCAGATTTTGTCAAGCTTCTCCTCGTTGTCGCACAGACCGGGGATCATCTTCTTCAGTTTGTCCATGGTCTGCACGGGGTTGCGGAAGAGCGACACGCCGTCCTTAACCTCCAAGATCTCAAACTCGGCCTTTCCGCCAATGAGACGGTCACGGATCGTCTGGATGCTGTTGAGGTTGATGTCGCTGGTGACGAAGCGCCGTCCAAGCCGGTTGGCCACCGCCGCCGTCACGCCGCTGCCCCCAAAGAAGTCGGCCACCACCATGCCCTCGTCGCTGCTGGCCTTGATGATGCGCTCCAAAAGAGCCTCCGGCTTCTGGGTGGCGTAGTCGACACGCTCTTCGGCTTGGGAGTTAACAGCAAAAATGTCCAACCACAGATCTTGCGCAGGAATACCTTCCATTTCGTCCAAGTATTGCTTATATCTTGGTGTACCATTAGACGTGTAATACAACCGATTCTCTTTCTCCAAACGTTCCATTGTTGTTAAGGGACAACGCCAATATCCGCTTTTCCCTTTCCAAACATAGGAATAGCCGGAGCCCTTTAGTCCTTTTGCAGAAAGGTCTCTGTCCAAATACTTTCTTCCATCCGCGTCTGTTTTGTTGTAATATCTATCTATATAATCATCTGAATAAGGAACCAGCGGAGTCTTAAAGTATAGGTCAGCGCTTTTCGAGTAATAGTAAATGCTATCGTGTAGATTAGCAAAGCCTGTGCTATCGTTATGTGCTGTAGATCTCTTCCAAATGATCTCGTTTCTGAAGTTATCCTCCCCGAATATCTCATCCATGAGGATTTTGACGTAGTGTCCGATGTGGTAGTCGAGGTGCACATAGATGCTTGCGTTGTCGCTCATGACTGACTTGATAGCCATGAGGTTCTCGTACATCCAGTTGAGATAGCGCTCTTTGTCCCAGATGTCGCCGTACATCTTCTCCTCGAAGGCGCGCAGCTCGTCGATGTCGAGTTCTTTCTCTGCCTGCGCAATGGAGGCAGCGACCTTCGGGTTGTTGCGCACATATACCTTCTTGGCATAGTCGGCACCGCTGGCAAAGGGCGGATCGATATATACGAGGTCCACCTTGATGCCCTTGTCCTTGAGATAGGCGCAAGCCGAGAGGCACTCGCCGCGCAGCACCATATTGTGTTGAGGATTGTCGCCCACCTGCTCGACGGGCTCCACCTCGTAGTAAGGCATGCCGCGCTGGATATTCTCCACGACGCGGTCGTTGTCGCGGTAGCGGAGCACACGCTTGGTGCGCACAAAGTTGTCGAGCAGTGCCTGACCCTCGAGGGTATTGGGGAAATAGGGGATATATCTGACAGCCATAGTTATTTGCTTGTTGGGTTGTTAAAGAAATCGTTGATCTTTTGCAGTGTCTTCTGCCGCCGTTGCTCTGCGGTGAGCGTGTCCTCAAGATAGAGGAAGTCGAAGCGGCGGTAGCCAAACTTCTCGTTGTTTCTCCGAATGAACTCCGTCTGCATAAATCGGAGCCTGTCGGCGAACTTAGGGGCGAAGCCTTCGCCCTTGGTCTCGATGATGACCACGCGGTCGATGGAGCCGTCGGCCTTGCGGCTGAGCAGCAGGAAGTCAGGGACGTAGCGTCCGGCATAGCGCCATGTGCCGCCTTTTTGCTGATAGCAGTTGATGACGAACTGCGTGAGCGTCTCGTCGCCGTTGAAGTAGGCTTCGAGTTGCCGGTCGTGGATGATGGGGAGAAGCTCCTTGGCGAGAAAGTCACGCTCCAGTTTGCTGTCGAAACGGTAGGGCAGGTAGTGATAGGTCTGCGTGCGCTCGGGATGCGGATCTTCTTGTGGCTGAATCTTGGAGACATCGAAGCCTTTCAGTCTTAGCGTCTCCAACATGGCCTTATCTTCCTCGCTAATCTCTTTCTGTGGAGGGTGCTGGTCCCAGTCGATGATGTCGTGCACGTCCTGCTGCGGTGGATAGAATTTCTCGCTGTCTTCCACCGGTGAGGTGAGCTTCTCTATCTTCAACAGACTGGCCTGACAGGGCAGCAGTTCCTCACGGACGCGGAAGTCGCGGATGGGGGCGAAGGCCTGGCGGATGAGCGAGCGGATGCGTGCCTGGTCGTAGGCGGTGTCTTCCACGGTGTAGCCGTCTTTGAGCTTGGTGATCTTTGAGAAGACACTTTTTAGTTGTTCATCGCAGGTGCGCAACATAGCCACGCTGAGCGTGCCGAAGCTCTCCTTGGCAATCTGTTGCAGCCACCAATGATAGGTCACGCGGTGGATGGTCTCGTCCTCCTGCTCGTAGGTGTCGAGCAGCCTGCCCTCTAAGTCCTGGCGGTGGATGAGGCTCACGGGGTGGCTGACGAGTAGCCGCTCATCGCTCAGACGTTCGGCGGGATGGGTGGCGTCATCGATGACAAGTGTCTCATAGCCCACCTTGAGCTGATAGAAGTCGATGTCGGGCACACGCAGTTTTTCCATGCGTGAATAGCGGTCGATGAGCGGTACGTCTGGCTTGGGTTTGTTGCCAAACTCCTGCAAAGTGATATTCTGCTGCTGAAGGAGTTGTCGGTTGAGCTTCTCGGCATTGAACGCGTTGAGCCAGATGAGTGCTGTCTCGCGCTCGTGGCGCACGACCTGACGGAGACAGCGACAACTGGTCTGCAGCACCATGTTGGTGGGACAGGCCCCTTTTTGTGGCAGTATCACGCCGGTGAGACTCTTGCAGTCCCATCCCTCCTTACCGATCTGTACGAGCAGGATGACTTTGATGTGGGAGAAAGGCGTGTCGAGCGAGGCAAAGGCTGTGGCGGCTCCCTCTGCCTGCGGATACTGTTTGTTGCCACCATGATATTTCAGTATCACGTCGGTAGGGTTCATGCCGTAGTCGGCAACAATCTCAGCCACCTGAGGGTAAATGTCCTCCTCAAGCGTTTCTATCTGACTGCAATAGATGGCCAGCTTGGCGCAGGTGCCGTTGGCGTAGGTCGTGTCACGATACTTGTCGAGGAACTCTCTCACGCCGTTGTCGATGATCACCGCCCGGTCATTGTCGGTGAATTTCACCTCGGGCACTTTGAGGAAGTTGCCCACGCCCTCGATGAGCGGATAGTAATACACCACATTGGAGAGATCCGTGTTGCGGATGGCGAAGTCGCCGAAGAGCGTCATCGCCTCGGTCTTTTCGAGATAGGGCGTGCCCGAGAATCCCAACACCGCATTGAAAGATTGGTTGGCAGTCCATTTGTTGACGACTTGCCGCAGCTTGATTTCCCCGTCAGCGGCATGGTGCACTTCGTCGATGAAGATGGAGAGGTGGGGCAGCCGCCCAATGATGTCGCGCAGCTCGTTGGCCTGCTCTATTTTTTTCAACTCTTCTTTGGTGAAGAGCGTCGGATCCTTGTCGTCGGCGAGGCGGTCGAGGATGACTTTCTCGGCATTGGTGATGGCCACGAGCCCCATGAGATCGTCCAGGGGCTGGTGGTTGTTGATCTTCTGCGCATTAGGGTTCTTGACCTTATTGCTCTTGCCTGCACTCTTTTGCTCATCGAGGATCTCGAACTTGATGAGCCTGGCCACCTCTGTGGCGGCCGGCTCCGGGATGACCCATGAAGGATCGAACTCCTGGATATGCTTGAGACTTGGCACGATCGACGACTTCAGGCCCGACGGTGCCAGAATCATGAAGTTGTGGGCGAAGGCGGGGTTGTTTTCCTCGTTCCGGGCAAAGTGAAGGTCGAGGCAGATGAAAGCAGCCATTAAGAAAGTCTTGCCCGCGCCCATAGGGAGACTGAAGACATAGTCGGTGTAGCTGACTCCATAGAAGATCTTTTTGAAAGCCGCCTCGTAGTCGATCTCGGCAGCATGGTGTCTGATCAGTTTCTCAAGTCCGGGCGAGAGTTGCTTGCCCTTCTTGTCTCTCAGTCGGGAATATTGGAAAAGGGCCACGGCAGCAGGAGTGGTGGCGAAAACTCGGCGCGTGGTGTCGGTAAGCTCTTCCTCCCCGACATTGGTGTCGTTGAACGTACCCTCGACGAAGAGTTGCCACAGGGGTTTGTTTTGGCAGGCTATCTTCAGATACAGGTAGGTCTTGATGGCTTCAATCTGAGCGTCGCGCATCATGCCCCGACGCTCGATATAGTGGATGAGTGACTTCACAGTACACTCGTCTGACGCCAGCCAGAGGTTTCTTTTCTTCTCTATAAGCTTATAAAACATATTTGCCTTTGCGGTAACTGATCATTGATGATGCAAAAATACAAAATTATTTTGGTTCACCCGTTATCAGGCTACACACATATTTATTATTTAACGCTGCATGGTGGTACATATATAATAAGGAGTCCTACTTTAGTGTGTAGAATCGTAAATCCGTCCAATGCGTGGAACTTGATTTCGTTGCCTGACAAACAATCGTTTGCTAAGTAGGGAAAGATCATTCCCTACGTAGCAAACGATCTTTTTCTATAGCGTTACAATATTGAGGGCGTTGTTTCAACCTCATAAGAGCGATGTTTCGACCTCACAAGAACGATGCTTCGCCCCCGTGAGAACACTGTTTTGATACAATAAAAACACCGTTTTGATACCATAAGAACATCGCTTGACATCAACGACATCATCAGGAAGAAGAATGTAGTTCTGTACAGGCTTTAGCTCCAATCTCGCGGGAAGGTTATGTATTGTTCGTCATTTCCGATTTGTTGCAGGGCGCGGCCCTTGTGGCCGTCCGCACCCTGCAAACCTTCACACGCGCGCGATGTGCGCATGAATGACAATGAGGTCAAACACGGACATTGACCATTGTGCCGATATTTCCTTTCTTTTGTTGTGAAGACTGTTAGTAGCCCATTTCCTTGACCTATATCAACCCTAAATCTTTTAAGATTTGTGTTCTTTTCCCTTGCTTTTGATAGGGAAATCGTACGTAATTGCCGACATTCGTACAATTTCACCAAATCACAGAGACAATATTACATTAATTTTGCAGCGGTTCACAAAACCAACAGCTAAAAATATTAATACCTACATCAATTATAAACGCCTAAAGCAAATGAACCCATCCAACACGATTCAAGGCAAGAAAGTCTTGCGTACGGCACTCGTGGCAGCAGCGCTGATGCTCACGCCACCCTTCGTCGCACCGCAAGCCGCATGGGCCGAAAGCCTGCAACAGACCCAACAGGTCATCCGCGGCAACGTGGTTGACGAGAACGGTGAAGCAGTCATCGGCGCAACCATCGTCGTCGTGGGAGGCAATGCCGCACAGGGCACTGTCACCGATTTCGACGGTAATTTCTCCATTAAAGCGAAGCCTGGAGCTAAGCTGAAAATCTCGTATATAGGTTATGTCACCAAGACCGTGACAGCCAGCAGCAACATGCGGGTCACGCTCAAGGAAGAAGCCACCAGCCTGCAAGGCGTGGAGGTCGTAGCCTATGGCGTACAGAAAAAGGTCACCGTCACCGGTGCCCTCTCCTCGGTCAAGGGCGAGGATCTCGTGCGTACGCCCGTGAGCTCTGTCAACAACGTGCTGGCCGGACAGCTCTCGGGTGTCACCACCGTACAATATTCCGGTGAGCCGGGCAGCGACGCCGCCACCATTTTCGTCCGTGGTAAAGGTACTTGGGCTGACTCCTCACCACTCGTACAGGTTGACGGCGTGGAGGGCAGCCTCGACAACATCGACCCGAACGAGATCGAGAGCATCACCGTGCTGAAGGATGCCTCGGCGACGGCCGTCTTCGGTGTCCGCGGCGCCAATGGTGTCATCCTCATCACCACCAAGCGTGGCCAGGAGGGCAAGGCACGTATCGCAGCCTCGACCAACTTCTCCATCCTCGTGCCCAACCGCCTCGTCAAGCAGGCCAGCAGCTATGACTATGCGATGTTCTACAACCAGATGGACGAGAACGACGGAAGCGGTCACCGCTTCTCCGATGCCGTCATCCAGAAGTTCCGCGACGGCTCAGATCCCATCCGATTCCCCAACACACAGTGGACCGACTATGTCATGAAGAAATCAACACTTCAGACACAGTCCAACCTGAGCATCTCGGGTGGCACGAAGGCAGTGAAGTACTTCATCAGTGCAGGCATGTACACCACGGGCGGACTCTTCAAGCAGTTCGACCAGAGCTACGACAACGACTTCCGCTACCACCGCTTCAACTACCGCGCCAACATCGACATCAACGTCACGAAGACCACCACGCTGAGTGCTGACCTCAGCGGCATCGTCGACGAGGCCAAGAAACCATACAACGGACAGGGATCGTCGGGTATCATTAAATATATGTATTACTCCACGCCGTTCTCCAGCCCTGGCATCATCGACGGCCGCTATATCACCAACTCGGCTGATACCAAGGACAACCTCGACGGCAACGTGCTGCCCTTCGTCGGTGGCAGTGCCTTGGGCAACTACTACGACAAGGGCTTCATGAACACCAACCGCAACTACCTGACCATGAACCTGCAGTTGAAGCAGGACCTCGGCATGATCACCAAGGGCCTCTCCTGGCACATCAAGGGGTCTTACCACAGCGACTACAATGTCTTCAAGAACGGTAGTGCCAGCGTGGCCACCTATACACCTATCTGGAAAGGTGTCGACGAAAACGGTCAGAACATCTTCGGCTATCGCAAGAACGGCGACACCACCGAGCCGGGCTACAGCGAGAGCCGTGGCAAGGCCCGCCGGTGGTACTTCGAGACGGCTTTCAACTACAGCCGCTCGTTCGGTCTGCACACCGTCAGCGCCCTGGCCCTGTACAACCAAAGCCAGGAATACTATCCCAGCACTTACTCCGATATCAAGCACGGACTGCTGGGCTTCGTAGGCCGTGTGACCTACGACTGGAACAACCGCTACATGGCCGAGTTCAACGTGGGCTACAATGGCTCGGAGAACTTCGCGCCGAGCAAGCGCTTCGGCTTCTTCCCCGCCGGCTCTCTCGGCTGGGTGGCCAGCGACGAACCGTTCTTCAAGCCCATCAAGAAGGTGGTCAGCTTCCTCAAGCTGCGCGCCTCCTGGGGTCTCGTCGGTAACGACAAGATTGGCGGCACACGTTTCATGTATCTGCCCGATGCCTATAACGTCAACCAAAACGCCCTCTTCAACCGCACCGGCAAGGACGGCGGTTCCTATGGTTACAACTTCGGTGTGGAGAACGGAACGACGAAGATGGGTGCCATCGAGGCCCAGAAGAACAACCCCGACGTGACGTGGGAGAAAGCCTTCAAGCAGGACTATGGTTTCGACGTGCGCTTCCTCCGCGACAGACTGGAGGCCAACTTCGATTACTATCGTGAGCACCGTACCGACATCCTGCTCATCGACCAGACCGCACCGGCCACCCTGGGCTTCTTGCTGCCCGCCGCCAACCTCGGCGAGACGAAGTCGTGGGGCTACGAGGTGTCGGTCAGCTGGAACGATAAGATTGGCAAGGACTTCCGCTATTGGGTCAAGGGCAACCTCTCGTACAACCAGAACAAGGTGATCGAGTGCAAGGAAGCCCCACAGACCAACGAGTATCAGTATCAGAAGAACCACCGTATCGGCTCGCGCAGCCAGTATAAGTTCTGGAAATACTATTACGAAGGCTGCGAGCAGGACTACATGAAGGAGTTCGGAGCCAAGTCGTTCCCCACGCAGATGGTCGCCAAGCTCAAACCCGGTGACGCCGTGTACGTCGACCTCGACGGCAACGGCAAGATTGACAGCGACGATGCCAGCTACGACTATGGTTTCACCGACGACCCGCAATATATCGCCGGTCTGAACCTCGGAATGCAGTGGAAGAACCTCTCCTTCTCCGCACAGCTCACCGGCGCATGGAATGTCAGCCGTATGCTCAGCGACATCTTCCGCCAGCCGTTCTACAGCTCCAACTCCACCACGGAAGGCGGTCTGCTCCAGTTCCAGGTCGACAACACTTGGAATCCCAACAACCCCTCGCAGAGTGCTGAGTACCCACGTGCTACCTGGGCCAACGCTGCACAGAACTACGCCACCAGCACGCTCTACGAGAAGGATGCCAAATACCTTAGACTCAAGACTATCCAGGTGGCCTACGACTTCCACTTCCCGTTCATGAAGACGCTCGGCCTTAACCAACTGCAGCTGGCCTTGAGTGCCTACAACCTCTTCACCCTCACCTCGTATAAGTGGGGTGACCCGGAGACACGCGCCAGCAACGCACCGTCCTACCCGCTCAACCGCACCTATACGGCCAGCCTGAAAGTAGCATTCTAATAACCCGTTTGATTACCATGAAAAGAAACATAAAACTCTTCGTCGGACTCGCCGCGGCCTTCCTTTCCGCGCAGGTCTTTACCGGATGTACCGACGAGATAAAGCTCGGCGGCAACGCCCTCGACAAGCCGTCGGGTTCCACGGTCACCAAGGACACCGTGTTCAACAGTCCTATCTACACCGAGCAGTTCCTCAACTCCATCTATGCCCTGCAATATTATGGACTGCCCTACAACGCCAGCTGCGGCACCTCGGCCAGCCCCTGGAGCGGCAAGTTCGACCAGCTCACCGACTGCTGGGTGATGCACTGGGACAACAACACCATCTACAAGGCCTTCTACTCGGGCACCCTCGATGCCAACCAGGATCCCTTGCTGTCCTATAAGAACGACAACGTGTGGAAAGCGGTACGTGCTGCCTGGCTGCTCATCGAGAACGTCAACAGCGTGCCGGGACTCAGCGAGGAGAAGAAGCAGAGCTTCACGGCCCAGGCCCGTTGCCTCATCGCCGCCCGCTACTTCGACCTCTTCGCCGTCTATGGCGGTCTGCCCATCCTCGACCACTCCTACACCGGCACGGAGGGCAGCTACGACATGCCACGTGCCACGCTCGACTCCACCGTCACCTTCATGGTCGACCAGCTCGACCAGGCCATCAACTCGGGCGCACTGCCCTGGGCTTATAATGGCAACACTACGGAGACCGACGCCACCAACAACACCGGACGGTGGACAAAGGCCGGCGCCATGGCTCTGAAAGCCAAGATTCTCACCTTCGCTGCCTCACCGCTCTTCAATGCCACGCAAGGCTACTATGGAGGCAACTCCGAGGCCGAGCAGAAACACATGGTGTGGTACGGCGACTTCAAGCAGGAACGTTGGGAGAAAGCCCTCAAGGCTTGCCAGGACTTCTTCGATGCCCTCAACGCCAACGGATGGTATGAGCTGACACAGGCCACGAGCAAGACGCCCGACGGCTACCGCCAGGCCTACCGCATGGGCTACGCCTATCAGGGCAGCAAGGAGATTCTACACTCCACACGTGTAGGCGGTATTGACGCCTACAAGTCGGCTACTTATACGTGGCACCAGTGGCTCGACAACCCGGCACGACAGAACTGCCTGCCCACCACAGAGTATGTCGAGATGTTCCCATGGGCTGACGGCACGCCCTTCAACTGGAAGACCGACAGTGCCAAAGGCAAGGTGGACGGTGCCAAGGGACAGCTCTTCTTTAAATATGAGAAGGTGCGTGGCGGCTTCAAGAAGACAGCCAGCCGCGACCCACGTCTCTACGAGGAGTGCATCGTCAACGGACAGATGACCTCCCTCGACTGGACGACGGGTAAGTCGAACGGTGATGTCTACGAGCTCTGGGTCGGCGGTGCCGACGCCGGCAACAACGTGGCACGTTACGTCGAGAAGTCCAAGCAGGTGGTCAAGACCGAGGCCTTGGCCCAGCGCTATGCCACCGGCTTCGACCAGAACAAATACTACATGAACCAGGACTACCTGCGCAAATACACACAATGGGTCTACCTCAGTCTCGATGAGATGTATCTGATGTATGCCGAGTGTCTCACGCAGTGCGGTCGCCTTGACGATGCCCTCAAGCAGGTAGACATCGTGCGTGCCCGTGTCGGACTGAAAGGTCTGGCACTGAAGAACCCAGGCCTCGACCTGCACAACAACAAGCAGAACCTCCTCAACGAGATCCTGCGTGAGCGTGCCTGCGAGCTCGGACTGAGCAACAACCACTACTACGACATGATCCGCTACAAGCGTGGCGACTGGATGACCAAGCGCCTGCACGGACTCATCACCTACCGCATGGAACAGGGCCCCTCCGGCGGCTATATCCGCCAGTACATCCCCTGGCGTGGTGCCAACAAGGACGGTGGAGCCAAGGAGCCCTCGCGCTTCGAGTACGAGAAGTTCACCATCCAGAACCGTGCCCACTATCTCTGGGACAAGGACCCGCAGTCTCAGGAAGTCGCCAAGTGGTATCTGTGGCCCTTCCCGAAGACGGAAATCAACAAGAAATACGGACTCGTGCAAAACCCCGGATGGGAGTAACCGGTTCGCCATCGCATTCTTATCATCCTCAACGGCAGGGATGACCTCCCTGCCACAAGTACTAAGAACAATATGAACAAGACAACACTTTGCGTGCTCGCTCTTCTGGCAGGCTGCTCCCTGCCGGCTGCGGCACAAATCGATACGACACTGACCCGGCAGGATGCCTTCGTCAGGGCCAACATTGCGGTGGGAGCCAACAAGGACTTCACGCGTGCGCAGTCCACAGCCTCGGTGACCACCATCGGCAGCGGCGACGTCAACAAACGCTCGGCCAAGAACATCGCCAACTCCATCATCGGCCTCGGCGGCAACGGACTCGTCTCCCTGCAGAACGCCGGTACCTATTTCTCCGCCAACCCGACGTTCTACGTCCGCGGCCTGCAGTCGCTCAGCGGCTCGGCACCGCTCATCCTCGTCGACGGCATCGAGCGTGACATGGACACAGTCGACCCCACCGAGGTCGACCACGTCGACATCCTCAAGGACGCTGCCGCCGTGGCCCTCTACGGCAACAAGGGCGCCAATGGTGTCATCAACGTCATCACCAAACGGGGAAAATACAACACACGTCACATCCGCGTGACCTACGACCATCTCTTCAACTACCAGATCAACCGGCCGAAGTTCATCAACGCCCCCACATACGCCTCTGCCATGAACGAGGCGCTGGCCAACGAGGGAAGTGCACCGAAATATTCCGCCAATGAGATCGATGCCTTCCGCAGCGGAGCTTATCCCGATCTCTATCCCAATGTCAACTGGGTCGATGCCACTTTCCGCCACCATGGCCTGACCAACAAGATTGCCTCGGAGTTTTTTGGCGGTGGTGAGCGCTTCCGCTACTACACCATGGTCAACCTGCTCTCCGACAAGGGCTTCATCAAGAACGACAAGGACGACAACGGCAACCATACGCAGGACAAGTACGTCCGTGCCAACATGCGCATCAACCTCGACATCGACCTCAGCCCGACCACGGTGATGAAGGTCAACACGCTCGGTATGCTCAGCGAGATGTCGCAGCCCGGCAACGCCACCAACCTCTGGGGGCTGGTCTACAACCTGCCCTCGGCAGCCTTCCCCGTGAAGTTCCAGAAGGACGGGCTCTGGGGCGGCAGTGCCACCTGGGCCGGCACCAACAACCCTGTGGCCAACACGGCGGCCGCCGCCTACTATAAGATTCACGAGCGCGCCCTCTATGCTGACCTCTCGCTGCATCAGAGTCTTGAAGCTTTTGTCCCCGGCCTCAGCGCTACGGCACGCATGGGCTACGACACCTATTCGACCATCTACGAGAACCATAGCAAGACGTTCCAGTATGGTTTCTATGCGCCCGCCACATGGGCCGACGGCGTGCCTACGCCCGGCGTTTACTCCATCGGCGGTGAGAAAGGCACACAGAGCACGGCTGCCAACACCAACGCCTACGCGCGCCGCTTCCACTTCGATGCCGGCCTGAACTACGACCGCACGTTCAATGATGCGCACTACCTCTTCTCGTCCCTGCGCTGGGAATACGAGTACAGCAACACCACGGGCACGAACACGTCCATCTACCGCCAGACAGCCTCGTGGCTCACACACTATGCCTATCGCAACCGCTACATCGGCGAGATGGCATGGGTGCTCACAGGCTCCAGCCGACTGGCACCGGGCACGAAGTGGGCCATCGCTCCCACTTTCAGTGCTGCCTGGGTGATGAGTCAGGAGCCGTGGATGAAGGATGTGCGCTGGGTCGACTTCCTGAAGTGGCGTGCCTCCTTCGGCATTGTCAACACCGACTACCTGCCCGGCGACAACGTGTGGACTTATTACACGCAGAGCTATGGCACCGACGGCGTGACCTATCCCTTCGACTCCAGCTACGACAGCTCATGGGGACGCACCACGCTGGGACGCCTGGCCACCGACAACCCCTCACACGAAAAGGCCTATAAATATAATGTGGGTCTCGACGCCACGCTCTTCCACGGCCTCGACTTGCAGTTCGATGCTTACATGCAGCGCCGCAACAACATCTGGGTAGACGGTAGTGGTGCCTATGGCAAGGTCATCGGCTTCTCCGCGCCTTATATCAATGCCGGTGTCGTGGACAGCTGGGGACTGGAGGCAGCCGCTGACTACACGCGCAAGATTGGTGAGGTGAAGCTGAACGTCGGCGGTACCTTCTCGCTCAACAAGAACGAGATCAAGGACCAGGCCGAGCAGCCGCGTGCCTATGACAACCTCGTCACCACCGGCTACCCGCTCAACAGCATCTGGGGCTTGAAGGCCATCGGACTCTTCAAGGACCAGGCCGACATCGACGCCAGCGTGCCACAGACCTTCTCTGAAGTGCGTCCCGGCGACATCAAGTACGAGGATGTGAACCACGACGGCAAGATCGACGCCAACGACTACACCAAGATTGGTCATAGCACGCTCTGCCCCGAGATCTACTATACCGCACACATCGGCGCCGAGTACAAGGGCGTGGGCTTCACGGCTCTCTTCCAGGGCGTGGGTCGCTACAGTGCTCTGCTCAACACCAGCGGATACTACTGGGGACTCATCAGCAACCGCACCCTCTCGCAGGAGGTCTACGACAACCGCTGGACTCCCGACAACCTCAATGCCACCTATCCCCGACTGAGCTCGAGCAGCAACGCCAACAACTACCAGACCAGTACGTTCTGGCTCCGCGACCGCTCGTTCTTCAAGCTGCGCAACATCGAGGTATACTATAACTTCCCCAAGACATTGCTCGACAGGACCAAAGTGGTCAACGCCGCACGCCTCTATGTCCGTGGCAACGACCTCTTCACCCTTGACCATCTCGACAACGTCGACGCCGAGAGCTACGGAGCTACCAGCCCGCTCACACGCAGCGTCGTCGTGGGACTGAGTGTCACCTTTTAATAAGGAAAGCGTTGAAGGGTAATCAAGTAAACAGAAAACCTAAACAGATAAACAATGAAAACGAAATATATTTTCAGTGGACTGCTGGCGCTGACGCTGGTCTCTTCCTGTTCCGAGAAGATGGACTACAAGGAGTACAACGTCTACGACAAGGCCTACGTGGATAAGATGTTCAGCCGGGTCGGTGGACTGATGACGAATATCTACAACGACATCGACTACGACTTCGGCAACTATAGTGGTGCCATGGCCAGCTCGGCCACCGACGAGAGTGTCTACTCCCATCCCGGCAATGCCGTCGAAGACTTCTACAACGGTGCCTGGGGACCCACCAACGCCAAGGAGCGGGTGTGGAACTCGGCCTGGGACGGTATCTCGTATTGCAACCTCGTGCTCGACGAGTTCAGCAACTGCACCTTCCCCGAGTACACCGAGGACGAACACTACAGGCAGGAGATGTATCTCTACCACAACTATCGTTGGGAAGCCCGCTGGGCACGCGCCTTCTTCTATTTCGAGCTTGTGAAGCGTTACGGCAGCGTGCCATTGAAGACGAAGCACATGACAGCCAACGAGGCCAACAGTCTGCCGCAGGTGTCGGCCGACTCCATCTTCCAGTTCATCGACACGGAGTGCGACACCATCGAGGACAGCATCATCGTCAACTATGGCGACCTCGGCGACAAGGCTTACTACAAAGGCCAGACAGGCCGCGCCAACAAGCTCGCCGCCATGGCTCTGCGTGCCCGCGCCGCCCTCTACTGGGCCAGTCCGCTCTTCAATCCCACGAACGACAAGAGCCGTTGGCTGAAGGCAGCACAGCTCAGCAACGCCGTCATCGCCGAGGCGCGGCAGGAGGGCATGGGCCTGTTGCCCGATTATAGCAAGCTCTTCAACAAGGACAGCTACAAAGACGGCATCAAGGAGATCATCTTCTCCCGCCGTGTGGCTGCCAGCAACGCCTTCGAGAAATACAACTATCCCATCGGCATGGAGAACGCCGGTGGTGGCAACTGCCCCACGCAGAACCTTGTCGACGCCTACGAGATGACCAACGGAAAGGCTATCAATGAGACAGGCAGCGGCTATGACCCCCAAGACCCGTACAAGAACCGCGATGCACGACTGGCGATGACCGTCGCCGTCAATGGCGAGCAGTGGCCCAATGCGGCCGCACTTGAGACCTTCGAGGGTGGTGCCAACTCCAGCAGTGTCACCTACGGTACGCCGACGGGATACTATCTGAAAAAGTATATCAACCAGGGTACCATCATCGCCAAGACGGGCTCCAACAGTTTTGCCCACGCTTGGGTCATCTTCCGTTTGGCAGAGTTCTATCTCGACTATGCCGAGGCTGCGCTCAACTACACAGGAAGTGGCTATGTCGCTCCTACGGGCTTGCCCCTGACCGCCGCACAGGCCCTCAACGTGGTACGCACCCGTGCCAAGCAGCCCGACATCGCCAAGGGGCTCAGCTTCGACGCTTTCAAGAAGAAGTATGAGAACGAGCGCTTCGTCGAACTCGCCTTTGAGGGTCACCGCTTCTTCGACCTTCGTCGGTGGAAGGAAGCGCCGGAGTACCTCAAGACCATCCGCGGCATGAAGATCACACGCCAGGACGACGGTACGATGAAGTACGAGGAGCAGACCATCGACACACGTACGTGGAACGATAAGTGGTATCTCTTCCCGCTGCCGCAGAAGGATGTGCTCAACTGCAACTACAAGCAGAACGACGGGTGGAACTAACGCCACTACGGTCCTCTGCCTTTCGGATGGTGGGGCGGGCAATGCCGACCCACCGCCGGACACCATCGATTATCATTTTTACTATGTTATATTTCTAAAAACCAATAGCGTATGAAAAACGTTTATTACCTTTTCCTCGTACTCGTGGGGTTGCTCTGCTCCATGAGCGTGAGTGCAAAGAAAGTGATCTACAGTCAGAACTTCGAGACTGCAGTGAATGTGGCTGAGACAGGATGGACTTCGCCATCGGCTGCCGCCGGGCTGAGCATCGGCTCGGACGAAAATGGTAAGTTTCTCAGATTCGTTCCGTCGGGCAACGACCGCTCGGCTCATCTCTACTGGGACGAGTCGCTCATCAAGAACGAGCTCAGTGCTGACTTCACCAGCTACCAGATTACCTTTGGCTTCTGCTTCACCAAGTTCGGTAACAACCACATGACCTCGGAGATCGCTGTGATGTCTGACAGAAGCGTCGCCACGAAGAAGGCCAACACCAACTATCGTAGCAGCAATGGTGGCGCGCTCTTCGACCTTACCCAGCTGAGCAACACCGGGCGCTCGGCTTCTGCCACGGGCGACCAGGACTTTGCCATCAACGGCGATGAAACCAACTACAAGGCTCTTACCGCTGGCGTTTACTACACCGTCACGCTCGACATCGACACGCTGGCACGCACGGTGCAATACACCATTAAGTCGGCAACCTCCGACGATCCTATCGCCTCTGACATCTATACTGTACCCGAGGGCATCGACATGACCGCAACAGGACTCTATGTTCTCGGTGGCCGCTATACCCCGGACATCATGTTCGACGACATCGAGGTCAGCGTGGACAAGACGGCAGCCAACACGCCCTCTGTGACGCTCACCGGCATCAACAACGCACAGCGTGTCTATACCATCAAGTTTCAGGAGGACGAGATCCTTCACCTTGACTTCAACGGCACGACCACCGACGTGAACTACGCCGACGTGGACAATGGCACCTACACTTGGTCCAATAATCCTAACTACGATCCCAACAACACTGACGCGCCCGTTTCTGATCCTTGCCAGAGTGGCACACTGAAAGCGTGGACAACTCTCGACAACCTGAAGTCTGACGAGGTCGTCACGGAGGTCACCAACGATGTCATCGCGCTGCCTGCCGCAGAAGCTAAAGTCACCAACGTCAAGGTAGGATTTGCCAAGACTTACAACGTCACCTGCGACAACAGCAACACTCCGCTCACTCCGACTATCTACGGTACTTATAAGTTCACGGGCAAGGACGGTAAGGTCACGGAGTCGACAGAGGCAAAGGCCTTCCCGTTCACCATCGACGTCGACCAGGCCGGTACGCTGGAGATTACTTCCCAGGCCTTCGGCTATGGCTCTACTAACACCACGGTGGAGAACAACGTGGAGTATGAGGTGAAGAAGACGATTGACCTTGCCCACATGACCGAGGCCGACATCACCGCTGCCGGTTTTGAGAAAGACGACAACGTGACGGGTAAGTTTGCCGACTATGGCCGCTTCTATGGTCTGTCAACCACAGAGACAGAGGTTGACAAGAACGGCAACGAGACTCCTAAGAAGATTGTTTATAACGCCATTTCGCAGTACACAAAGAAGGCCTCTGACTTTACCGACGACAAGGTCATCGGCGACCTCGTCTGCTGCAGCCAAGACGGCACTACTTCGGCTACAGTGTCAGTGAATGCCCATATCTATCAGGGCATCGGCCTTGTCCTCGACGGACAGAAAAATGACGGGAAATGGATCACCTACTTGTATTTCAAGGTGAACGGCGCTACTGCTGACGACATCATCACCGTGGCTTCTGTGAACAACTACGGCTCTTCCTCGCTCCATCCCTCTGTGGCTTCCCTCGACGAGTACCTCGCCCAGGACAACGCTCCTGTGACCGCAGTCCTCAAGGGTGATGAGCCTTTGAGCCTCTACCGCATCTCTGATGCTTTAGGCAAAGTGACGGTGTACAGTGCCAAGGGTGGCGCAACAGGCATCAAGACCATCAACGTCAATGCACAAAACACGGCCGACGCGCCTATCTACTCTCTCAATGGTGTGCGCATGAACAGCAAGAACAACCTGCCGAAGGGTGTCTACATCCAGGGCGGCAAGAAGTTCGTGGTGAAGTAAACGCCTAAAGAAAGACAGAAGTTAATTTCTTTTGTAGTATATAATAAAGGGGAACCATCTCCGGTCTGCAATGGGCCGGGATGGTTCTTTGTTTGTTGTCTTCCATCTATCAATGGCAACCTGCCTGATGTAACATATATTTTCTTATTTGATACAATAATGCCTAAATCTCCTACTTTCTTGTATTTTTTATAAGGAAGAGCTACGGTGTACTGTTTTTTTTCCTATCTTTGCACTACGGTGATTTGTTCGCCTATCATTAAACCATTCATTTAAATCTATTATCTAAATATGAACTATCGTAAACTCATGCTCTCTTTGGCACTGTGCCTGCCACTGTCGGCATTGGCCAAGCAGATCCTTGTGCAGTCGCCTCATCTCTCTCTTGTGCTCAACGCCGACGAGGGCAAGCAACCGGAATATGTCTACTTCGGTTCAAAGCTCTCCAACGCTGACCTGCAGACGCTGCAAGAGCCACAGGGCGGGCGCATGGATGCCTATCCGGCCTATGGTATGGATTGCCCGGATCCGGCGGCCTTTGCCTGCCGACACGCCGACGGCAACCTCTCGACACAGCTCGTCGTCACGGGCTCCGACGTGAACGGCAACATCACGACCATCCATCTTAAGGATCCTGTATACAATCTCTTTGTCGACCTGAAGTACCGCACCTACAACGATGTGGACATGATCGAGGCGTGGACGGAGGTCACCAACAAGGAGAAAAGCACAGTGACGCTCACCTCTTTTGCCTCCGCTATGCTGCCCATCCGCCGCGGCAATGTATGGATCAGCCATCTCAGCGGTGCATGGGCCAATGAGGCCAACGTCACCGACGAGCCGCTCACTCCCGGTGAGCTGACGCTGCGTAACCACTATGGTGTGCACAACTCGCAGAGCCAGCACGCAGAGGTGATGTTCTCTCTCGACGGCAAAGGCAAGGAAAACAGTGGCGACGTCATCGGCGCTGCCCTCTGCTACAGTGGATGCTACAAGCTCAAGACGGTCACCGACAACAGCGAGTACCACTATTTCTTTGCGGGTATCGACGAGCAGAACTCGGAGTATCATCTGCGCCGCGGCGAGACCTTCGTTACTCCGCCCGTGGCTTTCACCTTCTCCAAGGAAGGCAAGTCTGGCGTCAGCCGCAACTACCACCGCTGGGGACGCGAGTATATGCTCGCCCATGGCAACAAGGAGCGCATGATCCTGCTCAACAGCTGGGAAGGTGTCTACTTCGACATCAACGAGAAAGGCATGGACCAGATGATGGGCGACATTGCCAATATGGGCGGCGAGCTCTTCGTCATGGACGACGGATGGTTTGGTGAGAAGTATCCGCGCAAGACCGACAACTGTGCCCTCGGCGACTGGGTGGTGGACAAAAGCAAACTGCCCAACGGCATCGACGGCCTCCTCGCTGACGCAAAGAAGCATGGCGTGAAATTCGGTATTTGGATAGAACCCGAGATGACCAATACCAAGAGTGTGCTCTATGAGAAGCATCCCGACTGGATCATCAAGGCTCCCGGACGCGCTCCCGTCCTCGGACGTGGCGGCACGCAGCTCGTGCTTGACATGAGCAACCCGAAGGTGCAGGACTTCGTCTTCTCGGTCGTCGACAACCTGATGACCAAGCATCCCGACATCGCATATATCAAATGGGACGCCAACATGGACATCATGAACCACGGCTCACAGTATCTCTCGATGAACGACCAGAGCCACCTCTATATCGACTACTACCGTGGCTTTGCCAAGACGCTTGACCGCATCCGTGCGAAATATCCCGACCTGATCATTCAGGACTGCGCCAGCGGTGGCGGACGCGTCAACTGGGGCACGCTGCCTTGGTTTGACGAGTTCTGGACAAGCGACGACACCGATGCCCTGCAGCGCATCTACATGCAGTGGGGTACGAGCTACTTCTTCCCCGCCATGGCAATGGCTTGCCACATCTCGGCATCGCCCAACCATCAGACGGGTCGCCTCATCCCACTGAAATACCGTATCGACGTGGCCATGAGCGGACGACTGGGTATGGAGATCCAGCCGAAGAACATGACTGAGGCCGAGAAGAAGCTTTGCCGCAACGCCATCGCTGAGTACAAGCAGATCCGTCCCGTCGTGCAGATGGGCAACATCTACCGCCTGCAGAGTCCGTTTGACAAGCAGGGAGTGGCCAGTCTGATGTATGTCAGTGACAATAAGGACAAGGCTGTGTGGTACTGGTGGAAGACTGAGACTTTTGTCAACCAGCATCTGCCGCGTGTGCGTATGGCGGGCCTAGACCCTGCCAAGCGCTACAAAGTGCATGAGCTCGACCCCATCGACAACACGCCGCTCGACTGTGAGGGTAAGAGCTACTCCGGTGCCTACCTCATGGAGCACGGTCTCGACATGCCTTACTCGCACAATGTCAATTGGAACGACCGTACCAGCTGGGCCAGCCGTGTGCTGTATCTCACGGCGGAATAACAAGAGAAGCCTCAACCAGCTTCTCACCCAACCTCAACAGCCTCCCCCCCCTCTCCAGCCTCACCCCCAACCCCTCTCCCAAGGAGAGGGGAGTGATTACCTTCAAGGGGTTAAGGGCGAGGATGTTCCCCCGCCTCTACGTTCCACCCCGTTTCGACTCTTGTCGGTAATTTCTCCCCTCTCCTTGGGAGAGGGGTGAGGGGGTGAGGCTGGAGAGGTGTGATGAGGCTGTAGGGCGAGCTGGTGAGGCCGTTGGTCTTTTTACTATTAAAAACTACCAAAATCCATGATAAACAAACTATTCTTCAGCATCGTCACCTTATTATTATTGGTGGCATCCCCGCTCTTCGCTGATCAGCGGTGGGAAGGAACGTGGGCTACCGCACCAGAGTTTACTGGTCCGGGCGACATGCCCAAGACCAGCCTCTCCAACCGTGCGGCCCGTCAGATCATCCACGTCTCGATGGGCGGCACCACGCTGCGCATGCAGCTCAGCAACCATTTTGGCAACGGACCTGTGGACATCACCGCCGTGTATGTCGCTGACCCGGCCGACACGCCACGGGGCAACACCGTGAAGCAGGAAACCAACGTCCTGCCCTGCAACGCCCGCATCAACGCCAAGACGGTGCGCTACCTGACTTTCAACCATAAGCGGAGCCTCACGCTTGACGCCGGCAAAGACATCTACTCCGACGCGTTCAGCTATCAGCTGCGTCCCGGACAGCGTCTCGCCGTCACCGTGGTCTATGGCAAGCGCACACCAGAGCACGCTACTTCCCACCGCGGCAGTCGTACCACCACGTATATCCTCGCCGGAAAGGGTGCGCCCAAGGCTGACTTCAGCCAGGGCGAAAAAGCGGACCACTGGTACAACATCACCCGACTGGAAGTGCTCAGCAACACTCCGCACGAGGTCATCGCTGTCCTCGGCAACTCCATCACCGACGGACGCGGCTCAACGACAAACCTGCAAAACCGCTGGACCGACTTCTTCTCCGATGCGCTCAACGGCATCGGCGTCTGTTGCGATAACAAAGTATGCGATAACAAGCAGAAGCAGACAAAGGTCTGCGACGACAAGAGTTGTGACAGAAAACAGGAAGATGCTAAGTCTTCCAAGGTTACAACAGACTGTTGTCAACAGGGTATTGGCGTGCTCAACCTCGGCATCGGCGGCAACTGCGTCGTACGTGGAGGACTGAGCGAACCGGCTCTTGTACGTTTCGACCGCGACATCCTCTCCCAGCCAAATGTCTCAAAGCTCATCATCTTCGAGGGTACCAACGACATCGGCTGCTGTGGCAGCAACTACGAGAAGATGACGCAGGAGATCATCAACGCTTATCAGACGCTGATCGACAAAGCCCACGCAAAAGGCATCAAAGTGTATGGAGCGACGATCACGCCGACAAAAGGCAACGGCTGGTTCTCTTTCTTCCATGAGGCCATGCGGCAGACGGTCAACGAGTGGATCCGCAAACCGGGCCATTTCGACGGGCTGATCGACTTCGATGCCCTCGTCCGCGATCCGGCCGATCCTCAGCGACTGCGCCCCGACTATTCCGACGACTGGCTCCACCTCAGCCCGAAGGGCTATGAGGCAATGGGGCAGTATGCGGCGAAGGTGGTTAGGTAGCCGCCCTGTTCGGGTGCTCCGTTCTGTTCGCCTGCTCCGTTCTGTTAGGTGCTCCGTTCTGTTCGCCTGCTCCGCCCTGTTCGGGTGCTCCGTTCTGTTCGCCTGGTTATAACCAGGCGTGCGCCCCTTGTCTTATCCCAGGGCCCCCTCTCTGCTATAGATGCCCCCGTCTTTCATAAACAAAAGCCCCAACCCTCCATGACTCACCACATCCCTTCTCTGCTTTGCACCCTCTTCCTTTCGCTCCTTGCGTCTCTCCCCTCATCTTCCCGCGAGACGCTCAACTTCGACCGTGGCTGGCTGTTCTGTCTCGGCGACAGCTCCGCCATGGCGCGCACCGACTATGCCGACACGTCGTGGCGCCCGCTCAACCTGCCGCATGACTGGGCAATAGAGGGTGACTTCAGTGTAGACAATCCAAGTGGTGCCGGTGGCGGCGCACTGCCCGGCGGCATTGGCTGGTACCGCAAGCACTTCACCGTCCCCGCCTCACTCACCGCCGACGACCATCTCTTCATCACCTTCGACGGCGTGTATATGAACAGCTCGGTGTATATCAACGGCCACCTGCTCGGCACACGTCCCTATGGCTATATCTCGTTTCAATACGACCTCACGCCTTACCTTCGCCGCGGTGCTGACAACGTTATCGCCGTGCGCGTGGACAACAGCGACCAGCCCAACTCGCGCTGGTACTCGGGCTGTGGCATCTACCGCCACGTGTGGCTCACCGCCACCTCGCCGCTGCACATCGCCAACTGGGGCGTATACGTTATGCCGACAACGAAAAATGGACGCACGTGGACGGTGCCCGTGACCGTCACCCTCGCCGATGACAGCCAAAAAGGGCAGCACCCGATGGTGCGCAACACGCTCTTTGACAGCAACGGCAAGATCGTCGCGCAGGTTGCAAATGGCAGCACCGATCAGCAGATGACCGTGCGCAACCCGCGCCTGTGGAGCCCCGATGCGCCGAATGTCTACACCTTGCTCACTGAGATCATCATCGCTGGTAAGACCGTAGATGCCGTGCGCACGACGACGGCTTTCCGCTCGTTCCGCTTCGATGCCAAGACGGGATTCTGGCTCAACGGCAAGAATATGAAACTCAACGGCGTCTGCGACCATCACGATCTCGGCTGCTTGGGTGCGGCCCTCGACAACGATGCGCTACGGCGCCAACTGGTGAAGTTGAAGGACATGGGCGTCAACGCCCTGCGATGCAGCCATAACCCTCCCGCCCCAGAACTGCTGAACATGGCCGACACGATGGGCTTCATCGTCATGGATGAGGCTTTCGACATGTGGATGCGCCGCAAGACGAAGAACGACTACGCCCGCTTCTTCGAGAAGTGGCACCAGCGCGACCTCACCGACATGTTGCTCCGCGACCGCAACCATCCCTCGATACTCATCTGGAGCATCGGCAACGAGGTGCTCGAACAGTGGTCATCTGCCAGTGCCGACGCCCTGACCTTGGAGCAGGCCAACCTGATTCTCAATGCGGGTCACGATGCCTCGACGCTCGCTCACGGCAAGGAGCTATCACCCAACTCGCTGCTCACCATCCATCTCGCCGACATCGTCAGAAGCCTCGACAATAGCCGTCCGATCACGGCAGGATGCAACGAGCCCTCGCCCGACAACCATCTCTTCAAGTCGGGTGCCTTGGATCTTATCGGCTTCAACTACCATCGTCAGTGGATCAAGGACGTGCCGAAGAACTTCCCCGGCAAGCCTTTTCTCATGACAGAGAGCGTCTCTGCCCTGCAGACGCGCGGCTACTACCGTATGCCTTCCGACAGCGTCTACATAGCACCGAAGCGATGGGACAAGCCTTATACCAACGCGACGATGATGTGCTCGGCCTATGACAACAGCCATGCTCCGTGGAGTTCTACCCACGAGGAGACTTGGGACATCGTCAAGCACACGCCTTACTGCGCCGGGCAGTTTATCTGGACAGGCTGGGACTACATCGGTGAGCCCACGCCCTACGGCTATCCGGCACGTAGCAGTTACTTTGGCATCATCGACCTGGCCGGTTTCCCGAAGGACTCCTATTATATGTATCAGAGCGAGTGGACCGCCAAGCCTGTGCTTCATCTCTTTCCGCACTGGAACTGGCTGCCGGGTCAGACAGTCGACCTTTGGTGCTACTACAACAATGCCGACGAGGTGGAGCTCTACGTCAACGGCAAGAGTCAGGGCATCCGCCGCAAGGCCGATAGTCACCAGTATCATGTGATGTGGCGCGTGGCGTTCGAACCCGGTGAGATCACCGCCGTAGCACGTCAGCACGGCAAGGAGGTGCGCCGCCAGACGATACGCACGGCCGGACCAGCCACGTCGATACGGTTGACCTGCGACTACCGTGGCGAGACGACCACGTTTGTCAATGCAGAAGTCATCGACAAGGATGGCACGCTCTGTCCCGACGCGCGTAACCATATCTACTTCACGGCCGACAATGCCGACATCGTCGGCGTGGACAACGGCTCGCAGTTCTCTACCGAGCGTTTCAAGGCCAGCGATCGCCTTGCCTTCTTCGGCAAGTGTCTCGTCGTGGTGCGCGTCAAGGACAAGTCCAAGCCCGTCGTCGTCCATGCCCAAGCCACTGACCTGCAAGCCGCGTCACTAATGATAAAGTGACAACAGCCTCACTCCAAAACACAGCCTCACCCCCAACCCCTCTCCTTGGGAGAGGGGTTGGGGGTGAGGCTCCTCCTTAATTCCCGTCCGGCTTCACCACATTCACTCTTGCCGACGATGTCCACAGGAAGAGCTGGGGATCGTCGGGATGAGCAGGATCGTAGTCTTTCCAGTCACGCAGACCATTGGACATCGGCAGGTGGAGGCGCTTCATGCCCATGACCACCATCTTGGCCACCTCATATGCGCCATAAGGATTGAAGTGCGTGTTGTCGGCCAATGCCTTAGGTTGGTTGGGCCACGTGCCGGCAGGATAGTGCACCAAAGCCTTTTTACTGTTCTCGTAGCCCAGCGCCTCAAAAAACGTGCGCGTCATGTCGTGGAGCTCGATGACAGGCACATGCTCACGCTTGGCCACGGCACGCATAGCATCGGGATAATCGCCATGGGTCTCGCGGATATGCAGGCGACTGTTGTCGAATGCACGTCGCTGCGTCGGTGTGACAAAGACAATGTTGCCGCCCTTGGCACGCACCCTGTCTATATAGATCTTCAACATATAGGAGAAATTATACCAGGCGCCACTGCCCGGCGATTTCTCCTTTTGGTCGTTGTGCCCGAACTCACAGAACACATAATCGCCTGGCCGCATCATCGCCAGGATCTTGTCGAGGCGGTTCTGATAAAAGAATGACGAGGCGGTGAGTCCGCTCTCAGCGTGATTTGACACCGCAAAGCCGTCGTCCATCCAGCGCGTGATCATCTGTCCCCATGAGGCGTAAGGATCGTAAGGCTGGTCGACAACGGTGGAGTTGCCACAGAGGAAAAGGGTGACTGCTGTCGTGTCGGGTGCTATTGTCACGCGCCGCACGGCCGGGCGAGGACCTGTGAACTCCAGGTTGAGACTGTCGTCCCAGTCGAGATAGTCTTTCTCACGGGGCTTGATCTTCACCCGCTCCTTGTCCGTGATATACGGCGAGCGCTTGTTCACGATAAAGGATACGGTCTTGAACTTTCCCTTTTTTGTGGGCGTGTCCTCAACAAAGAGGCGGCGGCTCTCGGCGCGCACCATCGTGTTGCCCTCATGGTGCTTGCTGCCCAGTTCCACCGTGACGCGATAGTTTCCGTCCGGCACCGCCACAGAGAAAGTGAACGGCTTGCCCGCCTTGCTCTGACGCGACAGGTCGAAAGTCTGTGTCTGCGCCTGGACTGTTAAGGACAACAGCAGACAGGCGCAGAGATGAATGAAATGTTTCATAGTTGATCTATATAACCTATCATTATTCATTGTACATTATACATTGTACATTATGCATTGTACATTATACATTATGCATTATGCATTATGCATTATGCATTGTACATTATACATTATTCATTGTTTCGTTTCCACCGTGCATTTTCCTCTCACGCGTCCCGCCTTGTCGACCAGTTCCATGCGCACCTTGCCCGGCTTGGTATCCGCGCGAAGGATGACGAGCAGGTTGCCCTGATAGAGGCTGGCGGTCGGATCGGTAGCGATGGCGTTGCCGGTGATGTCGCCGTTGTCGGTAGCCACCAGTTCGGCAGGTCCGCTGACGCGTACCGTGAGCGTGTCGTTGGCCAGTGGCGTGCGCCGTCCCTTTGCGTCGAGCCCCAGCACACGGATGTGCATAAGATCCTGTCCGTCGGCTTTCCATGTCTCGTTGTCGGGGATGAGCGACAAACGTTTGAGAGGTCCGGCGGTGGCAATCTCGTGGCGTGCCACCTCCTTACCGCCGTTGCGTGCAATGGCGACCAGCGTACCCGGCTCGTAGGCGATTCCATCCCACCGGATCTTGTCACGGCTTTGGGGGGCCGAGCTGTTTCTCTTCATGCCCAGGCTTTTGCCGTTGAGCCGTAGTTCCACCTCCTCAGCGTTGGTGTAGGTGTAGATGGTATAGCGTTTGCCCGGCGTACGGTTCCAATGCCACGTGACCTTGTCACCGCCGAAGGTCACACCATTCCATGTCATCGCCTCCTCTTTGCCACCGGCTACACCAATGTGCACGACAGGCTTGTCGGTGAACATCGCCTTGAGCAGATAGGCTTGTGGCTTGGGCAGCAGCGAGCGGTCGAAGACACCGTTGTCCCATCCCTTGCGCGGCCAGCCAAGGCTCTCGCCGTTGTAGTCTATCATACCCCAATAGGCCAGGCCCACGACACGGTTGAGATCCATGTCGAAATAGTTAGGTCCCATCATCGGCAGGTTGGCCTCGCTCTGATAGAAGATCATGTTGGGAAAGCGCCGGCCGTCGCCCGGGAAGTACATATAGCGATAGTTGTAAGCCTGGATGTCCGTGATCATCGCCAGGTCGCAGGGCAGCGAGTCGGTCTGCCAGTTGCGGCCGCGCGGGTGCATGGCCACGGTGACCGGCCGCGTGTCGTCGTAGCGGCGCAACAGAGTGCGCAGCAGACGGTAGGGCGTCACGCCCCAGTCGTTGAAAGGCAGGTTGGGATAGGTCTGGAGCTCATTGCCCAAGCTCCACATGATGACGCTCGGATGGTTGCGGTCACGCTGTATCCACTCCGGCACATCGTATTGCCAGTGGTTCATCCACGGCTGCCGGCCTCCGGCATATTGTGTGAGCCACTTGTCATAGAGCTCATCGACGACAAGGATGCCATATTTGTCACAGAGGCGGTAGAGGTCGTCGCTATAGGGATTGTGGGAGCAGCGGATGTGGTTGAAGCCGAAGTCCTTGAGCAACTTGATGCGCTTCTCGATGGCACGCGGATAGGCGGCGGCACCGAGAGCACCGAGCGTGTGGTGGTTGGCAATGCCTTTGAGGATCACCTTACGGCCGTTGAGCTTAAAGCCGAAGGAGGGACCGTATTCGATGGTACGGATTCCGAAGGGCTCCGTCACCCGGTCGGCGACACGTCCGCTGTCGTCACGGAGGGTCAGCTCAGCACTATATAAATAAGGAGTATCCAAATCCCACACATGAGGATGGTCGATCGTGATGTCGGCCAAAGGATATTCCATCGTGTGACGGTGGCGGGTCAGTGCCAACAGCGTGTCGGAATGGGCTACCACATGTCCCTGAGCGTCAAGGATGCGCACGGCAAGGGCTGTCTGCCGCTGAGAGCCATAGTTAGAGATGGCGGCCCTGATGTGTACCTTGCGGTTGTCTGGCGTCGTGATTTGCAGCGGATGTCGGTCGAAAAACAGTTGCCGGTCGGTGACAATGAACTTCACGTCGCGGAAGAGACCGCCGCCAGTATACCATCTTGAGTTTTGCGGCCCGCGTGTGTCAGCCAAGACGGTGAGCACGTTCTCCTGGCCGTAGCGCAACTTGCTGCTGACGTCGATACCGAAGCCAACGTAGCCGTATTCTGTTCCGCCGATGCGCTCACCATTGAGCCAGACGTCGCCGACGAGCATGATGCCGCCGACTTCCAGCACGACGCGGCGCCCGCGCCAACTGTTGTCCGGCGTGAATGTGCGGCGATACCAGCCTTTGCCCATCTCCTTGAAGCCGCGCGAGGAGAGGCGGCTCTTGACGTTGGCAGCCTGATCACGGTTGTCGGCGTGCTCGTCAGCAGTAGGAGCTACCCACGGCTGGCTGATCTGGAAGTCGTGGGGCAACCTTACACTCTGCCACTCGCCACTGCCCTGATTGGCTTGCGCGGGCGAAAGTCCGGCACGGGAGAACTGCCAGTCGACGATGTTCACCGTGTCACGCTGGGCACAAGCTGGCAAGTACACAGACAGCAGACCGACAGAACAGAGCAATCCGCGACGGACGATAGAAATGATAGAACTATGATACATCGATGATTATTTACTGATTATTAATGAGTGGTTTTGATCACTACAAAGATAAACAAAGTGTTTTAGACCGCCATGAGAAAGAGCACGATCCTCGTGTCGCCCTCTCATTTTTTCTCGTTTCCGTTGATGACCACGTTGCGGACAACCGTGCCGGGGATGAGCGTAGAGGAGAAGTTACCGGCTTTGTCAGTGACGCGGATATCCTCAAAGGTGAAATCAGAAAGACTGTATTTGTCGCTCGTGCCCACGTCGAAGAAGCTGTCACAGTCCATCCGGATATTCTTCAGCGTCACGTTCCTGCATGATGACTTGGGCATGTTGCGGCGCTTGGCGGGCTGGAAGAATTGTGTCCAGGGACGAATGACCAAAACGCTGCGTGCCCGTCCGGTGATGCCTTCAACACGCACCTGCTCGTAGCGCTGCGGTGTGTCGGGCCGCATCTTCAACCAGAGCACGCGGTCGGCATTCTCACTCGTACAGTTGCGCAGGATGACATTGGTGTCGTGGAGGCTCTCAGAGCCAAGGGTGAGCATGCTGTGCACCGTGCCGTAGTGGCAGTTCTCTACAAGCACACGACTGACGGGACCGTTGACGGCCATGGTGTCGGCATAGGTACCCTTGCCGCCCTTGAGCACGACAGCATCGTCGTTGACGTTCATGTAACAGCCACGTACAAGGATGTCGTGGCACTTGTCGATGTCGATGGCATCGCTGCTCGGAGCTTTTACGCCCTGAGTAGGCGCAAAGATGAAGCAGTCGAGATAGCGCACGTGGTCACAGTTGTAGAGATGGTTGGTCCATACGGGACTGTTCATCAGATGCACGTCCTGTACGGTGACGCGACTGGAGTTGCTGATATATACCAGTCGCGGGCGCTGTGCGTCCTTGTTGGTGCAGGCGGGATTCCACTGCCGCCGTATCCAGAACTCCTGCCAATAGGGATAGCCGTTGCCGTCGATGGTGCCCTTGCCGGTGATCGTGAAGTCGTCGACATGGTCGGCATTGACGAGAGCAGCAAAGTACTTGCACGTCTCGCCCTCGAAGCGTGTCGTCAGCACGGGAAAGTCGGCAATGCGGTCGGAGCCTTTCAACGTCGCCCCCTCGCAGAGATGGAGATGAGTGCCCGGCTTGAAGAACAGCGCACCGCTGAGAAAAGTGCCTGCCGGGATGACGACCACACCGCCGCCCTCACGCTGGCAGCGGTCGATGACAGCCTGGATAGCTTTCGTCTGTACGAGCGTGGGATTACCACTCACGCCATAGTCGGTGATGACATATTGCCTGCCGAGGCTGCGCACATCCACTTTCGTGGTGTCGCTGAACCATGCGTCGATCGGTGTGCCATCCGGCCAAGTATCTGCACTCGCACTGCCACACCAGAGCAGCAGAAGGAAAAGAAGGATATGTTTCATTGCTTTTGTTTTCGTTATATATATAATAAGGTGTAGAGCACCTCGCATTTTACAGCGCATCAACCTGCACGATATACGAATTTGGTCTTCACATGTATGGTGTTGGTTACTGATGGAGTGCTACGAGTCTGACGCTACCGTTGAGTCCGCTCTTCATGGGAGCCCAACCGGCATAGCTGGTCTTACGGTATTGCAAGTCCACGACGTTGATGTCTTTCATCACGCGCCATTTGATGCCGCGGCGATCCATGTCCGCGATGCGGTTGGCAGGGAGGTTGGTGACCACGATGCGCAACGTGTTGTCGCCTTTCTTCAACAGTCCGCTCACGTCGAGCGTAAACGGCACAGACCACGCGCAGCCTGCAAAGTGGCCGTTGACCCATACCTCTGCCGACTCGCGCACATCGCCCAGGTCGAGCAACCAAGGCCGGCGGGCCTCATCAGCGCTCAGGCGAAATGTGGTGGAATAGGCTCCGCTGCCCATTGTCACGGCAGCACTGTCGTCGCCAAGCGTTTCCCATGTCTGTGGCTTGTCGAGTGCCCACGTGCGGCGTACCGCCGGTGTCGACTGCTCAAAGGCGAATTGCCAAGGACCTGCAAGCGCTTTGGTTTGGCCACCCGGCAAGGCACGGAGGGGCAGAGCGGCAAGCGACTGAGGCAGCGCGCGGTCGAAGGTCTGGAGAATCATGCTCTCGCCACTCCGCAGCGCAACGTGCAACTGACCGTTGTGCTGCTCCACGGCATAGCGCTGGCCCGTCAAAGGATCGTACCACAGCGCGTCGTGCCACGCTACGGCAAGCGGTACGTAGCTGTCTACATCGTTGGGTGTAAGGTTTGCGATGAAATAGTGATAGCCCATGCCGTTTCTGCGTCGGATCGCTCTCAAGTGCAGCTGCGTGCGCATCAGCTCAGCCTGGGCAAGCCGGGCGAGTGCCTGACTGTTGATAGGCTTGGTCGGATCGATGAGTCCACGGTAGCAGGTGCCCGCCTCCGTGATCCATTGCTCACCCACCTTCTTGGCGCGGGCGAGCTGCCGCTCACTGATATAGTCGCAGTCATAGCCCAAGGAGTCGATCTCACGGATGGCACGGATAAACTCCGGCGCCTTCTTGTCCATGGAGTGGATGTCGAAGAGCATCAGCGGATGACGGGTATCTTTCTTCCACATTTCCTTCACAGGCAAGATGACGAGAAAGTCGTTGTCGGGCTCTCCCCATTGCAGGAAGCTTTGGCAACGGCGGATATAGCTCATCAGCCAAGGTGCGTCGCGCCAAGTAGAATTGGTGGGACTCATGTTGACCGAGGCGTAGAACTGCCATCCCGGCCAGCGTGCGTTACGCGGACTGTAGGGTGTGCCGTGGAAGAATATGTGGTTGACACCGCAGGAGAACATCAGGTCTAGGTCGGGCTTCATCTGGCTCAATGACGTGCGGAAATGCTCGGTGAGCCAGGTGAAGGTTTCGCTGGAGGTGAAAGGCTTACCCGTGACGTGGGCCGCAGAGGACGCATACTTCAACATGCTGACGTCGCTGAAGTTGGGTCGCGTGAATCCTGGATCGCGCCGCAGGCCCTTGATGCCGAAGTCGGAAAGGCCGAAGCCCTCGATCTCGGGGATGTCGACAGTGCCGTAGAGGTCGAGCAGGTTGGCGGGAGAGCCGTGAGCCTGGTTGCGCACGAGGGCACCGTGACTGTGGGCCCATGCCGTCCACTGCTGCGTGAAGTTGTGATAGAGCAGGTCGGAGAGCGTCTCGCGATAGTCGCAGACCACCTGTGCGTCGCTGTCGACAAAGCGGTCGAGGCTGTCTAAAAGGTTGTAGCCACGCCGTGCCTGAAACTCTTCGAGCAGCCGGGGCGTCCAGTTGGCTCCGTAGACTTCGTAGGAGTCGTTGAAGAAAGTATGCGGATAAGGCGTGTGGCTGGCTGTAAATGCCGAGTCGATATGCTGGAGATAGTGCGCCACGGCAAGAGAGTCAAAGTGATCGATGACCCAGCCCTCACCACCGGGAGCGGCCCGCTTCACACGCTGAAGGGTACGGCTGAGGAAGAGGGCAATCACTCTTTGGCGGTGCTTGTCTGCTGTTTTGAAACTCCTCACAGCCGTCAGTCGCGCGTATTTCTTTTCATTGTCGGGTATGGAAAAGGTCAGTTTGCTGATGTCAGCCTTATTGCTCACCAGTGTGTCGACGAAAAACGCCTTGCACGCTGCCTCGTCGATGGGCACCCAGGGACCGCCGAAGGGCCATCCCGTGCCATTGTTCATGTCCACCTCCACGCTGTCGGCCGCCGCTGTGCGCTCGGTGAACTGCAGGGCACGCATCCATTCGGGAGAGAGGTAGGACAGCTCATGTGCCTCATTGCCTTGTACTCCATAGATAGGAGTGACCTCCACAGCACCGATACCAACATGGTGCAGTGCGTCGAGATTGGCTTTCAGTCCGGCCTCATCGACGGCCGAACCGAACCACCACCAACGGGTGCCGGGACGGGCCTCGGGCAGTACAAAGGGCAGACAAGCATTGAGCGCTGGTTGCATCATCCGCGCATATTCCGTAGCGCCGAGCAGCCAGCAACCCGTACCATAGTCCTCGAAGTCCGGCATCTTGTCATAGCTGAGCGGCTGTCCGGCCGACGGATCCTTACCCGTGCCCTGGTTCCAACCGAGGAAGCCGTCGGGATGTACGCAGGTCATAAGTGCCCGCCAGGCCTTGTCGCAGGCCGGCCGATAGTCAGCGGCGGCGAGCAGTCCGTGGCGTATGCCCCAGCTCATGCCGTAGAGGAAGAGCGCCGTGCCCGTCATCTCCGGACCGCCATAGGTAGCCGGAGAGTGGAGGCTGACATTCCAGAAGCCGTCGGTACGCTGACAGTGCAGCAGCGCCTTGGACATTGCGAGGAAGTCCTTCTTCAACAGCTTGTATTCTTTCGTGTTGTTGTCGAGGACATCCATGCACCGCAACAGGGCCGCGTAGACCCAGCCGTTGCCCCGGCTCCAATAGCAGTAGTTGCCATCCTGCTCACGGTATGGTGGCACATAGTCCTTATCGCGCCACCACAGTCCGTCCTTTTTGTTGAAGAGTCCCCCACCGCAGGTGTTGCGGCTCCACAGATAGCTGTTGATGGCATAGTCGAGATAGCGGCGGTCGCCGGTAAGACTGTAATACTTCACATACACCGGCATAGCCATCTGTATGGCATCGATCCATGTCCAATAGTCATAGCGTCCGGTAGCCATCTGGTGTTCAAGGTTAGCCTTGACGCTACTGACCATCAGCGTGTCGCCCGTCATAGCGTAGCGCTCAAGATAAGTCTGAGCGCAACACTGGTTGTCGGCATCGGTGGTGGTTATGCCGTCGCGTGGCGCCCAGTGGTGGAAGGCGCCCCACCGGTCAGCATAATCGAGATAGCATTGTCGAGGGTCGATGGCGTAGAGTGCCATAAGCCCCTCGTAGTACACGGCGCGTGTCCACAACGAGCTCGGCCGCACCTTCTTCACAAAGGTAGGCCGCGTAGGGTCGGCATATACCGTCATGAAGCGGTCGTTGACACGGCGGGCCAGCGTCAGCACGCTGTCGGCGCCGGTCTCTGCCAGCAAGGGCAAGGTGCCCAAGAGACAGAGAAGCAAGGATAAGAGTCGTCGGTTCATTGTCTTATTATTAGTTTTCTGTATTCAGTTTTCAGTTCTTTCAAACTATGTTTTACAAACAACTAAGCCTTCCACCCATTTGGTATAGCATTTCCCTCCCCTTGGGGAGGGTTAGGGAAGGGCTTCTCTTATTTCAAATACTTAGCCAGCGGGCTGTGGATGTCTTTCAGTCCTTTGGCGAGTGCTTTGACATTCGTTTGAGCGCCAAGGAGCGAGGAGTGGGTATGGTCGTGATTGAAATACTTTGCTGCCTTTTCCTTCGATCCGCAGTGCTTGTCGTAGTAGTTCGCAGCGATGTTGTGCAGGTCGACAAACTCACACCCCGTGGCCTCCACGACCTCACGGTACCACTTGCCATAGGTGTCGTTGCGGCGCTCGATATGTCCGTTGCTCCACTCGTTGCGCGGAGTGAGCGACACGAGAATCGGTGTAGCGCCCTTCTCACGCACGTCGTCGATGAACTTCTTCAAGTACCAGCCAAAGCTGTAGACGAGCTCATAGGTTCCTTTGGACTTACTCCGATAGACATGACAGGTATCGGCTGCACCGGGAATCTCACCACGCTCCTTATCGCTGTCGATAGGTCCGATGTCGTTGTGGCCGAACTGGATGAGCACATAGTCGCCGGGCTGGATGGAGTTGTAGACGCGCTCCCACCGTCCCTCGTTGAGGAAGGTGCGGCAGCTGCGTCCGGCCTTTGCGGCATTGTAGCAGACAATCTTCTTTTTGTCGAAGATGGTATAGGCCTGCGAGCCCAGTCCCCACATGCCTTTCTTATCCTTATCAGCATTTTTCACGGTACTGTCGCCGGTGAACCACACTACGGGCTTTCCAGCCTCGCGCTTCACGGGCTCTGTCGGCAGGGCAAGGTTATGGAGCATCGCCTGCAATGGCTTGAGGGACGGGTTGTGACTGGCGGCAATGCCCTCAGCAGCCGAGCGCGCATTCATCATTGCTCCGAAACGACTGGTGTGGATATGATCTTGATAGAAATAGTATTTCTCCTTCCACTTACTAAACCCGTCGAGCTTGGTTCCCGAGATCTCGTTCAGGTCGATGAAGGGCACGCCTTCCTCAGCGGCGACAGCCTGCAACCACTGCGTGTGGATCTTTCTGACGATCTTTCCAGTCTGTGGGTCGTAGGCATCGCGCGGCGTAAGCGACATGAGGATAGGATGTGCACCGGCTTTCCGGCAGTCTTCGATATACCGCCGCATATACTCGCCATAGGTATAGACCGTCTCCTTGACGCCCGTCTCCTTGATGGTGACGTTGAGAGAGTCGTGTCCCACGCCGGGGATGGAAGCCCGCGCGCGTCCACTGTCGTAAGGTCCGTTGTCGTTGTGTCCGATGGAGATGATGACCCAGTCGCCGGGGCGCAGTGCTTTGCGCACGTCGGGCCAGAGCTTATTATAATAGGTACGGCTGCTCATACCGCCAAGTGCCTGGTTCTCCACGGTGATCTTGTTCTCGTCCCAGAAGACGTGCTCATAGAATCCCCATCCCCACTGTCCGTTGTTGCCGTTGCCAAGTGTGCCGTTGCGCATGGTGGAGTTGCCGATGAGAAAGAGCACGGGATTGTTGCCGCGGCGCGAACTGCCGGCGGGAATGCGTGCCGTCTGTGCCTTGCTCAGGCTATCAAGGGTGAGGTCGACGACATGGTTGACATCCTCCATGGGTGCCGGCACGACATTCTGAGCCGATAGGGGCAGAACTGTCAAGAGGGGGAAAAGAAGTGATATATATTTCATTGTTGAATGTTGTATGATGAATGATGAGTTATATCAATGATGAATGTTGAATGATGAGTTATATCAATGATGAATGTTGAATGATGTGTGTTGACTTCGTGCATCATCCTATGTCGTACCTTGCAGCATTCTACTCCCCTCCCTCTCGGGGAGGAGTTGGGGGTGAGGCTGTTGGGGAAAGGGCGATACGTTCCGTACTCATTCTACCGTATGGGGCGGTTGGTTATAGCCCACATTCTGCCAGGCGATGTCCAAGCGATAGAGCGGATCGTGCATGAGCGTGATGTGACGTTTGTCGGTAGGTATCTGCGACATATAGATGTAGATGACGCTGTTGTCGTCGCGGTCGCGGTAGACGACCTCCTCGCGCCAGTCACCGAAAAGGTCGGCCTGCAGGCAGGGATTGTTTTTCGTCCAGTTGTTCGACGCTGGATGGCCATAGCCTTGAAACGACACCGAAGGCCGTTGGAAAGAATAAGTGCGACCGGAGCCACGGCGGCGTCGTCCTTCCTTCGGCTCATCGGCGTTGCTGTTTGGATCGTTGATCGGGCCGAAGATTCCGAGCGTGGTTCTCCCAGAGGGGCTCCACTTTTGGATGTTGACACCATCAAGGAGCTCGTCCTGCTCGTCGCCATCCCAGTAGATGCGGAAGTTGATGGAAGAGTGGGTCGTAGAGAACACCTTTCCCGTCACTGCCGAGCGCAGGCTGCTGTCACCGGCACTGGTGAACAGAGCCCCCGCGGCTTTGTCCGAGAGGTTGGCTGCCAGTCCGCGTCCGTTGTCAACACCTTTGGGCCCTCCCTTGAAGAGTATCTCTCCTGTGGCGGCATCGTGGACGTCCCAGGCATAAGGACCTTTGTTCTCATGCACGTCGAAGACTTGCAAGCCCTTGCGCCGGGGATTCATGGCAAAGACGTGCATGGCGTCGCCATGACCGAAGCCGGTGGCATAGAGCACCCGGCCGTCGTCGTCGAGTGCCGCCGAGCCCCATAGCAACTCGTCACGCCCATCCCCATCGACATCCGCGACACTGAGGTTGTGGTTGCCGTTGGCAAAAAGTGTGGCACTCCCCGACCCACTGGTGGGTGGTGCCGCATCGTAAGAAGTAGTATGTCTCAGGGAATCAGTAACCGAATATTGCTTGCTGTCGCGTGAAGCGTGGAGCCAGCGTGTCTTGAGCCGGTGCCCGTCGAAGTCCACAGCCCAGGCAAAGGCATAGGAGTAGTAGCCACGGGTGAAGATGGCGGAGGGGTTGTGGTCACGACCTTGCAGGAAGGCCACAGCAGCAAGATAGCGCTCGCCGCGGTTGCCATAGTTAGCATTGTCTAAGATGTGCCGGGCGTTGTCCCAGTCAAAGGTGCCGGGGGCCTCGCCGCCAATGGTGGTGTCGCGGTTAGGTTCATAGAACACGGTGTGGAGAGCGCGTCCTGACAGTCCGTCAAAGACGGTGAGATATTCCTGACCTCCAGCCACACGGCCACGGCGGTTGCGCCAGTCGCGGTGGTTGTCCACGGCAAGAATCGTGCTGTCCGTAGCTGCTTGGCTGACATAGCGTCCGGTGCCGTCGACCGATCCCGGTGCGGTCTTGCACATCATCTCAGCCCGTCCGTCGCCATCGAAGTCAAAGACCATGAACTGCGTATAGTGTGCGCCTGCCCGGATGTTCTCGCCGAGATCAATGCGCCAAAGTCTGGTGGCCAGCCCGTCGCCCTGCAAGCTCAGTTTGTAGCAGTCTATGAATACCGGTCCGGTCATGCCGTCCATTGAGTTGTCGCGGGCATTGGTGGGCTCCCATTTCACGAAGAGCTCGTATTGTCCGTCGCCGTCGACATCGCCCACCGAACAGTCGTTGGGCGTGTAGTCATAGTTCTCTCCTGCGGCAGGCTTGTCGAGTTGGAGGCGGAGCATCGGCTGTGTCCAGGGCATCACGACGGCCGAGGAGTCGCGGTGGCCGTCGGCATGGACGGCGACTACCTGCCATCGGCTGTGCGGTGTGCCCTGCACCTGTATCGATGTGGCCCGTTGCGGTTGATGCGCCAAGGGCTTGCCGTCGCGCAACAGCATGAAGCGCAGGTCTGACTCGTCACCGGCCAGCGAACGCCAAGAGGCAAAGTAGCTGCCGGGCTTCTCGCCACGGGCTACGACGAGTCCGCGGTCGAGATGCTCAAGTCCCTGCCTGTCTTGCGGCAAGGAAGTGCAAGTGTGACGGTCAGCTTCCCCTCCCAGTCCTAGGAGGGCCGGAAAGAGAAGTAATGAGAGGGAATGGATCATTTCACAATAACTTTCATCGTTGTGGCGCCTGCCTTCACGAGATAGAGTCCCGGTTCGACGTGGAGGCCACGAATATCTTCATTAAGTCTTGCCTTGGTCGTGGTGAGTGCCCCGACTCTTGCGCCGTTGGTCTTGAAGACCTCGCAGTGGAAGACAGCGTCAGCAGTGAGCTGGTTGATGCCTGTTGCGGTGACGACCTTCAGCAGACCCTTCTGTTGGAAGAGCTCGGTAGTGTCCCAGGCAAGGCCATTGGGCAGTGCGGGCAACTGCAGTGTCACGCCGTCGGCCGAGGCACTGAGCGTGTTGACGTCCCAAAGCGTGAAGGTATCTCCGGTCTTGGGCGCATACTTGCTGTTGAGCGCAACGGCCACTGTAGAACCGTCAGCCAGCGAGAGTGTGCCATCGGTGCCCAGTGAAGGATAGAGCTTGGTAGAGTAGATATTGAACAGTACCTTGGCTCCCTTATAGAGATAGCATCCGCTGGCAGTCTTCAGTGCTCCATACTGAATGGAATTGGCAGCGTTGCCCGGTTGTAGTGTTCCGCCATTGTTGACGAGGATCTTCTCCACGACGCCGCGTCCGGCAAAGCATCCGCCATTGGTGACGCTGACGGTCTGTTGGCCAAACCATTTGTTGTCAGCGGTGATAGCCGTAGCACTGCTGTTGATGTTGAGCGTACCGCCCTGCACGTCGACCTGCTTGCTGAGCTTGTCCTGCTTCTTGCCGATGGTCATCATGCCATTGCCGATCTTGACGAGTCCGCCGCCATTGACATATCCCTGGAAGGTGAAGTCCTTGTCGTTGCCGCCAATCGACCAGATACCCTTTCCGTCGAGTTGAGCCGAACCGCTCATGCTGCCGACAGCAACATTGCTGCCATTGTTGTTCAAAGTTATCGTGGCGTTGACCTCCGCATTCTTCAGGCTTCCCTGCACATAGAGCATCGGAGTGTAAGAACCGGTCTTCTTCCCGGCAATGTTCAGCCGTCCCGTGAAGTCGCCCCAATAGCCTTTGAGGTAAGCACGCGTGTTACGTGAGTAGAGGTTGAGTGTACCGGCACCGGTGAGCTGTCCCGTGTAGTTGCAGCGCGAGTCGAGATACCACGATGCGGTGGCACCTTCCGGCACTTTCACGTTCACGCCGTTTGAGGAATAGGAGTACATATTATCAGCATCGGAGAGTGTCGTGCCATTGTTGAGCACGATATTCTTGGGATATCCATGGACATTGTCTTCCTCCTGGCTGTTGACCCATCCCTCCATGACGTTGAGTGTACCGTAGTTGGCCGACGGAGCGAGGGTGAGCGTACCCTTGCCTGTTTTCGTGAGCGTGTTTCCGCTGCCGGTGATGCTGGTGTTCAGCGTGAGGGTCTTACCTTCGTCCACGAGGATAGTGCCGCCCTTGGAGCCAAGCATAACGGGATGGTCGGTAGTGAGATTGGCAAGTGCTTCCAGCGCACCACCGTTGAGCGACACCTTATTAGTATAGACACCGAGCGCACCATTGTTGACACCCGACTTCTGTCCGAGGTGGTCGACAGCAAGCGTACCGTTCTCAATGCTTACCGATCCCGTGAAGTCGCTGACATTGTGGAGCTTAGCCAGTGCCGTACCCTTCTTGATGATCTTAGTGTTGCCCGTGATGGCATCACCCGAGAGGTCGTATTCAAGTTTACTGTTGTTGAAAGTGACGGAAGCTGGGCTCACCTCACCCTTGATGACAACCGTACCGGAAGCGGCATTGTCGTTGAAAGTCACGTTATCACCCGAGACGAAGACATCGCTGGTCTTCTCTTTGGTGTTGGTGAAGTTCTCTGTGTCTGCGATATTCCATGTAGTGCCTTGTGCGCCGTTCCACTCTACGTCAGCTGCCTGACGGGAGTCTGCGATGGTGAGCACGAGGTTGCCGTCGTTGACAGCGATCGTTGCCTTGTGGCCTTTGAGTCCGGTGACAACCACTTTGGCGATGTCGCCGTCGACCTTCTGAACCTTTCCAAGCGTATAGCTTCCTGCCTTCACGTTTCCGTTGATGAAGTGGAAGTTGAAGCGCGGAGCAAGGTACTCCGGACCTTGCGTCCAGTCCTTTGTCTCGATGCTCATCACCTTGTTCACGACGATTTGGTCAGCGTTTCCGTTGGCGTCAATGTCGAAGTCGACAATACTGCCAAAGCCAAGTGCGAGCGAGTCGGTGGTGATGGTGCCCACCTTATCCTGTCCGCCGGGACGGATGGCAGCGCCATAGTCAGCCTTGATAGAGGCAAACGTACCACCATCGCTGTGGAGGTTGGCAAAGCGGTTGAGCCAGAGCCGGCTGCTCTTCAGCGTTCCGTCGAAGGCGAGCGTACCGGCCCACACGTCAGTGTTGCCCGTATAGCGCTCGTCGACCTTGGGCAGCACGAGAGTGCCGTCGCCCTGCTTGATGAGTCTCATGGCTCCGGAGAAGGCACCACCGGTGAGTGTATGGGTATAGACCGTGGTGGTGATATTGTTGTTGTCGTCGTGCCCCTGTACCCATGTCGGTGCGTTGTCGAAGAAGATATAGGGAGCCGCTCCGTCGCTGACGCTGACGGTCATGTCGTTGGTCTCGTCGAGCATCACCTGTTTGTCGTTGAGTCCTGCGCCGATGGAGCCGCCGTTGTCCACGACAGTGCGTCCGTTGGTGGTCTCTGGTGGCGGAGCGACGGTGATGCCCTCCATCTTACCGAGGAAGTAGCTCACGTGTGGCGGCTGGTTATAGCCGTTCATCTGCCATACCATGGCGTTGCGGTACTGCTTGTCAGAGAGCAGTGTGCAGTTGCGGTATTCGGTGGGGTCTGTGGTGGTGTAGATACGTATCTTGTTGTCGGGCGTACGTGCCACGACTTCCTCTCGCCAGTCGCCGAAGATGTCACCCTGGAAGCAGGGAGTAGCCTTGGTGTCGTTGTTGCTCAGTGAGCCGTCAAGTGTCTTGATGTCGCCTGCACCGTATTTATGGATGCGGAAGGTGGAGTTGCGCACCTGAGTGCCGTTGAGCGTTTCTTCCAGAAGGTCGCCGTCCCAATAGATGCGGAAGTTCAGGTCGAAGTCGATCTTCGTGTTGTCGATGTGCTTGCCGGTGACAGCACTGATTGGCGTGTCGTGACCCGACGAGCCGATGGCACCGGGTACCTTGTCGGTGAAGTTGCCCATCATCGAGCGGCCGTCGTCGCCGCCGCCCGCGAGCCTATAATAGATCTTGCTGGTGGTAGCGTCGCGGTAGTTGTTGGCAGGCGCATCCTCGTTGCAGGCGAAGATTTCCTGTCCGTGGCGATAGGGATCGAAGTTGCCCACGTGCTGGGCATCGCCATGTCCGAGGCCGGTAGTGCTGAGTCCCTTGCCGTTGTCGTCGATGACCATCGAGCCGAAGCAGATTTCGTCGCGTCCGTCCCAGTCGACATCAGCAATCGTATAGTTATGGTATCCCTGCCCGTACCAGGGACTGCCCGGCGTGTTGCAGTTCCAGCGCCAGCGTGTGGAGAGCTGGTGTGTCGCCGGATCCACGTCGAGGGCAATCATCTTGTGGCGGGTGTAGATACCGCGGGCGAGGAAGATGCTGGGCTTGTGACCGTCGAGATAAGGAGCGCCGAAGAAGTTCTTCGAGCTGCGGTGGCCGTATCCGTCGCCCCAGGCCTTCTTCAGGTCGGTCTCGCCGTCCTCGAGTCGTTTCAGCGGATAGTCCATATAATCAGGATGCTCGGAAGGACCTATCTGATAGGGCTCACCGGTCTGTCCGTTGAGGTAGAGCAGATACTCGGCACCGGAGTGCACAAAGAACTCAGACATGGAACCGTTCTGACAGTCAGCGCGATAGTTTTTCGATTTGTCACCGATGACAATGGTCTTACCCGTTGCAGTGTGGAGAATGGTACCGTCGGCGGCACGCATGATGCATTCTGCCTTGCCGTCGCCGTCCCAGTCATAGGCGGCAATGTTGGTCTCGTTGTGCTGGAAGTCACAGAGGTTGGGGCCGCAGTCGATCCACCAAAGCAACTGTCCGTTGAGTTTAAACACCTCGATACGGTCGAAGTCGGGACCGTCGGGTTTGTTTTTGGGATCATCAGTGGTGCAGATCTCCTTGACGATGAGCTCCATCTCGCCGTCGCCGTCTACATCGGCGATGGTGGCGTCGTTGGGCTCATAGACATCGGTGACGTCAGTCTTGCCGTCGTTGGAGAGGCGCTTAGGCTTGGCAATCTCCAGGTAGTCATGAGCCAGCACTGAGGCGGCCTTGGAACTGGTGGACTGCTCCACTCCTTTTATTATAGGGCGTATGGTATAGGTGCTGCTGGTGCTACCGGCCGGGTCTGTGAAATTCGATACGGTGAGCGGCTTGTCGTTGACCTTTACGCCATCGCGGTAAAGGTTATATGTGACATCGTAGTACTCCTCAGCGTTGACACGCCAGGAGCAGAAGACACCGCCCGACGTCTTCACGGCGACAAGACCTCGGTCGAGCTTATCGGTCACACGCTGTGCATGGGTTCCTGTGGTCAGGAACATGGCCAACAGACCTGCCAGGATGTATTTCTTTCTCATAGGATAATGATTTTAGATTTTTATTGTTATTAGATATGATTATTCTCAAACGATATTGCAAAAATACATCGATTCGGTCATCCGTATATGGTATTAGCGTACATTCATTGGTAAAATTGTACGTTGGTTTCAGAAATCTTTTGTAACTTTGCCATACTAAACCATAACATTACTACCATCTTGCACACCTATAATATATATATAACTCAACTTTCGCAAGTGAATTTTTGGCGTTCTAATTCTGCATATTCATGCACGAACATGGCGTGCAGATGTGAGTTCCCACAGATAGCC
>ONHQ01000003.1 GCA_900317685.1 uncultured Prevotella sp.
CACTTGCGCCGATGGTACTGCAATGCAATGCGGGAGAGTAGGAGGCCGCCCTCTTTCAACAAGAGCCCTTGAAGACAGCAATGTTTTCAAGGGCTTTTTTGGAGCCCTTCCCCAAAGCCCTTCCCTAACCCTCCCCAAGGGGAGGGAAATGCTATACCCGATAAGCTTCTCTATCATTTTGTTTTCTATAGCTTCTATAGTTTCTATAGCCTCTATAGCTTCTATTATTTTTTTAAGAAGTTAATAAACAAATAAAGCGCGGCTGTTTGCCGCGCTTGAAATTAGATGTCGAGTTTGTCTGCTATCTTTCTTACCTTTGATGTGTAGTTGCGATCTTCCGCGTATCCTATGCGTTTTAGGAATGCGTAGTAGTCACCACCATTGTATTTATATTGTACGTCGTCGAGGTAGGCCTTTACGGACTCTTCCCAGTTGTTGAAAGTATAGTAGCTGCCATCACTGGGATGACGAAGGCCAAAGAGATTGTGGCTTTCCATACAGAGGGTACTGGAGAAATAGCCTGTCTCTAATAAGGCTTGCGCTAAAACTATCTTCTTTTCTTTCACGTTGTATTTCTCTAATACCGATAATAAATTGTCGATGTTGAGCTCTGCAAAGCCATGAAAGTCTTCATCTGTCATGCTGGATGGCAGATACATTTCTGTTAACGTGTCTGATTTCTGATCGTTTTTAGCTAAGCCTGGCATAGCGTCGGGCATGATCGGACTTTGCGACCATGCCATGCTGACCGTGGTACTGAGTATTGCTGTGAATAGTAGTCTTTTTATGATCTTTTTTTCTTCCATATATAGTGTAACGATAGTGTCTTTTTATTATTGTTTTGTTGCTTTTCTTTTAACTCTCTTTTATCGTTTCAACTTTTTTGCGTACTTTTGTATCAATATTGTTAATCATAGTATAGCTTTTCTTAATTGAATATGATACAGAGTAAAGATCAGTCGAGTAGGATTTCCTTCGATCAGGGTAGTATAGAGTCTGCTTATAGCTTCTTTCATCAGAAGTATAGGGTTTATGAGTATTCTCACAACGACGGGCAGAAAGATGATATTGAATATGCTATTTCCAGCTATGTGGAACAGATGAGTCCTTCGCTCTATGAGCATCTGGCTCGTGGCCGCAAAGATTATTTGCTCTCACATACTTCTTTTGTTCAAGATATCAAGGATGCTATTGAACAATTGGAAAGCATGCTGGCTTAGTGCGTTGAGCGCCTATATACAATAAGGTTTATATAATGGCGTACCATATATAATAAGGTGTATGCGCACTATTCAATGTTCTGTATGCTGACTCCATCCATCTTCTCCATGAACTGCATGATGCGTGTCTGATATTGCTCGCGCTTCACCTTTATCTCCATAGACACTTGATAAGCGATGCCCTTAGGATTCGTGTTCTTCTGCATCTCATAGGAGTCGATGTCGATGCCGGCATCTCTCATCTTATGCAATACAAGCTGAATGTTCTCTTGCTTGTCTGAGCTGAATGTCAACAGAATGCTGCGAGTGGCAAAGCGGCTGGAGACAAAGTGGAGTGCTTCCAGGCACATGAGTACCATGATCGTGGTGGCTGCGGCAAGGACAAACATGCCTGCACCGCACGTTAGTCCGATGGCTGATGTGACCCATAGTCCTGCAGCTGTTGTGAGTCCTTTGACGACATGTTTTTGGAAGATGATGATGCCGGCACCGATAAAACCGATGCCGGGCACTACTTGTGAAGCAATTCGTGATGGGTCGTAGGACAGCTTTTGTGCTGTGTCGTTGATCATACTGTCAAAGCCGTACATGGAAAGGATCATAAATAATGCACTTCCTAAGGCTACCAGGAAATGGGTGCGGAAGCCTGCCTCCTTGGCACGGTACTCCCGCTCCAATCCTATCACACCACCTAAGACGGCAGCGATGGCCAACCGTAATATAAATTCTAATGTCATAGTCGTTGCTTTTTTATGTGTTCTGCGTCGTGGCTATGTTCTGTTAGATGTTACATTCTGGCAGCATCTCAGCAATGCGCTTGCCGTTGACCGTCTTCAAAACGATGCCGAGTTCCTTTCTTGGTGGATTGAGTTGTACCCACTCTGGAACTTTATCGCGGTTGATGACTTCGACATAGTGAATGTTGCTGAACGATACGTCGCAGAGCGTCTCACCATAGTCCTGCATACTGTTTTCCTTGATCTTAGAGATGTCGTCGAATCGCAGCCGCTTGTTGCCTTTGCCGTCTACGAAGCCGAGGATCAGCTCGTCATTGTCGTTGGCAATGCTGGCGTAGATGAGCTCCTTGCCGGAATAGCGCTTGAAGGTACGGTCGCTGTCGCGGTGGAGAAGCTTCTCCACACTGGCTTTCACCACGCGTCCGTCGCTGTAGACCATGATGCGCCATGACTTCTCTTCTTCCTCATGGATGGCTAACTCCAAACGGTAGTCCTCCGTACGGTAGTCGTCTTGCTGGAGCAATTTGTACTCGTCATTGTCGATGAAACAAAGATATGCCGTCGTGGGAAGATAGTTCAACTCATAGTCATGAATGACATTGTTTCTGAACCGGCTGGTTTGGATCTTGTCTTTGATCTCGTTGGCGAATGGCGCAGGCGTCGTGGTTGTACCTGCATTGATCTCATGCGCGATGGGTGCCGGCGTGTTGATGATGGCTGGGCTTTCATCCTTTGTCACCAGCTGATGCTCCGCAGCCCACTTCTTACGTCCGATGAGGAAGGCACTTAAATAGTCGCTGTTGACCTTACGTGCCGACTTGCCCATGCGTTCGTAGTAATCGCCCTTGAGTGCTATCGGATCGGGACTGGGCAGAATAGAGATCGCCAGCACGTTGGCTTTTGTGCCTTCATCCCAATGGGTCTTGATATTGTGAGCCGCCTCTTGCCCAAGATAGATGGCTACTTGGTTGTGGATATAGTCTTCGTAGTGGTCGAGGTTACCATTAAATTTTGGATGTTTCAAGTCTTCCTCCACACCGCTCTCAGTGCCCTGGTCGTTGACACCAAGATAGAGCGTACCTCCATCGGCGTTGAGGAAGGCGCAGATCTCTTGAAGAATCTTTGATGTTTGCTCGGCCAAGTTCGACTGCATAGAGCTTTCAGGATAGACGATAGAGGTCTTGAACTCGGTGTGGTAGTCTTCGCGTCCATAGTCTTTCTTGTCGCTCTGGTTGCGTCTGAGCTTGAGGATAGAGCGTATCTTTTCCCGGATCTCGTCGGCCTGAGAGATGAGTCCGGCTTTCTTTACCGTGTTGTGCGACATGACGAGGGCCGCCAACATCTGCAGTGTCGGGCTTTCCCGCTTACAGCTCATCTGATAGAGGTCGTCGTAGTGCTCGTCGTTGTCAAGCCAGGAGACGATAGTCATCTGCTGGAAGTCGTTGTAGAGATGCGAGTCTTGCTCAAAGCCTAAGCTGTCGGCATTGTTGAGGATCGCCATGCTCTCGTTGGAGAAACTGTTGTTCAGTGCGAAGTCGTTGAGCAATTCCAGCAGCGAGAGTCGCTTGCAATAATACTGTTCCCGTTCAGAGTTGAGCATGCGAGCGAGTACCCGGCAGGTAGAGATATAGTTATAAGCCTTGATGTAATCATCCTCGAAGCTGGCATAAGTCTCAAAGATATACATCAGTTCGGTGAGATGTTCGGCATCCATCGTCGAGGTGAAGTCCTCGGAAGGCTCCTGATCCTCGTCGCTGACAAATACCTCACCATGTGCAAGGTTGACCATGAACTGATGGAAGGCAGCTCCCACGCTGAAGATCATATCGGGCACATCGGCACGATAGGTGACATTGATATAAGGTGGTCTGCCCTGTGTGGGCTTGTACACTTCCACGACCTTGCCCTTTGTCAATACGCTGAGCGGAGTGCCGGGCTCGACATCCACGGACAGCGACAGACCATTTGTAGAGATCGCCGGCACGCGGCCGATGCCGGGTTGTGGATTGTTGAGAACACATCTCAGACGACTGTTGAAGTTGAGATGCTCGATACGGTAATCCTCCATGAAGTCTACACAGATCTCATTCATCACGAAATGATACTCACCGTCCTCGATGCCATCTACGTCAGCAGGCAGGATGAGCGGGTAGCCATTGTGATAGAAATCCTCTAATGAGAGCTTCTTGCCGGGATAATAGGGTACGATGTCTCTGGCAGCATCGATATATCCTTTGATACCCTGCAGCTCTTCGTCGATGACCTCACATTGAAAGAGGAGCTTTGTCTCATCGTCGGATGGTATCTTCTTCTTGATGATGATCGACACTTCTTCGCCTGGAAGAAGTCTGCGTCTTTCCTTCTTTTTATTATGGTGTCCACCGATGAAGAGCGATTTATAGATGAAGTCCCACAGCTGTTTGAAATGTGGCAGTGTGTTGCTCTTGTTACCTCTGAGGTCAGCAGAAGGCTTTTCGCTGAGTCTGATGGTAAAGGCGTGCCATAGGTTCAGTCGGGTAGGCAGTGGCGTGTAGACATTCTCTGAGTTCACATCAGAGGCAGATATAGAGATCTTACCGTCTTTGATGAGCAGCTTCGCATTGTCCGTGACGTATTCCACGGGAGCGAGCGACGAGTCGATAGTGTCGGAAACCTGGTTGGCAATGATGTTGGCGGTGAGCGTAGCGTCATCGGTGTTGACCACATAGGCAGCCTGATCGCCGGAGTCTGAGACAAGGTTGTAGAGCGATTCTTCCAGCAGACTCTTAGGATCAGCCACCCCCATCTTGCTGCACAGACGATAGAGTAGACTTCGGTTGAGCACTACGTCGAAGAGGTCGCTGTCATCGTCTTCAGCCAAATTGAGCTGGAGGGCCAGGGCTTGTATCATCGTCTCAATCGTACCTTGACTGTTGAGACTGTCCGGCGTCTCATAGCTCTTGCGGATGTAGTATTCCAGCAGGGTGATCCATAGCTTGCCGAAAGGAGCACGCTTGGACAGGGCGAGGTCATGCTTACGGATGATGCTGATCATCCTTGGCATACACTTCTGCATCAGACTGTCGTCCTGCAGAAAGATGCAGAGCATCGTGAAGAAGCACTCACGCGGGTGGAAGACATAGTTGCAGCATTCCAGTTTGTTGAGTGCTTGCTCGATGTATTCTTCTCCTAAGTTGTTCTTTACGAGATCCAGTGCATTGATGAAGAAAGAAGTCTGCTCGATGAAGTCTGTGAAGCGATTTTCCAAGATGCCTCTGGAGACAGCGTCACACATGTTGAGCAGATCCGTCTGTTCGAGTACATGGAGCATACTGTCCTTGAAATCAATGAGGTCCTGTCGGAGTAAGTCTTTGTCGTGATAGTCTGCCGCCATGTTGGCAATCCAGTGATAGCAAGCATTGTCGAAGAGGTCAGGATTGGTGCTTCCAAGTAGAAGGTCCCGCAATGAATCGTTGTTCCATTTTCTGTTGCCTAAAAGAGTGGCCAGCTGATTATCTTTGATGGGGAAGTCGTATTTCAGTGCCTGCAGGTTTTCCACAGGTTGTACTTGCATATATCTGCCTTTAATCTTTTCCACTTGGCAGATGATTCTCGGCGTGAGGGCAGGATTAGGAATGCAACTTTTGTCAAGGCGCGTGGTGAAACCGTGTGATTCTTGCAGAATATAAAAATTGTCGTGTGAGCGTTTGATGCTGAACTCTACCTTGTCGCCTTCATGATAGAATTGCCTGATCAGCGTTTCATAGTCTTGCCTGAGGTGGATGCCACCGTTGAAGGATTCTTCCACGATGCAGGGAAGCGTGTTGGGTACGGTGCTTCTTTTCTGATACAAGAGCATGGGCAGCCGATAGAGCTTGCCGTCATCTCCATAGGTAACAATAAACTGGTGTGAGTCTGGGTCTGTCCTTACAACGTTGACAGTAATTCTTTGGTTTTCTTTAGTTTCCGGTAATACCATCTTCTTCTTAGATAAGTTGTTGTTAAATATTCGATTTTACAAATGTACGAAAAATAAATGAATTTGCTTTCGTGTTAAAGGTTTTTAGCATAGAAAAAGGTCTTATTGCCATAAATATATGAGCAATAAGACCTTTGCATTAATTATCCATCGTAGACAGAAACGTTTTTGCCTCGTCATGGATGGGGAGTGGGAGAGGCATTACGCCTCGTTTTTCTTCTTACCTGTTCGTGCCTCTACGACATTGACGACATAGTCGCCGACGCGCTCGCATTCGTTGATAATGTCCATATACATCGTACCTACGGCGTAGGTGTATTTATGATCATTGACGTCAATGGTGTTTCTGCTGCGGAGCTGGTTGCGATAGTTGTTGATCTCGTTCTCAATGTTGAAGGAGCGGTTGATGTCGATGTCCGTCTTATGCTCCACGAGTGCATGTTCCATCTCTGCCATCGACTGGTCAGTGAGAGCGAACATCTGATGGAGATGCTCGTACTGATCAGTGGTGAACTCCTCTTTCTCGGTGTATTTACGATTGATGGTTCTTGCGATATGATAGCACGAGTCACCGATACTTTCAAGTTCAGAGATCTCGCGTAGCATGGCTCGAACCTTGTCCTTTGTCTCGTCGCTGAGGTGGGCGTCACTGACTTGGTCGAGATATTTGGCAATTTCAATCTCCATGTTGTCAGCGATGCTCTCGTATTTCTCAATGCGAGAGAAGAGTTTGACGAAGTCGTTGGCATCCTTTGTTCCGAGCAGCTCTCTCACCATGCGTAGCATCCTTCTCATGCGCTCGGCAAAAGAGTGAATTTCCTTAGATGCTTCCAGTACGGAGAGCTCAGGGGTCTTCATGATACCTGCTTGTATAAAGCGCAGGCGGAAATCTTCTTCGTCCTTGTTCTTTTTGGGCTTGATGATCCAGCATACCACTTTCTCGATCTGTGGGATGAAGCCGATGAGCAAGGCGGTATTGGTCACATTGAAGCAAGTGTGGAAGGCTGCAAGCACAATAGGAAGGATAGCTGCCCGCTGTGCCTGGGTAAAGCCGGTACCAGTAGGATCGTAGCCTACCAGGTGGCATACGCCGTCAACAAAGGGATAGAACAGGCAGAGCACCCAGATGACGCCGAAGACATTGAAAACCAAATGCGCCATGGCGGCTCGCCGTGCTTGTGTGTTAGCACCAAGGGCGGCGAGATTGGCAGTTGCCGTCGTACCGATGTTCTCTCCTAAGACCAAGGCAATGCCAAAATAAATAGGCAGCACGCCAGAGGAACAAAGCAGGATGGTGATGGCCATCACGGCTGCAGAGCTCTGTACGATGCAGGTAATCAATGTACCGATTAGCACAAACACAATGATATTTGCGTGACTGTGCACATCGAAGGAAGAGAAGAACTGGATGGCATCAGGGTTGTGCTCCAGGTCGAGCTCCTTGCCGGCATTGCTAAGTAAAACAAGTGCAAAGAAAAGAAAAGCAATACCGAAGAGGAAGTCACCGATGTAGCGGCGTCGCTTGGAATAGATGAGCATGATGCCCAGGAAGAAAGCAGGGAAGACGACCATCGTCAGATCTACGTTGAATCCCAGTGACATGATCCATGCGGTGAGCGTCGTTCCGATGTTGGCACCCATGATCACCGAGATCGCTTGTGCCAAGGTGAGCAGGCCTGCATTGACAAAACTGACTGTCATTACCGTGGTGGCGGAAGAGGATTGCACGGCGCAGGTGATGAAAACACCTGTGAGCATTCCAGTGAACCGGTTGGTGGTCATTGCGCCAAGGATATGACGCAGTTGCGAGCCTGCCATTTTCTGCAGGGCTTCACTCATTACCTTCATGCCGTAGATCAGCAAGGCTAAGGAGCCTAATATCTTCATGAAGATAATCACATAGTCGCTTGTGTTCATAAATATCTGTAATGTCTGTTACGATTATGCTACAAAGATATAAAAAAAATATGTCATGCGGAATGAATGACTTCGTTTTTTTGGCTTGCCAAATAGCTTTTTTCCTTTCGGCGTTAGGCTTTAAGAAGGGAAAAAGAAAGTTTAGTTAAATATTAATAATTGTTTTAAGTTTCTGTGGGCAAAGTGTCGTTTTCTTAATAATAAATAGTAACTTTGCATCTGCTATTAATATAAAGCGACTGGTTCAGTAGCTCAGTTGGATTAGAGCAGCAGCCTTCTAAGCTGCGGGTCCCGGGTTCGAACCCCGGCTGAATCACATGAAGGGCTAAGCAACACTCGTTGCTTAGCCTTTCTTGGCTTTTGAGAGGAGCCTCTGCAAAGCAGAGGCGTACGGAACACAGCAGTCATAAAGACAAGCCTTTAGAGGCGGGAAGCATCCTTGGCGTTCCCGGCTTTTAGTGGGCGCAGGGAGGCTTCCTTTGCTTTCCAGGCTTTCAAGGCACTGAACCATTGATCGGCACTGTGATAGCCCTGCTCCTCTTTGTCGCTACAGAAAGAGATGTGGTAGACGAGATGGTCGTCGGGGATAGAGACGAGATAGCCGTCGTCGTACTGCGTGTGAATCTCTTTGAGGATGTTGGCGCGGGGAATGGAGACTGCTAATCCTACGGTTTCCTTTTTATGTGAAAGCGTATCCTTACCCGTGACAGGATAGTCGGTGCCCCAGTTGGCAAGCAAGCCATGACCGTCGGTCCAACTTTGTTGCCCCTTGATATGCGTGATACCTATAAAATAAGGAGTGGCGCATATCTGTTCGCTGAGCTTGAAACCTTTTGGCACAGACACGTTCACGACCACTTCACAGTCGCGGTGTCCCGCGATCATCGTGTAGCGGGTGGTGAGTGTGCGCGGCTCGGCATCGGGTGTCGGCTTCCAGTTTAAATCCGTGATCTCAACGATGCTGCGGAGTGGACCGTTTGCTACAATGCGCTGACGGCGGCTGTCGCAGTCAGTGAAACCTACAGGCTGTTTGCCATCCCATCCGTTAAGGGCTCCAACACCTACACCGTCTCTTACTGCAAGGACATCGTCACCGTAGCCAGCAGCCAGCTGGACAGAGTCGGGATAGAACTCCGTGTCGTGGAGTTCCAATTGCCTTTTGCGCTTACCATAGATGTCGACTGATTGTCGTGGACTGCAATAGAAACGATAAGCAGTGATCTCGCTTTCCAGTACGGCACCATGCTGATGGATGACGGGGAAAGGATTGGTTCCTCGCAGTGAAGCGAACTCACTCAGGTAGATGTCGTGCTTGTTCTTTGCCTTCACTTTGCTGTTGCGCAGAAGAATGTCGGCAAAGGTACGCTTGACGTTAGTGTCAGACATGGCCTTTCTGGTGTCAGGCATGGCCTTACGCCACAGCGCAATGGTGGCCTTGTTTTGTCCCTTTGCCTTCATGTCGGCGAGGAAGAACAGATGATCAGCTCCTCCGTCACCATCCAAATCGTCCAACTGTGAAGGTACCTCTTTCCCGTCTACAGTAACGCGGGCAGAGCGATAGCCTTCTATACCAGCTATCTCCACGGGCGACTGCTGCAAAATCGTGTTACCAGGATTTTGTAGTGTCACAGTCATCGTTCTGTCCTGTCCGACTGCTTGTAGCGGGAACAGAAAAGAACCGGCGAGCACCATGCCGCCCATGAAAGCGTTAGAGAAGAATAATCTCATATCAGTCATTATTATATTTAGAGCGTCACACCATTTTTGAAGATGGCAAATCCATGAATGCCGTTGCGCTCTGCTTTTACCTTTTTGCCGCTTGCCACATCGAGTACGGTGCGTATGAAGTCCGGCAAAAGGTCTGCTATGCTTTTGTCTTCCACGATAGTGCCAGCGTTGAAGTCAATCCAGTTGCCTTTGCGCATGTAGAGAGAGGTATTGGTAGAGACTTTCAAGGTCGGCACAGCGGTAGCGAAGGGCGTACCACGACCCGTTGTGAACAGCACGATGTGGCATCCGGCAGCAGCCAAGGCTGTCGCAGCCACAAGGTCGTTGCCCGGAGCAGAGAGCAGATGAAGGCCGTGACCTTGCAGTCGCTCACCATAGCCGAGGACACCGTAAACGGGAGATGACCCCGACTTCTGCGTGCATCCCAGCGCTTTATCTTCCAGTGTAGAGATGCCACCGGCTTTGTTACCCGGCGAGGGATTCTCGCCCACGGGTTGACCGTGGCTGAGGAAGTAGTGCTTGAAGTTGTTGATAAGATGCTTGGTGTCGTCGAGCACTTGTTCGTTAATGCATCGTTGCATGAGAAGCGTCTCAGCACCGAACATCTCCGGAACCTCAGTGAGCACCGTAGTACCGCCTTGTTCATTGCAGAGCCAGTCGCTGAAAGCACCTACGAGCGGGTTGGCCGTGATACCGGAGAAGCCGTCGCTGCCACCGCATTTCAGTCCGATGCGCAGTTCAGAAGCCGGAATGGCCGTTCGTTGATCGTGGCGTGCTTTATCATAGAGATCCATCAGCATCTCTGTGCCAGCCTCCACTTCGTTGCCTTCCACTTCCTGGCAGACGAGCAGCTTGATGCGGTCGTGGTCATAGTCACCGAGCAGCTTCATAAACTCGTGCGGTTGGTTGTTCTCACATCCCAGTCCCACGATGAGCACACCACCTGCATTGGGGTGAAGCACCAGATCGCGAAGAATATGGCGTGTGTTCTCATTGTCTTCACCGAGCTGCGAACAACCATAGTTATGCGGAAAAGCCACGATGGCGTCTACGCCTTCACCATTATTGGTCTGTGCTTTTACCTCCTCCACGATATTCTGAGCAATGCCATTGACACAGCCCACCGTAGGGATCACCCACAGCTCGTTTCTCACACCAACCAGTCCGTTGGAGCGGCGATAACCCTGAAACGTAGCATCGGGATGGGGCGTTGCCTTTACCTGCGGTTGTAGATGGATATTGTCGTAGTTCAGCTCTCCACTCAGATTCGTCTTGATGTCGTGGTCGTCGAGCAGTGCTCCTTTTGCAATGTCGTGGATAGCATGACCGATTGGAAAGCCGTATTTCACGATCATCTCTCCCGTCTTGATGTTGTTGAGAGCGATCTTATGTCCGGGTACCGCATCCGTAACCAGTTTGAGAGGTGCACCGTCGATGTCGACGATGTCGCCGGCCTTCATGGCTTTGATGGCTACGGCGACATTGTCTGTAGGGTTGATTCTGATTGCTTGTTTCATCTTTTCACTTGTTGAGAACTGATTCTATGGCTTTTCTCATGCCTGACTCTTGGATCTGTTGGAGGTAGGAAGTCAGCAAATCTGTCAGTCCTGGGATGTCATTGAGGTTGCCTTGCTCTTTCCAAATCAGTTCCTGTGCACCGAGTACACCTTCGGCGATGGCGTGGCAATCGGCAGAAGCCCACAGTTGCTGGAGCAGTTCAAGGATTGCCGGATCGTCGTTGGGAGTGATTGCCGTGCCGTCTTCCCGTGTGCCACCTTTATAAAAAGTGGTGATGGCAGCGAGTCCGAGTACAATGGTTTTGGGCAGTTCGCCTTTCAGTTCCGTGTAGCGTTTTAGTGCGGGCAGGTCACGCGTCTTGAACTTCGGGAAGCTATTGAGCATGATGCTGGTCACCTGGTGGTCGATATAAGGATTCTTGAAGCGTTGCAGCACGTCCTCGGCAAAGCGCGTGAGCTCGTCTTTCGGCAATTCGAGCGTCGGCAACAGTTCGTTGAACATGACCTGATGGGTGTATTTCCCGACGAGTTCATCGTTGCAGGCATCTCTGACGATGTTGATACCAGAGAGGAATGCTACCGGCGAGAGGACGGTATGCGGACCGTTGAGCAGTGTTGTCTTGCGCAGATGATAGGGTGCTTCGTTGTCGGTGAGCACCACGTTGAGTCCTGCTTTGCGTGCCGGCCATTCCTCGTCGAGTTGTTCGATGGAGATGTTCTTGTCGTGTTCGATGACCCAGAGGTGGAAGATCTCGCCTTGCACCATTGCAGCGTCCTTGTAGCCGATACGCTGCCACAGTTGTTGTTCGTCGTTGCGGGGATAGCCGTTGACGATGCGGTCGACGAGTGTGGTGCAGATCGGACAGCAGTTGGCTACCCATTTGCGGAATCCCTCAGCGTCGTCGAGGTCGTCATGCCACAAGTCGATGTATTGGTTGATGCACTCTTTGAGATGGTGTCCGTTGCCGAAGATCAGCTCACAGGGCAGAATGATGAGTCCCTTCTTGGCGTCGCCGTGGAAACAAGTGTAGCGGCGATAGAGCAGTTGCGTGAGTTTGGCAGGATAGGAGGCGGGCGGTGTGTCGCTCAGCTTGCACGTATCGTCGAAGGCGATACCGGCCTCGGTGGTGTTGGAGATGACAAAGCGCATCTCGGGTTGCTCGGCCAGCGCCATGAATGCGTCGTATTGTGTATAGGGATTCAGCGCGCGGCTGACGCTGCTGATACGCTGGCAGCTGTTTACCTGTTCGTTGCCTTTCAGTCCGAGCAGGTTGACATGGTAGAGGCAGTCTTGCGCGCGCAGCGTTTCGATATGGTTGCGCTCGCGTGGCTGTACGATGACGACAGAACCATTGAAAGCCGTCTTGTCGTTCATTTCCTGGATCATCCAGTCCACAAATGCTCTGAGGAAGTTGCCCTCACCAAACTGTATCACACGCTCCGGAGCCTCAGCTTTCGGTGCCGTGTGTCTGTTGAGAATGTTGTTAGTCATAGATTCAGTATATATAATAAGGTGTAGTAAAAATGGGACCACCTACTACGTAAGGTGGTCCTAAGTGTACTATATATAATAAAATAAGGAGTCGTTATGGTACGATCTTCTTATATTTTGGTACGAGTGTCTTCATGATTGACCAGGCAATGAGATAGGCCACAGCACAGATACAGAACACGATCATGTATCCGGCGGGCTTGCCTTCGAAGCCCAGGAAGGAGAACGAGCTGCCTGCTTTCTCGGCATAGTCGAAGAGAATGCCGGAGCCCTGGTTGATCATATAAGAGCCGATACCGCCGGCCATTGTGCCCACACCCGTGATCGTAGCGACCGTCGATTTGGGGAACATGTCGCCGATGGTAGAGTAGAGGTTGGCCGACCAAGCCTGGTGTCCGGCACCGGCGATGCCGATGATGACAGCCGGGAAGATAGCGCCATACTGTCCGAGAGGCTGAGCCAGCAGAGCCGTCAGAGGCATGAAGGCGAAGATGAGCATGGCCAGCATACGTCCGCCGTAGGGATCCATGCCACGCTTCTCCACAAACAGCTTAGGCAGATAGCCACCGAAGATGGAGACCACCGTGACGATGAAATACAGGATGAAGATGAGTGTGGCTCCTTCCTTCGATGCCGATGGGTAGTGATAGACATCGCTGAAGTAAGCCGGAGCCCAGAAGAGATAGAACCACCATACGCCGTCAGTGAAGAATTTACCGGTGATAAACTCCCATGTCTGACGGTAGGTGAGACATTTGAGCAGAGGAATGGTCTTCTCTGTCTTCTCGTCAGTCTTCGTTTCGTCAGCCTCTTTCTCATCGTCCTGATGGATGTAGGCAAGCTCAGCGGCATTGACATGTTTCGACTTTTCAGGTTTCTCATACCACTCAAGCCAGAAGAATACCCAAATGAATCCGAGCGCACCGATAATGATGAAGGCACTCTCCCATCCCCATGCCTTGGCGATGAACGGGATGGTAGCCGGAGCAGCCAGCGCGCCTACTGAGGCACCACTGTTGAAGATTGCCGTGGAGAGCGCACGGTCCTTCTTCGGGAAATATTCCGCCGTCACCTTGATGGCAGAGGGGAAGTTGCCCGACTCACCAATGGCCAGAATCATACGGCAGCCCAAGAAGAGATACACAGAGATGGTAGAGATAGAGAGCGCGAGCGCAGATCCTTGTTTCACGGCGTGGAGTGCCTCCACACTGTCCAGTCCCTCGATCTCCATCGTCAGCCATCCGCATCCGGCATGAAGGCAGGCACCTGTAGACCAAATGATGATGGCGAGCAGATAACCCTTCTTCGTACCCAAACGGTCAATGGCAGTACCCGCGAAGAGACTCACCGCAGCGTAGAACAGCGAGAACCATCCCGTGATCATTCCGTAGTCGGTATCGGTCCAGTGAAATTCCGGTGCGATGAAGTCCTTCCATGTCAGCGAGAGCACCTGACGGTCGAGATAGTTGACCGTGGTAGCGACGAAGAGGAGGGCACAGAGGTACCATCTCCAGTTCGTCTTCACATCGTTTTTAATTGTACCCCCGTTCATGCGCGTTGCTTCTTAGCATTCTGGATGATCTCGATGCACTGTTTGCAGAGCTCGGTGATGGCTTTCCAATCACCCTTAGCGACCACCTCTTTGGGGAAGAGCTTCGAGCCCATGCCCACGCAGTAGGCACCGGCCTTGATCCATCCTTCGAGGTTCTCCTGTGTAGGCGCCACGCCGCCTGTGACCATGATCTTCGACCAGGGGCAGGGAGCCATGAGATCCTTGATGAAGCGTGGGCCATAGACATCGCCGGGGAACACCTTAGTCAGGTCGGCACCGAGTTCCTGCGCCTTGCCAATCTCGCTCACTGTGCCACAGCCCGGGCAATAGGGAACGAGACGACGGTTACATATCGGAGCCACGTCGGGGTTGAAGAGCGGACCAACGATGAAGTTGGCACCGAGCTGAATATACAGCGCAGCAGTAGGAGCGTCGACGACAGTACCTGCACCTAAGGCCAGCTCAGGGCATTCTTTGTCGGCCCATTTCACCAGTTGGCTGAATACTTCGTGGGCAAAGTCGCCACGGTTGGTGAACTCAAAGGCGCGCACGCCACCTTCGTAGCAGGCTTTGATCACTTTCTTAGCGACTTCCACGTCTGCGTTATAGTATACGGGCACCATGCCGGTTGCGCCGATTTTCTGAAGAACTTGTATTTTGTCAAATTTAGCCATGATTGTAGTAATGTTATTGGTTGATTGAAATGATAGAAAGCCATCGGTCGGCCAAACAGTGTATTGTCCGTCCGATGGCTTATGTTTTGTTTTATCTCTGAACTCTGCCGTTGGCGTTACCGGCGGCGAGGCTCTCCACTTCCTCTTTCGAAACGAGGTTGAAGTCACCGTTGATGGTATGCTTCAGTGCTGAGGCAGCGACAGCAAACTCCAGGGCCTCGCCCTGAGTCGGTTTGGTGAGCAGTCCGTGGATGAGTCCACCGGCGAAGGAGTCACCACCGCCTACGCGGTCGATGATCGGCTCAATGTCGTAGTGCCGGCTCTCGTAGAATTCCTTGCCATTATAGATGAGCGCTTTCCAGCCGTTGTGCGTAGCGGAGTAAGACTCACGCAGTGTGGAGACGACATATTTGAAACCAAACTCCTTAGCCATCTGCTCAAAGATCTTGTGATAGCCTGCGGCGTCGGTCTTTCCGCCTTCCACGTCAGCGTCGGGTTTGAAGCCCAGGCAGAGCTGAGCGTCTTCCTCGTTGCCGATGCACACGTCGACGTACTGCATGAGCGGGCGCATGATGGAGATAGCCTTCTCCGATGTCCACAGCTTCTTGCGGAAGTTCAGGTCTACCGACACGGTCACGCCGTGGCGCTTGGCAGCTTCGCAGGCAGCCTTCACGATGGCGGCGGCGTTGTCGCTGATAGCCGGTGTGATGCCCGACCAGTGGAACCACTGAACCCCCTCGAAGATCTCGTCGAAGTCAAACTCCTCCGGGCGAGCCTCAGCGATGGCAGAGTGTGCGCGGTCGTAGATGACCTTGCTGGGTCGCATGGAAGCCCCCGTCTCGGCGTAGTAGATACCCACGCGCTCACCGCCACGCACGATGTGGCTTGTGCCGACACCATAGCGGCGCATGGCGTTGAGCGCCAGCTGTCCGATCTCGTGTTTCGGGAGTTTGGTGACGAAGTCGGCATCGTGGCCGTAGTTGGCGAGGCTGATGGCCACGTTGGCCTCACCTCCGCCGGGGATCACACGGAAGTGATCACTCTGTATGAATCGGTCGTTGCCCTCTGGAGACAGGCGCAGCATGAGCTCGCCCAATGTTACTATTTTTGCCATATTCTCATTTATGTTTAATAATTGCTATTATAATATTACGAACACAAAGAAGTGATTACGCAAGCGCAGACAGCGGCGTCCGCACTTAGAAATTGAAGTAGTTCTTTGCGTTGTAGTAGCTGATGTCCTCCACCATCTGGTTGATGCGCTTCTCCTCAAAGCCGTCGTAGGGGATCTCGCCGTTCTCGATGTCGTTGCCGATCAGGTTGCAGAGGATTCGACGGAAGTATTCGTGACGGGGATAGGAGAGGAATGAGCGTGAGTCGGTGAGCATGCCGACGAAGCGGCTCAGCAGTCCGAGCAGTGACAGGGCGTTGAGCTGTTTGGTGATGCCGTCCTTCTGATCGAGGAACCACCAGCCTGATCCCCACTGAATCTTACCGGGCATAGAGCCGTCCTGAAAGTTGCCGAGCATCGTAGCCATCACCTCGTTGGCGCAGGGGTTGAGGTTGTAGAGTATTGTCTTTGTCAGATGTCCCTCCAAATCGAGTCGGTTGAGGAAGGCCGAGCAACTTTTTGCCGTGTTGAACTCACCGATGGAGTCGAAGCCCGTGTCAGGTCCGAGCTGGCGGAACATACGTGTGTTGTTGTTGCGGATGGCGCCATAGTGGTATTGCTGTGCCCATCCGGCCTCGTAGTCCTGCAGGGCGAAGACATAAAGCATGGCGCTCTTGAACTTCAGCACCTCTTCGTGTGTGAGTTCCTTGCCGGCGTAGACCTTGTCAAAGATGTCGTTGATCTCCTGGTCGGTGTATTTCTCGGCGTAGAACTCCTCTATGCCGTGGTCAGAGAGGCGGCATCCCATGGCGTTGAAGAAGTCGTGGCGCTGTTGCAGTGCGTCTACGTAGTCCTGGAAGTTGCTGATGTTTTTACCCGAAACAGCCGAGAGTTTCTCGACATAAGCGCGGAAATCCTTAGCGTTCTCCGGGGCCATGGCCTTGTCGGGTCGCCATGCCGGGAGCATGCGTGTCTTGAGCTCGCTCTTTGCCACGATGCTGTGATAGTGGAGGTCATCAATAGGATCGTCGGTGGTGCACACCGTCTCCACATTATATTTATTGAGCAGTCCCCACGGTGTGAGCGAAGGGTCGTTGGCGAGTTTGTCGTTGCATTCGTCAAAGATCTCGCGTGCTGTCTCGGGGTTGAGGCGCTTGTTGATGCCGAAAGCCGTCTTCAGCTCCAGGTGAGTCCAGTGATAAAGCGGGTTGCGGAACGTATAGGGCACCGTCTCGGCCCACTTCTCAAACTTCTCCCAGTCGCTGGTGTCTTTGTCGGTGCAGTATTTCTCTGGTATGCCATTGCTGCGCATTGCGCGCCACTTATAGTGATCACCACCGAGCCACACTTCCGTGATGGAACGGAAACGCTTGTTCTCGGCTACTTGCTGAGGAACGAGGTGACAGTGATAATCGATGATGGGCATTTGGGCAGCATGCTCGTGATAGAGTTTCTGTGCAGTTTCGGTCTGCAGCAGAAAGTTCTCATCCATGAATTGTTTCATTTGCTTTTTGAGATTGGTTGATTGTTTCTGCAAAGATAATAAATAGTTTTCGAATAGAGGGTGGCAATATTGTTCAGAATGGTATAAAATCGTTCGAAATCTACTTTTTGTTGTATTCTTTGTGTCAATAAGTGGAAATTTATTATCTTTGCATAGCCATCGAAGCTACCCTTATCTATATACCATGTTTAGAAAGTACTTATTGACATTACTCTTGCAGTTCGGCTGCATCTGTCATATATATGCCCAACCCTATTGCGACGTGCGCACGTTCTCACTTCGCGACGGTTTGGCTGCCAACATCATCTCCGGCATCGGACAGACCGACGACGGGCTGATGTGGCTCGGTACGTGGAGCGGGCTCTGCTATTACGACGGCTATCGCTTCACCACATTCCGCAGTATGCCCGGACTCGGCGACATGCTCACGAGCAACCGTATCTATACGCTCCATACCAACTACCGCAACGATGTGTGGGTGACGACCTACGACCGGCGGCTCTATCTCTTCGACACGAAGCGCTGCGCCTATGTCAATATCAACCGGCTCATCGCCTCTTCCATCCGGCAGCCCGTACGTTTCCATCGTATTATCTCATTGTCCGACGGTCATACTTGGGTCACCAGTGAGGGTGCTCCAAGGCTGACACTCCGCATCGACGACGATCATGTAGAGTCGGAAGACGGTATTGCTATCTACCGTGGCCTGGACATCCGTCAAGCACTTGTAGACGGCTATGGCCATGAGTGGTTACTTTCGGGCAAAGCCATTCTCGACGGCAATGCCCGAAAGGCCTGCGCTCTCCCTGCCATCCTCACGGAGCGGATAGATGCCCGCACTTATTTCATCAGTGCTCATGGCGGTGTTGTTTCCGTCGGCAAGGATGGCAAGACCTTCCAAAAACATTGCGCAGACGTGAAGGATCTCCATGTCAACGATGTCTGTGCCTGGCGCGGTCGCCTGCTGCTGGGTACTTCGCAAGGTCTGTTTGTGCTCGATCATCAGCGTCTGCGTGAGCTTCCGTTGCGTCATCCCGCACTCTCTTCCGCTGATATCACCAAGATCTTTGTAGACCGTCGTGGACGTATCTGGCTTTTCTCGTCCAACGATGGTGTCGCCATGCTCGACGGTGACCGCTGTGAATGGCTGCAAGCCGAACCGCAACAGCCCTATCTGCGCACAACCAGCAGTGCGCCATTTTTCCATGAAGACGAGTACGGTACCATTTGGGTCGTGCCCCGTGGCGGTACCTTCAGCTACTACGATGAGAGTCTTCACAGTCTTGTGGCCTATCCTTTATATAGTGGTGAGACCGCAGATGCCTGTATACCACTGATCAAGAAATCGTTTGTCGACAATCAGCACAACCTCTGGTTTTCGGGCGAGCGCAACCTCTCGATGGTACATTTCCATCGTCATCGCGTGCGCCGTTTGCCGATGGTTGTCAACCAGGAGGTTCGCGCGTTGTGCATTGCCCGTGACGGCAACCTTTGGGCAGGTGACCGCGAAGGCTATCTGGCCGTCTACGACCGTGACGGCAGACAGAAGGGCTACCTCACACCGTCGGGTGCGCTGCAAAGCCAACAAACACGTTTTGCCCACAGCGTCTATTCTATCAGGCAAGACAGCAAGGGACGCATGTGGATCGGAACCAAAGGCGAAGGCCTTTATTGCTGGGACGGCAAAGCCATGAACCATTATGTCCACGATCAGCACGACCGCTGGAGTCTTAGCAATGACGACATCTACGACATCTTTGAGGACAGCAGCCACCGTCTGTGGATCGCCACTTATGGCGGTGGCGTGAACTGTGTGGAACAACAAAAAGACGGCACGGTGCGCTTCATCAACGTCAACAACCTTTTCAGAAGCTATCCCCGCCTTGCTTTCCTCAAGGTGCGGCGTATTGCCGAGACACGTCGTGGCGAGATGGTAGTGGCTACCAATGGGGGGCTGATTACGTTTTCGGGTGGATCCATGCCGTTGCAACGTCTCCGCTTCTTCACCACCTCGCCCCGTAGTGGCGACGACCATTCGCTCTCCAGCGGCACTGTCTTGCAGGCTCTTCCCACCCACGACGGTCATGTCTTTGTCAACATCATGGGGGGCGGCGTACAGGAAATCACCGACGACGGGCTGCTCCGTAACAATCTCCATCTGACGACGATAGCTTCTGTCACCGCCGACGAGGGGCTTGTACAGGCTATGGTTGAGGACCGTCATGGCAGCATCTGGCTTGTTCGAGAGACTACCATCGACAAATACGACCGCAAACACAACATTCTCTCCACATTCAGTGCGCAAGACATTGGCTATCCTGTGGAGTTCTCCGAGGCCAAGCCGCTTTGCCGACCCGATGACGGCAATCTGTTCATGGCGTGCAATGGCTGTGCCATTTCGTTTGCACCGGGCGACCTGCGCAACTCTTCTGTGGTGCCGCGCATTGCCTTTACCAGTGTGCGCTATCAGGGCGACGATCAGCCGCAAGCCATTCTTAACTCGTCCGTGTTGGAAGTGCCGAGCGACAAGCGTAGCCTGACCATTTATTTTTCTGCCCTTGACTATGCTGGTGCGAGCCGGGTCAAATATGCCTATCAGCTTGAGGGCGACGGCGACAAATGGAACTATGTCGACGACATGCACAGTGCTTCCTTCAACCGCATCCCCCACGGCCATCTGCGCCTCCTCGTCCGTTCCACCAATGCCAACGGCGTGTGGCAGAACAATACGCGTGCACTCGTCATCTATGCCCATCCCACCTTTTGGGAATCGTGGATGGGCTGGTGCTTCTATATCATCGTCGGTGGCGTCCTGGTCTTCCTTGCTTTCTATCTGATCAACCAGCGGCAACGCATGAAGATGCAAACCGAGATGGGACGTATGCGTGCCGAGTTCTTCACTCGCATAGGCCATCAGCTCCGTACCCCGCTGACGCTTATCGGAGGACCTGTCACCGAGGTGCTCAAGAGTGAGTCGCTTTCACAGCGGGGACACGGATTGCTCGATATGGTGCGGCGCAATAGCCAGAGCATGCTCGCTCTTGTCGACAATATGCTCCACTACGACCACAACTCCGACACCTACCTCGTCGACGACACCAACGCGCCGTTTGTGCTCTCCAATGCTGAGCAGAGTGCTGCTCCAGACAACGTTGAGCCTGACCATGGACAGCGCACCACGCTCCTCGTCGTCGAGGACAATGCCGACTTGCGCCTTTTCCTCTCTACCATCCTCAGCCCCGACTATACGGTGCTCACTGCCGACAATGGCCTGCAGGGCTTGGAGACGGCACGCAAGCAACTGCCCGACTTCATCATCTCAGACGTGATGATGCCTGTCATGGACGGACTGGCAATGGTGCATGAGCTCAAGCAGGACGCATCTACCAGCCACATCCCCATTATCATCCTCAGTGCCAAAGCCTCTATGCAAGACCGCCTGCAGGGTCTGCGTGAGGGCATTGACGACTATATCCCCAAGCCTTTCTCGGCTACTTATCTCCGTGAGCGCGTGGCCAACATCATTGCCCGACGTCATAGTCTGCAACAAGAGGCACTCCAACAGCTCACCGACCCGGCTGTGGACGAGACTGCCGATACCAAGCAGCAGGCTCCCGGCCAAGCAGAGCCTACGTCTTACCGGTTGAGCGCTCCCGAGATCATCGATGCCGACAAGGTGATGATGGACAAGCTCATGGCATTCCTCGAGGCACGCATCAGCGACCCAACCCTGCGCATGGAGGACATGGCCGACGAGGTCAACCTCAGCCGTACTGCCTTCTACAGTAAGATGCGGTCGATCGTGGGTATGCCGCCCGTAGAGTTTGTCCGACACATTCGTTTGCAGCGGGCTGAGCTCCTTGTGGCCAAGAGCAAGGACAGTTTCTCGCAGATCGCTTATGCTGTCGGCTTTGCTGATCCTAAGTATTTCTCAAAATGCTTCCGCAAGGCCACGGGCATGACGCCTTCGGAATACCGAAGGCTGAAGAGGCAAGAGAATGCTGGGGATTCGTCAGCTATGTGAGCCATGGAGTAGGAAAGAATGGCGTGACTTCTTTTCTAAAACATAGGCAAGAATAGCATGGTTTCTTGACACAGCGGATATTTTCTGCGGGTCGGGTATTAGTCATCTTCTCAGAAACGGTTACAGAAGTTAGCAGGACTATTTTCGGCGCATCGGATCAACCCCGTGTTTTGAGAAGAGAGCTCATGAACACGATCCTCATACAAAAACAAATAAAACCTCTTGCTGTGATGCAAGGGCTACGCTCTTTGTTTTTTCTTCGGTGCCGGCTTGCTCCGAAGCAAGCTTCGGCAAGCCGGCACCGAAGAAGCAGCAGCCTTCGTTCCTCAGGCTTGCATCACAGCAAGGAAAACCTTGAAAACAGGCTCGCGCGATGCCTTTGTCGTTGATGACAACCAGTGTTTTTATGGCATTAAAGCAGTGTTCTCACGGGGTTGAAACCATGTTTTTGTGAGGTTGAAACACTGTTCTTGTGAGGTTGAAACCATGTCCCTAATATTGTAATCCTATAGAAAAAGATCGTTCGCTACTTAGGGAATGATCTTTCCCTACGTTGCGAACGATTGTTTGTCAGACTGCAAAATCAAGTTCTGTTGTGTACTTCATCAGATTGCGGACGGCCACAAGGGCCGCGCCCTGCAAGGGGTATCGTCATTTCGACGACCCTTTGCATTGCCGTTGTCTATTCCGGTTTCCAACATTTGCAGGGCGCGGCCCTTGTGGCCGTCCCTGCAATCTGTGTTCCGTTACTTCTGCACGCCCACGCCGAGCTTGCTCACATCTTCGTTGCCGACTGTGAAGTCACCGTTGGCGGCATCCTTAAACTTCGGGTCTGTACCGTTCTTGCCACTGGTGTCGCCATTCCAGTAGAGCTTGTTCTCCGGGTCGCTGGCAGCAAACAGACTTGCGTTGGTGCAACCGAAGTAGTAGTTGTTTTGGTAAGTTGGTTTCGACGTTGTGCTCTGGTTGGTGTAGACAGCCTGCGTGTTGACAATGAGGTTGTTAGCCCATGTGATCTTCTGTCCATCCTTCTTGCCGTTGAAGCGGATGTAGAGGAAGCGCTTGCCGCTGGTGGCGTTCATCACATTGTAGAAAATGTTGTTCTTCACGGTGATGACAGGTACGGGGTTGCCATAGTTGCTGGCCTTGTCGTCGTAGCGGAAGAGGTCGCGCTCGTTGGCACAGTTATAGACCGTGTTGTTGACAAACGTGATGTCCTTGATATAGCTCTTGCGTACGTCGAAGAAGTCGCCACCGTCGCATCCGATACCATGGATCTTGTTGTTGCGGAAGACCACGTTGTCGATGATCGCCTGGTCGGTGTTGCCATAGAGCAGGCCCTTCTGGTCGCCAGCACCGATGATTTCGCAGTCCTCTACATCGAGCAGTTTGTAGTCACCTGCCGACTTATAGTCGAAGAACTGGTCGGTGGCTGCATTGTTTGTACCGTCCAATACGAGATTGCTCAGCGTGAGCGAAGCACCGGCCTGCAACTTAAATGTACCTTGAATCGTCGGTTTGGCGGTGGGATATATGCCCTTGATGGTGACAGAGTGCTCGATGACTGCCGAGCCAGCCTTGTCGGGTGTCTCAGAACCGGAGCTAATCATGTAGGTGCCGTTGTAGAGCGCGAAGACCTGACCCTCAGTAGCGTTTTCGAGCATACCGCTGAAGTCGTCGGTAGAGCGCACGATGGTGGCACCGCTCAGGTCGGCGATTGTTGTGAATTTCTTGCTGCCGCGCTCCTTACCATTATTGTAGATCTTGGCCACATAGCTGGTTTCAGGTGTCAGTCCACTGATCTTCTTGCGTCCGGCAGCCTGCTCCTCAGCGGTCACCTCTTGTGTCAGCACGACGTTGCCGTCTTTGTCGAGGATGCTTGCGCTGTTGATGAGCGAGTCCTTAGGCCATTTGATGATGACATCCTTGTCGCCTACGTCTTCCAGTGCCATGCTCTGCATGATCTGCTGGGCATCGGAACGGAAGTAGACGGAAGTCCACTTTGAGTCGCGCGAGGCATCACTATTGTCCACGGCGCGCACGCGTGCTGAGTATTTGGTGTCGTAGGTCAGGCCCTCCAGGTAGAGCGAGACGCCCTCTGTGGTGAAGGTCAGTGGCGTGGTGGCGAAGGCCAGACTGTCGTCGGGATAGACTTCTACCTCATACGAGGTAGCACCGTTCACCGGTTGCCAGCTGAGGTTGGCAGTGCTGGTCGAAACATTCTTTGCCTCCAGTCCGATGGGAGAGAAGTTGCGGTCAAGGAGGAGGCTGGTGATCTCGTCCATCGGGCCTGAGCATGCCGTCAGCCCCAAAGAGGCGCTGACGAGCGATAAGGCGATGATATGATGATATGTTTTCATTGTATAAATGCGATATTGAGTTAGAGAAGATTTAGTTGTTGAGCTGTCCGAGGTTGCCGTCGTTGTTGATCAGGCCATTGCTGCCGTCGATGAAGGTCTGCCAGATCGGCCACAGACAGTGGGTCGACGGTGTGACGACGAAGAGACCATTGATATAGTCATCGTTGAGGATGTTGGCACCTGTCGAAGAGTCAACAAACCAGTTCTTCGACGACCATCCGGCATCTTTCAGCTCTGCAATCTTATCGGGATCGTCCTCACCCTTGTTCAGTCCGTAGTACTTGATGCTGTTGGCGTCGGTCGAGTTGTTGATATAGACTTTGTCGGGCAGTCCGGCATAGCGTCCCTCGCGGTTGGCGAGCTGTTGTAGTTTGGTTTTCTCCATGTTCATGGCCTCGTCGATGATGCCCCAGCGAACGAGATCCATCTTGCGCAGCGACTCACCAGCGAACTCCAGCGCACGTTGCTCCTCGATACCTTTTTGGAATGCTTCCTTGCTGGCGCAGTAGGCAGCCTTGAGTTTGGCTACGGTGTCAGTGGGCAGTGCACGGTCGAGAATTGGTTTCATGTATTGCCATCCCTTGTCGGGACCGTTGAGCTGGTTCTCGCTCTCGGCAGCCATCAGGTAGACATCGGCCAGGCGCATGTATTGCCAGTTGACACCATCATCGTTGGTCGAGGTGACCGTACGTTTCATCCACTCATAGCGCAGCTTACCGAAGCACCACTTAGTGAGGCCGCGGAGCTGCACGTGTGACTTTCCTTCCGCGAGCGTCTTGCTCCAGTCGTAGGGCACGCAGGTGATGTCGCGTCGTTTGTCCTTGGCGTTATAGTCGTAGTAGAGGGTGGGGGTAGGACCGTTGACGCCGCCCTGGGCCTGCTGGGTGTATTGGTCTTTGGCGTTGTGCTTGATGCCGAAGGTGTAGAGCACACGTCCGCGTCCGTCAGAGAACGGAATCTCCCAAAGGCTCTCGCCGCCTGCCGTGACATTGTCCTCACAGAGTTTGACAAAGTTCTCCTTAAACGATCCAAGTTTGTTGCGACCCGAGTTGATGACGTCCTCGCACTCTTCCTTGGCGATGGCGTACATCTTCTCCGGTGCGAGTTCAGGGTTATTGCTGCGGCGGAAGCCGTCGCCCCGCAGGCCATAGCCACCAGCGACGAGGGCGATGCGGGCGCGCAGACCCTTGACAAAGCTCTTGCTCACGCGCTCGGTCGTCTTGGTGATGGCATTCTGGTTGGGCCAGTAGCAGTAGTCCTCAGCCTCCTTGAGGTCGCTGAGCAACTGGATGTAGATGCTGTCACGGTTGGTACGGGGCAGATAGACATTGTTGGCGTTGTTGGGCTCGAAGCGTGCAGGTACGTCGCCCCAGGCCTTGGTCAGGTCGAGATAGAGTACGGCGCGCAGTGTCAGGGCCTCGCCGAGGAGCTGTCGCATGTCGGCGTTGTGCTCGATGTCGCCATATTTGCGGATGCCCTGGATGGCGAGGTTGGCACGCTCAATGCCCTCGTAGAACTTGGCGTAGGCATTGTTGTCGGTGTTCATCTGCGGATTGTTGGCCGGCGTGTCGTAATTGTAGAGCGACTGCTTATCGTTGCTGGCGTCCTTGGCCGACGGCGTAGAACCGGACGAAGTCTCTATGTCGGTGCTGATGCCATAGTAGGGCAGGAAGCGTCCACGGTAAGAGTTGGTCTCACCGAAAGAGACACAGACCGACATCACCTCGCGCTCGGCCAGACCATAGACCGAGAAGGTAGACTGCTCGTTGAGCGATGATTGTGTGGGAGCATCCATGTCGCAGGACACAAGCGTGGCGGATGCCAACAGGAGGGATGTTATGGTAAGATGTATTTGTCTCATGATTGCGGGTAATTAGAAGTTAAGGTTCAAGCCGAAGACAAAGCTGCGGCTCTTTGGGTAAGCGGAATAGTCGACACTCGGGGTGAGGGTGGTCTTCTTCATCGTGTCGTTTTCGGGGTCGAAGCCACTGTAGCCGGTGATGCAGAACACGTTGTAGGCTGTGGCGTAGAAGCGCAGACTGTTGATGCCCAGCTTGTTGGTGACAAACTTAGGCAGCGTGTAGCCCAGCGTGAGCGTGTTGAGGCGCAGGAAGCTCGCATCCTCGATGGCCCAGTCGGTGAGCACCATCTTGCTCATGTAGGGGCTCCACATGGTGGTGTTTTGGTTGAGCTGGGTGAGTCGTGCCGGGTCGTTGGTGATCAGTCCGGTCTCAGGGTCGAGGTTGGTCCATCGCTTTCCGCTCTCCATGATGTCGCAGAGGTTGCGGTAGATATACTTGCCGGAGGTGGTGTACTCAATTTTGTTGGCGTTGTACTCTTGGTTGCCGATCTCGAAGCTGAACTGAGCGCTGAGGTCGAATCCGTAGGCACGGGCGTTGATGCCGAAGCCGCCGTAGGCATCGGGAGCCACGTCGCCGATGATGTCATAGTCCTTGGCTGTGACCTTATGGTCGCCGTCGAGGTCTTTGAGTTTCATGCTGCCCGGACGTACCTTGCCGACAACGGCACTGGCATCGTCAACGCCCTCTTTGAGCGTCCACGTGTCTGTGGCGGCATCGTAGCCAGTGAAGTCGCTGACCTCGTAGCGTCCGGCATTGCGGTAGCCACGGATCTGGCCAACACGTCCGCCGACGGCGATGACATATTCCTTGTCGATTTCAGAGGAAGCCCAGCGGCTCTCCTGACAGAAGTTCTCCATGCCGAGCGACTTGATCTTGGTCTTGTTCAGTCCGATGTTGCCGTTGATGTCGAGTCCATAGTTGTGTTTGTTGATGGCATGCCAGGTGAAGGTAGCCTCGAAGCCGCGGTTCTGAGTCTTGCCGAGATTGCGATACTGATAGTCATAACCGGTACCAGCCACAGGGAAGGCGATGAGCAGATCCTTGGTGGTGTTGCGGTAGTATTCAAACGTACCATTGAGCTTTCCGCCGAAGAGCGTCCAGTCGAGTCCGATGTTGCGGGTGATGGTTGTCTCCCACTTCAGGTCAGGGTTGGCCATATAGTTGGAGGGTCGCAGCGGATTGTTGAAGCCGTTGACCCAGGTACGCTGGCTGGAGCTGGCATCATAGGCACTGTACTCCTGAATGAGCTGTCCCGAGGGGATGTTGTTGTTGCCGGCGGTACCGTAGCTAAAACGCAGTTTCAAGTCGTCGAGCCATTTCTTTGTGCCTTTCATAAACGGCTCGGAGGTGATACGCCAGGCCAGGGCAGCGGAGGGGAAGTAGCCCCAGCGGTTGTCCTTGCTGAACTTTGAGGAAGCATCAGCACGGAAGGTGAAGCTCACCAGATACTTGTCCATGAAGCCATAGTTGGCACGGGTGAAGAACGAGAGCAGCTTGTCGTCGGGATTGTAGTAGTCGCTTGTGGCGGATGCGGTGCCCGTGCCGGAGAGTCTCCATGCTGTGTTGGCATCGTAGTCGACGGGGAAGCCTACGACCTGGTTGAGGTTTTCATGCTGTTTGGTGATGATATACTCGTGTCCGACGAGCCATGTCAGATTATGATTCTTGTTGTTGATGAGATCCTTGAAATCATAGTTGAGCGTGTTGGTATTGCGGAAACGGTGCCGGTCAGTGTTGTCGAGGGTGATGATAGGATGTCCCGTATACTCTTGGGAGGCATAGTTGCGCACCTGGTAGGAAGTCAGACCGAAGAAGCGCTGGTCGTACTGTGTATAGTAGTCATAGCCGAACTCAGTCTTTGCCGTAAGGTTCTTGATGAATTCCCAACCGAACGATCCGCTGAGGTTGAGGTTCTTGCGGTTTTTCTTGCGGTCGTTGTCGGCAGCGGAGGTGACGGGGTCGTAGAGGTTCATATCATCGTCGTCGAACGAGGCGTTCTCTGTTGCGAGGCCCTTCAAGGGGATTGGAGGATAGATGACGGCGTCCTTGAGTCGCTTATCTGTGTCGTAAGAGCCAGTAGCATCGTTGGCACCGCCACCACGGATGTCGGTGTTGCTGAAACGAGCCTGGAAGTCAAGCGTGGTGCGCTTGGTGGGCTTGGAGTTGAGTTTGAGCGAGAAGTTGTCACGCTTGAAGTTCGAGCCGACCATGATGGCCTTGTCGTTCATGTGGGCATAGCTGAAGGCATACTTGATGGATTCCGATCCTCCCGTGATGTTGAGGCTTTGGTTGAAGGTGTGGCCCACGCGTCCGTAGGCGATGTCCTGCCAGTCGTTGCCTTGTACGTTGTCGTAGAGGTCGAGATCTTGATAGTTGCCTAAGAGCGAGGTGAAGGATGAGATCTTCGACGGGTCGTTGTTGTTTTTCAGCAGTGCGAGCTCATATTGCCACCGTGCGTAGTCGCCGGGCTGTAGCACGTCCACCTTCTTTGCGATTTTCTTCCAGCTGTAGTATGCGTTGTAGCTCACGCTGACCTTTCCCTGCTTTCCTTTCTTTGTGGTGACGAGGATGACACCGTTGGCACCACGGCTACCATAGATAGCGGTGGAGGAGGCATCCTTGAGCACGGTGATGTCCTCGATGTCGGTAGCGGGGATGTTGCTGATGTCGTCCACGGGGAAGCCGTCGACGATGAACAGCGGGTCGTTGCTCTGCGTGATGGAGCCACCGCCGCGCACGCGGATTTTCACCGTGGCATCGGGTGAACCTTCGGAAGTAGACACCTGTACACCGGCAAGCTTACCGGTCAGGGCTTCCTCGGCACTGGCCACAGGCACCTCGACGAGCGACTTGTTGTCGACCGTAGCGACAGAGCCGGTGAGGTCTTTACGCTTCACCGAGCCATAGCCGATGACCACCACGTCGTTGAGGTTGTTGGCGTCGTCTTCCATCTTTATGGAGAGCGAAGAGCGGTTGCCGACAGTCACGGTCTGGGTTTTCATACCCACGTAACTGATCTTAAGCGTCTTCTTTCCACCTTTCATATCAATAGAGAACTTTCCGTCAAGGTCGGTGACGGTACCGTTGCCAGGCAAGCCGACCTCTTGCACGGTGGCGCCAATGATGGGCTCTCCCGACTTATCGGTGATCGTACCCTTGACGATTTGTGCATTGATGTCAGCGGCACAAACGAGCAGACCGGTGAGAAGCGCGGCCCGCATTTTGTTGAGATTGTTAGCCATACGATTGTCTTTAGTTATGTTTTTTTTCTTAGTTATCGGTTTCCAATGGTGTAGGTGACGATTCAAAATTACGGAAAATTTTGTTATCTATATCCTTTTCTTTTTTTAAAATTTCACCTCTGGGACGATTTTCCCCCTCAAAAAGTACTATTTTCTCCGTTTGCTATGGCTTCGGGACCAAAACCACCTATGTCGTTCGCCGCACGCACGGTCCACTTTCCAGTGGCGGGAGTGGCGGAAAATGACGTGGCGGTAGTGATCGCTTGCAGTACATTGTTGTGGAAGACAGCGTAGGCAGTGGCCTGCGGAGTAGCCTTCCAGCTCAGTTTGTTTTTTGAGATTTGCAGTCCCGATACGGTGAGATCTTCTGTCAACGCTTTGGGATTCCATGTCGGGAACATGCGCTCATAGCTGAAATTGGCAGCCTGGCTGTCGCTCAGAATGGTGGAGTGGGGGCCATCGTAAGAGTTGATGGTGTGGCTGGCAGGAGACAGCGTCGTGCCGTCGGCACTCTGTGTGAGGTATTCGGCAAGGACATAGGGGTTGGTAGCGTTCATGCCCTTCTCGACCCAACGCTCGGGAAGAATCGTAGCGGCAGCGTTGGCGTCAAGCACGGTATGGAGAAAGACACTGATGGGTTGGTTGCGCCATGTGCGGCCGTAGCACCACGAGCCCTTGCCCTGAGACAAGTCGACGATGCGGCAATGGTCAAAGACATAGCCGAAAGGAGTCGTCGTAGACGGGGCGGTGATGATGCGGCGGCCTGTGCCGTCGGCATTGCGGGGCTCCAGGCTCAGCGTGGTGTTGTCGAAGCGGATGTCTCCGCCACCACAGATGAAGTCTACGGTGCCGTGGATGTCGCAGTTGCGGAAATAAGCTTGCATCGCTGTGTTGCTGCTGTAGTAGGTGTCCTGATGGGATAGCATCCTCACCTTATTATATATGGTGTGGTTGCCGGCGTCCTGCATGACAGCGGCACGTCCGGCTCTGCCAGCCTCGTAATACGCAAGGGCATTGTTGAGCGTGAGGTCCTGGAGATAGAGCCCGGAGCGGGTGTTGAGAAACATATCGGCCAGTCCCAGACCTTCCTGCTCCGTTCGGGGGCGGGTGACGAGGATGGTAGAGTCCATGCTCTGACCGATGATCGAGAGACTGTCGGCGGGAAAGGTCTGTTCCGTCATGTTGCCAAAGTCATAAACGCCATTGGGCAGAAATATTTTTATGCGTTGGCACTTGCTTTCAGTATCGGCGATTGTGTGGAAGATGTCGAGTACCGACTGAGCGTCGCCGGGTTTGGCAATGTAGTATCCGGCCGTCTTCTGAGACTCATGCAGTGCCTCCATCTCAAGGCTGGCCCAGATAAAGGGACCTACGCCCTTGGCGTCGTTGTCGCGGATGGGCTCGCTGATGTAATAGTCGAAACTGCCGTCGCGCTTGTAGTTGGGCTTCTTCACGAGCGGGCCGGGACCGGGTCCCAAGCCGCTGACAGCACAGCAGTGGGTGAGTGAAATGGTTTTATCGTCGTTGACACGGATGAAGTGTCGCAGGATGCCCTCGTAAGCTTTGATGCCGGCTGAGAGGTAGTTGACCGACCGGCCGTCCACGTTGGCACTCTTCGGAAGGTTGCCGGTGCGCACGCCTTTCAGCAGTACGTAGGCGAACATGCAGGAGGCGGTGGACTCAAGATAGTTGCAGGGGTCGTTGACATCCATGACGTCGTACCACACACCGCTTTTCCCGTCCTGATATTTCACCACGGCAGTCATCACCTTTTGGAGCAGTTGCCGCAACTCAGCACGACGGGCATAGTTTTCGGGCAACACGTCGAGCACCTCGGTGATGGCCATGGCATACCATCCAAGAGCCCGTGCCCAGGTGTGTTGGCTCTGTCCTGTGGTTTTGTCGGCCCAAAACACGCTGTGGGTTTCGTCCCAGGCGTGTTTCCAAAGTCCTGTGGCGGTATCGAAGGTACGCCGGTCGGTGGTCGTGATCTGCTTCACGGCATCGTCGTAGACTTTGCGGGCTTGGCGCGGCGAGAGGTGGTTCTTGGCATAGAGACAGCGGAAGGGCAGTCCCATGAAGATGCCGTCGAGCCATACCTGACGGGCATAGATGGCCTTGTGCCAATACACGCCGTCGGTAGTACGCGGCTGCTTGTTTAGCTGATCAAAGAATATTTTGAGAGCTTGGTCTCTGCCTTGGCGTGCAGCGTTAGCGGCTGTCGTGCTTGGCTTTTCCTTGTCGAGCTGCTGCATTCGCTCCACGAGTTTGGCAGGCCGCACGTTGTCGAGGTTATAGTCTTTTTGGCTGTAGCCGGTGACCTTACCGTCATCAGTAATCATGTGCCTCAGATAGGCTTCGAGATATTTCCGGATGGTGTCACCGCCATGGCGGAGATAGGTGTCGAGCATGCCTTCGAGCTCAATGCCGACAGCGTAGTTCCATTTGGGCTTCTTGGCGAAGTCGAGCAACCAGGGCTGCGGATTGCGCAGCATCTCGGAGTAGGTCATCCACTCGGCATATGAGGAGTAGGGATTGGAAGCGTTGTCTTGAATGAGATTGCCATTGATGTAGAGATTGTCATAGACCATGTTGCTGGTCTGACCGGTGACGGAGACAGGTTTCTTCTTCACACCGTTGAAACGGCAATTGCGTACGGTGATGTCCTGCACATTGACGGTGGTGTCGAGTCCGATGACGAGGATGCCGTAGTCGCTCTTGTCGCAGGTCACGTTTTCCATCGTCACGTTGCGCACTAAAGGATTGAAGCCTCGATAGCAAGCCTCACGGGGCTCATAGTCGAGGTTGATCTTCAGCACAGCCTCACTGCACTGTCCTACCTTGATGTTGCGCATGTTGATGTTCTCAATGATGCCGCCTCGACAGTTGTTGGTCTTGATGCGCAGCACACGCTCAAGATTGGGCGAGTCCATCATACAATCCTCGGCGAAGACATTCTGACAGCCTCCGGAAATCTCAGATCCGATGACTACGGCACCGTGTCCGTCCTCCATCTTGCAGTTGCGGATAATGATGTTTCGGGATGGTCTTTGCCAAAGACGGCCGTCGTTGTTGCGTCCGCTCTTGATGGCGATGCAGTCGTCACCTGTGTGGAACGAGCAGCTTTTGATGATAACGTTCTCGCAGGCTTCGGGATCGCAGCCGTCACCGTTGGGACCTTCGTTCCATATCTTCACGTCGTCGACGGTGATGCTTTTTGACAGCAGAGGATGGATGACCCAGAAAGGAGAGTTGATCAGATGCACGCCCTTGATGAGCACGCGCTCACACTGCATGACGTTGATGAGCTGCGGGCGCAGGCCTTGGCCGCGTCCGAACCGCCGCTTGTCGGGGTCTACGCCGTCCTCAGCCATTTTCTGCAGGTGGTCGCGTGAGCCCAGGCTCTGTGACTCTTTGGTCACACCGGCCTTGTAGCCAAAGCGCTCCTTACCGCACATGGCCCACCACGTGGCATTGCTGCCGCCGCCGTCGACGGTGCCTTCACCGGTGATGGCGATGTCGGTGGCCTCGCGGGCATAGATACATGGACTGTAGTTCCAACACTCCAGTCCCTCCCAGCTCGTTTTGACGAGCGGATAGAGCTTGGTGTCGAAGACAAAGCTCAGCGTGGCACCTTTGCTGATGACGAGGTTGACGTGGCTCAGCAGGTGCAGCGCACCTGTGCGCCACGTACCTGCGGGAATGACAACACGTCCACCGCCACTCTTCGACATCTCGGCGATGGCACGGTTGATAGCTTTTTGATTTTTTGCGGCACTGGCCTTCGGGCTGGCACCATAATGGGTGACGAGCACTTCCCGGTCGGGCTGCTGAGGTAAGACGGTGGCGCTCTCGATGCGCTTCACAGCCTCGTAGTCCCAGGCTGAGGCCTGCTCAGACCAGAGAGCCAGGAGCAAGAAACAGAGAAGCAGCTTCACCGTCGTCTGTAATGAATTCAAGAGTCTTTGCGTCATTTCTTTTTGATGGATTGATTAGTATTGGCTTTTAGTTGACTGGTTCAAAATTAAGAAAATAATTCCAAACCCTTTTGCTCGCATATTCCCTTTTTCTACTCGGCGGAAGATTCTACCCCCATTTAAATACGATTTTACACAGAAAGGAGCGCGCGGGCAGTAGCTTGCTTGGGAGAAAAAATAAAAGCCATTGCTCACCTTGGCGGTGTGCAATGGCTTCATATATGGATTGCGGTCAGCGAGATTACAGTCCTCTCATCTTCAGCAAGGCCTGTGCGTCGGGCTGCTGCAGGCCGGTGAAGCTTGTGAACGCCTTCATCAGGTCTGCGGTGTAGCCGCGGCTGAGGATCTTGTCACGGAACTCGTCGCCCGTGGTGCGCTTGAGAGCACCCTTCTGCTTGAATGTCATGGCGATGTTGTCAGCCAACACCTCGGTCCACAGATAGCTGTAGTAGCCCGCTGCGTAGCCTCCGCCCCAGACATGATTGAAGTAGGAGGTGAAGTAGCGGGGAGGAATCTGAGTGTCGAGGAGTCCCACCTTCTTCAGTGCTTCCTGCTCAAAGGTAGTAGCCCGAGCGGCGGTGGGGACGGCGTTCGACGGCAGCATGGCCCATGCCATATCGGCACATGTGGCTGCTAAGTTCTCTCCCAAAGCATAGCACGGCTGGAAGTTGATCGACTCCATCATCTTTTCCTTCAGAGCCTCGGGCATGTGCTCTCCTCGGCTGTTGATGGCGTAGTGGTCAAAGACCTCGGGGATGGAGGCAAAGCTCTCGTTGAACTGTGACGGCATCTCCACGAAGTCACGGGGCACGGCCGTGCCGCTGAGTGTGTTGCACTCGCAGTTGGAGAGAATGCCGTGCAGGGCATGACCAAACTCATGGAACATGGTGGTCACTTCATCCCACGTCACATAGGAAGGCTGTCCTTCGGGCGCTTTGGCAAAGTTGCACACATTATATATAATAGGTAACTGATTCCATGCTTTGCTCTGCTTGGCAAAGGAACTCATCCAGGCACCACCACGCTTGGTGGGGCGGCGGAAGTAGTCGCTGTAGAACAGGGCGATGGGCTTGCCCGTGCTGTCTGATACCTCAAAGACCTTCATGTCGGCGTGATAGGTGGGAAGGTCTTTGCGCTCCTTGAAGTTTAAGCCGTAGACACGGTGGGCGGCATAGAACACGCCGTTGACCTGCACGCTGTCGATGTTGAAATAAGGCTTCACCTCGTCCTCAGACAGATTGAGTTGTGCCTTCTTCATCTTGGCAGAGTAGTAGAAACGGTCGTAGGGCTGGAGGTGGAAGTCCGGGCCCTGGGTCTGACGGGCGTAAGCCTCGATGGCGGCTGTCTCTTTGTCAGCGTTGGGGCGGTAAGCCTTGATGAGGTTGTTCAGGAAAGCATAGACGTTATCCGGAGTCTTGGCCATCGTTTTCTCCAGCGAGTAAGCAGCATAATTGGGATAACCCATGATCTCGCCCTTTTCGGCTCTGAGTTTTGCCATCTCCACGACAATGGGCAGTGTGTTGTATTTACCTGTACCGTCGCTGCGATGGATGGAAGCCTCATAGACGCGGCGGCGTAGGTCGCGGTTGTCGAGGTTGGTGAGAATGGGCTGCTGTGTGGTGTTGATGATCACGATAGCGTATGGTGCCTTGGCGCCCCGGCTCTGCGCGTCCTTCTCACATTGTGCGATGTCGGCGTCGCTGAGTCCGGCAAGCTCCTCTTTGCTGTTGACCCATACGACAGCATTGTTGGTGGCTTCCTGAAGTTGTGTGCCCCATTGCTGTTGCAGGTCGGAGATGCGCTTGTTGATCTGTTCGACACGGTTTTTCTTCTCTTTAGAGAGGAGGGCGCCGTTGCGGACAAAGCCTTTGTAGATTTCCTCTAAGAGCCGGCGGTCTTCACCTTTGAGTTTGGTATACTCGTGGTCGTAGACATATTTCACGCGGCGGAAGAGCTTCTCGTTGAACGAGATGTCGTTGTCCAGTTGGGTGAGCTGAGGCATGATGACTTTCTCTGTCGCAGCGATCTCGGGTGTCTTGTCAGCCTCGTCGACACAGAAGAAGATGCTGGAGACGCGGTCCAAAAGCTTCCCGCTGTTCTCGTAAGCAAGGATGGTATTGCGGAATGTTGGTGTCTGTTTGCTCTCAGCGATGGCGTTGATGGCCTTGCGCTGCTGGGCAATGGCTGCTTCCAGAGCGGGCAGATAGTCGCTGGCTTTGATGCGGTTGAAGTCCGGAGCACCAAAGGACAGTGTACTGGGAGTGAGCAGTGGGTTGGTCGCCTTGGCTGAGGTCGCAGAGTTTTGCGCCATGGACAGCATGACTGACGACGATAATCCTACTGTCAGAAGTGTTTTTCTAATTTTTGCGTTCATAGTCGACTCATTATTATATATAGTATGTTTCTCTGTATGACAAAGATGGTAACATATGTGATAGGCAAAGTGACATGCCTTGGTTCAAAGTTACTAAATAATTTCGAAAAGGCTTGATAAAATACAAGAAAGATTAAAAGACGGGCTACTTTTCTTTTGATTGGCATATCATTTGTATTGAAAGTTGATGAAAGCTCAGAAGAAGTGGAGACGAGATCTCATCATTTTTGAGTATTGCGGGGAAGTGCGGAAAGCATTACCTTTGCATTTGGAACAATTATTAAACGATAAGATTATGGTAATCGAAAAAGTACATGCAAGAGAAATTTTGGATTCACGTGGCAATCCAACAGTGGAAGTGGAGGTAACTCTTGATAATGGTGTGATGGGACGTGCCAGCGTACCCTCAGGTGCATCTACCGGTGAAAACGAGGCCTTGGAGCTTCGTGATGGCGACAAGAACCGCTTTGGCGGTAAGGGCGTCTTGAAGGCTGTGGCCAATGTCAACGACGTGATCGCTCCTGCATTGAAGGGCGACAACGTGCTTGACCAGCGTGCCATCGACTATAAGATGCTGGCACTGGACGGTACGCCAACAAAGAGCAAGCTCGGCGCCAACGCTATTTTAGGCGTGTCGCTGGCTGTGGCTCACACGGCTGCCAAAGCACTGGGACTGCCCCTGTATCGCTATATCGGCGGTTGCAACACCTACGTGATGCCTGTGCCAATGATGAACATCATCAATGGTGGCGCTCACTCCGACGCACCTATCGCTTTCCAGGAGTTTATGATCCGTCCTGTTGGTGCTGCTTCTGAGAAAGAGGCCATCCGCATGGGCAGTGAGGTGTTCCATCAGTTGCAGAAGAACCTGAAGAAGCGCGGACTGTCTACAGCCGTAGGCGACGAGGGTGGTTTCGCACCGAAACTCGACGGTATTGAGGACGCACTGCAAAGCATCGTCGACGCAGTGAAGGATGCTGGCTATGAGCCGGGCAAGGATGTAACCATCGCCATGGACTGCGCTGCCAGCGAATTCGCTACACAGCGTGATGGAAAGTGGTATTACAACTACAAACAACTGTCGAACGGTATGCCAAAGGATCCCAATGGCAAAGAGCTCAACGATGAGCAGCAGATTGCTTACTTGGAGGAACTTGTCAACAAGTATCCTATCGACTCTATCGAGGATGGTCTTGACGAGAATGATTGGGAAGGCTGGGTGAAGCTGACCAATGCCCTTGGCAAGAAGGTGCAGCTCGTCGGCGATGACCTCTTCGTCACCAACACTAAGTTCCTGGAGAAGGGTATCACGATGGGAGCAGGCAATGCTATCCTTATCAAGGTCAACCAGATCGGTTCACTCACCGAGACTTTGGAGGCCATCGAGATGGCTCACCGCCATGGCTACAACACGGTGACAAGTCACCGTAGCGGTGAGACGGAGGATACTACGATCGCTGACATCGCTGTGGCTACTAATTCCGGACAGATCAAGACCGGTAGTATGAGCCGCACAGACCGTATGGCTAAGTACAATCAGCTGATCCGTATTGAGGAAGAACTCGGTGACCGCGCTGTCTACGGCTACCGCAAGCTGAAATAAAATCATATTCGCTAAAAAATAAAGCCGGGCATCCTACAATGTGGATGTCCGGCTTTTTATGTGTTGTGAAAGAGGTGCTATCGTGTGATAGACGTGGGCGACATCCGGTGTGGGCGGATGCAAACGTCTTAAGCTTTGGGTTCAGGCTTGGTCATCTAAGGGCTGGCAACACCAGCGAGTGACCTTGAGCATGACAGCAATCCCGGGAATGTCTTTTAGAAGATAGTATTTTTTGTTGCTCCGAACCAGTTTGCCCTTCAGGCCCTTTAAGGGTCCGTGAGTGACGATAACGGGAGCGCCCACTTTGAGCTTGGCACTTTCCTCGGATATAAATTTCTTTTCGGCAAGCTTCGGGTCGCACATCAGTTGAAACTCTTGCATCTCTTCGGCGGAGATCTCGGCCATCTCGTTGGTGTCGCGTCCTTTTTTGATGACCGACACCTTGTACGGGAAGTTGAAGATCTCCTTGCGAAACTCCTTTTCGTCCATGGCTTTCTTCAGAAAGATAAGGTTGCGTACCACGGGCCTGAGCTCATGGCGCAACTTGTTGGACTTATCTCTGAAGTCGACAACCTGCTTGGGGATGAATGTCGTGAAGCCTCTCTCCCTTAACTCGTCATCAATAGCTTGCTGCTTAATAGAGAATAGCCTCAAGGCGTACCACGGCGTGGCAGCGTCGTCTTTCTGTGTTATGTCATTCTCTGATTGCATGATGCTAAGCGTTGTTGTAAGCCAATTAGAACTCGGAGGTGAAGTGGAACTTGATGTGCGGGAAGTCTTGCTGGGCCATACTCAGAATATAGGAAGAGTCGGCGAGGAAGACATCACGACCCTCTGTATCTTTGGCCATGTATTGATATTTGCGCTTCTTGAAGTTGTCAAGTTCGGCAGGATCATCAGCCTCAATCCAGCAGGCTTTGTAAAGATGCAATGGCTCCCAACGGCATTTGGCGTTGTACTCATGCTCCAAACGGTATTGGATGACCTCAAACTGCAACTGACCTACGGTGCCGATGATGCGGCGGTTGTTGAATTGGTTGACAAAGAGCTGAGCCACACCTTCGTCCATAAGCTGCGTAATACCCTTGACAAACTGCTTGGACTTCATGGGGTCGTCGTTCTCGATGTACTTGAAAAGTTCCGGTGAGAACGAAGGCAGGCCGCGGAAATGAAGCTGTTCGCCCTCTGTGAGTGTGTCGCCGATCTTGAAGATACCGTTGTCCGGCAATCCCACGATGTCGCCCGGCCATGCCTCATCGACCGTGCTCTTGCGCTGGGCCATGAACTGTGTGGGGGAGGAAAAGCGTACTGTCTTGCCCAAGCGTACATGCAGATAGGGCTGGTTGCGCACGAACTTGCCTGAGCAAACCTTGCAGAAGGCAATGCATGAGCGGTGGTTGGGGTCGATATTAGCCGTGATCTTAAAGATGAAGCCGGTGAACTTCGGTTCTGTCGGCTCCACTATGCGCTCCTCGGCTTTGGTGGGACGTGGGCTCGGGGCTATCTCTACGAAGCAGTTGAGCAACTCTTGCACACCGAAGTTGTTCAGCGCCGATCCGAAGAAGACAGGTGCTGTCTCAGCCTTGCGATAGTCTTCGGCGTTGAATTCGGGGTAGACACCGTCAATCAATTCGAGGTCGTTACGTAGTTGCTCAGCCTCTTGGCTGCCTACGTGCTGGTCGAGATCTTCGGAGTTGATGTCCACGGCGACCTTCTCTGTGACGCGCTGCTTGTTGGGCTTGAACAGGTTGAGCTGTTGCTCATAGATGTTGTAGACACCTTTGAACTTAGCACCCTGACCAATAGGCCACGAAAGCGGACGAACGTGAATGTGCAGTTCTTCCTCCAGTTCGTCGAGCAAATCAAAAGGATCACGGCCTTCACGGTCCATCTTATTAATGAAGATGATCACCGGTGTGTTGCGCATGCGGCATACCTCCATCAGTTTGCGGGTCTGAGCCTCTACACCTTTTGCAGAGTCAACAACGATGATTGCAGAGTCGACGGCAGTAAGCGTGCGGTAGGTGTCTTCCGCAAAGTCCTGGTGACCCGGCGTGTCCAAAATGTTGACCTTATAGGGCTCGCCCTCCTGGCCTTCGGGTAGATAGTCGAACTCCATGACAGAAGTAGACACAGAGATACCACGTTGCTTCTCAATGTCCATCCAGTCAGAAGTGGCGGTCTTGCGTATCTTGTTGTTCTTGACGGCACCGGCTACTTGTATCTGACCACCGAAGAGTAGGAACTTCTCTGTGAGCGTAGTCTTACCAGCATCAGGGTGAGAGATGATGGCGAAGGTGCGCCGACGTTGTATTTCGTTCATATAATGATTACTTCTTGATTTCGTTCATGTTAGCCATACACTTCTTCAGCGAGTCAAGCCAGTAAGGAATGGCGGAGTGGAAAGTCTCCTTGATCTTTGTCTTGTCAAGGACACTGTAGGCAGGGCGCTTGACGGGTGAGGGGAACTCATCGCTATGGCATGGCTGAATGTCGCAGTCGTTGTGTCCGGCGAGTGCGGCGATAGCCTTGGTGAAGTCATACCATGAGGTGACACCCTCATTGCTGAAATGATAGATGCCACTGTTGCCTTCGTACTTACGGTTCTCTACAATGTCGAAGATGGTGTTGGCCAGGTCTCCAGCGTATGTAGGTGTGCCACACTGATCAAAGACAACCTTCAACTGTGGGTGAGTAGCTGTGAGGTTGAGCATTGTCTTTACGAAGTTGTGGCCAAACTCAGAGTAGAGCCAGGCGGTGCGCAGGATGATGTAGTCGACACCAGTAGCCTGAATCTTCTGCTCGCCATGCAGCTTGGTAAGGCCATAGACACCTGTCGGCGTACCCTTTTGATCCTCACGACACGGTGTGTTGTAAGGATCACCACCAAAGACATAGTCGGTGGAGATGTGCACGAGCAGACCGCCTGCTTCCTTCATCACTTTGGCGAGATTCTCAGGGGCAGTGGCGTTGAGCGTTTCCACGATTTCGCCGGCTGTCTCAGCCTTGTCAACGTTTGTCCATGCAGCACAATTGATGATGCATTTCACATCGTTGTCCTTTACCATTTGTCGGATGGCCTCAATGTTGGTGATGTCGAGGTGAGTATAACCGTCACAGACGTCTGTGAAGATATATTTATCCTTAGAACTTGCTTTGCTGACGATCTGCATCTCGTTACCGAGTTGTCCGTTAGCACCTGTTACCAGAATATTCATATTGCGTTTGTCTTTATTAGCTTTATCTATTATTATCCTTGTATTATCCTTGTTCTCCGAAGTCTATGCCTTCTGTTCTGTCTTTGATGTAATAGTCAGAAAGCATACCAATGAACGTAGAAATCTCCTTAATGGCGTGTTCGGTCTCCGGTGAGATCTCTTTTTGTTGCAGCCTGAGCATCATCACGCCATAGAGGGCATCAAGGCAAGTTTCAATCTCATTGACGTTTTTGTCACCTTTCTGTCGCAGTTCCACGATGAAGGGCAATACCTTGTAATATTCCGCATTGTAGAATGGGAACCTGTTGGAGTCAAGCAGTTGGCAATGCAGGTCAAAGAGGTCGCCGATGATCACTTGGTTGATTTGCAGATGGCCTTTCTCGCGGCATCCTTCTTCATTCATCATGCGTATGAGATTGCCAAACCAGTCGGCCTCCTCGTCCTTCTGTTCGGGGGTATAATCGAATTTGTCGATATATTCCCTTCTAATGCGCGGGAGAGAGCAACCATATGCTCTGATCAAGTCTTCCATCTGCCACATATAGAGCAGATATTCTGCAATGGATTTTTCCTTTAATTGTTTTGCGATATACATGCTTGGAAAGATTTTGTTGATGAAAGATGTCTATTGATGGATTGACCTGTGAACTGTTTGCTGTCCTTTTCTTCGCCGTTGGTGTCCATCATGCGTTTGTGGCTAATAATGTATGGTGTAGAGGTTGAAAACCGTGCCGATGAGCATGGCGAAAGAGAAGACGATGACGAGGCCACCGATGATGCGGTTGATAATCTGAATGCCATTCATGTCGAACTTAGCCCGCACTTTATCTACCAGCCATGTCAGGCCGTACCACCAAAGCAGGGCACCGGAAATGATGCTCAGGTAGCCTAGCGTCATCTCCAAAGGATGATGCGGAACGACAAAGGCAAATTGAGCATAGCAGGCGATGAACAAGAAGACGATCAGGGGATTAGAGAAGGTCACGAGAAAGGCTGTGAGGGCATTGTGCCACAATGTACCTTTACTCTGACTGCTCTTGTGCATGTTCTTCCGTGGGTCGCTTCTGAAGCAGTAGATGCCAAACAGCAACAGAACGATGCTACCCGAGAGTTGCAGGATGAACTTATTGGTAGGGTTGGTGATGAAATCCATGACGAAGCTCATACCCAAACCCGTGATGAGCGCATAGATAATGTCGCTCACGGCGGCTCCTACGCCTGTGACAAATCCATACCAACGCCCTTTGTTGAGTGTGCGCTGGATGCAGAGTATGCCCACCGGCCCCATGGGTGCTGAGGCGATGATTCCGATGAGTAGTCCCTTAAGGATGAGCTCTAACAGATCAATATGTAAAAACGGCATCATATAGCTTGCAAAGTTACGAATTTTATCCGATAAAACATCATCTATTAGGTTATTTCGTCTCTTTCTTCGTGCAATCTGTGCGCTTAGTTGCCTTGGCGTTTATTCAGCAGAGAAGTCGGCCACCAGTTGACGGTAGGCTCTCAACATGCGTGTGCGGAGGATGTAGCCTTGCAGACAGTTGTTGATATCAACGACGGGGAGGGCTTCCGCGTTGGTGGCGTCAAACTTATGCATGACATCCTCCATGGGCTCATTGCGATAGAGGATGGCAGGTACGGGAGTCATCAGCTGCGCAACGCGGAACTTCTGATAGAGTTCTGGTCGGAAGACGATATGGCGAATCTTGTTGATGTCTATCTCGCCCATCAACCGTCCGGCAGTGTCTACTACCGGCAGAAAGTCATAGTCGGTGCTGGAGAGTACGTTTACGAGCTTGCCCAACAGCATGTCGGGTTGCACGGTGACATAGTCTTTCTCGATGAGCGAGTCCATGCTCATCAGGGTGAGCACGCTCTTGTCGGTGTGGTGGGTGACGAGTTTGCCTTCACGGGCCAGTCGCATGGCGTAGATGGAGTGGGGCTCAAAGATGCTGATAAACATCACGCTGACCACCGATACGATCAGCAAGGGTACGAAGAGCTGATAACCACCGGTGATCTCGGCAATCAGGAAGATGCCGGTCAGCGGAGCGTGCATGACACCAGCCATGACGCCTGCCATGCCCAACAGTGTGTAATTGCTTTCGGGAAGGTAAACGCCAATCTGCTGCATGTTCCAAAGTCGTGCGAAGAGAAAGCCCGCGAAGCCACCCACAAACAGCGACGGCGCGAAGGTACCACCGCAACCGCCTGCACCATTGGTGGAGGATGTGGCGATGACCTTCGTGAGCATGACGAGAGCAATATAAAGAGGCAGTAGCTCGTTGTGACCATAGAACAGCGAGCCGTTCATCACCTGGCTCCAGTCTGTGATTGTCTTCCCGGTGATGAAGGTTCCTAACGTCGAATAACCTTCACCATAGAGCGATGGGAAGAAGAAAATCAGCGTACTCAGCGTGATACCTCCTACGAAGAGCTTGCGGTAGGGATGCTGTTTCATCTTGGCAAACTGACCTTCACAGAAGTTCATGGCGCGCATGAAATAAAGGCTCATCACGCCGCAAACCAATCCGAGCAATATGCTTGCCGGCACGCGTTCTACGCTAAAGGGCGACTGAAGCGTAAAGGTGAAGAGGGTGGAAGTACCGGTGAAGACATAGGAAAAGATGTCGGCAGTGATGCTCGCAATCAGAATTGGAATCAGCGAAGCCATCGACATGTCGATCATCAGCACTTCCAAAGTGAAGACAAGACCGGCGATGGGAGCTTTGAAGATGCCGGAGATTGCAGCCGCGGCACCGCAGCCTACCAGCAACATCAGCGTACGCTTGTCCATGTGGAAGAGCTGTCCGAGATTGGAACCAATGGCCGATCCTGTCAAGACGATAGGTGCCTCGGCACCCACAGATCCACCAAAGCCGATGGTAATGGCGGAGGCAACCACCGACGACCAGCAGTTGTGGCGCTTCAGACATGAGCGTTTGGTCGAGATGGCATAGAGGACACGGGTGATACCGTGCGAGATGTTGTCGCGCACGACATATTTTATAAATAAGGAGGTAAGCCAAATGCCGATGACTGGAAAGACGAGATAAAGCCAGTTGACGGCATTGGTCAAGAAGTCCTCGGTGAGCAGACTCTCTATCAGATGGATGAGCTGATGCAAAACATATGCGGCCACAGCGGAGAATATGCCGATGAAGAACGCCAGGATGCTGGTCATCTGCCGCTCTGTCAGGTTGTGGTTTTTCCACTCGAGGATTTGATTGAAAGTCACTTTCTTCTTACTTTAGAGTATCTATACCTTATTATATATATGTGTGTTGCCTTGTATTCATCTGCGTTTCCCCAGAAGAAACATGTCGGCATTATTTTGTGGACTTATTTTCTGATGATGGTCACTTCTCCCTGTGGCCCCAATTTGATGATGGAACTGGGCGTGTGGGGCTTATGTTCCTGGCGGCGTGAGAAGCATACGTAGTCAACAGCATCAAGGAGTTCCGGTGCGATGTCAGCGAAGTTTTGTGCCGCGGGCTGCCCACTGATGTTGGCGCTGGTGCTGACGAGTGCTTTCTGGAACCGGTAGCACAGTTCGTGTGAGAAAGGCTCTTTGGTGATGCGCAGTGCGATGCTGCCGTCTTCGGCGATAAGGTTCGGTGCCAGATTGACGGCGCCGTCAAGGATGACTGTAGTGGGTTTGACGACAGCGTCAAGCAAATCCCACGCTACCGCAGGCACATTGCGCACATAGCGTTGCAGGCGGGCGTCAGAGTCTACGAGGCAGATGAGTGCCTTGGAGTCGTCGCGATGCTTGATTTGGTAGACGCGGGCCACAGCCTCAGCATTCGTGGCATCACAGCCGATGCCCCAGACCGTGTCTGTGGGGTAGAGGATGACGCCTCCACGGCGAAGCACCTCCACGGCGTTTTTGATATCTTCTTCTTGTGTCATTTTATAGTTGTTCGTTTTCCAAGCAAAGATAATAATTCTTTTTGTCCTATCCAAATGTTTTTAGAAAAATATATGTCTCAATATTTTGTCAAGTGTGTTCCGATGATGGTAAAAAACATCTTTTTTGTGCTGTGCCAATTAAAATTCATCTCAAAATAGTAGAGTTTTCAAATGTTTTATTATCTTTGCAACAGAAACACAATCGATAAAACCAAAAACAATGAATGAGCAAGAATTATTGAAGCCTTACGTCATTGGTCTGGATCTCGGTGGTACCAACTCTGTGTTTGGTATTGTGGACAGCCGTGGCGACATCAAGGCAACTACAGCTATTAAGACCCAAGGCTATGATAAGGTAAAAGACTACGTGAAGGCTTCCGTAGAAGCCCTTCATGTGATCATAGACCAAGTTGGCGGAATTGATAAGATCAAGGCAATGGGTATCGGTGCACCGAACGGTAACTACTACAAGGGCACGATAGAATTTGCGCCAAACTTGGCTTGGGGCCATAATGGTATCGTGCCATTGGCAGATATGTTCTCCAAGGAACTGGGCATTCCCGTGGCTTTGACCAATGATGCCAACGCAGCCGCTATCGGCGAGATGACATACGGTGTGGCCCGTGGCATGAAGAATTTTATTGACATCACGCTGGGCACAGGTGTAGGCTCCGGTATTGTCATTGATGGTAAGGTGGTCTATGGCTGCGACGGTTTTGCCGGTGAGTTGGGTCATGTCATCATGCGTCGTGAGAACGGACGCCTCTGTGGCTGTGGCCGTCACGGTTGCCTGGAGGCTTATTGCTCCGCAACGGGTGTAGCCCGTACGGCTCGTGAGTTTCTCGATACGACAGATACACCGTCTCTGTTGCGTGATCTGAATCCGAAGGACATCACCTCTCTTGATGTGAGTATTGCTGCCGGTAAGGGTGATAAACTCGCCAAGAAGATTTACGACTTCACCGGTGAGATGCTGGGTGAGGCTTGCGCAGACTTTGCAGCCTTCTCTTCTCCTGAGGCCTTTATCTTCTTCGGTGGTCTGACAAAGGCAGGTGATCTGCTGATGGATCCTATCAAGAAGAGCTACGACGAGCATGTGCTGCCTATCTTCAAGGGCAAGGCTAAGTTCCTCGTCAGCGGATTGGACGGTAGCTCGGCTGCTGTGCTGGGTGCTTCCGCAGTGGGCTGGGACATCTAAGCAAGGCTTGACAGAAAACAGAGAGCCGCTCCATACAGGGGCGGCTCTCTTTGGCTATAGACGGTTGCGGGGGGCGTCGAATTAAATTCGACGAACAGAACGTACCGGAAAGACGGCTGTGCAGCGCAGGATCAGATGCAGGTCAGCTCACAGTGGATGCCGTTGAGGAAGGCAGTGGCGGGCATACGCTTCTTGCCGGCTGGCTGCAGTTCCTCTATTGACAGCCATTCGTCAGAGCAGGCGATGAGCAGTTGGTTCTTGCGTACGCTGACGGTGCCGGGCTTCTCTGTGCAGGCGAGACCGGTCTTGGATGTTTTGAAGATCTTGTAGGTGTTGGCTTTTCCCGCTTCTCCGCTTGCCGGTTGCATGGCAGTCCAGGCACAAGGGTAGGGAGACAGGCCTCTGACAAAGTCGTAGACCTGCTTTGCTGTCAGTGTCCAGTTGATCTTGCAGGTATCTTTGAAGATCTTCGGGGCAGGATGCAGTTCGCTGTCGGTGGTGGTCAGCTGGTTTTGGTCGGTGGATTCAACGTGTCCGTCGCCTTCGAGCACGAGGTTGATCGTCTCTTCCGCGATGTCTGCACCTAAGTGCATCAGTCCGTCGTAGACATACTCCACGTCGGCATCATCGGGGATAGGGAATTTCTTTTGCAGGATGATGCGTCCCGTGTCGATGTCCTTGTCAAGGAAGAAGGTGGTCACGCCCGTCATCGTCTCGCCATTGATGATAGCCCAGTTGATAGGCGCAGCACCACGATATTGTGGCAGCAGGGCTGCATGGACATTGAAAGTACCGAAGCGTGGCATGGACCAAACTACTTCCGGCAACATACGGAAGGCGACAACCACCTGCAGGTCGGCGTGGTACGCTGCCAACTGCTCAACAAAGGCGGGATCCTTCATCTTTACCGGCTGCAAGACTGGAATGCCCTGCTCGACAGCATAGCGCTTGACCTCAGAGGGCTGGAGGTGGTCCTGATGTCTTCCGACAGGTTTGTCGGGTTGTGTGACCACCGCCACGATATTGTATCCATCCTCTACTAATCGGCGGAGCGTGCCAACGGCAAACTCTGGTGTGCCCATGAATATGATTTTCAGATCTTTCTTGTTCATCGTCATTTTGTTTTTCTTTCTGCAAAGGTAGCGAGTTTTTGTGAGAATATAAAATAGGTGTTCTACTTTTAATGATGAAAAGGCTTATATAAAAGAAAAATATATTATCTTTGCAAAAAGAAAATAAATAGAAGATACATCAACCATGAGAAAACGGATGATAGCCATGCTGTTAGGCTTGACGATGTGTGGAGCAATGGCAGCACAAACCCATTACGAAGAAGGTGAAGTGATCCTGACGCCATACGCTGGTGCTGTGACGTCACGTATGATGGGCAATGAGAACAGTTGGAAGGTTGGTTTGGCAGGAGGTGTCAAGGTTCAGTTCTTTCTGACCCCGTCATTTTCCGTGAGCATTGGTTCCAATTATACTCACTTAGGTGCCAAGGATCAGTATCAGTACTATCAGAACGAGAAGACTGGTCCTTATGACTATCGTCTTGACTATATCAATACCGACTATTTGGCTCAAAAATATTTCAATGACAAGTTCTATGTCTTTGCTGGCTTCCATGTGGGGTGGCTGGTCAATGCCAAATCAGAGTTGGCAGGACTGAGTACCGATATCAAGGATGAGTTGCATGAGGGTTCATGCAGTGTTCCGGTAGGTGTTGGCTTTAACTTTGGTAAATTGAATGTTAATGCACGCTTTGATTATCCCATCAACCGACTGTCTAAGAGCACTTATTCCAAAGAGTTGTTATCCAAAAAAGCACGAGAGATGCAAGTGATGGTAACGTTAGGATACAATATTCAACTGCTGTAATCCTTCTCTTGACACAAAGATATTTCAACCTTTATCAAATAAAAAAAAGATGCTGGAGCATTGAGCTTCAGCATCTTTTTTTTATTTGTCGATGATCATCAGAATTGCCACCAGTGACGTTTCTTGGGGATGTCATCTTCAGAAATTCGTCCCATACTTTCTCGCATGATCTGTGCGTAAGTCTTATGCTCGTTGATCATCCGATAGATCTGCCCCCAGTCAGGCAGTCCTCCGATGTTTCGGTCATCGATAAAGTAGTCAGCTTTAATCTTGCGTGAGAAGTGGTTGTTTTTGCTTTCTTCCTCTTCCGGATAGTCCTTATTGACAGCCCAGAAGTCAACACCACGCTCATGACACCAGTCGATGGCTTCCTGCAGGAGATCGCCCTCGCGTACACTCCACAAGATAAGCCGATGATGGTCCTTGATGAGCATACGCAAGGTTTCTGTAGCGAAAGGCAGTTCGTTGCCAATCTCGGGATAGCGGTGTTCTACAATCGTACCGTCGAAATCTACTGCGATCGTTGCCATGGATTACTGCTTAATTGACGTGTCGTTCTTGTCGCCGTAGCGGCTGTTCTGGTAATTGCCGTAACCGCCATAACTACCATAGCCGTAGCTGCCATAAGAGCCATAGGAACCGTGCTGACGGTAGTAGGTGTAGCGGGCATAGCGACCGTACTTGCCATAGCGACCATAGCCATAGTAGTAGCCGTACTTCTTCTTCGACATATCGATGCCGTTGATGACGATGTTGATCTTCGGCAGCTTCTTCTGGTTGTGGAGAGAGTTGATCATGACGATACTCTCCTTTGGCGTGAAGTCGGCGCGGCAGACAAAGACCGTAGCGTCGCAGACGCGGCCGATCTCAATGGTATCTGTTACCAGGCCTACAGGTGCAGTATCTACGAGGATATAGTCGTAGTGCTTGCGCAGCTCAGCAAAGATGTCGTCAAGGCTCTTGCGCGATACAAGCTCCGACGGGTTAGGAGGTGTAGGACCGGCCATGAGCAACGTCAGATTATTGTTGATACCAGAGGGCACGAGTTGTTGCTGGATCTCCTCCCACGAAGGTGCGTTCTTCACCAGCAGGTTGGTGATACCATGCTGATGGTCATCGATCTCGAACAGATCAGCCAGTCTTGGTTTTCTGATATCCAAGCCCACCAAGAGTACTTTCTTGCCCAAAAGCGCGAAGGAGACTGCAAGATTGGAGGTGATAAACGTCTTACCCTCACCGGAAGTAGAGGATGTGAACATGACGACCTTCTCATCGTTTTCGAGCACAAACTGCAAGTTGGTACGCATCGAACGGAAGATCTCCTCCATCTGATTGTTGCGATTCTCGTGGATGACGATCTCACCTTTGGTCTTGGCAGACTCTGTGGAGACAGCCACATCAGCGATGATCGGGAGCGTTGTCAGCTTAGCGACATCCTCGTGACCCTCAATCTTGTAGCGGAAGAACTCGAGCAGGAAGATGATGAGTGCCGGCAAAGCTAATGCAATGATGAGAGCAGCCATCAGAATCATACTACTCTTTGGGCTCACCTTGCCGCCGAGAGCCGGACCGTCGATGAGTTTTCCTTTATCGGCAGTAGCAGCCAGGGAGATAGAGTTCTCTTCGCGCTTCTGCAGCAACATCAGGTACAGTCCAGACTTGACTTCCTGCTGGCGTCCGATCTGTGTCAGCATACGCTCTTGCTCAGGCGATTCTCCCACTTGGCCCTGGTATTTTCCATACTGTGAGGCCACCGAGTTGCGCTGGATATCGAGGTTGCGGCGAGCCTGTTTCAAGGCACGGCGAATAGCCCGATCCATGTCCTCGATCTGTGTAGTCAAGGGCATCACAGAAGGAGAGTTCTCACTGGCGCTCTGCAACAGCAGGTTACGTCTTTGCACGAGTTGGTTGTAGTTGCTGATGAGGCTTGTTGCGGCATCATCATTCAGACCAACATTAGAGGGCAGCGGCTGGAATCGGTTGTTGGGGTTGTCCATATAGTTCTGCATTTCATCGAGCAGAGCTACCTGTGTGTTTGCCTCGGAGAGCTTCTGAGAGTATTGGTCAGCGTTAGAGAAGGCGCTGGTAGCATTGGCTTTGAGGTCGATCATACCATTGCGCTTCTTGTAGCTTTCGAGTTGTCCCTCAGTGTTTCCGAGTTCTGCATTGATCTTTTCAAGACGTCCGTTGATGAACTCTTCTGTACGCTCAGCGACCTCGTTCTTGTCCTCATTGGCCTGTCTGTTGTAGCAGATAGAGAGTTGCTGCAGGTAGTCAATGGCACGCTGCGGGCTTTCATCGCTCAGGGTGAGCTGTGCGATTGTAGTCGTTTTGCTCGTCTGAGAGACGTTAAGCTCGCCCACATATTTATATGCAGCGAATTTCGGAGACTGGATATTGACTTTCATCACATCGCCGTCTTTCATCGGCACCACCGTGTTGGCGTTGAAGCTGATGATACCTGCGCGTGTGCCGATAGTGGCGGGCAGTTGTGAGAATGTCTTGTCGATGCTGAACGGGCCGTCGGCCTGATCGTCATTGACAGGAACATAATATGTACCGGTAACGTGATAGCTGTTGCCCGTACGCTCAATCTTCAGGTCGACAGGGGCGTTGAGTCGCTCCAAGTGCGACGGATCCACGTCAACATTGATGGGCTGCGTCTTGTACATCAGCACATCTTTAACCTTTCCTACGTGGTAATAATTGACGTAGAGCTTCAGGTCTCTCACAGCCTGCTGTGCAAGGGAGTGTGAGGTGAGGATTTCCAACTCATTGTCGAAACCGTTAGAATTGGAAATCATACCCAGCGTAGCTGAGTTGAGCATGTTTGCACTTCGGCCGCCACCGTTTTGATCGTTGTCCTTAATGAGCAACTTGGCAGATGCCTGGTAAATAGGTGTCGTGTAGCGAAGATATACTGCAGCAAGTCCGATGCAAATAATCAACGACAGGACGAACCATTTCCAGTTTAGGATGACAGCAGTGTAAATGTTTGCAAAGCTGAACGTAGACCGAGTCTCTTCAGGCTGGGTCGTGGCCGTTATTTCAGGCTCTGCATTTAAGTTCTGTTCCATTTAGCTGATAATTACTATTGTGAATATTTGTTTTATTTTTGGTTTTAGCCTCTCTTATTTCACCTTTTTATTCTATTGCCGATTGTCATTTGCAAGCTGCAGCAGATATTTGCCGTAGTTGTTTTTGGCCATCGGCTCGGCCTCTTTGATCAGTTGTTCTTTGCTGATCCACCCTTGTTTAAAAGCGATTTCCTCCAGACAGGCCACCTTGAGTCCTTGTCGTTTCTCTATGCACTCTATGAAGGTGCTGGCCTCAGAAAGGCTGTCGTGTGTGCCGGTGTCAAGCCATGCAAATCCGCGAGGAAGAGCCTCTACGCGCAACTTTCTCTGGTCGAGGTAAGCCTGGTTGACCGAGGTGATCTCCAGCTCTCCACGTGGGCTGGGCTTGACATTCTTTGCGATGTCCACCACACTGTTGGGATAGAAATAAAGGCCAACGACAGCATAGTTGCTTTTTGGGTGAGCCGGTTTCTCCTCCAGGCTGAGGCAGTTTCCGTCTTTGTCGATTTCGGCCACGCCATAGCGTTCAGGATCATTGACGTAGTATCCGAAGACAGTGGCTTTTCCCTGGTCAGCCATCTGGCGGCTATGGCGCAAGAGTCCTGTGAAGCCGGCACCGTAGAAGATGTTGTCTCCCAAGACGAGACAGACGCTATCGTCGCCGATAAATTTCTCTCCGATGATAAACGCCTGCGCCAATCCGTCGGGATGAGGCTGCTCCGCATATGAGATGGAAACCCCAAAGTCGCTGCCATCGCCCAACAGACGCTTGAATCCAGGAAGATCGTAGGGTGTAGAAATAACAAGAATCTCTTTGATGCCCGCCAACATCAACGCCGACAAGGGATAATAGATCATCGGCTTGTCGAAGATAGGGATAAGCTGTTTGCTGATTCCCTTCGTAATGGGATACAATCTGGTGCCAGAACCTCCCGCTAGTACAATACCTTTCATTTTCTATAATTTCTATTTGAGCGCAAAGTTAATAAATTATCTTCAATTAAAACGAGATTCATGCGATATAATTTTGATTTCTCGCTATATTATTGTATTTTTGCAAAATAATTTGAAATAACAACAATCAACTTAAGAATATTCATACATGATGGAAATATTTTCCAAGCTTTTTGGAAGGAAGGAACAAGAAAGCAAGACAGGCGGCATGGAAGACTATATGACGCTTGTGCGGGTTTACTTTCAGGCAGCTCTTGCCGCTCAATTGGGCATCAGCAATCTGGCCATGCTGCCAGACCTTAGAGTGTTTAAGTCGACATTGCACGTACCCACTCAGAACAACAAATTGGGAGTTGGCGAAAAGAGTCATTGCCGCAAGATGATGATGGAGATCTACCACACCGACGAGCAGTTCTTCAAGGAGATCGACCAAAGCATCCGCCGCAACTGCAAAAAGTTGCAGGATGTGCAGGTGTATCTGATCCAGTTCCAGAGTTTCTCTCAGGAACTGATGATGCTCATGGGCAACCTGATGAAATTCAAGTTGCGTGTGCCTTCTATCTTCAAGAAGACCATCTATGCCATGACAGAGAAGACCGTCAGCGACATCTTCATGAAGAACGACTACAAGGATCCGAGTGTGATCAAAGCCGTGCTGAATGTGCGCAAGCTCAATACCCGTTTGAACTTCTCCCAGAAGTGGGTGACCGATTTCACCTATCAGGTGATGATGCTGGCCAAGAAAGAGCCGCGCCCAAGTGATGAGGATGTGAAGAAGAAGTAAATGTGGGTAAATGGCAAGCGTTCTGAGAAAAATGTTTCAGAAAGCTTGCTGTTCTCACTAAAAATCTATAATTTTGCAGAAACAAGTATAGTCATGGATGCCAATGAGAAGATAATCAATACATTTGTGACACGTGTCAGACAGCTGATGCTTCAATACGAGGAGCTTAAAAAGGAAAATGCTCGTCTGCTCACCGTGATCGATGATAGAGATGCTTCCATCAGCCTGTTGCAAGAACAGCTGAAAAAGGCGGAGAGTGACTATCAGACGTTGAAAACCGCTCGTATGCTGCAAGTGAGCGACAGGGACATGGATCACGCCAAACGGTCTCTGGCCTCGCTCATCCGTGATGTCAACAAGTGCATCACCATGCTGAGTAGCGAAAGTTCCGACAATGACAGAAGAAACTGACAAGATCACCATAAGGCTTCATATCTACGATACAGATATCAGTGTGACCGTGCCTCGGAAAGACGAAGCACTGTATCGTCGTGACGCGGACTTGATCAATGAGCGTCTGAATGCGTATTACGGCCAGTTCAAGCGATTCAAGAGCGATAAGGAAATCCACTATTTCGCTATGATCGATATTGGACTGCGGCTGCAGGAGATGCTTCAGCGCAATGACACCAAGCCATATAATGATTTGCTCAAACAGCTTACTTCGGAAATTGAGGACGTTCTCGGGAGTGGGAAAAACAACGATCAGGAGAGTAAATAATTATATGTCTAATCAACTAACATTATACAATTAATAATACATGATAGGTATCATCATTACTGCCGTCGTTGCCCTGGCACTGGGTGCGCTGGCCGGATTTTACTACTTCCGCCATATCGCGAAAGGTAAATATAACGAGATCTTGGAGGCTGCTCAGAAGGATGCAGACGTGATCAAAGAGAAAAAGCTCCTTGAGGTCAAGGAGAAGTTCCTGAATAAAAAAAGCGAGTTGGAGAAGGAAGTGCAGTTGCGCAACCAGAAGATCCAGCAAAACGAGAACCGCCTGAAACAGCGCGAGATCTCCCTTAACCAGCGTCAGGAGGAACTCCAGCGCCGCAAACAGGAGGTGGAACAAGGGCAGGTGCGCATCGACAACGAGAAGAAGATCATCACTCAGCGTCAGACTGAGCTCGAAAAGATGCAGGATCAGGAGCGCGCCAAGCTGGAGGAACTCTCCGGCCTCTCTGCCGAGGAAGCTAAGAAACGCCTCGTGGAGAGCATGAAGGACAAAGCCAAGATGGACGCGGCAGGCTATGTCAACGAGATCATGGATCAGGCTAAGCTCGACGCCAATATGAAGGCTAAGAAGATCGTCATCCAGACGATCCAGCGAGTAGCCACTGAGACTGCCATCGAAAACTCGGTCAGCGTCTTCCATATCGACAACGATGAGGTCAAAGGCCGCATCATCGGTCGTGAGGGCCGCAACATCCGTGCCCTTGAGGCTGCCACCGGCGTGGAGATCGTCGTCGATGATACACCTGAGAGCATCGTCATCTCAGCCTTCGATCCTATCCGTCGTGAGGTCTGCCGCCTGGCACTTCATCAGCTCGTCGCCGACGGACGTATCCATCCCGCACGTATCGAGGAGGTCGTAGCTAAGGTTAAGAAGCAACTCGACAACGAGATCATTGAGACCGGTAAGCGCACGGTGATCGACTTGGGTATCCACGGACTCCATCCCGAACTGGTGCGTATCATCGGTAAGATGAAGTATCGCTCGTCCTATGGTCAGAATCTGTTGCAGCACGCCCGCGAGACAGCTAATCTCTGTGCCGTCATGGCTGCTGAGCTCGGACTCAATCCCAAGAAGGCAAAGCGCGCCGGTCTGCTCCACGACATCGGCAAGGTGCCCGACGAGGAGAGCGAGTTGCCGCACGCACTCTTAGGTGCTAAGATGGCTGAGAAATACAAAGAGAAGCCCGACATCGTGAACGCCATCGCTGCTCACCACGACGAGGTGGAGATGCAGACGCTGCTGGCTCCTATCGTTCAGGTGTGCGACGCCATCTCCGGTGCCCGTCCTGGAGCACGCCGCGAGATTGTCGAGGCATATATCAAGCGTCTCAATGACTTGGAAGCCATCGCCATGAGCTATCCAGGTGTGACGAAGACCTACGCCATTCAGGCTGGTCGTGAGCTCCGTGTCATCGTCGGCGCCGACAAGATGACCGATGAGGACAGCACGAAGCTCAGCAATGAGATCGCCGAGAAGATCCAGAACGAGATGACTTACCCAGGTCAGGTGAAGATCACCGTGATTCGTGAAACGCGTAGCGTAGCCTATGCCAAGTAATCATCATCGATAGAACGTATAAGCCTGCTATTGGCTTCAGAGAATACTCCGAAGCTCATGGCAGGCCTTTTTTTATTTCTTCAATCATGGAACATCCCAAAGTAGCTGTAATCAATGAGGACACGCTTGCACTGATCGGCATGAAGACATTGCTCGATCAGGTGATGCCGGTCATGGAGACACACACGTTTAATACCTTGGAGGACTTGTTGCAAAGCGGTGAGGAACGTTTTGTGCACTTCTTCGTCTCGCAGACGGTGTTGCTCAACAACCGCGATTATTTCATGCAGCGGAGGCATCAGACCATCGTCTTCACGCCTACTGACGACCCGGCAGCACAGCCGACGGACTTTCATTGCGTCTGTTGCCATCAGCCCGAAAAACTGTTGGTCAGACAGCTGTTGGCGCTCGAGCAGCGTGCGCATGGTCGTGGTCAGCATTTGCCGCCGCAGGCTGAGCCTAAGGTAGAGAAGAAATTATCGAAGCGGGAAATAGACGTGCTCAGACTTATTGTCAAGGGCTATATTAATAAGGAGATAGCTGACAAGCTCAATATCGGACTGACGACGGTCATCACGCACCGCAAAAACATCGTTGCCAAGCTCGGCCGCCGCAGCGTGTCGGCCTTGACGATCTATGCTGTCATGCACGGATATGTAGACGTCAACAGCATCTAAGAAAAGTAAAGCTAAGAGAGTAATAAGTAGAAAAAGAAGAAAGGTAGAAAGAGTAGTCGATAACGGAAGAGAAGGCTGGGGCAGAGGAAGCAGACTACAGAAACTTTGTGAGCAGGTGGGCGAACCATCCGCGGAACTTCTGCCAAGGCGTACGCCAGGCGTCCCACGACTCTTCTGTCAGTCGGAAAGAATCTTTCTTCTCTGAGTTGAATAGTTGTGTCAACTCGTGTGTTGTGCAAGGATCGACGATCACGGCATTTTCCTCGTAATCCCAGGCCAGACTTCTGGCATTGAGGTTGGCGGAGCCTACCGTGCAGAAGCGGCCGTCAACCATGATGATCTTGGTGTGATGAAAGCCGGGCTTATACATCCACACCGTGCAGCCATGCTTCATCAGTTGATGAGCATTGTAGAATCCGCAGTCCGGTGTCAATGGTATGTCACTTCTCACGCTGAGCATAATCTCCACTTTCACGCCACGCTTAGCAGCGTTTTTCAGTGCCTTTTTGATTTTGTGGTTCAGCGTGAAATAGGGGTTGATGATCATGATGCTGTCTTGCGCGTCGTTGATGGCGTGGGTGTAGAACTCCCGTATGATTTCGTTTGACGTGTGCGGCTCGCGGTTGATGATGCCGACCATCTTGTGTCCGGCCGTGTCGCAGGTGTCGCGCTTCAGCCCGTGGAAGTAGCTTACGTCGCCCAGTCCACGGTAGTATTTTGCTCCGTGGATGTTTTGTCCCGTCACCTTGTTCCATGTGCGCAGAAAGATTGTTTGCAGCGTGTTGACCTCCGTGCCCTCGATGCGACAGTGCATATCGTGCCAGGAACCCACTTCCTTAGTTCCCTTGATGTAATAGTCCGCCACGTTCATACCGCCTGTATAGGCTATTTTGCCGTCGATGACCACTATTTTTCTGTGGTCGCGCGACCAGACGTGGTTGACCCATGGAAAGCGAATCGGGTCAAACTCATAGATCTCGATGCCTTCCTGGCGTAGCTTCTTGATGTGCTTGCGGCGCAGGGGACGGTTATTGCTGTCGTTGCCAAAGCCGTCGAACATGGCTCTGACCTCTACGCCTTGCGCTGCTTTCTCGGCGAGCAAGTCGAAAAGGCAACGGGCGATGGAGTCATTTCGAAAGTTGAAATATTCCAGGTGTACAGAAGAGCGTGCCTGTCTGATGGCTTTAAACAGGTCGTCGAATTTCTCCTGTCCGGTCATCAGCAGCGTCACGCTGTTGTCGTGGGAGAAGGAAATACCGTCTTCTCTCAGTTGGCTGACCAGCATCGAGTCGCTGCGCTGACACTGCTGTTGGGTCTTGTCGTTATGGGCATGGCAGGGCGTTATGCCTGTCAGCATGATGCACACTAATACCTTAAAGGAAAATTCTCTCAAAATGATATAAGTAATTGATACTAAAACTGTTGTTGTGATCTCCGACTCTCGTCGAGCCGGGTTCGTTCCGCGTGTAGGCTTCTGCTGCTTTTACTGGTTGAGCAGTGAGGCGGCGTAGGAGTCTACGATGCCCAGGAGATGCTTCTCTTTGTCGCAGACGAGCACCGAATGGATCTTGTACTGGTGCATGACGCGCTGTATCTCTGTCACCTTTGTCGACGGCGAGACGATCTTCGGCGTGCGTGTCATGATCTCGCTCACCGTGTGATCGAAGAAACGTGCCTGCCATTTTTCCATGGCCCTGCGTATGTCGCCGTCAGTGATCAGTCCGATGACCCGGTTGTCGCTGTCAAGCGACACGCCCATGCCCAGCAGTCCTTTCGAGACGTCGATGATGGCTTTGCCGAGGTTCATGTCTTCGGGGATGATCGGGAGGTCTTCAGTGCGCATCACATCCTCTGCTTTGGTCAGCAGCCGCTTGCCGAGCTCACCGCCCGGGTGGAACTGTGCGAAGTCGCGGGGACGGAAGTCGCGCACCTGCATCAGCGCGATGGCCAGGGCATCGCCCATTGCCAGTGCCGCTGTCGTGGAGGAGGTGGGCGCAAGGTTCAGCGGGCACGCCTCGTGATCAACAAACACTTTGATGTGGATAGCGGAGTATTTGGCTAACAGCGACTCAGGATTGCGGCTCATGCCGATGATGGGGACGTGCATGTGCAGCAGGATAGGCACGAAGCGCAGCAGTTCATCAGTCTGTCCGGAGTTGCTGATGGCCAGCACGATGTCGTCCGGTGTCATCACGCCGAGGTCGCCGTGATAGGCGTCAAGAGGATTGATGAAAAAAGCCGGAGTGCCCGTAGACGACAGCGTAGCGGCAATCTTTGCTCCGATATTTCCGCTTTTTCCTACTCCCGTGACGATGATCTTGCCGCGGCAGCGATACATCATCTCCACGGCTTTCTCAAAGTTCTCGTCGAGCTGGGGGATGAGATCGAGGACAGCTTGTGCCTCTTCCCGCAGGCAGCGCTCAGCATATTCTCTGGCATGATGCAGTCGCTCTTCGGGTGTGGTTTTGACTTTTTCCGTTTTTATCTCTTTATCTGTTTTTATCTCTTTTTTCATCTGTTGTTCTCCTCTGAATGGTGGTTGCGCTTTGTAGTCCTAACTCTTTATTTCAAAAGCGGCAGCAGGGTAGCTTCGAGCTTATTCAGTTCGATCATATTGGCTGCGTCCGACAGTCCTTCATCAGGATTGGGATGTGTCTCAAAGAAATAGCCTGTGGCTCCGAAGGCCTTTGCGGCCAGTGCCATGCTGGGCACAAATTTGCGGTCGCCGATGGTCTTGCCGTCTCCGGCCGAAGGGCGTTGCACGCTGTGGGTGCAGTCCATGATCACGGTGGGCACGATGTCGAGCATGTCGGCGATGTTGCGGAAGTCCACGACGAGGTTGTTATAGCCAAAGCAATTGCCGCGCTCGGTGAGCCATACTTCTTTGGCGCCGCTGTCCTGTGCTTTTTCCACGGGATAGCGCATGTCGCGTCCCGAAAGGAATTGCGCCTTCTTGATGTTGACGATGCGTCCCGTCTTGGCAGCGGCCACGAGCAGGTCGGTTTGCCGGCAGAGAAAAGCAGGGATCTGCAACACGTCGCACACCTGGCCGGCCGGTTCCGCTTGCCACGCCTCGTGGATGTCGGTGGTGATTCTCAACTGATATTTGCGCTTCACATCAGCCAGCATCTCCAATCCGCGCTCCAGTCCGGGGCCACGAAAAGAGTGGAGTGAGGTGCGGTTGGCCTTATCAAACGAGGCCTTAAAGATGATGTCGATGTCGTATTTGGCGTTGAGCCTGACAAGCTCCTGAGCTACGGTGTCGAGTAAAGTGGTAGACTCGATGACACAAGGTCCGGCAATGACTACGGGTTTTTGCATGATCAATTGTCTTAGACTAAAACTATGCAAAGTTACAAAGTTTTATCTGAAAGACCAAATTTATGGGTTGAATAACCACATAATAATATGAGGCTCTTTCCGTATTGTTGAGATAACTGACAAAAAACGGTCGTAAAATTGCGCATGGGCGCATAAAATCATGTAACCTCTTAACGCCAAGCACCGCGCCAGCCTGTTTTCAAGGTTTCCCTTGCTGTGAGGCAAGCCTGAGAAACGAAGGGCGCAGCCCATGCATCACAGCAAGTGTATTACTGGTTTTTATAAAAGGTATTTTCCTTTCTTTCGTGGTGATGTCGTTGATGACAAGCAGTATTCTTATGACCTCAAAACACTGTTTTCACGGGGCCGAAACAATGTTCTTGTGAGGTTGAAACAATGTTCCCAACATTGTAATCCTATAGAAAAAGATCGTTTGCTAAGTAGGGAAAGATCTTTTTCTACTTAGCGAACGATTGCTTGTCAGGCAGTAAAATCAATTTCCACGCTTTCTTTGTAATATTGGGTAAAAGCGTGGGGAAATGTTTTTTCGAATTGGAAAAAATTGTAACTTTGCAGTCACAAACCGATAGGAGAAGGATAATATAAATTGAAATATGAAGAAGATTAGCATTTTTGTGACGGTCACATCTGTGTGTCGTCTTCACCTTGCCGCTGTGCGCTGCTGTCAAGAAGGAGCAGATGTCGCGTGGTTGAGTGAGTCCTCGCCTAATCTTTTTCCGCGATCATCTTCTTTAATAGATAGGTGGCATTCTGATTTTTGGCGATGCCGGGCGTGATGCGATAGTCGTAGGAGACCTGTTCGCCGATAGAGATCTCGAAGCAATAGTTGTGGAAGCGGTCGCCATGGTTCTCGGCCATCTGCGAGAGTTCCAGGTCGTGGGTGGCGATGATCGCCGTCACATTGTGCTGCGAGAGATATTCCAGAAAGATTTGCGAGCCGTGGAGCTTGTCCTTTGAGTTGGTGCCACGGAGTATCTCGTCGAGGATGACTAGCGTGGGCGTGTCGTCGAGCACGTCGATGAGTTGCTTGAGCCGGAGCAGTTCCGCATTGAAGTAAGAAATGCCGTGCGTCAGGTCGTCGCTCGTCCTCATGCCCGTGAAAAGCCGGCAGGGCGAGAGCGTCAGATGCTCGGCATAGACCGGCAGGCCTGCCATGGCCGTGATCCAGCTGATGCCAACCGTCCTGAGATAGGTGCTCTTTCCGGCCATGTTGGCTCCCGTGATGATATAGAAGTTGCGGTCCTGGAGCATGGCGTCGTTGGCGACAGCTTTCATGCCCAGGAAGGGGTGGCGCAGTCCCTTGCCCTCGAAGACCATCGACGGCGTGTCGACGAAAGTGGGCCACGTCGTTGCCGGTTCGTTTTGACGGTAAGAGGCGAGGGAGACCAGCGCGTCGAGCAGGCTCACGGAACTGATGAGCGCTTCAAAGTCGGCACTGCGCTGCTGCCACAACTTGAAGCGACGGACGATATTCAAGTCGATCAGCGCGAATACATTGAAGAGCAGGATGCCCGCCTCATTGTTTCTATTGTCTATGTCTTGAAGTATCTGCTCCATCTCAGCGAGGCTCGCAGCCTGTTGCCGCAAGGAAGTCTGCAACGTTTTGTTCACCTCTTCGTTGAACTCTTCAGCGAGGGTGAGCCGTATGATGCGGTCAAGCCCCTCTGACAGTGTGTGGATGTTTTGCAATGTCGTCATGATGCGTCGTACGCTATTGCCCGGGAAGATCGTGGCAAAGAGCAGGTGCAGGGTGCCCCAGGTGATGGGCAGGACGACAGACACGGAACCGGTCAGCGCGGCGACGACCGACAGGTAGAAGCCGATAAGCATGACGGCTCTTATCCCTCGTAACCACCGGGGGGAACAGCGCTTGGGCAGCTCCAGGGCGTGCGCCGCCGTGAGGGCCTCGGCCAGCCAGTCGGTACGCAGCAGTCGTTCTTCGGCTTTATCGCTGTGCTGTCCCGAGGCCTTGATGCTCATCAGAAAGTCGTCGTGGCGGGCAAGCTCCTCCGCGGCTTGCCGTCTCTGTACGATGGTTGCAATGATGTCTTTGCGGTTCCCGTCCACCGTCTCTTTGGTCAGCCACTGTGCGAGCAGGTTGCGGCCCCCGACGGTGACGGCGCGACAGACGCGCTGGAAGAGCGAGTCCTTGCCAAACAGGTCCAGGTCGAAGGAAAAGGGATGGGAGGGATTGACAAACTCCTTGCCCTCGTCGAAGCCACTGTAGTCGCCATGGAAGTAGCCGATCTCGCGTTGGTAGGCGGCGATCAGCCTTTGCTTTTGCTCGATGTCACGGCTGTTGCGGCCGTCGGTGCGGCGGAGCAGCAGATAGCCGGCAAAGAGCACTGCCGCCAAGAAAGCATACAACGCCTTGGGCTGATAGGTGATGGCACAGGCCACCATGCCGACGGCAGCGAGAAACAGGCCGATCTGCGCCACGGTGAACCATTGGCTCTTGTGTCGGAGAAGGGTGAGCTGTTGTTGCAGGCGAGTGGTGTGCTGGTCTAAATCTTGGAGACGGTTGGTCATGACGGGTAAAAGAGGTTGGAGATGAGACAAAAGAAAAGGCACACCGGGAAGGGGCTCCTTGTGAAACCGGCCTTTCGGGTGTGCCTATTATATAATGTGTATAGGATGAAGCTTAGAATGCGTTCTGGAACTCTTCGAGGAAGCGCTTGTCGTTCTCGGAGAAGAGACGCAGGTCGTTGACACGGTATTTCAGGTTGGTGATGCGCTCCACGCCCATGCCGAAGGCATAGCCGGTGTAGACATCCGGGTCGATGCCGCAGGCAGCGAGGTCGTGCGGGTCGACCATGCCACAACCGAGGATCTCCACCCAACCTGTGTGTTTGCAGAAGTTACAGCCCTTGCCGCCGCAGATGTTGCAGGAGATATCCATCTCAGCGCTCGGCTCGGTGAAGGGGAAGTAAGACGGGCGCAGACGGATCTTTGTGTCGGGACCGAACATCTCGCGGGCGAAGGTCAGCAGCACCTGCTTGAGGTCGGTGAAGCTCACGTTCTTGTCGACATAGAGTCCTTCCACCTGATGGAAGAAGCAGTGGGCACGTGCCGAGATAGCCTCGTTGCGGTAGACACGTCCCGGGCAGAGCACGCGGATAGGCGGCTCGTGGGTCTCCATATAGTGAGCCTCATCGCCGGAGGTGTGAGAGCGCAGCAACACGTTCTTGGTCACGTCGGTCTTGTCCTGTGAGATGAAGAAAGTATCCTGCATGTCGCGTGCGGGATGGTCAGCGGCAAAGTTCAGCATGGTGAACACGTGCTTGTCGTCGTCGATCTCGGGACCGTGATAGAGCGTGAAGCCCATGCGCTGGAAGATGTCGATGATCTGGTTCTTGACAATGGTCAGCGGATGACGGGTACCCAGAGCGATCGGGTAGGGCGTGCGTGTCAAGTCCTCGTGGTTGTCGCCGGTATCGGTAGAGGCGACCTGCTCGCGCAGAGAGTTGATCTTGTCCTGAGCGGCTTTTTTCAGTTCGTTGATCTTGATGCCTACGGTCTTTTTCTGGTCAGCGGCCACATTGCGGAAGTCTGCCATGACGGCATTGATCTCACCTTTTTTGCTCAAATACTTGAGTCGGAGCTGCTCGATGTCGTCTGCGTTCTTGGCAGAGAGCTGAGATACTTCTTTGAGAAGTTGATCTATCTTGTCTAGTATCATCGTCTGTAAATTTTATCTTTCTGAGTGCAAAGGTACTAATTTTATTGGAAAAATACTTCTTATATAAAAAATAATATGTAATTTTGCCAAAGCTTATGAATGATTTTATGAGAAGAATAATATTATCAGTTGTTTTACTTGCTTTCATCTTGTCATTGGCTGTACCCTACGGATGCACCAACAAGAAGCCGGAGCAGACTGATTCCATACAGTCTGACAGTGCTGTCACGGACACAACGGGGGAGGACTCTACAGAAAACCTGATTTCGCAGACGCCGATGCCGAAGACAGCTGATGAGCTGTTCGACGATTTCGTGTTTAACTTCGCTGCCAACCGTAAGTTGCAACTCAAGCGCATTGTCTTCCCGTTGCCCGTGTATCGCAACGGCAAGCTGGAGAAGAAGATCGAGAAGGGACATTGGCGCATGGAGCATTTCTTCATGCACCAGGACTACTATACGCTGATTTTGGACAATGAGAAGCAGGTGAAGCTCGCCAAGGACACGACGATCGACCACGTGGTGGTGGAGAAAATCTTCTTCCATCTCAAAACCGTGCAGCAGTTCCTCTTCAACCGTATCAAAGGCAAGTGGATGCTCACCTCGATCAACTATAAGCCGATGTACCAGAACGACAATGCCAGCTTCCTGAAGTTCTACCAGCACTTTGCCGTAGACTCTGCCTTCCAGATGAGGAGCATGGCCGAAGAGGTGAAGTTCTCAGGACCGGATCCTACCAACGACCAGGCTACCATGACGGGTATCATCATGCCACAGCAGTGGCCCGACTTCAAGCCGGGAATCCTGCCCAGCGGTACGATCTACAACATCATATATGGTCAGACTTACAAGGAGACCAACTACAAAGTGTTTATGATCCGCGGCATTGCCAACAGCAATGAGGTGGTTTATGTCTTCCGCCGGTTTGGCAAGAGATGGAAGCTCGTCAAGTTCAGCTGTTAAGCTCTTGACAGCGGGTAAGACCTTATTATTATAGAAAAGAAACGACGGCAATGAAAAAACAGCAACACTATCCTTTGCTCCATCACAACACGTTTGGGATGGACCAGCAGTGCGACGAATATCTTGAGTTCTCCTCTACGGCCGATGCTGTGGAGGTGGCAGCCTATATCCGCGATCATGCCGACCGCCCATTGCTGATCCTTGGCGGTGGCAGTAATCTGTTGCTCACTCAAGATTACAAGGGTATTGTGGTCAGTCCGGAGCAGCGCTTCGAAGTACATGCCGAGACCGACGACAATGGCCATACGCTGTTGCGCTGTTGGGCAGGCAGCACGTTCGACGATGTAGTCGCCTACGCTGTGGCGCATCAGATGTACGGACTGGAGAACCTCAGCCTCATACCCGGACAGTGCGGCGCTTCCGCTGTGCAGAACATCGGAGCCTACGGGGCAGAGGCGAAGGACACGCTGACGAGCGTGGAGGCTGTGGAGATCGCTACCGGCCGACAGGTGACGATACCTGCCCGTGACTGTGAGTATGCCTATCGTCAGAGCCGCTTCAAGCATGAGTGGCGCGACAAGTATCTGATCACGTGGGTGGTCTATCGCCTCTCACCGGTGTTCAGCCCACGGCTGGACTATGGCAACATCCGTCGTGTGTTGGAAGATGACCATATTGCTGTTGACACGCTGACGGCGCAACAGCTTCGCGACGCGATCATCCGCATCCGTCAGGCTAAGCTGCCCGATCCCGCCGTGCTCGGTAATGGCGGCAGCTTCTTCATGAATCCGATCGTTGATGAGGCCACCTTTGAGCGGCTGAAAGCTGAGCATCCCGATCTCCGCTACTTCGACGCGCCCGACGAACAGCAGGGCAGTGAGAAGCACTATAAGATTCCGGCCGGCTGGCTCATCGACCAGTGCGGGTGGAAAGGTAAGAAGCTCGGACGTGCCGGCGTGTATGAGAAGCAGGCACTGGTGCTCGTCAACCTTGGCGGTGCTACGGGCGAGGATGTCGTCGCGCTCATGCATGCCATTCAGGCTGATGTCAGAGAGAAGTTCGGCCTGGAGCTGAAACCGGAAGTAAACATTCGATAGGAGAGGGCGTGAAAGGAAAGAGATGGCAAAGATGCAGTTGACCTTTTTGGGTACCGGTACCTCCAACGGCGTGCCGGTGATAGGATGTCATTGTGCGGTTTGCGACAGCAAGGATCCGCGTGACCACCGTCTGCGTACGGCGGCGTTGCTGGAGACTGCGTCCACGCGCATCCTGATCGACTGCGGTCCTGACATCCGTCAGCAGTTGTTGCCGCTGCCTTTTCGCAAGATCGACGCTGTGCTGCTCACTCATGCCCACTACGATCATGTGGGCGGATTGGACGATCTGCGGCCTTTCTGTCGTCTTGGCGACATCCCCATGTATGGCAATGAGCCCTGCGTGAAGGCCGTCAGACACAATTTTCCCTATTGCTTCGCGGAACATCTCTATCCCGGCGTGCCGAAGATAGAGCTCCATACGCTGCACAAAGAAGAGCCGTTGCGGGTGGGCGACATCGACGTGCTACCTGTCGAGGTGATGCACGACAAGTTGCCCGTCCTGGGCTATCGCTTTGGTTCGCTGGCCTATATCACCGACATGAAGGACATTGACGACAGTCAGTTGGCCCTCTTAGAGGGCGTCGATACGCTGGTTGTCAATGGACTCAGATGGGAAATGCCCCACCATAGTCATCAGCTCATTCCCGACGCTGTCGCCATGGGAAAGAAGTTGGGCGCGCGCCGAACCTTTATCATCCATCTTACCCACGACGTGGGACTCTATGACGAGGCCAACGCGAGACTGCCGGAAGGCTGTCTGTTTCCGTACGACGGCATGAAGATAGAGGTGTAGGAAATATTGCAAGAGAGAAGGATATTTGCTTGCAAAAAGGCTGCAAGCAGAGAGATTTTCAGATGAGAAAACAAGGTCGTACTTGACGTATGGGCATAAAAAAAGGAGTACCGCTGTACTCCAACCTTGTTAACCTTAAATCTAATACTATGAAAAACACGATGCAAAGTTACGAATGTTTCTCGAGTTTTGTTCCAAATCCACCCATAAATGATGATATAATAACCTTTATTAACAAGATTTGGCTTGCATTTTAGTATTCTGAACAGTATTTGGCACAGTTACTCCTTTGCCGTCTACTTTTTGAATTTGCGGTAGAGCTTCCAGCCCAAGAGGAAAGCGTCGAGGAGTCCGGCACCCGTGTTGACGAGGCTGCCAATGCGCTTTGAAGGCGTGGCATCTCTCTTGAAACCCTCGGGCTTGCGGAACAGTGTCTGCCATTGTTGCTGGATCTTCTTGCGGTCCTGGTCGATCTGCTCTTTGAGGATGCTTCTGCGCATGGCGATCTCTTCCAGGCTGCGGTAAGTGGTAAAGTCTGTGTTATGGTTGTTCATGATTTAATTGCTTAATAAGATGGACGCGAGGAAATGGACCAGCGGGCGCTCAATCCATCTCTTTCTGAAAATAAGGAAGAGCAAGAGTATCACCAAATAGATGCCCGCAATGATGAGAAAGGCACCTACTGAGCCTACGAGCGGGGTAAGCGCAAAGGCTGCCGCGAAACTGAGGTAGATGAGAATCAGCATCAGTATCAAGGACAGAATGGCGGTCATCGCCACCACGGTGAGCACCCTGACGGTCTTCTCAACTACTTCCAGCTTCACATTCTCACCTTGCAGGCTGGCGTAGTGCTTCACACTCTCTACCAGTTGGGCGATGGTCTCTATGTTTTGATCGTTGGAAAACATGTGGAAGTCTTGATGAAAGAAACCTTGGCGAGGCTCGTGCGACGCATTGTCTTGCTTGCGCTGGCCTCGCCGGGTTAGAAACGGAATTTTCAATTTACTCCTTATTATAATAGTGTTCGTCCATTGTGCATGGGCTGTCTGTGGTTTGAAGCGACCTTGCAGCCTATGCGTTTGTGCTGTCTACGGCGTCTTTGATGTCGTCTACCAGATCGTCAGCATCTTTGCGTGCAAGCTTGATGTCGTGCTTCTTGCAGAAATCATCAACAGCGTCGGAAATCTTCGTGCGGGTGTCTGAGCCCTTCTCCGGGGCGAGCAGCAGACCGATGGCAGCGCCAGCAATGGCACCACCCAAGAAAGCTGAGATATAACCTAATGTCTTCATAAACTTAGTGTTTTGTGGGTTTAAATTTATCTATTGCAAATATATGATTTTTTTTCCGTAATGACATGCTTTGTGGATATATTTTTTGTTAAATACTCTCTGATTCACTGATTTAACAAACTTTATGTGCACGAAAAGGACGCTTTCGTAATTAATTTAGTAATTTCGCAAAATAAAAAGTAGAATACCCTTAGACACAAAGAGTGAGAATATCAACAGAACATTAATATTAAAATCAAATAGAAGATAATGAGAAAATATGTGTTATTAAGCACAGCACTGTGCCTTGCTTTCGCTTTTACCAGTTGTGGAACAAAAGAAGATGCCTATAAAAAGGCTTACGAAAAGGCCAAGGCTCAGGAAGAGCAGCAGAACCAGCAGAAGGCCGTGCAGGACGAGGCACCTGTGGTGACTCCCTTGGCTGAGAAGCAGGCTGACCAGACCACTGTGACCAATGTCAACAATGCCAATGTGCGTAGTGAGAACGTTACTGTTGTCAGCGGCAAGGGCTTGCAGGCTTATAGTGTCGTGGTGGGCTCTTTCTCTCTGAAGGCTAATGCCGAAGGACTGCAGAGTACCCTCAAGCAGGGCGGCTACGACGCTCAGATCGCTTATAATCCCCAGGTGAACATGTACCGTGTCATCGCATCTACCTCTGACGACAAGACAAGTGCAGTACAGAGCCGCGACGCCATCCGTGGAAGCAAGTTCAATCCTAAGAGCGACGCTTGGTTGCTGTTCAAGAAATAATTTTCCAATCAGTAAGATACCTTGGGAAGAATTCTTTCCATTGACTACGGCAAGCGCCGGACGGGGCTTGCCGTCACTGACCCTTTGCAGATTATCGCCAATGGGCTGACTACGGTAGAGACGAGAAATCTCATGGATTTCCTCAAGAAATATCTCTCTGAGGAAAACGTGGAGAAGATCGTCATCGGGAAGCCGACGCAGCCCAATGGCGCTCCGTCTGAGAATCTGGCGCGCGTGGAGGCTTTCGTGAAGCGGTGGCGCAAGGAGATGCCGTCGGTGCCGATTGTCTTCTACGACGAGCGTTTCACGTCGGTGTTGGCACATCGTGCCATCATCGAGGGAGGCGTGAAAAAGAAAACAAGGCGGGAGAACAAAGGACTCGTGGATGAGGTGAGTGCCACCATCATCCTGCAAGATTTTATGAATTCACAAAGAAGAATATGATATTACCCATCTATACTTATGGTCAGCCTGTGCTCCGCAAGGTGGCTCAGGATATAGACCCAAGCGACGCCTCGCTGCCGCAGTTGATCAGTGACATGTTTGAGACGCTTGACAATGCCAGTGGCGTGGGTCTTGCTGCTCCTCAAATCGGCAAGTCCATCCGTGTGGTTGTCATCGACTTGGATGTGCTGAAAGACGATTTCCCTGAGTACAAGGGCTTCCGCCACGCGTTTGTGAATGCCCATATCCTTGAATATGACGACAAGGAGAAGGAGACGCTTGAGGAAGGATGCCTGTCGATTCCCGGTCTCGGTGAGAACGTCACACGCCCTAAACGCATCCACGTGAAGTATCTCGACGAGAATATGACTCCTCACGACGAGTGGGTCGACGGCTATCTGGCCCGTGTCATGCAGCATGAGTTCGACCATCTCGAAGGCGTGATGTATGTCGACAAGGTGTCACCTCTGCGCAAGCAGCTCATCCGCAACAAGCTCCGCGCCATCATGCAGGGCAAGTTCCGCTGCGGCTATCGTGTGAAGACGATTCACAAGAAGTAGAAGAAGAGGTAAAGCATAACGTTTTTCAGGATCTCAGGTATTAAGGTGAACAAGGTCAGATTGTTTCTTCTGTCACTGGTGTGGCTCTTTGTGACTCACGCCAATGCGCAATATAATGTGGACCGTCTCATCACCGCCGGTGAGGTGGCACTGCACTATGAGGACTATGTGTTGTCGATACAGTATTTCAACAAGGCTTTGGCTTTGAAGCCTTATCTGTGGCTGCCATGGTACGACCGTGCTGCCGCGAAGTACTCGCTCGACGACTATGTAGGTGCCGAAGAAGACGCGTCCCATGCCATAGACCTCAACCCTTATATCGAACAGATCTTTGATCTTCGTGCCATGTCGCGCATCCGTCAGCAGAAATACGCTGACGCGATCACTGACTACGACAGGGCCATCCATCTCAACCCCTCGGTGACCAGCTTCTGGACCAACAGAGCGATCTGCCGGTTGAATGTCAAGGACTACGACCATGCCTTGGAAGATGCTGACACGATCATCTCGCGGTGGTCCAAGACGGCAACGGCCTACTCGCTGAAGGCGGAAATCTATCTGGAGAAAAAAGATACGATGAAGGCCGACCACTGGTTGGCACGCAGCCTTACCATCGACCCGTATAATGTCGATGCGTGGGCAACGCGCTCAGCCATCGCCCTCAACCGCAAGCATTGGGCGGTCGCAGACTCCTGTCTGAGCAAGCTGATCTATCTGCGCCCGAAAGTCGTTCACAACTATGTCAACCGTGCGCTGGTGAGACTCAACCTCAACAACCTGCGCGGGGCAATGGCCGACTATGACATGGCCATCGACCTGGATCCAAACAACTTCCTGGCTCACTACAACCGTGGCTTGCTGCGCTTACAGCTCGGTGACGACAACCGTGCGCTGAAAGACTTCGACTTTGTGGTGAAGATGGAGCCACAGAACTTTATGGCTATCTATAACCGTGCCTTACTCAACGACAAGCTCGGTAACCTGAGGGCGGCCATTCGCGACTATTCTGCTGTCATCAGTCAGTTCCCCAATTTCTGGACGGGTCTGTCGCAGCGTGCGCAATGCTATCGCAAGTTGGGTATGACGTCAAAAGCAGAACTCGATGAGTTCCGCATCTTCAAGGCTCAGATGGATAAGCATGTGGGCATCCAGCAGCGGTGGAGCCGCAAGAAGCTGAAGGAGGTGCGCCGACGCTCCGAGATTGATATCAGTAAATATAACGACATCGTCGTGGAGGATCAGCCACAGACCGTCGAGCATGAATACAAGAGCGATATCCGTGGCGCCATCCAAAACAATGCTGTCGAGGTTGCTATGCTGCCGTCCTATCGCCTGTCGTATTTCAATTATGTCAACACAGTCAATGGCAGCAAGGCCTTCGATACTACGCTGGAGCAGTTCAACAACACGATGCAGCCGCTCAAACGTCTGTATTTGACTTGCAACCAAAGCAAGAAGATGGACGACGTGAGCTCCAAGCAGATCTTCCAGCTCGTTGACAACCTCTCGGAAGGTATCAAGGAAGAGAAAGACCCGCATCAGCGTGCGGCCCTGCTCTTGCAGCGTGCCGTGGCATACGCCGAACTGCAGAACTACAACGACGCGCTCTCTGATCTCGACGACTATGTGGCCATGGAGAAGCAAAGCGTGCTCGGCCGTTCCGAGCGGGCTCTCTGCCAGTTGATGCTCAACGACTACGAGGCTTCTAAGGGACAGAATGTCAGCATGAAGACTTCACAGGTGGAGGGCGACTATGCCGTGGCGATCCAGTTGGCTCCTAAGAATGCTTACCTCTATTATAACCGTGGTAACTTCTATGCCGAGCAGAAAAACTATACGCATGCCATCGATGACTACACGCGTGCCCTGCAGATCGATTCCCGTCTGGCTGAGGCTTATTACAACCGTGGACTGGCCTATTACTATAGCGGCAACCTGCACATGGCTCAGCAAGATCTCAGTAAGGCCGGCGAGCTGGGGCTCTATCATGCCTATGCGCTCAGCAAGCAGCTTGGCGAGCGTAAGCCCAGCGCAAAGCGGAGCGCAGAGAAAGGCAAACGCCGGTAATATCTGCCTCAAATATGTGTCTCCGCTCTGCAATGCATAAATTGATTGGCGGAAGATAGCGCCGCCTCACAAAAAAATACAATTCAAGACAAAGGTTTATCATGGAATTCATGTCACAGGAAGGTTACGATGAACTCGTAGCCGAGCTCAACCATATGATCAAAGTGGAGTTGCCCAAAGCGATCGATGCCGTGTCTGAGGCTCGTGACAAGGGTGACTTGAGCGAGAACTTCGAGTATCGTGCTGCCAAGCGCGAGCACTCCCGTCTGCTGGGCCGCATCCGCTTCAAGCAGAATGTCTTGGCGCACGCGCGTGTACTCGAAGCCAGTCGGGTGAACGCCGACACCGTGCAGTTGCTGTGCAAGGTGGAGCTTGCTGACTTGACTCACGGTCGCAAGCTCTGCTACACGCTGGCCAGTCCTCATGAGGCAAATCTCCGGGAAGGCAAGATCTCCATCAAGTCTCCTATTGCTCAGGCTTTACTCAACAGGCGGGTAGGGGACGTCGTGGATGTCAAGGTGCCCGCCGGCATCCTGCAACTGCGGATAGAGTCTATCAGCCTCTAAGTTGCTATATATAATAAGGTGTATATATCAATTGGAGTCTACATAAGTTAGGAAGAATATATAAAAAGGGAGTATCAGGTCATGGCAGATAATTTCTTGGAGCGTCATCGCGAGGAATACGAGCAGCGGAAGCAGCGTTGGCTGCTTCGCAAGAAGTTGCACCTTCATCCGGGAAAGAAGGGCACACATCGCACAGGTGTGGACAAGCCTGAGGATGAGGCGCTGTGATGACGTGTGCATTTGTGGCCGTAGCTGTTTACACACTTGTAGGCGATGGTTCTGCCGCCATCGACAATTCACTTTCTTCCGGGAGATTGTAAAGTTGGGCAGATGAGCTGTCTGCATCATGAGATGCGGAGGGCCCTACAAGATCATAGAACCTATTGAACAAAGCTTTTATCTTGTCGAGGATGACTGCCTTTTTCTCCTCTCTCCCTGCATTTTTCTTAAACGGGTTGAGAGGAGGCATGATGTCAGCAATCCCCGTGCCCTCTGTCTGCACATAGCCATTGTCAAAGCTGTCATGGATGAACTTCCTTGCGGGTGCGTCTTTCAGATGTTCGGTTTTGATGATGTCGCTGATCTCTTCCTGCATCTTTGTGCGTACAAAAGTATTCCAATCATCATCCACATCACTGCTTGGCGTGATGGACTTGACAAAAGCATCAATAAGCTCTTTCTTATTGCGCATCTGCGGGCTCGACTTGATGGCCCGGTCGATGTCTTGGAGCGTCAGCTCGCGATCTTTGCTGTTTTGATCCTTATACTTCTTGACCAGCGCAAGGATATAGTCGATGTTGATTTCTACCTGCTTGACGAGCTCCATTTCAAAGACTAAGTCATCTTTTATCTCTTCTTTATTGTGATCGCCGTTTTTTACAGCCTGGTAGATATCGTTGTACATACCAAGGTAGTCTTGCATGTCGCGTTCACTGATAAGTTCATTGCCCGCAAACTGGTCGAAGGCTTGTAGGATGTTCAGCACACGCAGCAGTGCACCAAAGAATTTGACAAACGCTTTCTTCTCCTCCTCGCTGGCAATGATTTCGCCGGGCTTGAACGCCCTGAGCAGCTCCACCAACTCCTCATAGCCCTTGACATGATGGCCTTTGTCATCCTCATAGCCTTTATAATACTCCTCGTAGGTCTTCATCAGCACCAAGCCGCAAGCATCTTTGTTGCCGAAGAGGGCAATGGCATCGTTGGTAGCTTTTTCCAGATTCCGGAAGCAGACGATGTTGCCAAAAGTCTTGATGGAGTTGAGGATGCGGTTGGTACGGCTATAGGCCTGCAAGAGTCCGTGCATCCTCAGATTCTTGTCTACCCAAAGCGTGTTGAGCGTGGTGGCATCAAAGCCCGTGAGGAACATGTTAACGACGATAAGGATGTCAATCTCGCGGTTCTTCATGCGAAGTGAGACATCCTTGTAGTAGTTCTGAAACTTGTCGGCAGAGGTGTCGTAATTGGTGCCGAACATCGCGTTGTAGTCCTGGATAGCCGCCTCCAAAAAGTCACGGTCTACGGGCTGCATGCCGTTGGTGTCCTCGTTGTTTTCGTCCTCCATGCCGGTGCCGTCATCCTCGTCGTTGACCCCATAGCTGAAGATAGTCGCCACCTTCAACCCACTGTGCTGCCGCTTGAACTCGTTATAATAGAGTTTGGCATACTCGATGCTTGCCACGGCAAAGATAGAGTTGAAGCCCGTCATGCGCACCAGCTGCTTCACTTCCTCCACCTTTCCCTGCTTCTTGGATGATGCAACCTCATTGACATTCAGCAGTTTGTTAAAAATAAAGCTCTTGTCATTGCGCTTCGTCTTCTGATTGAAGTGCTTGATGATATATTCGGTGCCGAGCTTGATGCGACGCGGGTCTTTGAGGGCGTTGTCGGTGTCAATGCTCCACACCTCCTGGTTTTCAATGTCTTTCTTCTCCTTCATGGTGGAGATATACTCCACGCGGAAGGGCAGTACATTGCGGTCGCGGATGGCGTCCACAATGGTATAGCTGTGCAGCTTGTCGCCGAAAGCCTGTGCCGTGGTTTTCAGATTCGGGTTGCCGCTCGTGCTGGCGTTTTTGGCGAAGATAGGGGTGCCGGTGAAGCCAAAGATGTAATAATGCTTGAACTTCTTGGTGATGAGCGTGTGCATGTCGCCGAACTGCGAGCGATGGCATTCGTCGAAGATGAACACGATCTGCTTTTGCGTGATGGCCTTGACCTCATCCTCGTAGGTCTTGTTCTTCAGCATCGACGCCAATTTTTGTATCGTCGTGATGACGAGCTTCTTCTGCGGGTCGCTGCTGCCTAACTGCCGCCGCAGGATGTTGGAGCTTGTATTACTGTTGGCCGCTCCTTTCTCAAAGCGGTCATACTCCTTCATCGTCTGATAGTCCAGGTCCTTGCGATCGACGACAAAGACCACCTTGTCGATGAAATCCATTTGTGTGGCCAGGCGTGCCGTCTTGAACGAGGTCAGTGTTTTACCCGATCCTGTCGTATGCCAGATATAACCGCCGGCCTTGATGCTGCCTTCCCAATGATAGTTGTGGGCGATGATGATGCGGTTGATGATCTTCTCCGTAGCACAAATCTGATACGGCCGCATGACCATCAGCAGCTGCTCGCTTGTAAAGATACAATATTTGGCGAGGATGTTAAGGATGGTGTGCTTGGCAAAGAAGGTTGCGGTGAAGTCCATCAGGTCGGTGATGGGCACATTTCGCTCGTCAGCCCACCACGAAGTAAACTCAAACGAGTTGCTGGTGTGTTTGCCCTGCCCCGGCTTTTGGTTGCCACTGTTTTGCTTAACATGGGCAAAACGCGTGGTGTTGCTATAGTATTTCGTCTCCGTGCCGTTGGAGATAACGAAGATCTGAACGTACTCAAAGAGCCCGGTACCACTCCAAAACGACTCGCGCTGATAGCGGTTGATCTGGTTGAAGGCCTCACGGATGGGCACGCCACGGCGCTTCAGCTCCACGTGAACAAGCGGGAGCCCATTGACGAGGATGGTCACGTCGTAGCGGTTCTCACGGGCTCCACCCTCGGGGGTATATTGATTGATGACCTGCAGACTGTTATTGTGGACATTCTTTTTGTCAAAGATGCGGATGTTACGCTGCTCGCCGTTGTCGAAGAGGAAGGTCTGCACGTTGTCCTCTTGGATGAGCCGCGTCTTCTCCACGATACCATTGTTCTGATTGGCCAAGATAGTATTGTAGAATCGTTTCCATTCAGCGTCAGTAAAGGAAATGCCATTGAGCTTTTCCATCTGCTGACGCAGGTTGCTGATGAGGTCCTGCTCGGTATGCAACGGCAGATATTCATAGGCCTGACCTTGCAGTCGTTGGATGAACGCCTTTTCCAATGCGGCCTCGCTCTGGTATTGCGATTCCGTCCGCTCTTCGGCTTGGTAGTTGGCTATGACGGTCGATTTTGGGTTTTCGATGACTATTTTGTTTTCGGTCATAAGTGTTGGCGAAAGTTATGTGTACGTGTAAAGTACAAATGGATTCTTTGTGTACACCAAGTCTTCAACTTGTCGGGTACTTGTCGGGTACTTGTCGGGTCAGCAAAGCCAGAGGCTTGCTTTCTTCTTGCTTGGTTCTTCTTGACGGATGTACTCGTCAAAGTCGAGTGTATGATTATCTTGCTGGGTCATAAGTGTTGGCGGGTGTTATGCGTTATTTGTTGTCGTGGAAGCCGGTAGGGGCTAATGGCTCTGCCACACAATCATGACTTTGTGGTGCGGGTCTGTAGACAGCCGAGTCTTCGGTGTCGGTAAGCGCGCAGAGGTGGTTGTCGTAAAGCATCCCCTCCAAGTTGATGTCCTCGTCGAGGTCAGGCCAATGTATGTCTTTGCCGTTGACAACGAAGTTAGCCAGTTGCAGCTGTGTTGCATGACGGAACCCTCTCATCGTGGAGAGGTCATAATGGGCAGTCTTTCCCCCCTCGGTCATCGCAAAGAGATGATGCCCGTCCAGCCAAACGCGAGTGATGTAAAGCTTATCCATGATTCTCCTCCTTAAAATAATCTTTCCAATGATCGATAATAATCGCCTTATTCTCTTCAATAACAGATTCAATAAGCAATATATCATGTTTCTTAAAACCATGATTATAGACTTGCTCTACAGGATTGACATTGTATTTAGCTTCATGCCCATCTTTCAATACATGTATGTGGATGGGTGCATGGTCATTGCTATAGAACATGAATCTGAACCCGAAGAAAATGAATATAGTAGGCATTATGTTTCTTTTTTGCAAATATAGCCATGTTTTTCCAAACGGCAAAGAGAAAGTGGGGAAAACATTTGGCAGTTATCCAATAAATTCGTAGATTTGCAGAATAAGATATAGAAACTATGGATTCACAGCTACATGCTTGCAAGCCCAACATTCATCTCGACATTGCCATCAAGGCCGCTCATGAGGGTGAATACTTTGAAAGCGATGACATCCACACGATTATGAAAAGTCTTACGGAATGAGAAACATCATTTGCAGGGTGCGGCTGCACCCTGCAAGCGAATCATCCGACACCTAATCATAAACAATAGTTGGTCATGACTTTCGTTTGAAGCTCAGCAACTGGTCACGATAATACTCGTATTGCTGACGCCGTGCTGCTATCTCTGCTGGTAGGCCGGTGGTGATGTCGTTCACCAAGCTCTCGAAGCGGTCGAGGATGGAGACAATATCTTGTTGTTGTTTCTTTGATGGGATGGGAATAATTGTGCCTCTAACAATATCAGCATTTAAATTGGATACGGCTCCTGTAGAAGCTTTCTGTTTCCAATATTTTTGAACATTTCTACTCTTCAATATATGATATAGGAAATCGGGAAGGAGAAGATTAGTAAATCCACTCATTGATATCCATCCATCATGGATACATCCATCAATATCTAATATATAAGGCCTTCCAAAACTCATAGAATTTGAAAGTATGAAATCTCCTTTATGCAAAAGACGAGATCTTTGTGCACCTTCTTTTGTTATTCTCTCTTTAGTTGATTTTATGTATTTCGCATTCTCACTGACATCCCCTATCTTTATCCAATTTATTCCATTAGGGTCATCAGTTATATATCGTTGTATAGGACGAGGAGAAGCACCCCTTGAGATATTCATTATCTCTCCGAGCGTCTTCCATTCTACTTCATTCTTGCCCCCCCCCACTTAGATGTTTAAAGCTCAGCAGTTGGTCGCGGTAATACTCGTATTGCTTACGTCTTGCTTCCAGCTCCGCTTCTAATTCAGCTTCTAACGAAGTAAAGCTGTCAAGGATGCGAACGATCTCACGCTGAACGGGGAGGGGAGGAACGGGGATTAATATGTTATTTAGAACGGTTCTTGTAAGAGCTGGTCTTGCAGCATTACTGGTATTTAATTTCTCTATATGGCAATTACAAATATAATAATAAAGATATTTAGGTAGCAAGTAATCCTTTATTTTCGTATAAAAAATGGTATCAACATTCCAAAATGGTTTATCAACATAAAAAACATTGGATATTGATCCCTTTCTTGGCAGTAATACAGTCGGTTGATTATAGGCATAGTCATCAACATAAGTCATAACGCCTCCTGATCCATATACAGGTATATTGCCAGGCGAAAGATGTTTATAGTCACGCCCTCCCACGATTTCTGCCACTTCCCCCAGCTTTTTATACTCCACCCCGTTGGGGCAATATTTTTCTATGAGTTCTTTGATCGTGTTCATCCTTAGTTGTTCTCGTCCTCGATAAACTGCTGGGCGTAGTCGATGGTAGAAACTACTTCAATATCCTTGCAGAATTTGAAATGCTTAATATTACTTGTGACAATCAGCTCGCACCCGGCAGCCTTCGCACACTCATACTGCAAGACATCCTCAAAATCGGGGGCATCAACATTAAAAGCAGCGGAAACTTGGGCACTATCCATAGTAAGTACGAGTAGTCCTTCCAAATTCTCCCGTAGCACTTGGATCATTTCTTTTTCAGTACGTCCCTTTTTAAGAATATATGCTGTGTTGGCAACTGTTAATAACGACACACAACCCTGTATGTCATTATTATCACATGCCGACAATATGGAATTTGCACAGACAAAATTAGCTCTTACAGGTAGTGCCGCATCAAGTATGACGTTAGTATCTAAAAAGACTCTTTTCATTTGCTTAGAATATACTGAGCTCTTTCATCACCTTCAAAGTCTTTTGGATTGAAAGTAGCCTTTTCCATTAATTTGCGCCTTCTTGGGGAAATTTTATACTTTACCTCTTTGGGCTTAGAGGTAACTTGTGCAGAAGTGTTGGACTTCTCTTTCGCTCTTTCTGCCAGCCACTGCCAATTATCTGCTGTTAGGGACAATCCCTGCAGATAAGTCCACAGATTGTTCATTGATACTGCATTCATACTCTTCCTTTCTTTTATTATCCGCTGCAAATATAACGATTTTATCCCACATCCGCAAGTTCCGCCACGATTTTATCTGCCATTTGTTAAGTATTGGTCTTGTTACGGCTCTGCCACAACCTGCTTATTACCTGCCACGATGCTGCTGTCGTAGCCGATGGTCGTTCCCTTCTCATAAAGGTCTTGCGGGTCGAAGCCTATCTCGTTGTTCCAGTCAATGGTAAACGGGTCAAGCGTAAATTTCTTGAAGAACTCCACGTCTTCCAATTTCTTCACAATTCCTTTTGCCCGCTGAATGACGGAGGCAAAGTCTATCATCTTTTTGATGCCATTGCTGAACACTGCCTCAATGCGGTAGCCATCAATGTATCGTGCTTTTATTATTGTCATAAGCAGTAGCATAATTCTTTTATCCCACCTCCGCAAGTTCCGCCACGATTTTATCTATCTCTGTGCGCAGCGCGTTCTCTTTCGCCACGATGTCGGCGATGCGCTGGTTGAGCTCGTTGATATCGACCTTCTCCGTGGTGTCCTCGGGCTCGACGTAAGACGACACGCTGATGTTGGCATCGTTGGCGAGGATGTCGTCGTTGCTGACGAGACGGGCGAAGTGGTCCACATCCTTGCGGTCGTGCCACGCATCGTAGATATGGCGGATGTTGTCGTCGGAGAGCTTGTTCTTGTTGCCCTCATGGACAAACTCCTTGGAGGCGTCGATGAAGAGGATGTTGGCATCGGCCTTGCTCTTCTTCAGCACGATGATGCAGGTGGCAATGGAGACACCGAAGAACAGGTTGTCGGGCAACTGGATGACAGTGTCGACAAAGTTGTTGCGTATCAGATAGCTTCTGATTTTCTGCTCGGCACCCCCGCGGTAGAGCACGCCGGGGAACTCTACGATGGCCGCCGTGCCGTCGGTGGAGAGCCACGAGAGCATGTGCATGGTGAAGGCCAGGTCTGCCTTGCTCTTAGGAGCCAGCACACCGGCGGGAGCAAAACGCTCGTCGTTGATAAGGATGGGGTTGGCGTCGCCTTCCCACTTGATGCTATATGGGGGATTGGACACGATGGCGTCGAAAGGCTCATAATCCCAGTGCTTCGGGTCTTTAAGCGTGTCGCCGAGCTGGATGTCGAACTTGTCGAAGCCCATGCCATGCAGGAACATGTTGATGCGGCAGAGGTTGTAAGTTGTAGGGTTGATCTCCTGACCGTAGAGCGGCGGACACTCCTCGCCCATGATCTTCTTGAACTGGAGCAACAGCGAACCCGAGCCGCAGGCGGGGTCGTAAGCCTTCTTGATTTTCTTCTTGTCGCCGATGGCTATCTTCGCCAACAGACGGCTCACCTCCTGGGGTGTGAAGAACTCACCGCCGCTCTTACCCGCATTGCTGGCATACATCATCATCAGAAACTCGTAAGCGTCGCCGAAGGTATCGTTGACGGTCTGGTCGAAAGTATTGCCGAGGTTGAGGTCAGCGATGGCATTGAGAATCTTCACCAGTTTCTCATTGCGCTGCGCCACCGTATTGCCCAGTTTCGGGCTGTTGGTATCGACATCCGAGAAGAGCCCCTTGATGTCCTGCTCCGAGTCGTTGCCGTTTGCCGAATTCTCGATATGGCTGAAGATATTGCCGAGCGTGATGTTGAGGTTCTCATCTTGAGCCGCCCGCAGCTGTACGTTGCAGAAGAGCTCGGAAGGCAGAATGAAATAACCTATCTCGCCGACCATCTGCGCACGGGCCACCTCCGCGTCCTCGTCGGCCATCTGCGTATAGTCGAAGGTGCCGCCTTCGGCCTCCTCGACGAGTTGGTTGGCCCGTCGGGTGATATTCTCTGATATGAAGCGGTAGAAGAGCATGCCGAGGACGTAGCTTTTGAAGTCCCATCCGTCGACACTGCCCCGTAAATCGTTGGCGATTCTCCATATCGTCTTATGGAGTTCAGCACGTTCCTGTTCTTTCGTCATTGCTTGTTTTTAAATTCTTTTTGTAGTCACATGAGCTCGATGTGCACATGAGAGATCATCAGCGTATATAAAGGTTAGCTCAGCTCCAGTCCCAAAGTGACTCTTAGTTTCTCAAACGCGGGATTTTCCTTTCTCAGGTTGTCGAAGACCTCGCGCTTGGTGAAGACTTTCTTGGCGGTGGCCGTGTCGGCGAGGCGTAGGGTCAGTTGGATGTTGTCGTTGTGGAGCGTCACCTGCATCGTACGGCAGATCTTACGCTTGATCTCGTTGAGCTGGCTGAGGAAGATCTCGTTGTCGATGACCGCCTCAATGTTGGGATACTCCGTGATGTGCGGAGTGATGTTTTTCAGTCTGGATGCCAGTCCTACAAACTTCTGTGGCATGCGGTTGCACATCTGCACCCACTGCAAGGCGAGTTCCTCTTCCGTGAAACGCTTTGTGGCTTCCTCGTCGCTTGTCTTTTCCGGTGCTTCGAGAGGGGAAGCCTCCTCCTTTTTCTTTTCCGGATGTAGCATCGACTGAAAGGTCATGCCGATGCTGCTCAGCTTCAGATGAGGTCCTTTGACCATTGTGGGTTGCTGTGTGGCTGTGGCAGCGGGCTGTCCGGAGCCTGCTGTTACGGCTGTGGCAACGGTCTGCCCGGTATTTGCCGCGGCAACAGCAGCTGGTTGACTGGTTGACGTAGGGGCGTCAGCGGCCGCGCCGACAGGTGTTGCCGGCTTACGGTTGGTCCTCACCGACCCGGTTACCTGCGGGACCGTATTGGCCGGTGATTTCGTGATATGCTTAAACAGGGTTTTCAACATCTTGGGGCTACGCCCCGCACCGGCACTGTCGTCGTCGGGCTGGGTGATCTGCGCCACACGTATCAGCGTCAACTCCACGAGCAGCCGTTTGTTGCTGCTTTGACGGTAGTTGATGTCGCACTCGTTCAAAATGCGCAGCGCACGATAGAGGAAGGGCGTCGGGCATTTGGCAGCCTGCTCCTGGAAGCGCTTGCGCTGCTCGTCACTGGTCTCCAACAGCGGCAGCGTCTGAGCATCCTTGGCCATCATCACGTTGCGGATGTGGGTGGCAAGACCCTGCACGACACCAGAACCGTCGAAGCCCTTGGAGATGATTTGGTTGAGCAAGAGCATGATGTCGCTGACCTTGTTCTCAAGTGCAAGGTCGACCATGCGGAAATAATAGTCGTTGTCGAGGACGTTGAGATCTTCGATGACGCCTTTGTAGGTGATGTTGCCCTGACAGAAGCTCGTCACCTGGTCAAAGATAGACAGTGCGTCGCGCATACCGCCGTCGGCTTTCTCGGCGATGACGCCCAGCGCCTGCTCTTCATAGGAGATGCCCTCTTTCTCTGCCACCATCTTCAGATGGTTGACAATGCGTGGCACGGTCATGCGCTCAAAGTCGTAGATCTGACAGCGCGAGAGAATCGTGGGCAAAATCTTATGTTTCTCGGTTGTGGCCAGGATAAACACCACGTGTGCGGGCGGTTCCTCCAGCGTCTTGAGGAAGGCGTTGAAGGCCGCTTGTGAGAGCATGTGCACCTCGTCGATGATGAACACCTTATATTTACCGTTCTGAGGCGGGATGAGTGTCTGCTCCATGAGCGTCTTGATGCTGTCCACAGAGTTGTTGGAGGCTGCGTCGAGCTCGAAGATATTCATCGAGCGTCCCTCGTTAAACGCCTTGCAACTCTCGCATTGGTTGCAGGCCTCACCGTCCTCGGCTGGATTCTCGCAGTTGATCGCCTTGGCAAAGATGCGTGCGCATGTCGTCTTTCCTACGCCGCGCGGTCCGCAAAAGAGGTAGGCGTGAGCGAGCTTGCCGCTTTTGACCGCGTTCTTCAGTGTAGTCGTCAACGCTTCCTGGCCCACGACAGAACTGAATGTCATTGGGCGGTATTTGCGCGCGGAGACGATATAGTTACTCATATATAAATAATGTGTTGTTGGTTATTGTGTATCGATTAAGATAATGCAAAGATACATTTATTTACGTGAAAGGCAAAACAAAACTCCGGTTTTATTTTGTATTTATCTGCGTTTGCAGTACCTTTGCAATTAATTTCTATTGAAAACGTTGGTGAATGAATACCAAGCTGAACATGATACTCCGTCTGATGGCGCACTACAAATACTTGATCACGATCGTGGTCGGTGTCGCCATGGTAGGCTTTCTCGATGAGAACAGCCTGCTCAGACATGTGCAGTACCGTTTGAAGATCAGCGATCTCAACGACCAGATAGAAATGTATAACGAGAGAAACGAGACTGCCACCCATGAGCTTCGTGAGTTGCGACTGCATCCGAAGGCTATCGAGAAGATTGCCCGTGAGCGCTACTTCATGAAAGCCGACGACGAGGACATCTTCATCCTCAGCACGGATGTGCAGCGAATAGACAGCGACAAGATACAACAAGACAATGAACAACTCTATCAAACCAATCAGTAAAGCGCTCAGCATCCTGTTCATGGCTGGCGGCGCGTTGATGGTGATTAGTGCCGGATGCTTCGTGTTCTTCTGGCATCGTGCGCTCATGTGCTGGATCTTTCTGTTGGGAGCCGTGCTTTTCACGCTGGTGCAAGCCCAACAGAGTTATCAGGGCGACGATTTGGCATTGAAGCGTTTGAAGCGTATTCAGAGCATGGCCGGTCTCTGCTTTATCATTGGCGGCATGCTCATGGCTGATACCGCCTATGGCTTTTTCCGCCCCCTGTTTCACAACTACATCGACTATGTGACGTACCTCTATAACAAATGGGTGGTCTTTTTGTTGATTGGAGCTGTCATCGAAGTGTACACTGTGCACCGAATCGATTATTTGCTCTCCAAAAAAAATATAAAAGGTTAGCGCTTTCACTAAATAGCATTAATTTTCTTTTGTGCATCATAAATACATATTATCTTTGTGTTGCTTGAACGAAACGTCTATGAATAAAGTTTTATACTTCATGCTTGGCTTGTTGGCCTTTACATCTTGCGCCAATACATATAGTATCACTGGAACAACGAACGTCTCTACGCTCGATGGTCAGAAGCTATATCTCAAGGTGCTGAAAGATACGGCATTGAAGAATCTTGACTCGTGTGATGTCGTACACGGTCAGTTCCATTTTGCGGGGTCGGTAGATTCTGTCAGAGTGGGTACCATCCTGCTTGATGAGAACAATGGACTGCCGGTAGTGCTGGAGAGTGGAGATATCCAAGTGAAAATTGATAACACCCAGGAAAGCGTCACCGGCACACCGCTCAACGACAAGCTCACGAAGTTCAGACAGAAGTTCACGCAGCTGATGAACCAGAGCGCTGAGCTCGTGCATGTGCATGACCAGGCTATCATGAACGGCAAGAACATGAACAGGGTCAACGCTAAGCTGGCAGCGGAAAACGACCGCATCAACCAGCGCATGGATAAGTTGGTCACCAAATTTGTGGAAGACAATTTCGACAACGTGTTGGGGCCGTATATCTTCATTAATACTTGCATGAACCGCTACAACGCGCCTATGCTCGACGCGTGGATTGAGGATATCATGAGTAAGGCCACGGAGAAGTTTAAAAATGATCCGATGGTGAAGGAATACTACGAGGCAGCCCAGCAAAACCAAAACATCATGAACGGTATGCAAAGCGAGCCCGCACAACCGCAAGCCGCTCCGGAAGATGGGCCTACGCCCAATGAGATGGCTCAGCCCGGCACGAACCAACAACAGGAACAAGGCTCGGAAGAGGCTCCCGTCGAAGGTGAGTGATCATGAAAGGATGAGGAGGAAGGTGATCGATACGATATGAATGATGGTCGATACTATATAAATAATGAGAACAAAGATACAAGGCGGAACCATCGTCAATGAGGGACGCTCTTTCCGGGGCTCCCTCATCATCAACGATGACCGTATCGAAGAAATCATAGAGAATGAGCAGACACCCCGTGGAGACTACGACAAATGTGTAGACGCCACGGGGTGCTACGTTTTGCCTGGCATCATCGACGAGCATGTCCACTTCCGTGAGCCGGGACTGACACAGAAGGCCGACATAGAGAGCGAGTCACGCGCTGCCGCTTTTGGCGGAGTGACCACCTTCTTTGATATGCCCAACTGTCAGCCTCAAACGACAACACTGGATGCGCTTGCCGACAAGTTCGAAAGAGGTGCGCGGACAAGCCATGTCAACTACAGCTTTTTCTTTGGTGCCACCAACAACAACGTGGAACTCTTCCGGCATCTCGACCCTACACGCATTCCCGGCATCAAACTCTTCATGGGCGCCTCTACGGGCAACATGCTTGTGGACCAGATGGATGCGCTGCATCAGATCTATCAGGCTTGTGCCGACTTAGACCTGCCGCTGATGACCCATTGCGAGGATTCCGGTGTCATTGCCAAGAACATGCAGCGTTTCAAACTCGTATGTGGCGACGACCCTGATGTCCGTTTCCATTTCATCATCCGCGACGAGGAAGCCTGCTATCGCAGTACCGCGTTGGCTGTGCAGTTGGCGTTGCAGCATCACACGCGGTTGCATGTGGCCCATCTCACCACAGCCCGTGAGTTGCAACTCTTTGAGCCTTGCGAGGACAACTACCTGCCTCAGATCACTGCTGAGGCCGTCATCGCCCATCTTTGGTTCACAGCTGCCGACACGCTAAAGCTTGGGGCTCGCATCAAATGCAATCCCTCTGTCAAGATGCCGGCCGACCGCGAGGAGTTGCGCAAGGCGCTGACTGATGGCCGAATCTCCACGATCGCCACCGACCACGCTCCTCATGAGTGGAGCAAGAAGCAAGGAGGCTGTGTCCGTGCCGCCTCCGGCATGCCGATGTTGCAGTTCTCCTTGCCCGCCATGTTGCAGTTGGTCGATGAAGGTGTGCTGAGCATCGAGAAGCTTGTGACGCTGATGTGCCATCATCCCGCCATGCTTTTCTCGGTCTGCGACCGTGGTTTCCTGCGTAAAGGCTATAAGGCCGACATTGCCATCGTGAAGCCCGAGAGTCCGTGGACAGTCACCTCAGACATCATCCAGAGCAAGTGCGGCTGGTCGCCGATGGAGGGGCAGACCTTTGACTGGCAAGTCAGGCAGACCTTCTGCAATGGCCATCTTGTTTACGACCAAGGACAGTTTGACGAGAACAGTCGTGGCGAGGCTGTAAGATTCAGACAGAAATAATCATAGAAGGGAGGTTTGACGATGGTTCTTCATTACGATATTGACGAGGTGCGACCCTATATCAACTGGCTCTATTTCGACCATGCCTGGAGCATGAGTGGGAAGAGTGAAGCCGACAAGGCCAGCCTCTATGCCGACGCCAATGAACTGCTCGACGCATGGCAGGGCAAGCATCAGACGCATGCCGTCTTTGAGTTGTTCGATGCCAACAGCGACGGCGACGACCTGCTGTTGGGCGGCATGCGTTTGCCGATGTTGCGTCAGCAGCGCCCTTCCGCTCCCGGTCAGCCCAATCTCTGTCTGGCCGACTTCGTGCGTCCGCTTTCCCAGGGCAAGGCCGACAAGGTCGGCGTGTTTGCCACGACGGTCGACGAGGCGATGAACCACAGCCGTGACGAGGATGTCTATCGGCGTATGCTGGCCCAAGTGCTCTCGGACCGCTTGGCAGAGGGAACGGCCGAGCTGATGCATCTGCAGGTGAGGAAGACCTACTGGGGCTATGCGCCGGATGAGAACCTCAGCATGAAAGACATCCACGCCGAGCGTTACCAGGGCATACGTCCTGCCGTGGGCTATCCCTCAATGCCCGATACCAGCGTGAACTTTATCATCGATTCCCTCTTAGACATGAAGCGTATCGGCATACGCCTGACGGCCAGTGGCATGATGCATCCCCATGCCTCTGTCTCCGGACTGATGTTTGCGCATCCCAAGGCCCACTATTTCGACTTGGGAAAGATTGGTGAAGACCAGTTGCGGGACTATGCCCGGCGTCGTGGAGTTCCCGTCGAACTGATGCAACGTTTTCTCAGTGTGAGTCTGATGAAGCGTTGAACAAGACATAAGTCAGATCATATATGATATCACGAATCTTCATTCCTATCCTGCTTGCCATCGTGCTGCCCGATCTGTATTTTGATCAGCACTATTGGCGGAGCCGCTATCATGGCCGATGGTGGTTGAGGCTGCTGTGGTGGCTGCCGGGAATGGTGATGTTTATCTATACGATAGGTCTGGTCTCTATTCGCGATTTCGTTCCTGCCGACCTTACGTGGGTCAACGTCTATATGTTCCTCGTGGGTCTGATCGTATGTCCCAAAGCTATCTTCGCGTTTTGTTCCGGATTAGGCCTGCTATGGAGCCGGTGGCGTCACAGCCGAGTCAATCTTGGCAATGTCGTGGCGGTGGTGCTCATCCTTATTAACTGGTACATCCTCATCTATGGATCCACGTTAGGAACCAAAGGACTGACCGTACAGCGCAACGACCTCTATTTTGCCAATCTTCCCGAGCGTTTCGACGGCTACCGCATCGTGTTCTTCTCTGATGCCCATGTGGGCAGTTTCACTGGTGCACGCCGTGCGCTGTTGCAACGAGACATTGACAGCATCAATGCCCAACGTGCCGACCTCATCGCCTTTGGCGGTGACCTGCAAAACATCCGTCCGCAGGAGATCGTTCCCGTCATGCCGCTGCTCAGGCAGCTGCGGGCTCGTGATGGCGTCGTCTCTGTGCTGGGCAATCACGACTATAGTGAGTACACCCACGACCGCCCCGATGTGGAGGCTGCCAACCGCCGCCTCGTCATCAGCCTGCAACGGCGCATGGGATGGAAGGTGCTGCTCAACAGTCATGTTGCGCTCCATCGTGGCGGCGATTCCATCGTGGTGGCCGGTGAGCAGAATTTCCTCAAGCCCGACAGCTGTGATTTCTCCCGCACGATGAATGGAGTGGGAGAGAAGGCCTTTGTCGTCATGCTCCAGCATGACCCGCGGGCTTGGGACGACCATATCGTACCCAGCCATCGTGTGGCACTGACGCTTAGCGGGCACACCCATGGCGGACAGATCGCACTCTTTGGCATCAGCCCGGTCAGACTGGTCTATGCCGAGGACGACGGACTCTATCAGCGCGACGGCAGCATGATGTGCGTCTCGGCAGGCATCGGCGGTCTTGTCTTTTTCCGCTTTGGCGTACCTCCCGAGATCAATGTCATCACATTACATCGAATAAAACATTAACCCATAGAAAGAAGATCTTACAGCGATGAAAAAATTCTTATACTGTCTCTATGAACTTTGCGTCATCCCCTTGTTTTTGATAGACACCGTTGTTACGGCACTGTTGACCATCGTCGGTTGTCGAGTGGGTAATGGTCACTTCTGGGGCTATTATCCCGGTAAATGGTGGAGCCAGTTTACGATACGTCTGCTTCTGCTGCCAGTCAAGGTGGAAGGTAGGGAGCATCTCAAACCGGGGCAGTCCTATGTCTTCGTAGCCAATCACCAGGGAGCCTTCGACATCTTTCTCATCTATGGTTTCCTCAACCGCAACTTCAAATGGATGATGAAGCGTGGCATCGGCAAGATACCATTCGTTGGGCCTGCCTGTAAGTATTCCCATCAGATCTTTGTCGACAAGAGTGGCCCCTCGCATATCCGGGCATCCTATGATCAGGCGCGTGAAGTTCTGAAGGAAGGCATGTCGCTGATGGTCTTTCCCGAAGGTGCCCGCACGTTCACCGGTCACATGGGTCTCTTCCGCCGTGGCGCCTTCATGCTGGCCGACGAACTTCAGTTGCCGGTTTGTCCGCTGACAATCAATGGTTCGTTTAATGTCATGCCGCGCACACGCGACTGGCGTTGGGTGCGCTGGCATCCCTTGAAGCTGACCATCCACGAGCCTATCATGCCCATTGGCAAGGGCCGCGAGAACATCGACAACCTCAAGGACAAGAGCTACGAGGCAGTGATGAGCGGGCTGGTGCCAGAATATCAGGGCTACGTACGCAACGACGACCAGTAGTGCCGGATATATTTCGCCAATTTGTTGGCACTTTGCGTTTAATTTTATAATTTTGCAGTAACGGAAAATACATATCATCATGCATGAAAGTGACTCTATCGTAATCATTCCCACCTACAACGAGAAAGAGAATATCGAAAACATCATACGTGCCGTCTTCTCCTTGGAGAAGTGCTTTCACATCCTTGTCATTGACGACGGCAGTCCTGATGGCACAGCAGCCATTGTCCATCGGTTGATCGACAACGAGTTTGGCGACCGGCTGTTCATCATCGAGCGGTCGGGCAAGCTTGGTTTGGGAACGGCCTACATCACCGGTTTTAAATGGGCTTTGCAGCGGAGCTATGAATACATCTTTGAGATGGACGCCGACTTCAGTCACAATCCCAATGACCTGCCCCGTCTCTATGCCGCCTGCCACGACGAGGGCGGTGACGTAGCCGTGGGTTCGCGCTATGTCACCGGCGTCAACGTCGTCAACTGGCCGATGGGTCGTGTGCTGATGAGCTACTTTGCTTCGCGCTATGTCAACTTCATCACCGGTATTCCCATCCGCGACACCACCGCCGGCTTTGTGTGCTATCGTCGTCGCGTGCTGGAGACGATCAACCTCGACGACATCCGCTTCAAGGGCTATGCCTTCCAGATAGAGATGAAATACACCGCCTATAAGATAGGATTCAAGATCAAGGAGGTCTCTGTCGTCTTTGTCAACCGTCGTGAGGGCACCAGCAAGATGAGTGGCGGCATCTTCAGTGAGGCACTCTTCGGTGTGATGCGTCTGCGTCTTGACGGTTGGTTCAAGAAATACCCCAAGATCAAAGGGTAGGCCAAGACATGGATATACACGATATACAGACACTTTACGGCCGTTTGCCGCAAGCCGGTGCATTGGTCAAATATTTGGAAGATGCCTCTGTCAAGAGTGTCTTCCTCAAGGATATTGTGGGGTCGGCATTGCCGACTCTTTTTGCAGGTATTGCCCCACGGCTGGACAATACCTTTCTTTTCGTCATGCAGGATGCTGACGAAGCCGGTTACCTTTACAACGATCTCTTGCCCGCTGTCCTCAACATGGCGGAAAAGAAAGTTGCGGAGGAAATCAAGGCCGAACAACAAAAGAATACTTCAAAAGACAGTCAGACGGGCACAGACAGCAGGCAGCCTGCTGACTACGATGTCTATTATTTCCCTTCCAGCTATCGCCGTGCGGTGAAATACGGACAGCGTGATGCTGCCAACGAGATCCTGCGTACAGAAGTGCTCGCCCAGATAGCAGCCCGCCAGCAACACACGGCCCACGACAAGCCACTCTTCATCGTCACTTATCCAGAGGCCATGGCAGAACTTGTGGTCTCACAAAAACATATCGACGACCATCGGCTCTCGCTCAGCGTAGGGCAGCGGATCGACATCGTGGAGGTGGAGCACAGACTTCGTGACCTCGGATTCACCGAACAGGACTATGTCTACGAGCCCGGGCAGTTTGCCGTGCGCGGAAGCATCCTCGATGTCTATTCCTTTTCCAGCGAGTTGCCGTTCCGTATCGACTTCTTTGGCGACGAGATCGACACCATCCGGTCTTTCTCCGTTGAGGACCAGCTCTCCAAGGAGCGGCGCAAGGAAGTGGAGATTGTGCCCGAATTGGCAAAGGAAACTACCGAGAAGGTACCTTTTCTTCGTTTCGTTCCCGACGATGCTGTCCTCGTCTGCCGTGACTTTGGTTTTATCTGCGACACAGTGGAACGCGTCTATAACGAGGGCTTCTCCTCACAAGCACTCACCGAACGTCTTGAAGATGCGACCGAGATGGAGCAGGCCGAGATCAAGCGCGACATGAACCGCGAGAGCGTGCTCTGTTCGCCTTCCCAGTTCAAAGAAGATATTCTGGAGCTTCGGCGTGTAGTCTATGGCCACACTGCCCATGAAGCCCATACGGTTCTCACCTTCCACGTTACGCCGCAACCGCTTTTCCACAAGAACTTCGATTTGCTCCGGCAGTCGTTCGAGGACTATCTCCTGCGCGGCTACCATCTCTATATCCTCGCTGACAGTCGCAAACAGCAACAGCGTCTGAAGGACATCTTCGACGAGATGGGCAACGGTGATGCTTCGTCGATGGCTGCCAGCCGGAATTCAGGCATCGTCTTCACGCCAGTGGACAAGACCCTGCACGAGGGCTTTGCTGATGACGACATGAAGGTGTGTTTCTTCACCGATCACCAGATCTTTGACCGCTTCCATAAGTACAATCTCAAGTCCGACCGTGCCCGTGCGGGGAAGATGGCCTTGACGATGAAGGAATTGCAAGAGATGGAAATCGGCGACTATGTGGTGCATGTCGACTTTGGCATCGGCAAGTTCGGTGGCCTTGTGCGCGTGCCCATACAGAATGCCAGTGGAAAGACGGGCGAACAACAATACCAGGAGGTCATCCGCATCATCTTTCAGAACAACGACAAGGTCGATGTCTCCATCCACTCTCTCTATAAGATCTCGAAGTATCGCGGCAGTGATACGGGTGAGCCTCCACGGCTGAGCACCCTCGGCACAGGAGCCTGGGAGCGGTTGAAGGAGAAGGCCAAGAAGCGTATCAAGGACATCGCACGTGACCTCATCCGCCTGTATGCCAAGCGCCGCCACGAGAAGGGCTTTGCCTTCTCGGCCGACAATTTCATGCAGCACGAGCTGGAGGCCAGCTTCCTCTATGAGGACACGCCCGACCAGCTCAAGGCTACGCAGGATGTCAAGGCCGACATGGAGCGGGCCCGGCCTATGGACCGGCTCGTTTGTGGTGACGTGGGCTTCGGAAAGACTGAGGTGGCGGTGCGTGCCGCCTTCAAGGCAGCGTGCGACTCCAAGCAGGTGGCGGTGCTCGTACCCACGACAGTGCTGGCCTATCAGCATTTTAAGACATTCCGTGAGCGCCTGAAGGATTTCCCCGTACGTGTGGAATATCTCTCAAGAGCCCGCACTGCCAAGCAGACCAAGGACGTGCTCACCGGACTTACCGACGGCAAGGTAGACATCGTCGTCGGTACGCATAAGCTGCTGGGCAAAAACGTGAAGTGGCACGACCTTGGATTGCTCATCATCGACGAGGAACAGAAGTTCGGCGTGTCCACAAAGGAGAAACTGCGGAAGCTGAAAAGTAATATCGATACGCTCACAATGTCCGCCACGCCTATCCCGCGTACGTTGCAGTTCAGCCTCATGGGAGCCCGCGACATGAGCATCATGCGCACACCGCCACCCAACCGCTATCCCATCCATACCGAGCTGTGCACCTTCAGCCACGAAGTCATTGCCGACGCCATCAACTTCGAGATGAGTCGCAATGGTCAGGTGTTCTTTGTCAACAACCGCATCTCCAATCTTCAGGAGATTGCAGACCTCATCCATAAGTATGTGCCCGACTGCCGAGTGGTCATCGGCCATGGTCAGATGCCGCCCGAAGAGTTGGAGAAGGTCATCACCGACTTTGTCAACTACGACTACGACGTGCTGCTCTCAACGACAATTGTGGAGAATGGTATCGACATCCCCAATGCCAACACGATCATCATCAACGGTGCCAACCATTTCGGTCTTTCTGACTTGCATCAGATGCGTGGCCGTGTGGGCCGTGGCAACCGCAAGGCCTTCTGCTATCTGCTGGCCCCGCCACGCAGTGCGATGACGCCCGAAGCACGCCGGCGCTTGGAGGCTTTGGAGACCTTCTCGGACTTGGGCAGTGGTTTCAACCTCGCTATGCAGGATCTGGACATCCGTGGTGCGGGCAATCTGCTGGGTGCCGAGCAGAGCGGCTTCATGGAAGACTTGGGCTACGAGACCTATCAGAAGATTCTCAACCAGGCTGTCAGTGAACTGAAAAACGAGGAGCTCGGCGATCTCTATGCCGAAGAACTCAAAGCCGGCGAAGACATCAAGGCCAGCGACTTTGTCGAGGACTGCGCCGTGGAGAGCGACCTGGAGATGTACTTCCCCGAGACCTATGTGCCTGGCAGCAGTGAGCGCATGCTGCTTTACCGTGAGCTCGACAACATCGAGACCGATGATGACTTGGCAACTTACCGTCAGCGGCTCACCGACCGCTTTGGTCCAGTGCCGCCGGAGGGCGAGGAGCTCATGCAGGTGGTAGCCCTTCGCCGGCTGGGCAAAGACGAGGGTTGTGAGAAGATCATCCTCAAGCAGGGCACGATGAGCATGCAGTTTGTCTCGCAGCCTGACAGCCCCTACTATCAGAGCAAGACGTTTGGCAACATCATCCACTATGTGATGAACAATCCGCGCCGCTGTACCTTTAAGGACAGCCGCGGCCATCGACAGGTGCGTATTGCCCAGGTGCCCAGCGTGGCAGAGGCCGTGCAAGTGTTGAAAGCCATGAAGTGTAAGTAAATATGTAACACTTTTGTAGAGCCCTTCAATGCTATTGAAAATACGCACAAAATCGTTTGATATGTGCAATTCTGAATTTTGGCCACTTCTTTTCGTTCTGTTGACTGTAGACGAAAAGAAGTGGCTATTTTTGTTTCTTTTGATGTGATCTATATAAATAAAACTTGCACGTATCATTTGATATGTGCAGTTTTTGGTTGAAACAATATAAAAATAGCTTAAAATGTCAGTGTTCATGCATGTCGCTTGTAGGATTATCTATACTTTTGTATTGCTAAAAAGGCAAAGTACAAAAGAAATATGAGTTCCGAAGAATACTATCATCAGGGCAATGAACACCGTCGACGGGGTGATTTTCCCGCCGCGATGAATTGCTATCTGCAGGCCATTGCCCTTGATCCCAACAGTCCCGCCGTGGTGGCGGAGAAAATGCTGGAAGACATCATGAACTTTTATTGTAAGGACATCTATAATCCTTAGCAGTGCTCCGTGCGTGCTAAGAACATCGTCCTTAACCTATATAATACCCATTTCAGTTATGAAGAAAAACATTGGAGCCATTGTCGTTGACGTGGACCGTTGCAAGGGCTGTACGCTCTGCATGGTAGCCTGTCCGAAAAACGTCATCGCCCTGGCTGAGCGAAAAGTCAATGCCCATGGCTATCCCTACGTCGTGGCGGCCCGACCGGACGATTGCATCGGCTGTGCCTCGTGTGGCATTGTCTGTCCCGACGGATGCATCACTGTCTATCGTAAACGAATCGAAGTGGAGGAGCCTGTGGCTTCTACCCAGAAATAAGGAATCATGGAACAGGAAGTAACACTGATGAAAGGCAACGAGGCACTCGCCCGCGCTGCCATACGTTGTGGTGTGGACGGTTTCTTTGGCTATCCCATCACTCCCCAGACAGAAATCATCGAGACGCTGTCGGCCTTGAAGCCTTGGGAGACTACCGGCATGGTGGTCGTGCAGGCAGAGAGTGAGGTGGCGTCGATCAACATGCTTTATGGCGGCGGTGGTGCCGGCAAGCGCGTGATGACCACCTCATCGAGTCCCGGCGTGGCCTTGATGCAAGAGGGTATCGCCTATATGGCTGGTGCCGAGGTGCCAGGTGTCATCGTCAACGTACAGCGCGGCGGCCCAGGACTGGGCACGATCCAGCCGAGTCAGAGCGACTATTTCCAGGCTACGCGCGGTGGTGGCAATGGTGACTACAACGTCATTGTGCTCGCCCCGGCTTCCGTGCAGGAGATGGCTGACTTCGTGGATCTGGCTTTCACGCTGGCTTTCCGCTATCGCAATCCGGCCATGATTCTCAGCGACGGCGTCATCGGTCAGATGATGGAAAAGGTGGTGCTGCCGCCTTTCAAGCCCCGCCGCACCGATGAGGAAGTCATCAAGGAATGCCCTTGGGCAACTACCGGACGCACGAAAAACCGCAAGCCCAACATCATCACCTCTCTGGAGCTGAAACCGGAAGTCATGGAGCAGCGTAATCTGCACCTACAGGCCAAATACCATGAGATCGAGGAGAAGGAAGTAAGATTTGAGACCGACCACTGCGAAGACGCTGACTGCCTGATCGTAGCTTTCGGCAGCGCTGCCCGCATCGCGGAGAAGAGCGTGGAGCTCGCCCGTGAGGAGGGCATCAAGGCAGGACTGTTCCGTCCTATCACCCTCTGGCCGTTCCCGAGCAAAGCACTGGCTGAGATGGCGAAAGGTAAGCGCCACATCCTTGTGGCAGAGATCAATGCCGGACAGATGATTCAAGACGTGCGGCTCGCCGTGGGCAATGAAGTGCCCGTGAGCCATTTCGGCCGTCTGGGTGGCATTGTGCCCGACCCGACGGAGATCGTTGAAGAACTTAAAGCAAAATTGAAAGAAAATGGCAAGTGAAAAAATCAATAGGGAGGAAATCGTTCAGCCGGAAAACGTTGTCTATCAGAAACCGGAACTGCTCAACGATGTGCCGATGCACTATTGTCCGGGCTGTAGCCACGGCGTGGTGCATAAACTCGTGGCTGAGGTAATTGCCGACATGGGCATGGAGGAGAAGGCCGTCGGGGTCTCACCGGTAGGCTGCGCCGTCTTTGCCTATCGCTATATCGACATCGACTGGCAGGAGGCTGCCCACGGGCGTGCACCAGCTCTGGCCACTGCCATCAAGCGTCTGTGGCCCGATCGCCTCGTGTTTACCTATCAGGGCGACGGCGACCTGGCCTGTATCGGTACGGCAGAGACCATCCATGCACTCAACCGTGGAGAGAACATTGTCATCATCTTCATCAACAACGCCATCTATGGTATGACGGGAGGACAGATGGCTCCTACCACGCTCATCGGGCAGAAGACCACCACGTGTCCTTACGGCCGCGATCCTGAGCTTCACGGCTATCCGCTCAACATCACCGAGCTGGCCGCCAAGCTGCGCGGCACCTGCTATGTCACCCGACAGAGCGTGGACACCGTGGCTTCGGTCATGCAGGCCAAGAAAGCCATCCGCAAGGCCTTCGAAGCCTCGATGAAAGGCATGGGCTCTTCGCTCGTGGAGATCGTCTCGACCTGTAGCAGTGGTTGGCATCTCAGTCCTGTGAAGGCCAACGAGTGGATGCGTAAATATATGTTTGAGGAATATCATAAAGGCGACTTCAAGGATACTACAGGCTTGAAATAGTCATTCACGATTATAACGCAAGACAATGAAAAAGGAAATTATCATATCAGGTTTCGGAGGACAGGGCGTGCTCTCCATGGGAAAGATCCTTGCTTACTCCGGACTGATGGAGGGAAAGGAAGTGACATGGATGCCGGCCTACGGACCGGAGCAGCGTGGCGGCACGGCCAACGTGACGGTGATAGTCAGTGACGACCGCATCTCGTCACCGATTCTCAGCCACTACGATGTCGCCATCGTGCTCAACCAGCCCTCTCTCGAAAAGTTTATGCCTAAGGTGAAACCGGGCGGAATACTCATCTACGACGGTTATGGCATCGCCGAGACGCCCCATCGCGATGACATCACCATCTATCGCATTGACGCCATGGACAAGGCTGCGGAGATGAAAAACTCCAAGGTCTTCAACATGATCGTCCTCGGCGGACTGCTCAAAGTCTGTCCGATCGTCAGCACCGACGGCTTGCAGAAAGCACTCTACAAGACGCTGCCTGAGCGCCATCACGACCTGATACCGCTCAACATGCAGGCAGTGGAAGAGGGGCAAGGCATCATCAAGAAGGTGAACGGATAGAAGATCCACCACTGAAATCACTTGGTAGAATAAGAATGACGGCCGTCACGTTTTTGCGTGACGGCCGTCGTGTTTTCATGTGTTGGCCGCCACGCAATCCTGTGACGGTCGTCACGTGATGAGATTTCATCACATTTTAAGCTAATCCGCTGTGTCTTTGTCTTTTACGGTTTACTTGTCAATGGTCAGAGGCACCTTTTCGAGGTTCTTCTCGATCTCGTCGTCGGTCACCGTGTAGTTGGCCAGATCACCGTTGATGTAGCTCATGTACGACGGCATGTCGATGAGACCGTGGCCTGAGAGGTTGAAGAGGATGACCGGTGCCTTGCCCTCCACGTTGGCACGCTTGGCCTCGCGGATGGTGGCGGCAATGGCGTGGCAACTCTCGGGGGCAGGGATGATGCCCTCGGTCTGGGCGAAGAGCACACCGGCGGCAAAGCTCTCAAGCTGAGGGATGTCCATACCGGCGAGATAGCCGTCCTTGAGCAGTTGCGAGATGATGACGCCGGCACCATGATAGCGCAGGCCGCCAGCATGGATGTTGGCCGGCTTGAAGTCATGGCCCAGAGTGAACATCGGCAGGAGTGGCGTGTAGCCGGCCTCGTCGCCAAAGTCATATTCAAACTTGCCGCGGGTGAGCTTCGGGCAGCTGTTCGGCTCTGCGGCGATGAACTTCGTGTCTTTGTGCGTGCCGTCGAAGACGTGGCGCATGAAGGGGAAGGCAATGCCGCCGAAGTTGGAACCGCCGCCAAAGCAGGCGATCACCTCATCGGGATATTCTCCGGCCATCTCCATCTGTTTCTCAGCCTCCAGTCCGATGACGGTCTGATGGAGGGCGACATGGTTGAGCACCGAGCCCAGTGTGTATTTACATCCCGGTGTGGTGGTGGCCAATTCGATGGCCTCAGAGATTGCTGTACCCAAGGAGCCGGGATGGTTGGGGTCGGCCGTGATGATGTTCTTTCCGGCACGTGTCGACATCGAGGGCGACCCCTCCACGGTAGCGCCGAAGGTGCGCATGATCATCGAGCGGTAGGGCTTCTGCTGCATCGTGATCTTCACCTGGTAGACAGCAGCCTCCAGTCCATAGAGCTTGGCGGCATAACTAAGCGCAGCACCCCATTGTCCGGCACCGGTCTCGGTGGTCACGTTGGTGTCGCCTTCCTGTTTGCAATAGTAGCACTGGGGCAGGGCGGAGTTGATCTTATGCGAACCTAAGGGATTGGTCGACTCATTCTTGAAATAGATATGTGCCTTTGTGTCGAGCGCCTTTTCCAGTGCGTAGGCACGCACCAGTGGAGTGGCACGATAGTAGCAGTATTTGTCGCGCACCTCGTCGGGGATGTCGATCCAAGCGTGTTCCTGATCGAGCTCCTGACGGGAGCATTCTTGATTGAAAATATGTGCCAGGTCGTCGGCATGAAGCGGCTTGTGGGTAGCAGGATTCAACGGAGGCATGGGCTTGTTGGGCATCTCGGCTTGGATGTTGTACCACTGACGGGGAACATCCTTCTCGTCCAAAAGGAATTTCTTTCTCTTCATAATGATTGCTTTCTGTTTGACAATTTGCAGTTGGTGAATGTTTTCCGATTGCAAACTTACACAATTTTCTTCAATTTCTTGCCATTTGTGGAGAATAAATTTCTTTGGAGCTATATATCATAAGGTATAAGCTCTGTTTGTCCATGGTGTCTCACACTGCCTGCCGCAGATGCTTTAGACGTATTAGCAGGTGTTGTTAGTTCCTATTCTACCATCTTGTAGCCCTTGTTCTGACTCAACTTGTTATTGAGGTCAATGGCTTTTTGGGGTATCGGGAACACCGTGGTGTGGGCATCGCTCTCGCTCTCGATTGGTTGTCTGAGGTCGTAGGCCTTGTGAAAGCGACCATAGCGGATGAGGTCGCGCCGTCGGCTGCCTTCCCACATCAGTTCGAGCAGCCGTTCACGCAGGATGTTGTCGAGTGTTGCCGGCCGACTGGGCATACCCACGCGGCTGCGGACAGCATCTAATTCGGTCTGTCCGCTTTCTCCGTTTCGCACTTTTGCCTCGGCGCGCATGAGCAGCACGTCGGCGAAACGGAAGAGCACGATGTCGTTGTCCTGTAGTTTTCCGTCGGTGTAAGCCTTGCGGTCTATCTCGTATTTGGCCATACGCGCTCCTGCTGTCTTCTCGTAGGGCGAGTAGGTCAGGTTCTCGGCCATCACCAGAGGCTGGTAGACAAGCGGCTCGCCACTTTCCATCTTCACCACTTTGCCGTCGACCTTCACCGTGTCGGCATAGAAGTTGATGGCAAAGCGCGTGTCGAGGCTGTCGGTGCCGTAGCCGTAGGCATGTACCGTGGCGAGCGTGGCCGAGGTGCCGTTCTCGGCATCCATGCCGAGTGCGCCGCCATGAGCGTAGTGGCGTGAGCGGAAGAGATACCAGAACTGGTTTTGGTATTTGATCTTGTCCATGGGGATGGTGAAAATGTTTTCCACCGACGTCTCGTTGTGCACGCTGAAGTTGAAGGCGTAGTCGGGCTGTAGCTGATACCCCTCTTTTTCTATTTCATTGCAGTAGTGGATGCAGGCTTGCCAGGCATTCATCGTCTGTCCGTCGACGGTGAAGATCATCGTCTTGCCGTCGGGCCGCTGGTTGTCGGTCCAGTCATCGTCGGCATAGACTTCGGCGTTGAGGAAGAGTCGGGCCAACAGGAACTGAGCCACGGGTCGCGTCATGCGTCCGTAGTAGTTACCCTCTAGGTTGCTGTGCTCGTTGGCGAGGTAGGGTAGACATGTCTGCAGCTCGTCGATGATGCTGTGAAACACGGTACTGCGCTCCTGCTGCTTGACATCGGCAAACGACTCCTGGTCCCGGGTGACGTAAGGAATGCGGCCGAACATATCCATGAGTTCGTAATAGAACAAGCAGCGCACAGCTTTCACCTCGGAGGTGTAGGCCAGATACTCGTCGTCGGTGAGCAGGCTGCGGTTGGCGTCGATGACGGCGAGGCTGTGATTGCAGAGCATGGCCACCTTGTAGAGATAGCGCCATGTGTTGTAGAGCGGTTCGTCGGAGGCTGTCCAACGGTGCTCATAGAGGTTTTGCCAGAAGCCGCCGTCGTACCAGTCACCGCCGCGGATGGGGATGATGGCTTCGTCGGTGGTAAAGGTGTTGTAGTCGTAGAGCCCGCGCACGGTGCCTTCGAGACCTTGTGAGTCGCTGTTGCCGCCTATATAATTATATAAGGTGGCAACGGCGTTGATATACAAATTTGTGCTGCTGTTGTAGGCATTCTCCTCCGGGAGCAGTCCTTCGGTATTCTCGTCAACGCAGGATGACAGGGAGAAGAGAGAGACTGCAAGGACGAAACAGTATAGAAGACGTTTTATGGACATCATGGTGAATGACGGTTTACTTGTTGGCTGAGACGCTGAGACTTAGAATTGAATGCTCACCCCGAAGCTGAAGGTGCGGTAGACGGGATAGGACCGCTTGTCATCGATGCCCAGCGTGGAGTCGACGACAAAGCTGTTGATCATCGGCGTCAGTCCACTGTAGGCCGTGATGGTGGCAAGGTTGTTGACCGAGGCCGAGAGGCGCAGACGGCTGATATAGCGTGAGTGCAGAGGCACGTTCCAGCCTACGGTGATGTAGTCGAAGTTGAGATAGTCGCCCCGCTCAAGCCAGTAGTCGGTGGCGCGCTGATCTTTGATGTTCATGGCGGGTGCCTTCTTCATGACGTTGTAGTCGGGAAAGCTCGACATGTTCATATAGGTCAGTGCCGTGCCGTTGTAGATCTTGTGTCCGAAGGCCCCGTTCATCTGCAACGAAATGTCGAAGTCCTTGTAGCGGAAACCGATGTTCGAGCCGAGTGTCCACTTCGGCGTGGCCTGTCCGGCGATGTATCGGTCACCGCCGTCCTCGATGTTGACACGTCCGTTGTGGTCGAGGTCCTCAATGTCGTACATATAGGATCCGTTTTCGTTTTTTACCAGTCCTTTGCAGTGGGGCAGGTAGAAGACGCCGACCGGCTGGCCTACGATCTGATAGACGATGTTGTTCTCACCGCCATGGAATCCTGCACCGCTGAGTGAACCGATGGCCGTGATGTCCGGTGCCGTCAGGTGGTAGCCGTTGTAGTTGCCCGAGAGCGATATGAGCTTGTTCTTTTGAAACGAGAGGTTGAGGTTGACGTTCAGCTCCATGTCCTTATGGCTGATGGCGGTGACGCCGAGTCCGAACTCCACACCTTGGTTGCTCATCTTGCCGAGGTTGGCGAGCAGCTTGTCAAAGGTGAAGGGCGGCACGGGCACATCGTACTGATAGAGCATGTCGGTGGTGCGCGAATAGTAGTATTCGGCAGTGAGCACGACGCGGTTGTGCCACAGGCTGATGTCGGTGCCTACATTGAATGTCGAGCGTGTCTCCCATTTCAGATTGGGGTTGCTGTTGCGGAAGAGTCCCATGGTCGTGGTGGGCATGTTGTCGATCGACACGGTGCCGATGGGTCTGACGAGGTTTTGTGAGTAGTACGACGAGATGCCGCCGAGGTTTCCCGACTGTCCATATCCGGTGCGCAGCCGCATGATGCCAAAGAGATGGCTGAGAGTACGGAAGAAGGGTTCCTTGGTCAGGTCCCAGGAAAGTGACACTGAGGGGAATGCACCCCATTTGTGTCCGCTGGCAAACATAGAGCTGCCGTCGGCGCGCAGGCTGGCACCGAGTGTGTAGCGGTCGAAGAGGGTATAGCTCAGACTACCCATGAACGAGAGCAGCGAAGGGCTGTCGGCGTCGGAGCCCGTACCGCCATAGGGAATTGTGGAGGCCGCGCCGAGATTGTCGTAGCCAAGTTCGTTGGTGGTGAAGCCCTTGACGAGTGTCCAAAATCCACTGGTGTTGCTCTTCTGATATTCGGTCAGCAGTGTGGCGGAGAGATGGTGCGCGCCCCACGTGTCGGCAAATTTCAGTTGTGCATTGCCCAGCCACGACTCGGTCTTGCGCTCGCCGCGTGTAGCCTGTCCCTGTGCCCATATCCAGGTAGGGCAGAAGGTGGCGTTCTCCAAAGAGTTATAGCTGTAGGCACCGAGCAGGAGCAGGTGGAGCGAAGGCTCGTTGTCGTCGCTCTTGCCGCCGATCATCCCCAAGAGGTTGAAGTCCATGTCGATATGAGCATCGAAGTTGAGGCTCTTGGTGTCGTTCTTCTTCTTCAGCAGCACCATTGGATGGTTAATCTGCTCTGCGGTGTTGTTCTTGTCGCCGGAACCGTCCGCGTTGGTGTTAGCCGGGATGGTAGGGTTCTGGGCTGCCGCACTGTAGAAGACCTCCCAAGGGTTGAAGAGATCGTGGTTTTTCTGTGAAGATCCGAAGACGCCGAAGTCGATCTTCAGCAGGTCGTCGAAGGCCCATTGTGTGAGGTCGGCTTTGGCCGCGTAGTTGCGGTAGGAGTTGGTGCGGATGATCGTGTTGTGGTCCATGGCGCTCAGCGAGGCGCGGTAGCTCGACTCCTTGGATCCTCCGCTGAAGGCGATATGGTGGTTAGTGATGTAGCCCGTGCGTGTGATGGCATCCTGGAAATTGGTGTTGCTGCCCTCGTTTTTGCAGTAGAGACCGAGCGCTTGGGCCGTAGCGACGTAGCCGGGACCGTCGAGCATGTCAATGGTCTTGTATTTCGACTCGAAGCCGAGATTGCCGTCGTAGGAGATATGAAATTGTGTGCCGCTGCCTCTCTTGGTTTTCACCTCGATGACGCCGGAGGCACCACGCGAACCGTATTGTGCGGTCTCGGCTGCGTTCTTTAGGATGGTGAAGCTCTCGATGTCGGAGGGGTAGACCGACGACAGTGCGCTGAGGTCGGAATAGACACCGTCGATGATCACGAGCGGGTCGTTGCCGCCGGTGATGGACGTGGTGCCGCGCACACGCACGGAGCTGAGTTGTGCCATGCGGTTCTCACCCGACGTGATGTTCACGCCGGCAGCCTGACCAGTAAGGGCATTGAGCGGGTTGGTGACCAAGCCTTTGTTCATATGGCTTTCGGTCACCACGTCGACAGAGCCAGTAAGCATTCCACCTTTGGCAATGCTGTCAGGAAGAATGCGCAGGGGAGTGGCTTTTTTGCCATTTTGGCGATTCTGTGCCAATGTCGTAGTCAGGGGGGATCCGATGAGCAACAATGTCAGAAATACTGGAGTTCGCATAGTGGACTTATCTTTGGGTATATAGTAACAATTGCAAAGATAAGTGAAATGTAGGAAAGTAGCAAGTAAAAATGAAAAAAACTCAAAGGGGAAACTTTGATACCCTTTGGTGGTAAGGGCGATTAGGCTGAGACGATTTCACGACTGGCCATAACGAAAGGCTGCCGATTGAAAAGAACATCTAAAAAAATATTGGTATAGAAGAATAATTCCTTTGTTTGTTTGGCAGAATCAATAAATTGAGTTATATTTGCAAAAAAGTAAGTGCTATGAGTACCTCTTCAAATACAATGGCTTCGCCCAAATTGATAGTTACAGTTAGCGATTCAGCAATGCTGAATAAGATCAAGAATGCAATCAAAATGCTTCGTGGTGTTAGTAGTATTTCTGTCGTCACACCTAAAAAGTCTGATATGGACTTGGCATGTGAGGACGTAAAGGCGGGCCGAGTCACAAAATGGAACTCCGTTGATGAATTGTTTGATACGGTTTTGAAGTAATGAAATATCAACTCTTTACAACGCATCAGTTCGATAAGGCTTTGAAACTATGTAAGAAAAGAGGCTATGATATCAGCTTGATTCGCAACGCAATCGAAATATTGGTAGAAAACGGTTGCCTTCCGGCACAATATAAGCCGCATATATTACATGGTGATCATGATGGAGAATGGGAAGCTCATATTGACTCCGACTGGCTGATGACTTGGAAACAAAATAATGAAGAACTAACTTTGTTATTGTTATCAACGGGTACTCATTCAGACCTCTTCGGAAAGAAAAGGCGTTAGTTTTACCCCCAAAATGCCATACTGCTAAAGTCTATTGGCTTCAGCAGTATGGCATTGTTGTTGTGATATGATGTTTTTCGCTTATTTCCCTTGCAGATAGCGCTCAGCTTCCAATGCGGCCTTGCATCCTGAGCCGGCGGCTACGACAGCCTGACGGTAGGTGGGATCGGCACAGTCACCGGCGGCATAGACGCCCTCGATGTTGGTGCGCGGCGTGTCGCCCTGTGTCTTGATATATCCAACCTCGTCCATGTCGAGCTTGCCACGGAAGATGTCGGTGTTGGGCTTATGGCCGATGGCGAGGAAGAAGCCGTCGATAGGCAGATCGTATTTCTTCTCGTCGGCCTCGCCTTTGCGATAGACCACATGAGCTCCCTCCACACCATTGTCGCCATAGAGTCCGAGTGTGTTGGTCTCGTAGAGAATCTCTATCTTGGGATTGTCCTCCACACGCTTTTTCATGATCTCGGAAGCGCGCAGGTAAGGTTTGCGCACGATCATATACACCTTGCTGCAGAGATTGGCCAGATAGGTGGCCTCCTCGCAGGCTGTGTCACCGCCGCCGACGACAGCGACAACCTTCTTGCGGTAGAAGAAACCATCGCAGGTGGCACAGGCAGAGACGCCCTGCCCACGATATTTCTCCTCGTCGGGGAGACCGAGGTACTTGGCAGAAGCACCCGTAGCCACGATGATCGTGTCGGCCTCGATCTTCTCACCACGGTCGGTGGTAGCCACGTAAGGCTTTTGGCTGAAGTCCACATCGGTGATCACACCGTCGCGGATGTCAGCATCGAAGCGCGCTGCCTGCTTGCGGAAGTTCTCCATCATCTCGTTGGCATCGATGCCGTCGGGGAATCCGGGGAAGTTCTCGATGTCGGTGGTCTGTGTGAGCTGACCGCCCATCTGCAGACCCGTGTAGAGCGTCGGATTGAGATTGGCGCGTCCGGCGTAGATGGCTGCTGTGTATCCGGCTGGACCACTGCCGATGATTAAGCATTTTGTCTTCATGTTGTTCTCCTTTTCTTTAAGGGTTGGGGATTATAACAGCGCCTCGATGTCCTTGGCGATGTTGTCAATCTTCTCAGTGGGCTCATAGCGCTTCACCACCTGTCCCTTCTTGTTGACGAGGAACTTGGTGAAGTTCCACTTGATGTCGGGGTTCTCCTTATAGTTAGGATCAGCCTCGGAGAGCATCTTGTCGAGGATGGGGTAGATAGGATGTGTCTCGTCCCAGCCGGCGAAGCCCTTCTGTGTCTTGAGGAACTTATAGAGCGGGTCCGCGTCGTCGCCGTTGACCTTGATCTTCTTGAATTGTGGGAACTCGGTGCCGTAGGTGAGCTTGCAGAAAGAGTGGATGCTCTCGTCGGTGCCCGGTGCCTGCTGGCCAAACTGGTTGCAGGGGAAGTCGAGGATCTCGAAGCCCTGGGCATGGTATTTCTCATAGAGTTTCTCCAGTTCCTCATACTGAGGGGTGAAACCACACTTGGTGGCTGTGTTGACGATGAGCAGTACCTCGTTGGCATATTCGCGCAGGGACACTTCGTTACCCTTTCTGTCTTTCACACTGAATTCGTAAACGGTTCTCATTGTTTTCTATTCTTGGCTTTATCTTTGTTATGTTTTACAATCTTATGTTTTTGCATCCTCCCTTTCTGAGACAATGCAAGGCAAAAGTACAAAAAAGAATGGAGATAGCCCATCTTTTACCGGTTATTTTTGATTAATTAATAGCGGATTTCTCTTCACACTGTAGGGAAATCCCTCTCACAAATATCCGATTTCCCGTTGCCGTTTAATGGAAATGCGTTAACTTTGCGGCATCAATAACATAAAAATGAAAAGGCAATGAAAAAGTTAATGTCTATAATCTCTATGCTACTCCTCGCGCTGACCGCTACCACGCTGGTCTCCTGCGACGACGACAGCGATATCGCCATGACGCTTGAAGGAACGTGGCAAGGTAAAATGAAATTGAGAACAGAATACCAAGACCAGTACTATCAAGTCATATCCTCGGAGATCTGCTTCTTGCAGGATCCATATTCCTATTCTTCAGGAACCGGGTATTGGATCGACTATTACCAGCGCTCTCCATGGCGCAATAACAAGGTGGCTAATCACATTCAGTGGACGGTGGCCAACGGCGTCATCAACGTGTACTTCGTAGAGGAAAGAACGTCACGGCAAATCCGTGACTACAGACTCTACAACGGTTATTTCGAGGGCACTATCTACTATGATAACCAGACTGTCAACTTCAGACTTCAGCAGGTGGCCTCACCCAACTGGAATAGCTATACCGATTGGGACGACTATTACGATGATTACTATGGTGGCTATGCAAAAAAGAATGTTACCGAAACGCGTGCTCTGGTAGACAGCACGTCGAAACCGGTGAGACATTTCGGAAAGGTAGAATAAGGCTGATAAAATAAGGTGGATTAAAAAACTGAGATATGAAAGCGTTTAAGATAATGATGGCTGTGGCGGTGATAGCTGCCATGCCAATGCTCTTCACAAGTTGTGATGATGATCCGGATTACTGGTACGATGACTGGACATGGGGCAATGACTACAACCATCGGCCAGGCGACGATGATGTCAACAATCAGGACTTCTTCGTGGCTATGGCGCAGACACTCAATGGACAGTGGCGCGGAAGCATGAGAGCTTACGAGCTCAATGAGCAAGGTGTGGTTGTCGACAGCATCGACTATTCGACAGACATCGAGTTCGTGCAATACAACAATACGGCGATCTCGGGCACGGGTACGCAGTATGACTACAACCCTCAGACGAATGAGAAGGAGTTGCAGCGTGACTTTACCTGGTAACCTGAGTTCGGGATAAGTTAAGTTTCTTGTATAGAAACGAATCTTACTTTCATGGACGTGATGATTCGGTCCACAGCCAGATAGCTATGAACAAAA